>JAXLRI010000005.1:0-555054 GCA_046331175.1 Acidimicrobiales bacterium
CGACGAGAAGCTCTCCGGGCACTACCCGATGAACACCCACCTCGGCCTGCTGCTCGACGACATCATCACCGACAGCCGCTGGGACATGACCTACCTGGGCATGCAGATCATGGTGGAGGGCCTGGCGCTGGCCGCCTTCGGCTTCATGCACATGATGACCGAGGAGCCCCTGCTCAAGCAGCTGCTGCGCTACGTGATGAGCGACGAGGCCCGCCACGTCGCCTTCGGCGTGCTGTCGCTGAAGGAGTACTACGCCGAGCTGTCCGACGTGGAGATGCGCGAGCGCCAGGAGTTCGCCTTCGAGGCGGCCGTGCGCATGCGCGACCGCCTGCTGCAGCAGGAGGTGTGGGAGCGCATCGGCGTGCCGGTCAAGGAGGCCATCGAGCTGGCCAAGCTCACCCCCGACGCCGCCATGTTCAACCAGTTCCTGTTCTCCAAGATCGTCCCCAACTGCAAGAAGCTGGGCCTGCTCGACGCCTCGGGCGGCTGGCTGCGCGAGCGGTTCACCGAGATCGGCGTGATCCAGTTCGAGGACTGGATCGACACCGGCGACGAGTACGAGCAGTTCTCGCTCGAGAACACCGCCCCCGAGGGCGAGGCCGCCTCGGCCTGAGCCGGTCGGCGCGTCGCCCGTCACCCACGGCGACGGCGTGGCGACTACGCTGCGCACGCTTCCTGTCATGCGGAACGGGCCACCTCCGGGTGGTCCGTTGCGCGTCCGGGCCGCGGTCGCCGGCCGCTCGGAGCCTCGGCCGCCGCGCCGTCGACCGGCGTGGGTCCCTGCCCGGCGGGGCCCGGGGTGCTGTGCTGGCGCCGTGCCCGACGTCGGCCCGGTGGCCCTGGTGACCTGCTCGGCCCACCCCGAAGGTGGGCCGAGCGATGCCGCGCTCGTCGCCGCGCTCGCCGAGGTCGGCCTCGAGGCGCGCTGGGCGGTGTGGGACGACGACGAGGTCGACTGGACCGGCTTCGCCCTGGCCGTGGTCCGGTCGACCTGGGACTACACCGCCCGCCTCGACGAGTTCCTGGCCTGGGTCGCGCGCGCCGGCGCGGCGACCGAGCTGTGGAACCCGCCCGCCCTGCTGCGCTGGAACAGCCACAAGGGCTACCTCCTCGAGCTGGCCCAGCGGGGGGTGCCGGTGGTGCCGATGGTCCTGGTGCGGGCCTGGGAGGCCTGCCCCGACCTCGGGCGCCTGGTGCAGGCGAACGGCTGGGACGCCTTCGTGGTGAAGCCGGCCGTGGACGTGGGTGGCTTCGGGGCCAGCCGGTGGGGCCCGGCGGACCTGGCAGCGGCGACGACCGAGCTCGATCGCCTGCACGCCGGCGGTGACGTGCTCGTCCAGCGGTTCGTGCCCGAGGTGCTGGAGGCGGGCGAGACGTCGGTGGTGTTCCTCGGTGGCCGCTTCTCCCACGCCGTGCGCAAGCAGCCCTCGCCGGGGGAGTTCCGCGTGCAGGCCCACCACGGCGGCCACGAGACGCCGGTCCCGGCGCTGCCCGACGAGATCCGGCTCGGCCGCCAGGTGCTCGGCGCGCTCGAGCTGCCGACGCTGTACGCCCGGGTCGACTGCGTGGCGGTCGACGGGGCGCCGGTGCTGATGGAGCTCGAGGTGCTCGAGCCCGACCTCTTCTGCGACCTCGACGAGCTGGCACCGGCCCGGTTCGCCGCCGCGGTGGCCGCCCACCTCGTCGTCGAGCCCGGCTGACCGGCTGGCGATCGCCGTCGTCCCGCGGACGGCCGCGGTGGCTCGGTGGTCGGATCGGCCGCCGGGCTGCCCCGCTCGACGTGGGTCCGGGCCCGGCCGGCCGGTAGGTTCTGGGCCGATGGGGGACCTCGGGGGCACGGTCGGCGGCAACGGGCCCGACGACGGGCGACCGCACGACGACGGGCGACCGCACGTCGACGCCGACATCGACGACGACATCGACCTGACGATGGTCCTGTTGGGCCTGCGGCTCACCTCGTTCGCCCCGGCCGAGCGGGTGGCGGCGGTGGTCGGCCTCGACGCTGCCGACGCCGAACCCCGGCTGGCGGTCGCCGCCGAGCGGGGCCTGGCCAAGCACCGCGACGGCCGCCTGTCGGGGTGGATCATCACGCCGGCGGGGCGGGCCGAGGGCGAGCGCCTGCTGGCCGCCGAGCTGGACGCGCTCGGACGGCGGGCTGCCGTGCACGAGGCCTACCTCCGCTTCCTCGAGCTGAACGTGCCCTGCCTGGAGCTGTGCACCGACTGGCAGCTGCGGCCGGTCGGCGACGTCCAGGAGGTCAACGACCACACCGACGCCGCCTACGACGCCGCCGTCATCGCCCGGCTGGGGGTGCTGGCCGACGGGCTGGCACCGGTGCTCGACGACCTTGCGGCGGCACTCGATCGCTTCGCCCGCTACCGGCCGCGCTTCGCCGAGGCCCGCCGGCGGGTCGAGGGCGGCGAGGTCGAGTGGTTCACCAAGCCCGACATCGACTCGTTCCACACGGTCTGGTTCGAGCTGCACGAGCACCTCCTCGCCACGCTCGGCATCGAGCGCCGCAGCGAGACCGCTCCGTCCTGAGCCGCTCCGTCCGGTGCCGCCCCCACCCCGGCCGGGACGAGCCGGCCAGCGCGGCCGGGACCTCGCTCGGCGGGCGGGGCGGGTGGGCACCACTAGGCTCGGTCCCCGGGTCGTCGTCGCCGGCCGTCGTCGCCGGCCCCAGGTCGTACCCCGAACCGTCGCTCCCGAACCCTCGTCCCCGCAACCCTCGTCCCCGGAGGCTCCCCGATGGCCCGCTTCGGCGCCGTGCTCACCGCCATGGTCACCCCCTTCGACGACGACGGGGCCGTCGATCTCGACGGGGTCGCCGCCCTGGCGGCGTGGCTGGTCGAGCAGGGCAACGACGGCCTCGTCGTCACCGGCACCACGGGCGAGGCGTCGGTGCTCACCGACGACGAGCAGATCGAGGTGTGGCGGGCCGTGCGCGGAGCGGTGAGCGTTCCGCTGCTCGTCGGGGCCGGCACCAACGACACCCGCCACGCCACCGAGCTGGTCCGGGCCGCCGGCGGGGCCGGTGCCGACGGCGTGCTGCTGGTGACGCCGTACTACAACCGCCCGTCCCAGGCCGGCATCGAGGCCCACTTCCGGACGCTGGCCGCGGCCACCGACCTGCCGGTGGTGCTCTACGACATCCCCGTGCGCACGGGTCGCAAGATCGCCTCCGACACCATCGTGCGCCTCGCCGAGGTCGACAACGTCGTCGGGGTGAAGGACGCCGCCGGCGATCCGGCCGCCTCGGCCCGGCTCCTGGCCGAGGCCCCCGACGGGTTCGAGCTGTACAGCGGCGACGATTCGCTCACCCTGCCGCTGCTGTCGATCGGGGCGGTTGGCGTCATCGGCGTGTGCACGCACTGGTGCGCGGCCGAGATGGGC
This sequence comes from Acidimicrobiales bacterium, assembly GCA_046331175.1. Lineage (GTDB taxonomy): Bacteria > Actinomycetota > Acidimicrobiia > Acidimicrobiales > Acidimicrobilacustridaceae > JAWKIW01. Next base: position 3,394 of record JAXLRI010000005.1, read on the forward strand.
GAGATGGTGGCCGCCCACGCCAAGGGCGACGTCGAGCAGGCCCGTCGCCTCAACGCCGCCATGCTCGACTCCTACGACTACGAGACCAGCGACGCCAACCCCAACCCCATCCCCGCCAAGGCCATGCTGCGGGTGCTCGGGCAGCCGGCCGGCCAGTGCCGGCTCCCGATGGGTCCGGCGCCCGACGGGCTCGAGGACCGGGCCCGCGAGGTGCTGCGCGGCCTCGGCCGACCGGGGTTCTGATCGCCATGGCCGATCCGGTTCGCGTCACGTTCCTCGGCGGCCTCGGCGAGATCGGCCGCAACTGCGCGGCCATCGAGGTCGACGGCCGCATCATGCTGCTCGACTGCGGCCTGATGTTCCCCGACCTCGACATGTTGGGGATCGACCTCGTCCTGCCCGACTTCTCGTGGCTGCTCGACAACGCCGATCGCATCGAGGGGTGCATCGCCACCCACGGCCACGAGGACCACACCGGCGGCCTGGCGTTCCTGCTGCGCGAGCTGTCGTTCCCGATCTACGGCTCGCCCCTCACCCTCGGCCTGGCCCGCAACCGCATCGAGGAGGCGGGCCTGCTCGACCGCACCAAGTTCATCGCGGTCGCCGACGGCGAGCGGCGCGACATCGGGCCGTTCGACGTGGAGTTCATCCCCGTCACCCACTCGGTGCCCCACGGCTTCGCCACCGCGTTCCACACCCCGCAGGGGATCATCTTGCACTCGGGCGACTGGAAGCTCGACCTGACGCCGGTCGACGGCCGCCTCACCGACCTCGCCCGCATCGGATCGCTGTCCGACCAGCACGGCATCCGCCTGCTGCTGTCCGACTCCACCAACGCCGACGAGAAGGGCCACTCCGCTTCGGAGACCCGCGTCGGCGCCGTGCTCTACGACCTGTTCCACGAGCACGAGGGCAAGCGGATCATCACCACCTGCTTCGCCTCGCACATCCACCGGGTGCAGCAGATCGCCAACGCCGCCATCGCCTTCGACCGCACCATCGCCACCATGGGCATGTCGATGAAGAAGAACGTGCGGCTCGCCCGCGAGATGGGGCTGCTCGACATCCCCGAGCGGTCGCTGCGCGACATCGACGAGATCGGCGACCTCGACCCCGCCAAGGTGTGCGTGATCTCCACCGGGTCCCAGGGCGAGCCGATGTCGGCGCTGGCGCTGATGGCGGCCAGCGAGAACCGGTGGCTGAAGGTCGGTGACGGCGACGTCGTCATCCTCAGCTCGCACCCCATCCCCGGCAACGAGGCCAACGTGTCGAAGGTGATCGACGGCCTCGTGCGGCTGGGGGTCGAGGTGGTCCACACCGGCATCGCCGACGTCCATGCCAGCGGCCACGCCAAGCAGGAGGAGCTCAAGACCCTCCTGTCGGTGGCCCAGCCCGAGCACTTCGTCCCCGTGCACGGCGAGTACCGCCACCTCGTGGCCCACGCCCGCCTGGCCCAGCAGATGGGCGTGCCCGACGACGACGTGGTCATCTGCGAGGACGGCGACTCCGTGGTGCTCACCGACGACGGCATCGAGCGGGGCGAGCGGGTGCCGGCCGGCTACCTCTACGTCGACGGCATCGTCGGCGACGTGGGCACCGGGGTGCTGCGCGACCGGCGGGTGCTGGCGGCCGAGGGCGTGGTGGTGGTCATCGTCGCCGTCGACCGCGAGACCGGCGCCATCATCACCGGCCCCGAGGTCATCACCCGGGGCTGGGTGTACGCCCCCGAGGCCGAGGACCTGCTCGACGACTGCGCCGAGCGGGTGCGCGACGCCATCAAGGACGCCTTCGGCCACGACGCCACCGACATCGAGAGCCTCCAGCGGGTGGTCCGCCGGGCCGCGGGTCGCTTCGTCAACGAGCAGACCCGCCGCCGGCCGATGATCGTGCCCGTGGTCATGGAGGCCTGACCGGCGCACCGGCCGGCAGCGGGTCGCACGACCCGCCACCTGCCGCCACTTCCGGGACCTTCGGCCGGTCCGCCGGCACGGCCCCCGTCGTAGCGTCCGGGTCGTAGCGCGGGACGCGGGACTGCGATGGTGCAGCCGGGAGGCCACGCCGCCGCCCGACGAGCGAGGTGGGCCATGCGCACGGTCACCCGGTCCCGGACCTCTCGACGCCGACCGATCGGCGCCCTCTTGGTGGCGGGCGCCACCCTGGCCCTCCTGGGGGCGTCGGCGACCCCGGCGCTGGCCGCCTCCGGGGGTCGTCCGGCGTCGTGCGGGCCGACCGACCTGTCGGTGACCGCGGTGGCCCAGGCGTTCTCGGCGTGGCCGCGAGGCGCCATCGTCCGGGTCGGCGTGACCAACCTCGGACCGTGCCCGGTGGCCGTGGCCCACGCCGACGGGTACGTGCCCGCCGGCACGGACTTCGGCCAGACGATCACGGTCGGTGCCGGCACCGCCGACGGAGCCGGGTGGTCGATCGGGGCGCTGGCGAGCGGGGCCTCGGTGGAGCTGCAGGTCCTGGTGGTGGTCCCCCTGTCGTTCCCGTCGAGCTCCCTGGCGGGAACGGCCCACGTCAGCAGCGAGGTGGTCGACTCGAACCCGGGCAACGACGCCGCGCCGTACAGCCTGCCGGTCGACGAGGTCGTCCGGACGGGTGGGTTCCACGCCCTCTCGCCGGCCCGGGTGCTCGACACCCGCGACGGCACGAACACCGCTCCAGGGCGGATGGGCCCGGGCACCAGCCGCACGGTGCCGATGCTCGGCCATGGTGGCGTGCCGGCCAGCGGCGTCGACTCGGTCGTCGTGAACGTCACCGTCACCCAGCCCACCGCCGGCTCGCACCTGACCGTGTGGCCGGCCGGCTCGACCATGCCCACGGCGTCGTCGCTGAACTTCTCGGCCGGCCAGACCGTGGCGAACCTGGTCACGGTCAAGCTCGGGACCGGCGGAGCGTTCGCCGTGTACAACAACAGCGGCGACGTGCACGTCCTGGCCGACGTGGTCGGCTGGTACAGCTCGGTGCCGGGTGATGGAGTCGGCTACGTCCCCATCACCCCGCTGCGCCTCTACGACTCGCGGGACGACAACAACCCGTTCTGGCCCGGCGAGGACGCCTACTTCACGATGGGTCCGACCTTCCCCGGCTCGGCGCTGGCCCTCAACGTGACGGTCACCGGCGCCACCAGCACGTCGCACCTGCGGGTGTGGCCCGACGGGCAACCGCTGCCGACGACGTCCAGCCTGAACTTCGATGCCGGCGACACCCGGCCCAACCTGGTCGTCGTGGGGCTGGGCGGCCCCGACCGCCGCTTCCACGTGTACAACAACTCGGGGTTCGTCCACGTCGTCATCGACCTCGTCGGCGTCTACGCGCTCGACGGGTCGACCGGTGGGGGCTACCACGGCGTGACCCCCTACCGGGTGCTCGACACCCGCTCGGGCGTCGGCGCCCCGGCGGCCCGGGTCGGCCCCGGCTCCTCCATCGACCTGCTGGTCGCCGGCCAGGGCGGCGTGCCGACGTGGGCCGACACCGTGGTCCTGAACGTGACCTCGGTCTGGCCGTCGGCGGTCACCCACCACACGATCTGGCCGACCGGTCAGACCATGCCGCTGGCGTCCAGCCTGAACAACAAGCCCGGCGACATCCGGCCCAACCTGGTCATGGCCAAGGTCGGCAGCAACGGACGGATCTCGCTCTACAACAACTCGGGCCAGGTTGACCTGATCGCGGACATCGTGGGCTGGACCGGCTGAGGAGCGACCCGGCGCGGGACCGACCTCTGCCGGCGGGGATGCGACCAAAGCCCCTGGGGGGCGAGGTCCCGTGACGCCGATGCACTCGTAGGCTCCCAAGAGCGCGCGAGGGCTGCCGTGGGGCAGCGGGTCGGCCACGCCTGCGTCGAGCCACGAGGTCAGCCATGCGCCGCAACCCCCGCCGGGCGCCCCAGATCCGGGCTTCGAGATCGGCCCGATCCCGCCGATCGGCACGCCACGGTCGATCCCGGCTCGCCCACCCCTTCGTCGTCGTCGCCACGCTGGTGGCGTTGGTCGGCCTCGCCCGGCCGGCCCTGGCCGCCCCACCGGCCTCGGCCGGATCGGCGCCGGCGGGCGCGTCCGCCACCTGCGCGGCCGACCTCGGGGTGACCTCGTTCGTCCAGACCTACGCCCCCCAGCCGCGGGTGCTCTACGTCCGGGTCGACGTCACCAACCACGGCCCCTGCACGGTGGCCGCGGCCCGAGCCAGCGGCTACGTGCCGGCCGGCACCACGCTCGGCCAGACGCTGTCGGTGGGGGCCGGCACCGCCGACGCCACCACGTGGTCGATCGGGGCGCTGGCCAGCGGGGCAACGGTCGAGCTGCAGGTGCTGGTGGTCGTCCCGCTCTCGTTCGGCTCGGCCAACGCCACCGGGACGGTCCACGCCACCAGCGAGGTCCCCGACCTGAACCCGGCCAACAACGCCGCGCCCTACAGCGAGGTGGTCGAGCCCCTGGTGCGGACCGGTGGGTTCCACCCCCTGACGGCAGCGCGGATCCTCGACACCCGCAACGGGACCAACACGACCGCCGCGCCGATGGGGGCTGCTACCACGCGCACCGTCCCGATGCTCGGCCATGGCGGGGTGCCGGCCAGCGGCGTGGACTCCGTGGTGGTCAACGTGACCGTGACCCAGCCGACCGCGGGATCGCACCTGACGGTCTGGCCCACGGGCCAGGACCGGCCGACGGCGTCGTCGCTGAACTTCTCGGCCGGTCAGACGGTGGCCAACGCCGTCACCGTCAAGCTGGGCACGGGCGGCTCCTTCTCGGTCTTCAACAACTCGGGGTCGGTCCACGTGCTGGCCGACGTGGTGGGCTGGTACAGCTCGGTGCCCGGTGACGGCGTGGGCTACATCCCGGTGACGCCCACCCGCTTCTACGACTCGCGCACGGCCGGCGTCCCCTTCTACCCGGGCCAGGACGTGCGGTTCCCGCTGGGGGCCGGCTTCTCCGGTTCGGCGGTCGCCCTGAACGTCACCGTCACCGGAGCGCTCGGCACGTCGCACCTGCGGGTGTGGCCCGACGGCAAGCCCATGCCGACCGCCTCGAGCCTCAACTTCGACGCCGGCGACACGCGGGCGAACCTCGTCGTCGTCGGCCTGGGGGGCGTCGACCACGCGTTCCACATCTACAACAACTCCAGCTACGTGCAGGTGGTCGTCGACATCGTCGGCGTCTACGACGTCGACGGCACCAAGGGCGGCGGTTACCACGGGGTGACGCCGTACCGGGTCCTCGACACCCGGTCGGGCGTCGGCGCCCCGGCGGCCAAGGTCGGTCCCGGTGCCTCGATCGACCTGCTGGTGGCCGGTCAGGGCGGCGTGCCGGGGTGGGCCCAGACGGTGATCGTCAACGTCACGTCGGTGTGGCCGAGCGCGATCACCCACCAGACCATCTGGCCGACCGGGCTGGCCATGCCGCTTGCGTCGAGCCTGAACAACGAGCCCGGCGACATCCGGCCCAACCTCGTGATGGCGAGGGTCGGCTACGGCGGCAAGATCAGCATCTACAACAGCTCGGGCTCGGTGGACCTGATCGGCGACATCGTGGGATGGACGGGCTGAGGCGAGGTCCCGGATCGGTGGGGTGGCCTTGGTGCCCGAGCGGGGTGGGCCGCTACCCTCGCCGCCATGTCGTCCGACGCGTCCGACACCTCCCCGCGCTCGCTGCTCACCGCCGCCGGTGACGCCCTGCTCGACCGCAAGGAGCAGCTGACCCTCGACGAGCTGGCCGGCCTGGCCGCGCTGCCCGACTCGGCCATCCCGTCGCTCGCCGCGCTGGCCCACGAGGTGCGCCTGGCGTGGTGCGGGCCCGAGGTCGAGGTCGAGGGCATCCTGTCGGCCAAGACGGGCGGCTGCCCCGAGGACTGCCACTTCTGCAGCCAGTCCTCCAAGTTCGAGACCCAGGTGCTGGCCACGCCGTTCCTCGACACCGACGAGGTGCTGCGGGCGGCCGAGGAGACCGCCCGGCTGGGCGCCAGCGAGTTCTGCATCGTGCTCGCCGTGCGGGGCCCCGACGAGCGCACCATGCAGCGGATCCTCGAGCTCGTGCCGGTCGTGCAGGACCGCGTCGGGATCAACGTGGCGGTCAGCGCCGGCATCCTCGACGACGACCAGGCCCGCCGCTTCGCCGAGGCCGGCGTCCACCGCTACAACCACAACCTCGAGACGGCCGCCTCGTTCTTCCCCGAGATCGTCACCACCCACACCTGGGAGGAGCGCTTCGACACCTGCCGTCGGGTGCGGGCCCACGGCATGGAGCTGTGCTGTGGCGTGCTGCTCGGCATGGGTGAGACCGACGCCCAGCGCATCGAGCTCATCGGCCAGCTGCGCGACGTCGAGCCGGCCGAGGTGCCGATCAACTTCTTGAACCCCCGCCCCGGCACGCCGCTGTCGGGCCGGCCCGTGGTCGGCCCGCTCGAGGCCATCCGGTGGATCGCCCTGTTCCGCCTCGGCCTGCCGTCGGTGATCCTGCGCTACGCCGGTGGTCGTGAGGTCACGCTGCGCGAGCTGCAGGCCATGGGCATGACGTCGGGCATCAACGCCCTGATCGTGGGCAACTACCTCACGACCCTCGGCCGCACCCCCGACGAGGACCTGCAGATGCTCGACGACCTGCGGATGCCGATCGGCGTGCTGTCCAAGGTCCTCTAGGCCGCCGAGCCCCGGTCCTCCGGCGCCCAGCCCTCCGACCACCTGGTCCCCGACCCTGCTGCCATGGCCGACGCCTACTGCCGCTGGTGCGGGCGGGCCGCCGCCGAGTGCGACGGTCGCTGCCGCCGCCCCCTCGACCCACCCCGGTGCTGCCCCACCTGTGGCCGGCGGCTGCGGGTCCTGGTCATCCCCACGGGCTACGAGGCGTCCTGCCGGGACCACGGCCCCCTGCCCGAGGCCTGAACGGGCGCGCGGCACCGCCGGGTGGTGCCGTGGCGTGCGCCGCCGGCCACCGGGGGCGGCGGTCCACCACCGGGCCGGTAGGGTCTGGTTGGCTGTAGCAGCCGCACCCGGCGCGGGTTCAGGGGTCGCCAGGTGGTGCGTCGTCTCCTTCGTCGTGCCCAAGCACCTGTCCGTCGACCCCCGGTGAGGCCCGTGGCAACCAAGCAGCAGTCCCGCAGCCGGTCGTCGAGCCGGTCGTCGAGCCGATCCAGGGCGGGCTCGCCGCGGCCGCCGACCAAGAAGCGGTCGGCACCGGCCCGCAAGGCGCCCCCGCCCGGGTCGACCGTCTCCCACGCCTTCCGGGAGGCCTTCGACGGCCACGGCCACGATGCGTGGGGCCTGCTGCTGCTCGTCCTCGGCGTCGTCGCCGGGCTCGGCATCTACGTCGACCTGGCCGGCCCCGTCGGTCGGGCGCTGGCCAACGGGGCCGAGGGGGCCGTCGGCTACGCCGCCTACCTGGTGCCGCCCGCCCTCGTGGTCCTCGGGCTGCTCCTCATCCGCGGGCCGCGCGAGGGCGAGCCGGGCGTCCGCTCGCTCCGCCCGATCATCGGCTCGGCCATCGTGCTGGTGTCGGTGTGCGGGCTCCTCCACATCGCCGGTGGTCGCCCGCAGTGGGGTGCCGACCTCAGCGAGTTCGCCACCGCCGGTGGCGTGCTGGGCGCCGGGGTGGCCGGTCCGCTCGAGAAGGTCCTGGCCGTGTGGGGTGCCGCCTTCGTCCTGTTCGGCCTGGGTGCCCTCGGCCTGGTGGTCGCCACCGGCACCACGGTCCGCCACGCGGCGGCCGGGACGGCCGACAAGGTCCGCCCCGCCACCACGTTCGTGTCTCGCCACGTGGGCCGCCTCTTCGAGGTCGGCGACGCGGCGGCCGGCGACGAGCCCGAGGTCGAGCTCCGCGACGAGGCCGCCCCGGCGGTCACCGTCGCCGGCGAGCCGGTCCCCGAGGTCGTCGCCGCGGGCGACGACGCCGACGAGGCACCCGCTCCGAAGAAGAAGCGCAAGAAGCCCGCCACCGACGTCCACGTGCCCGACGAGGCCGAGGAGGCCGAGCAGCTCGCCATCGACCTCGAGGCCACCGCTCAGGGCAGCCCGTGGAAGCTGCCGCCGCCCAAGCTGCTCGACCGGGTCGAGGCGGCCGAGGTCGATCGGGGCGTGGTCGAGGCCCAGGGTCGCACGCTCGAGTCGGCCCTGGCCGAGCACGGCGTGGAGACCCGCCTGGTCGGCATGGTGGTCGGCCCGACCGTCACCCGCTTCGAGCTCGAGCTGGGCCCGGGCGTGAAGGTGGCCCGGGTGACGAGCCTCAACAAGGACATCGCCTACGCGATGGCGTCGCCCGACGTGCGCATCCTGGCCCCGATCCCCGGCCGCCAGGCCATCGGCGTCGAGGTGCCCAACACCCAGCGCGAGGTGGTCGCCCTGGGCGATCTGCTCGCCTCGCCCGAGGCCAAGCGGGCCCAGCACCCCCTCGAGGTGGCCGTCGGCCGCGACATCAACGGCAAGGCCGTCATGGCCAACCTGGCCCGGATGCCGCACATCCTCATCGCCGGCGCCACCGGTGCCGGCAAGTCGAGCTGCATCAACTCGATCATCACGTCGATCCTGATGCGCACCACACCCGACCAGGTGCGGCTCATCCTCGTCGACCCCAAGCGCGTCGAGCTCGGCCAGTACAACCGCCTGCCCCACCTGCTCACCCAGGTGGTGACCAACCCGAAGAAGGCCGCCAACGCGCTGGCCTGGGCCGTGCGCGAGATGGAGCGCCGCTACGACCTGCTGTCCGAGGTCGGGGTGCGCGACATCGACGGCTACAACGCCGCCTACGACCGCGGCGACTACGCCCTCGGCCCCGAGGACGACCCCGAGACGGCGCGCACCTACGAGCGGCTGCCCTACATCCTCGTGGTCGTCGACGAGCTCAACGACCTGATGATGGTCGCCGCCCGCGACGTCGAGGAGTCCATCTGCCGCATCGCCCAGATGGCCCGGGCCGTGGGCATCCACCTGGTCATCGCCACCCAGCGGCCGTCGGTCAACGTCATCACCGGCGTCATCAAGGCCAACGTGCCGGCCCGCCTGGCCTTCGCCGTGTCGAGCCTCGCCGACTCGCGCGTCATCCTCGACCAGGGCGGCGCCGAGCGCCTGGTCGGCAAGGGCGACATGCTGCTGCTCGACCAGACCTCGTCGGTCCCGTCCCGCATCCAGGGCGCGTGGGTCACCGAGAAGGAGGTGCGCAACGTCGTGGCGCACTGGCGCCGGCTGGCGCCCGAGGTGGCCTTCGACGACGCCGCCGTGCAGGGCACCGACGACGGCGGCCTGCCGGGTGGTGGGGGCGTCGCCGGTGGCGGCGACGCGGACGACGACGACCTCCTCGTCCAGGCCATGGAGCTGGTGGTCCGCTCGCAGCTGGGGTCCACGTCGATGCTGCAGCGCAAGCTGAAGGTCGGCTTCGCCCGCGCCGGGCGGATCATGGACCTGCTCGAGCAGCGCGGCGTGGTCGGTCCGAGCACCGGGTCGAAGGCCCGCGACGTGCTCATGACCGAGGACGAGCTCGAGGAGGTGCTCGCCGGCCGCAGCTGACGGCGGCCGGCGAGCCCACGGGCTCGTGCGCACCGTTCCGAGGCGACCGGCGGGCGGCGATCAGCGGGGCACGATCTCGATGGTCGCGTCGGCGAGCAGCTCGAGGGCCCGCGACTCGCGCTGGTAGGGGCGGGCCGCGAACACCAGGGTGTCGAGCGGGTACCAGAGGCCGACCCACGCCAACACCAGGAAGATCCCGTTGCCGAGGAAGGTCTGCACGATCTCGTTCTCGGTGTCGCGGGTGAACAGGTCGGAGCCGAGCAGGCCCAGGGCCAGCAGCAGGAAGCCGATGAACAGCGCCCCGGCACCGTCGTGGCGCAGGGCCCGGACCTCGTTGTGGTTGTACCGGCGCCGGCCGGAGCAGTACCGGCGCAGCCCTCGGCCCATGTGCTCGGCGAGGTCGGGGGTGATCTCGTCGGCGGGCAACGAGATGCGCAGCACGACCTCGCGTCGGCGCAGCGAGAAGGCCTTGAGCTCGCTGATGGCCAGCTCGACCCCGGTCAGCCAGTTGCGGTACTCGGAGAAGAGGTCGGCCGAGGGCAGCTCGAACAGCTCGGCCGGCGTGTGGAGGCGCAGCTCGATGACGCGGGGCTCGGTCACGTCACCCCACCGGTCGTCGGCCGTGGACCCACCTCAGATCCTCGGGGCGACGAAGCGGCCGCGCACCTCGGGCGTGGTGATCTCGCCGCACACCTGGACGGCGTCGATCGAGGTGATCCTCACCACGGGCTCGACGAGGTCGAAGCCCGACGCGATCTCGCGCCCGTAGGACGACCACACGCTGTAGCTGTTGAGCTGGCGCTGGGGCACGGTGCCGCCACCGGCGGTGCCCTTGGACGGCACGTAGTCGCCGGGGGTCAACGTGGTCCCGCCGGTGGAGGACACGTAGACGTTCACCGCCAGCTGGTCGCCGGTGAGCGTGGGCTGGAACACCTTCTCGGCGTCGGCCTGGGGGAGGTCGTAGCTGGCGAAGGTGATCGAGGCCGACTCGTCGAAGGTGACGTCGGCGTAGGCCTTGGTGGGGGTGAGGGGGCGGTCGCCCGAGCGCGTCCGCACGGTGAGGGCCGTCTGGTCCGGGCACGGCGACGCGACGGTGGTGGCGGTGCGGAGCGTGCCGGTGGTGGACGGAGCCGGCACGTCCTGGGCCAGGGGCGGGCCGCCGTTGCCGCCCGGCGCGTCGTCCTTGGTGCCACACGCCGCGCCGGCCAGGGCCAGGGCGAGGGCGGGAGCCGCGAGGGCGGGCAGGGCACGGCGGCGCATCGGCTCCTCCGGATCGGGGGGACGGGGACCCGCCATGTTGGCAGACCCCCGGGCCCCGGGTGGGCGACGCTCGACCCCGAGCGCCGGCCGACCGCGCGCGCCCGCCGGTCGAGCACGCGGCGCGGCCCGGTGGCAGGATCGCCCCCATGACCGAGCTCACCTTCACCGACGTCGCCTCCGGCCTGCGCTTCCCCGAGGGGCCGGTGGCCCAGGCCGACGGCAGCGTCCTGCTGACCGAGATCGAGCGGGGGACGCTGTCGCGGGTCGACACCGCCACCGGCGAGGTGTCCGTGGTGGTCGAGACCGGCGGCGGCCCCAACGGCGCCGCCTTCGGGCCCGACGGCAAGGTGTACGTGGCGAACAACGGCGGGTTCTTCGAGTGGCACGACCTCGATGGCGCGCTCTTCCCGGGGGCGAAGCCCGACGCGCACGAGCACGGGTCGATCCAGCGCGTCGACCTCGTCACGGGGTCGGTCGAGACCGTCTACACCGAGTGCGAGGGCAAGCAGCTCGTCGCCCCGAACGACCTCGTCGTCGACGCCGACGGTGGCATCTGGTTCACCGACCACGGCGTGCAGGGCGACCCGCTCGGCGACCGGCCGAGCGTGCTCTACGCCGCCCCCGACGGCTCGCTCATCCGCCCGGTGGCCTTCGGGCTGCACGGGACCAACGGCATCGGCCTGTCGCCCGCCGGTGACCGGGTCTACGTGGCCGAGACGCATCGGGGACGGCTGTGGGCCTTCGAGATCACCGGCGCCGGAGCGGTGGCGGGCGGTGGCGACCCGACCTCGACCGAGCCGGGCGGCACGCTGCTGTTCGACGCTCCCGACAACGAGCTGTTCGACTCGCTCGCCGTCGACGGCGACGGCTGGGTGAACGTGGCCGCCCTCGGCAACGGCGGCATCCGGTCGGTCGCCCCCGACGGCAGCGCCGCCGAGCACCACCCGACGGGTGACCCGATCACCACCAACATCTGCTTCGGCGGTCCGGCCGACGACGACGAGCCCCGCACCGCCTACGTGACCCTCTCGTCGTCGGGGCGCCTCGCCTCGACGGCCTGGCCCCGTCCAGGCCTGCGTCTGTCGTTCTGAGGCCGGCGGCACGCCGGTGGTCGTCGGCGCACGTGGAGTCGTGGGCGCGCCCGCCTCCGGTGGCGCGCTGTACGGTGCGGCCGATGCAGTGGACGGTGCACGGCGAGCGGACCCTCTACGACTCGTCGTGGATCCGCCTGGCGCTGGTCGACGTCGAGATCCCCGACGGCGAGCGCTTCGAGCACCACGTCGTGCGGATGCCGGCTCCCGCGGCCGGGGTCGTGGTCCACGACGAACGAGGCGTGCTGCTGCTGTGGCGCCACCGGTTCGTCACCGACACGTGGGGCTGGGAGGTGCCCGCCGGCCGGGTCGACCCCGGTGAGTCGGTCGAGGAGGGGGCGGCGCGCGAGGTGCTGGAGGAGACGGGCTGGCGTCCGGGGCCGCTGACGCCGCTCGTGGCCTACCACCCCACCAACGGGCTGTCGGACCAGACCTTCCACCTCTTCGCGGCGGACGGGGCCACCCACGTCGGTGAGCCCAGCGACCCCAGCGAGTCGTCCCGCGTGGAGTGGGTGGCGCCGGACCGCCTCGTCGCCGAGCTGCGGCGCGGCAACGTGCGCGACGGCATGAGCCTGACCGCGCTCACCTGGTCGCTGGCCCTCGGGCCGCTCGCCGCGCCGGCCTGATCCAGGCCCGCTCGGCCGCACCGAGCGGCGCGCCCCACCCGCCGTGAACCGATCGCGGTCGTCGATGCGACAGAGGGGTGAGGACAGGAGGTCGCCGTGCTCGCACCCTCGCCACCCGCACCCCAGCCCGCCCCGCCGTCGGCGCTGTCGTCGCCGCCGACGTCGGCGGCGACGGTCGCACCGCCGACCACCCCGCCGACCACCCCGCCGACCACCCCGCCGACGATGCCATCCGCGAGCCGCTGGCCCCTGGTCGTGCTGGTCGTCGTGGTGGCGGCCTCGGTCGTGACCAGGATCGGCGCGGGCTGGGCCCTGCTCATCGGCTTCGCCCTGGCCGTGCCGATCGAGCGCATCTGGCGCCGCCACGACTTCGGCGTGCGACGGCCGGGCCTGCGCACCGACGCCTACCACCTCATGTTCACCGGCGCGATGCAGACGGCCGCGCTGATCGCGGCCGTGGTGATCTGCATGCTCCCGATGTGGCCGCTGCTGGACAACCCGATGGCCCAGGCGTTCCAGCGGCTGCCGACCCTGGCCCAAGCCGCCATCGCCCTCGTCGCCTTCGAGGTGATGGGCTACTGGTACCACCGGATGTCGCACGAGGTGCCGTTCCTGTGGCGCTTCCACGCCGTGCACCACTCGAGCGAGCGCCTCGACTGGATCGCGGCGGCCCGCCTGCACCCGCTCGAGGGGTTCTTCGGCGGCCTGGTGGCAGCCCCTCCGCTGCTGCTCCTCGGCGTCCGGCCGACGACGCTCGGCGTGCTCGGCGTCGTCACCCAGCTGTGGGCCATCACGTTGCACATGAACGTGCGGTGGCGGATGCGGTGGCTCGACGGGATCTGGGGAACGCCCGAGTACCACCACTGGCACCACTCGAACCACCCCGAGGCGCACGACCGCAACTACTCGGGCCTGCTGCCCGTGCTCGACCTGCTGTTCGGGACCTACTACCTCCCCAAGGATCGCCGGCCCGAGGTCTACGGCATCGACGACCCCATGCCCGAGGGCTACCTGGCCCAGCTGGTCCAGCCGCTCCGTCGGCGCCGGCCGGCCGGTCCGCCCGCCTCCGGGCCGGCGCCGATGCCGGTGCCGATGGTGCCCGCGGTGCCGCCGCCGTGGCCGCCCGCCGCGCCGACGCCGCTCGCGATGCCCGGGGCGGCACCGGGCTGGACGGCGCCGTCGACCTCGGCTCCAACCGGGTGGTTGCCGCCCGGTCATCCGGGTCCGAGCCCGGGGTGATGGGCGAGACTCTGGCCACGACCGCCGCGCCCCCGCCCGCCCCCGCCCGGCCGCCCGACGGCGGGCCCGACGACCGCGAGCTGCTGGCGCGCGTGGCGGCGGGCGACCGGGCCGCGCTGGAGGCGCTGTACCTCCGCCACGCCGGCTGGCTCACCGTGCGGCTCCAACGCCGCTGCCACGACCCCGAGCTGGTCGACTCGGCCCTGCAGGACACGTTCGTGGCGGTGTGGCGCGGCGCGGCCCGCCAGCACCGCGGCGACGGGGAGGTGGCGGCGTGGCTGTGGGGCATCGCCGTGCGCCGCCTGCTCGACCTCCTGCGCCGTCGCCGGCCCGAGCCGGTCGACCCGGCGGCGCTCACCGCCTCGCTGGTGGGCGACGGCGTTCGACCCGCCCCGGTGGCCGACTCGGCCGAGGTGGCCGCGCTCGCCCGAACCATCGGCGGCGACCTCGCCACCGCCTTCGCCGTGCTGCCTCCCGACCTGCAGGCGGTGCTGCTCGCCACCGCCGTCGACGGCCTCACCACCCGCGAGGCCGCCGACCTGCTCGGCATCCCCCAGGGGACCGTCAAGACCCGCCTGGCGCGCGCCCGCGCCCTGCTCCAGGAGCGACTGGCATGACCTGGTCCGCACCACTCGCCCCGCCTCCGCACCCGCCCCCCGCCGTGCTCGACGGCTACCGCGCCCTCGCCGTCGACGAGGCCACCGCGGTGGCCGTCGAGGTGCACCTGGCCACCTGTCCCACCTGCCGGGCGGCGGTGTCGGGCGGGGTCCGGGCCGACCGGCTGGCCGACGGCTGGGCGCTGATCACCGCCGAGCTCGACGCGCCCCGGCGCTCCTGGTTCGAGCGGGCGCTGGGCCGGGTCCTGCCGCCCGACACCGTGCGCCTCATGGCGGCCACGCCCGCCCTGCGGCGCTCGTGGTACGTCGCCATCGTCGTGGCGCTGCTGTTCGGGCTGAGCGCGGCGAGCCCCAACCGGCCCGACGCCACCGTGCTGTGGTTCCTGGCGCTGGCCCCGCTCATCCCCGTCATCGGCGTCGCGCTGGCCTACGGCCGGGGGGTCGACCCCGCCTACGAGGTGACGGTGGCGGCCCCCATGAGCGGCCTGCGGCTGGTGCTGGTCCGGTCGGTGACGGTGCTCGCCACAGCCATCGTCGTCACGCTCGTCGCCATGGTCGGGCTGGCCCGATCGCCCGAGGGCCACCTCGCCGCCGCCTGGCTGCTGCCGGCCCTCGCCCTCAGTGCGCTGTGCCTGGCGATGTCGACGGTGGTGGCGCCTCGGGCCGCGGCGTGGATCGTGGCGGTGGCGTGGCTCGTGGTGGTGATCGTCGTGAGCGGCGGGGCCGACCCGCTCGTCCTGTTCCGGTGGTGGGGCCAGCTGGCGATGGTCGTCCTGGCGGTCGCGGCGGGCGCGGTGGTGCTGGTCCGCCGCCGCTCGTTCGACGTCGTGCAGGGGGTGCGGTGATGGCGCCGGCGACCTTGGCGGTGGATCGGGTGCAGCGGCGCTACGGGAGCGCCACGGCGGTCGACGGGGTCAGCCTCACCGCCCACGGCGGCGTGGTCGCGCTGGTCGGGCCGAACGGAGCCGGCAAGACCACGCTGCTGCGCTGCCTGGCGACCGTGCTGCCGCCGTCGGCGGGCTCGGTGCACGTCGACGGGCTCGACGTCACCCGACCCGACCAGCGCACGGTCGTGCGCCGCCGCCTCGGCTACCTCCCGCAGGAGGCCGCCTTCGCCCCGAACGCCCGCGTGTTCGACGTCGTCGACTACGTCGGCATCGTCAAGGAGCAGCGCGACGTGCGGCGCCGCCACGCCGACGTGCTGCGGGTGCTCGGCGAGGTGGGCCTGCGCGACCGGGCGGGCGACAAGGTCAAGGCGCTGTCGGGCGGGATGCGGCGCCGCCTCGGCATCGCCCAGGCGCTGCTCGGCCAGCCCGGGCTGGTGCTGCTCGACGAGCCGGCCACCGGCCTCGACCCCGAGCAGCGGCTGCGGCTGCGCGACCGGCTGGCCCGGCTGGGGGAGGAGGCCACGGTGGTGGTGTCGACCCACCTCATCGACGAGGTCGCCGCCCTCGCCCACGTGATCCACGTGCTCGACCGCGGGCGACTGGTCTGGTCGGGGACGCCGGCCGCGCTGGCCGGGACCGCCGCCGGCCGGGTGTGGCGGACGCCGACCCCGCCGCTGGCCTCGGCCGCGGTCCGGGCCGCGTGGCGCCAGCCCGACGGGTCGCACCGCTGCGTGGGGACCCCGCCGCCCGGCGCCGAGCTGCTGGCGCCGACGCTGGAGGACGGCTACCTGCTGCTGGTCGGCCCCGCCGGTGGTGCCGGCGACGGCTGGGGCTGAGCGGCTCAGCCGGCGGTGGGGTCCCACCGGCGCAGCTGCGTCTGCAGCCAGCCGTGCTCCCAGAAGCTCTCGCTCCCCCCGTGGTCGAGGAGGTGGCGGTGGGCGCCCGCCATCACCGCCGCCAGGCGGGGCTCGTCGGGGACGATCGCCTCGACCGCCTCGCCCAGGCGGATGGCCACCACCGCGTCGCCCCGGGCCAGCGCGGCCTCGGCCCGGTCGAGCGTGGCGTCGACACCGGCCGCCTCGACCAGCTCGGCCAGTGCTGCCGGCGCGCTGTCGGGGTACAGCTCGGTGGTCGACTGGAGCCTGAACCAGCCGACGTAGCTCTCCCACAGCGTGCGCACCGCCCACGAGACCTTGCCGTAGCCCTGGCCCACCCGCAGCTCGGGCGGCAGCTGGACGTCGCGCATCAGCGTCCACACGTCGACGCCGGCGTTGAACCCCTCGAGCGTGCGGTCGTGCACGAAGGCGACGGCATCGTGGAGGCGTTCGAGGGAGGCCTCGATGAGGTCGGCGCCGACGATCGGCTCGTGCCGACCGGTGACGAGCACCTCGGGGCGCAGCTCGCGGACCATGCGGTTGGTCGCCAGCTGCGGCTCGACGAACCGGTACTTGTCGCCGCGGATGGTGTTGAGGTTGGGGAAGTGCGGGAACAGCGGGCCGAAGAGGTTGCTGACGAGGGCGACGCGGTGCTCGGGGAGCCACACGACGCAGCAGTCGGTGGTCTCGCCGACCGCGGCCAGCAGCTCGACGCGCAGGCCGTCGACGGTGAGGCCGAGCCGGTCGTGGAAGGTGATGTCGGGCACCGGCTCGGCCTGGGCCATCGACACACCGGGGTTCTCCTGGTGGATGCGCTTGGCGTCGGTGGCGAGCAGATCGAACCAGATGCCGGCCGTGCGCATCCGCAGCCCCTGGATGCGCTTGTCGTCGGCCTGGCACGCCGGGTTGTTCGCCTGGGCGATGTAGGTGGTGCCCGGCTCGCGGAACAGGTCGACGCCCCCCACGTGGTCCACGTGGGCCTGGGTGGTGATGACGTGGTGCGTCGGCCCCGGGCGGATGGCGTCGAAGACCCGCTTGTGGTGCGGGGCCTCGTAGCCCATGCCGGTGTTCACGATGATCCGGCCCGAGTCGGTGAGGACCAGGTAGGCCGCGGTGTTGCCGCCCGACCGGTACACGAGGCCGTCGACCACCGGGTGGGCGGGGTCGTCGTAGACGGCGGTGAGCAGCTCCTTGCCCGGCCGGGTGTCGACGAGGCGGTCGACCTCATCCTGGATGTTCACGTGACCTCGATCCTGACGGGGAAGCGGTCGAGGTAGGCGCCGTAGCGGGACCGGACCTCTTCGGGGGTGGTGGAGAAGTCTCGACGCAGGTCGTAGATCACCTGGCCGTCCTTCCCGCGCGGGTGGGCGGCGCGGTACGCCTCGATCTCGGCCCGGGCCTCGTCGGTGAGCTCGATGCCGGCCAGGTCGTAGACCCGCTGGATCGTGCCCATCTCGTCGGCCATGTACTCGTGGAAGAGCACGTCGAGCGTGCGATCGGAGGGCAGCCGGTCGCGGTCGCGCAGGGACGCGTCGAGCAGGCGGCCGATGCGGTCGGTCCAGTAGTCGCGGTACCACTCGGGCCGGGTGCTGCGGTACTGCGTGCGGGCGCCGTAGCAGAGCATGGTGGCGGTGGACTGGACGACGGCGACCGGGTCGCGGTGGGTCACGACGATGGTGGCGTCGGGGAACGTCGTCAGCAGCGGGCCGAGCTGCTCGAGGTGCTGGGGCGACTTCAGGACCCAGCGGGGTCGGGGCCGGTGCCACTGCAGGATCTGCAGCACCTGCTTGAGGTAGGCGTAGTGGGGCGTCTGGTCGTGGGCCAGGTAGTGGTCGCGCCAGCGCGGGGCCCGGGCCACCCACTCCACGTTGTAGTTGGAGAAGTCCGGGCCCATGAGCTCGATCTCCTCGTGCACGTGGTCGGGCTCCATGGGGTGCATGGCCGCGACCAGGGGCGCCCCCGACTGCATCGCCTCCCACGCCTGCTGGCAGCGAGCCCACCGGGGGTCGACGCCTTCGACCTCGGCGGGCTCGCGCGGGTTGGGCACCGGCTCGTAGGACTCCCACAGCGGCATCGACCGGAAGCGGCTGTCGGCGGCCAGCAGGTTGACCAGGTTGGTGGTGCCGGAGCGGGGGAGCCCGACGACGACGACCGGCGCCTCGATGGGGACGTCGCCGATCTCGGGATGGCGGGCGAGCAGGTCGTGGACCAGCAGGCGGTTCGAGGCGTACCGGACGTTGTCGGCGAAGAACAGCATGCGGCCGAGGCCCGTGCGCTCGTCGTCGGCGTCCATCTCGGCCAGCTGCAGGCCGAGCCGCTCGCGGAAGTCGTCGGGCCCGAAGTCGTCGAGGCCGGTGCGGCCCACGGCGGCCTCGCACACGGCGTCGACGGTGAGCTCGGTGTGCTTCGACTCGCCGAAGTCGAGGCCCAGCTGCTGCAGCTCGGTCAGCACGGGCGACGCCAGGTCGTCGATCCGGATCTCGTTCGTCACCGTTCGGCCTCGTGCGATCGCGTCCGGTCCGGTGCGCCGCAACCGTCGCATCGCCTCGTCATGGCTCGTCGCCGGCGCGAGGGGCATCCATGGTGATCATCACCTTGCCGCAGTCCTTCGAGCCCTCGAGCACGGCGAGGCCCTCGCCGAACTCCTCGAGCGGGAGCGTGTGCGTGATGAGGAAGGACAGGTCGCGCCGGGCCAGCAGGTCGACGGCATCCTCGAAGCGCTCGGGGTACTCCATCGAGCCGCGCACGGTGAACTGCTTCATCAGCAGGTCGACGTAGCTGGTGGCCACCGGCTGGTAGTGCAGCGCGACCACGACGAGCATCCCGTCGACCCGCCCGTGGCGCAGCACGTCGCCGATGACGCGGTCGGCGCCCGACGCCTCGATGAAGACGTCCGTCGCCGCCGTCGGGCCGAACAGGAACGGGGCGGTGCCGTGGAGGCGCTTCAGCTCGTCCCACACGTCGACCGCGGTGGGGTCCACGACGTGGGTGGCGCCGATCCGGCGGGCCAGCTCGAGGCGGGCGGGGCTGAGGTCGATGGCCACCACGTCGGTGACGCCGCGATCGGCGAGCGTGGCCAGGGCCATGAGGCCGATCGGGCCGCACCCGAACACCGCCACCTTGTCGCCGGGCTTCGCCTCGGACTGGTTCACCGCCTGCATGCCGACGGCCAGCGGCTCGGCCAGGGCCGCGGTGGTGAGCGGCAGGTCGTCGGGCACGGCGAAGAGGCGGCCGGCGGCGTCGGGCACGTGCAGCAGCGGGGTGAGGCCGCCCTGGCCGCCGCCGGTGCCCATCGGGAAGCCCTCGTCGGTGGACGGGCACACGACCACCCGGTCGCCCACGGCGATGCCCTCGACCTCGGACCCGATCCAGTCGACGACGCCGGCCATCTCGTGGCCGAGCGGGATGGGGTGGCCGGGGGTCATGCCCAGGTGCACGTAGGACACGTCGGTCCCGCAGATCCCGCAGGCGGCGATGCGGACGAGCGCGTCGCTCGGGCCGGGATCGGGGTCGTCGACCTCGTCGAGGCGCCAGTCGTCGGCGCCGTGCAACACGATCTGCTTCATGTGCGCCTCGCGGTCGTGGCCTCGGTGGGGTGCGGTCGGATCGTCGAGGTCGCGCCGCGGCGCGAACCGGTGCCCCCGTCCGGTGCGGCCGCATCGTAGGGAGGCCGCTCGCGGCCGTCCACCGGTCCGCCGAGCGATCTCGCCGAGCGATCTCGCCGAGCGATCAGGGCTCGTCGCTCGCGGGCTGGTCGCGGCCACGATCCGTACGCTGGGGGCATGGCCCACCTCCAGCGCCTCGACCACGTGCAGCTGGCGATGCCGGCAGGCCCCGAAGCCGAGGCGGAGGCCGAGGCGTACTACGCCGGCCTGCTCGGGCTGGCGCGGGTGCCCAAGCCGCCGGCGCTGGCCGGGCGCGGCGGCTGTTGGTTCGAGGCGGGCGACGTCCACGTGCACCTCGGCGTCGAGGAGCCCTTCGCCCCCGCCCGCAAGGCCCACCCCGCGTTCGTCGTCGACGACCTCGACGTGCTGGCCGCCGATCTCGCCGCCGCAGGCCACGACGTGCGGTGGAGCGACGAGCTGCCCGGCACCCGCCGCTTCCACACCGACGACCCCTTCGGCAACCGCCTCGAGCTGATCGCCGGCTGACGCGCCGTGCCGCCGCCGTCGCTCGTTGGGGCCGGTCCGGGGGGCTCTTGTAGCATCGCCCGGATGCCTCGCTCCTTCTGGGTGGAGACGCTGGGCTGTCCGAAGAACCAGGTCGACTCGGACAAGCTGACGGGGACCCTCCTCGCGGACGGGCTCGTCCCCGCGCTCGACGCCGGGGGTGCCGACCTGGTCGTGGTCAACACCTGTGCCTTCATCGAGGAGGCGCGGCAGGAGTCCATCGACACGGTGCTGGCGCTGTCCGACGGCCGGGCCGACGGCGCCGAGGTCGTCGTCACCGGCTGCCTCGCCGAGCGCTACGGCGACGAGCTGGCCGACGCTCTGCCCGAGGCCGACGTGGTGGCCGGGTTCGGCGTACCGGTCACGCTCGGCGTGAAGCCGCCTCGGGGACGGGCCCTGCTCGCCACCGACGAGTCGGTGCCGGCGCTCGACCTGCTCGAGCTGCCCCGCCCGAAGGCCGACGCTCCCTGGGCCTACGTGAAGGTGGCCGAGGGGTGCGACCGGGCCTGCGGCTTCTGTGCCATCCCCACCTTCCGCGGGAAGCAGCGGTCGCGTGCCATGGCCGACGTGCTGGCCGAGGTCGAGGCCCTCGACGTGGCCGAGGTGGTGCTCGTCGCCCAGGACCTCGCCGCCTATGGCCGCGACCAGGGGGTGGGTGAGCGGCGCATCGTCGACCTGGTGGGAGCGGTGGCCGAGCGGGTCGATCGCGTGCGCCTGCTGTACCTGTACCCGTCGGACCTCACCGACGGTCTGGTCGAGGCCGTGCTGGCCACCGGCGTGCCCTACTTCGACCTGTCCCTGCAGCACGTGTCGGCGCCGCTGCTGCGTCGGATGCGCCGGTGGGGCGACGGCGACCGGTTCGCCGACCGCATCGCGGCCATCCGCGCGGCCGCCCCCGACGCCGCCTTCCGGTCCAACTTCATCGTCGGCTACCCCGGTGAGACCGAGGCCGACCACGACCAGCTGCTCGCCTTCGTCGGCGAGGTCGGGCTCGACTGGTGCGGCTTCTTCGCCTACTCGGCCGAGGAGGGCACCTACGCCGCCGGGCTCGACGGGACCGTCGACCCCGGCCTGGTCGACGAGCGGCTGGCCGAGCTGCGCGAGCTGCAGGACGGCATCACCGCCACCCGACGTGACGATCTGATCGGGTCGACGGTCGAAGTCCTCGTGGACCTCCCCGGCCAGGCGCGCGGCCACCGCGAAGCCCCCGAGATCGACGGCATCGTGACCGTGCCCGAGGCGCTGCCGGTCGGCACGTTCGTCGACGTGGTCGTCACCGACGCGCTCGGCCCGGACCTCGTGGCCGAGCCGGTCGACGACTCCGCCGGCTCGCCCCGCCCGCACACCTCGCGCCGTCCCGCCGGCAGGTCGTCGTGAGCGACACCGCCCCCACGCCCGACGTCCCGAGCCCGCAGGCCACCACCTTCGGGCCCTCGGCGCTGGCCACCCCGGCGAACGCCGTCACCGTGGTGCGGCTGCTGGTGTCGCCGCTGCTGTTCTCGCTCATCGCGTCGGAGGGCGCGTCGTGGCGCACCTTCGTGCTGTGGGTCGTGCTGGCCAGCACCGACGGCGTCGACGGCTGGATCGCCCGCAAGATGGGCACCACGCGGTCGGGCGCGTTCCTCGACCCGCTGGCCGACAAGGTGCTGGTGTTCGGGGCCCTGTGCGCGCTGGCCGTCATCGGCACGTTCTGGTGGCTGCCGGTGATCATCATCGGCGCCCGCGAGCTGGCCATCTCGCTGTACCGCGTCTACTGGGGCCGCCACGGCCTGGCGGTGCCGGCCCGCAAGTCGGCCAAGGCCAAGACCTTCGTGCAGTCGATCGCCATCGGCTGCGCCCTGGCTCCGCCGCTCGTCGACCAGCCCTGGATCGCCACGTCGTTCCTGTGGGCGTCGGTGGCGCTGGCCCTGTGGAGCGCGGCGCTCTACTTCGTCGACGGCCAGCGGGCCCTGTCGACGATGCACCGCGACTGAGGTCCCGCCATCCGGGAGGCGGGCTCGGGGCGAGCCTGTAGCCTGCGCCGCCATGCGCTGTGAGGTCGTGGCCGTGGGGACCGAGCTGCTGCTCGGCCAGATCGTCGACACCAACTCGTCGTGGATCGGCGAGCAGCTGGCCCTCGCCGGCATCGACTCGTTGTGGCAGACGAAGGTCGGTGACAACGCCGAGCGGATCATCGGGGCGCTGCGCCAGGCGCTCGACCGCAGCGACGCGGTGATCGTGTGCGGGGGCCTCGGCCCGACCCAGGACGACATCACCCGCGACTGCATCGCCGAGGTGATGGGCGTCGAGCTCGAGCGCGACCCCGAGATCGAGGACCGCATCCGGGCCATGTTCGGGTCGCGCGGCCGCGACATGCCGGCGAACAACCTGCGCCAGGCCGACGTGCCGGTGGGGGCGTCCACCATCCCGCAGCAGCCGGGCACCGCACCGGGCCTGATCTGCCCGGTGGGCGACAAGGTGATCTTCGCCGTGCCCGGCGTGCCCTACGAGATGCAGGAGATGGTGGCCGGCACCGTCGTGCCCGAGCTGCGGCGCCGGTCGGGCGAGACGTCGGTGATTCGCTCGCGCGTCCTGCGCACGTGGGGCCAGAGCGAGTCGGGCCTGGCCGAGCAGCTGGCGCCGTACCACGACGAGCTCGAGCAGTCGGGCCACGCCACCCTCGCCTGGCTGGCGTCGGGCATCGAGGGCCTCAAGCTCCGCCTCACCGCCAAGGCGTCGACCGCCGAGGAGGCCGACGCCGTGCTCGCCCGCGAGGTCGAGATGGTGGCCTCGATCGTCGGCGACTCGGTGTTCAGCCTCGACGACGAGCCCATGGAGGTGGTGGTGCTGCGCCTCTGCGAGGAGCAGGGCCTCACGCTGGGCACGGCCGAGTCGATGACGGGCGGGCTCATCGCCTCCCGGCTGACGGCGGTGCCGGGCGCGTCGCGGGTGTTCCGGGGCTCGATCGTGTCCTACGCCAGCGAGGTCAAGTACGACCTGCTGGGCGTGCCCGAGGGGCCCGTGGTCACCGAGGAGGCGGCCGCCGCCATGGCCGAGGGCGCCTGCCGGGCGTTGGGCTGCGACGTGGCCGTGTCGGTCACCGGCGTGGCCGGGCCCGACCCCCAGGAGGGCATCCGACCGGGCACGGTGTTCCTCGGGACGTGCGTCGACGGCGAGGCGGGCGCGCTGATGGTGCGCCTGCCCGGCGATCGCGACCGGCTGCGCCAGTTCTCCACCATCTCGGTCCTCGACCTGCTCCGTCGCCAGCTGCTCGCCCGCGGCTGACGTCGCCAGGTCCGGCCGGCCCGGCGACGGGGGAGCAGCGACGTGGCGCCCGACGCGGCGACCGGTGGCCCGGCGTCACGACTGTTCGTCGCGGTGGTGCCGCCCGACGACGTGCTCGACGCCGTGGCCGCGCTGCCGCGGCCGGCGGAGCCCGGCGTGCGCTGGACCCGGCCCGACACCTGGCACGTCACCCTGCGCTTCCTCGGTGACCGGGTCGACGAGGCCTCCGCCATCGGCGCGCTGGCGGGCCTGCGCGCCGCGCCGGCGGTGGCCGAGGTCGGCCCCCGGGTGAGCCGGCTGGGCCGCAACGTGGTGTGCCTGCCGGTGCACGGCCTCGACGCACTGGCGGCGGCGGTGGCCGACGCCACCGTGGGCGTGGGCGACCCACCCGATCCGCGACCCTTCGCCGGCCACCTCACGGTGGCCCGGCTGCGGCACCGCGCCGCCTGCGGCCTGGCCGGGGCCCGCTTCGCCGCCCGCTTCACGGTGCGCGAGGTCGAGCTGGTGCGGTCGGTGCTCGGCGCCGGCGGCCCGACCTACGAGACGATCCTCGTGCAGCGGTTGGTCGCCGGCGCCTGAGCGGTGCGTCGGCGAGCACGTCCGAGGTCGTCAGCGATCGGGGCCGGACGCGAACCTCCCGCGGCCGGGCGGCCGCGGGAGGCGGGTGAGGCCGTTCGATCGGCCGGTCGGTCGTCGGCTTCGGTCAGTCCTCGGCCGCGTCGCGGTCGAGGCGCAGCGACGCCGAGTTCATGCAGTAGCGCTGGCCGGTGGGGGCGGGGCCGTCGGGGAACACGTGGCCCAGGTGGGCGCCGCACGAGGCACAGACCACCTCGGTGCGGACCATGCCGTGGCTGGCGTCGGTGTGGGTCTCGACGGCATCGTCGTCCATCGGCTGGAAGAAGCTCGGCCAGCCGGTGCCGGAGTCGAACTTGGTGTCGGAGGTGTAGAGGGGGGCGTCGCACACGACGCAGCGGTAGGTGCCGGCGTCGTGGCAGTCCCAGTACTCGCCGGTGAACGCCCGCTCGGTGCCGGCCTCCTGGGTCACGTGGAACTGCTCGGGGCTGAGGCGCTCGCGCAGCTCGGCCTCGCTGGGCTTGGTGTGGTCGCTCATCGTCGTCGTCTCCTCGGGGTCCTCGACCTCGTCGTCGGTGGGCGGGGCTGGCACCCGCTCCAACGGCGTCAGCCTGCCATGCGTTCCCGCCGCGGCCCGGCCCAGGTGGGGGGAGGGGCGAGGGCCGCCGGCCTCGCGCAGGTGTTCGCCGAGGGTCCTTGCGGCGAACGACTGTTCGCAATTACAGTGCTGTCGTTCGCCGGGGGGCGCCGCCCGGGGGAGCACCAGCCGGGCACCGCGAAGCGCTCGGGTGGGGCACCTCCCACGGCCCTCCCCGGGGGACGCCGAGCGGTCCAGCAGCCAGCCAGCCAGCAGCCAGTCCCAGCAGCCCGGCCGGGGGTCCCGCACCACCGACCGGTCCCGGTCCTCCGGGGTTCCTGTCACACCCTCTCCGTAGGGTCATCCGCATCGCTGCGGCACCGTCGCAGCCCCGCCGGAACGGCGGTCGGGAGCGGTCCCGATCGAAGCGCCGGCGGACACGACCACACCGCAGACACGCACAAGGGAGACACCGGTGGAACGAGACAAGGCACTCGACATGGCCCTCGGGCAGATCGAGAAGCAGTTCGGCAAGGGCTCGGTCATGCGCATGGGCGAGAAGGAGACGATGGCCATCGCCACCGTGCCCACCGGTGCGCTCGCCCTCGACATCGCCCTCGGCGTCGGCGGCCTGCCCCGTGGTCGCGTCGTGGAGATCTACGGCCCGGAGTCGTCGGGCAAGTCCACCCTCGCCATGCACGTGGTGGCCGAGGCCCAGCGCAACGGCGGCATCTGCGCCTACATCGACGCCGAGCACGCCATGGACCCCGTCTACGCCGCCAACATCGGCGTCGACATCGATGAGCTGCTCATCTCCCAGCCCGACACCGGCGAGCAGGCCCTCGAGATCGCCGACATGCTCGTGCGCTCCGGGGCGCTCGACGTGGTGGTGATCGACTCGGTCGCCGCCCTCACCCCCCGGGCCGAGATCGAGGGCGAGATGGGCGACACCCACGTCGGCCTGCAGGCCCGGCTGATGTCCCAGGCCCTGCGCAAGCTCACCGCCAACCTCAACAAGTCGAACACCATCTGCGTCTTCATCAACCAGCTGCGGGAGAAGATCGGCGTGATGTTCGGCAGCCCCGAGACCACCCCCGGTGGCCGGGCGCTGAAGTTCTACTCGTCGGTCCGCCTCGACATCCGCCGCATCGAGTCGATCAAGGACGGCGTCGAGGTCGTCGGCAACCGCACCCGGGTGAAGGTGGTCAAGAACAAGGTCGCCCCGCCGTTCAAGCAGTGCGAATTCGACATCATGTACGGCAAGGGCATCAGCCGCGAGGGCTCGCTGCTCGACATCGGCGTCGACCTCGGCATCGTGAAGAAGTCGGGCGCCTGGTACACCTACGAGGGCGAGCAGCTCGGCCAGGGTCGCGAGAACGCCAAGCAGTTCCTCGTCGACAACCCCGAGATCATGGTGGAGATCTCCGAGCGGGTCCGCACCGAGGTCGGCATCGGCGACGCCGAGGTCGCCGACGAGTTCACCGAGGCCGACGAGGTCCCGATCTCCCTCGACGACTGATCGTCGTCCGCCCGGTCGCCACCTCGGTCGACCGGCCGCCGTCCGCCAGCCCGGCCCCAGCCGGGGCGGCCACCGCCTTGCCCCCGTGGCGCGGTGCCCGCTCCGGGCGGGCCGGTCGCGGCCGGTAGGCTGCCCACCGATGGAGCTGCTCGTGCTGGTCGTCGGTGGGGTCGTGGTGGGCGTGGGCACCGCCATCGTCCTCGACCGCATGGGTTGGTCGGCCAAGGCGAAGGCCAAGGCCGCCGCCCACGCCGACAAGGAGGCCAAGGCCTTCGCCGCCGGTGCCGCCGTCGTGGACGAGGTCGTGCTCACCGTCGACGAGCCGGCAACGGCACCGGGCCCGGCGTTCACGCCGCCACCGCCCAGCGAGCCCTAGCCCGACCCGCCGCGCCCCCGGCACCTCCGATCGCCGCTTCGGTGGTCGCGACCTCGCCGCCTAGGCTTGTCCGCCGTGACCCGGAAGTACCTGGTGCGCACCTACGGGTGCCAGATGAACGAGCACGACTCCGAGCGGATCGCCGGCCTGCTGGAGGCCGACGGGCTCGAGCCCGCCGCCGACCTCGACGAGGCCGACGTCGTCGTGCTCAACACCTGCTGCATCCGGGAGAACGCCGACAACAAGCTCTACGGCCAGCTGGGGCACCTGAAGGCGCTCAAGGACCAGCGCCCCGAGCTCGAGATCGTGGTGGGCGGCTGCCTGGCCCAGAAGGACCGCGACCTCGTGCGCCAGCGCGCCCCCCACGTCGACGTCGTCTTCGGCACCCACAACGTCCACCGGGCCACCGAGCTGCTGGCCGCGGCCCGCTCCGGCGGTGCGGTCACCGAGATCTGGGACGAGGCCCCCGACGACGCCGAGGCGTTCCCCTCCGCGCTCCCGGTGCGCCGCGAGGTCGACCACGCCGCCTGGGTCACGATCCAGGTCGGATGCGACAACACCTGCGCCTTCTGCATCGTGCCGTCGGTCCGGGGTCGGGAGATCAGCCGCCCGTTCGGCGACATCGTCGCCGAGGTCGAGCGGCTGGCCGCCGACGGCGTGCTCGAGGTGACGCTGCTCGGCCAGAACGTGAACTCCTACGGTCGCGACCTCACCACGGCTCGGCGGTCCGCCGAGCCCTCGCCCCTCGACGTGCACCAGGCCGGCGCCGCGTGGGCCGCCGACGACCGGCGCCGGGCTCGGCCGCTGTTCGCCGACCTGCTCGCGGCGGTGGCCGGCGTCGAGGGCATCCGACGGGTGCGCTACACGAGCCCGCACCCCAAGGACCTGCGCCCCGAGACCATCGCCGCCATGGGCGCCAACGACGCCGTGTGCCCCCACCTGCACCTGCCGCTGCAGTCCGGCTCCGACCGGATCCTCGCCGCGATGCACCGGGGCTACACCGCCGAGCGCTACCTCGAGCGGCTGTCCGCGGCCCGGACGGGGGTGGACGACCTCGCCGTCACCACCGACCTGATCGTCGGGTTCCCCGGCGAGACCGACGGGGACTTCGCCGAGACCCTCGAGGTCGTGGCCGCGGCCCGCTACGACAGCGCCTACACCTTCATCTACTCGCCGCGGCCCGGCACCGAGGCCGCCGAGCTGGTCGACCGCTTCGTCGACCCGGCCGTCGTGGGGGAGCGCTTCGAGCGGCTGCGGGTGGTCGTCGAGCGCTCGACGCTGGCGGCCCACCAGGCCCGGGTCGGCCGGGTCGAGGAGCTCGTCATCGAGGGGCCGTCCAAGAAGGACCCGGCGATGACCACCGGCCGCACCACCCAGAACAAGCTGGTGCACCTCGACGCCGGCCGCCTGCTGCGGCCCGGCACCGTCGTCACCGCCGAGGTCACCGCCGCCGGGTCCCACTGGCTGCGCGGCGAGCTGGTCGAGGTGGTCGCTCCGCCCCGCCACCGCACCCGCATCCCGGTGGTCGCCGGCTGACCGTGCCGCCCGCCGCCACGGATCCGGCGGATCCGACCGGGTCCCGCCCCGACCAGGCCGAGCCCACGGTCGCGGCCGAGCCGCCGTGGCGCGAGGCCGATCCCGGGAGCGAGCTCGCCGCCCTGTTCGCCGCGGCCGGTCCGCACGCCCTCGACCGGCTGGTCGCCCTGCCCGCGACCGGCGGCGACCGCCGGGCCGGGGCCGTGCTGCGCCTGGTCGTTGCCGACGACGGCGCGCCTCGGGCCCGCCTGCGGGCCGTCCCCGTCGGGCCGGACGACCCCGACCCCGCCCGCGGGGAGGCCGACCGCCTCGCCTGGCTCGCCGGCCGCCTCCCGGTCCCCGAGGTGCTCGCCGTCGACGCGGTGCCCGGCCCCGGCGGCAGCACCTGGCGGGTCCTCGCCACCACGGTCCCGACCGGACGGCCGGCCTCGCATCCCGCCGCCCACCGCGACGCCGAGTCGGCGGTGGCCGTCGTCGCCCGCGCCGTGCGGGCCGTGCACGACCTGCCCACCGACGACTGCCCCTTCGACGCCGCCACGGCCGGCCGGCTGGCCGTGGCGGAGGCCCGGGTCGGGGCCGGCCTCGTCCGCACCGACGACCTGGCACCGGCCTATCGCCGCCTGGCCCCCGAGCGCCTGCTGCACCTCGTCGGCGAGGCCCTCGCCGCGGTGGGCGACGACGAGTCCGACGTGGTCGTGGTCCACGGCGACCTCCGCCTCGACCGGATCCTCGTCGACGGTGGCGAGCTGTCGGCCGTCGTCGGCTGGCACCGCGCCGGGGTCGGCGACCGCTACGCCGACCTGGCCACCGTGGCGGCCGACATCGCCACCCACATCAGCCCCCAGGCCCTCGGCCCGTTCCTGGAGGCCTACGGCCTCGAGCTGCCCTCGCTGGCCAAGGTCGACGCCCACGCCCTGCTCGACCAGCTGACGTGAGCTCGCCGGAGGGATCGTCGCCCACGTCGCCCACGCCGCCCACGCCCGCGGCCGGCGCCGGCGACCCCGGGCGGCCGCCGTGGCCGCCCCCGGAGGTCGCGGCCGCCCGGCCGGTGGTCCTCGTCGGCCCCACCGCCTCGGGCAAGTCGGCGCTGGCGCTGGCGGTCGCCCGGGCCCGACCCGGTGTCGAGCTGGTCACCTGTGATTCGATGCAGGTGTACCGGGGGATGGACGTCGGCACCGCCACGCCCACCGCCGCCGAGCAGGCCGAGGTGCCCCACCACCTGATCGACGTGGTCGACCCGTCCGAGGAGTGGTCGCTGTCCCGGTTCCAGCACGAGCTGCGGGCCGTGGTCGTCGACGTCGCCGAGCGGGGCGGCCGCCCGCTGCTCGTCGGGGGCACCGGCCTGTACGTCCAGGCCGCCGTCGACGACCTGCGCATCCCCGGCCGCTACCCCGAGGTCCGTGCCGAGCTGGAGACCGAGCCCGACACCGTCGCCCTCCACGTCCGCCTCCTCGCCCTCGACCCCGTGGCGGCCGGCCGCATGGAGCCCACGAACCGCCGGCGGGTGGTGCGGGCGCTGGAGGTCACCCTCGGCAGCGGCCGCCCCTTCTCGTCGTGGGGACCCGGCCTCGACGCCTACCCGCCGACGCCGTTCGCCCTCGTCGGCCTGCGCCTTCCCCGCCCGGTGCTCGACGCCCGCATCGCCGAGCGCTACCGAGCCCAGGTGGCCGCCGGCTTCCTGGCCGAGGTCGCCGCCCTGCGCGCCCGGCCCGGCGGGCTGTCCGCCACCGCCGCCCAGGCCCTCGGCTACCAGGAGCTCTCGGCCCACCTCGACGGCGAGCTCAGCCTCGACGAGGCCCTCGACCAGGCGATCGCCCGCACCCGCCGCTTCGCCCGCCGCCAGGAGCGCTGGTTCCGCCGCGACCCGCGGATCACCTGGATCGACGCCGACCGGCCGGCCGTCGAGGTGCTCGCCGACCTGCTCGCCGTCGTCGACGACCCGAGCCCGGCGGGCCACGACCGGAACCCGGCGGGATCGGGTCCGGGGGCCGCCTAGGCTCGAACGGGCCGCGGAGGACCGCGGTGGTGGACCGCGGACCAGCGAGGCAGTCGTGCACCTCACCAAGCACCACGGACTGGGCAACGACTTCCTCGTCGTGCTCGACGAGACCAACGGCGGTCAGATCGGCCGCACCGCCGACGGCGACCTCGCCGTCCGCTTGTGCGATCGCCGCACCGGCATCGGGGCCGACGGCCTCATCCACGGTGCCGCGCCCACGGGAGGGCTGCCCGCCGACGACCTGGCCCACGTCGACGTCGTCATGCACCTCTTCAACGCCGACGGGAGCCGGGCCGAGATGAGCGGCAACGGCATCCGCTGCCTCGCCCAGGCCCTCGCCATCGCCCGGGACGAGCACGACACCACCTACCGCATCGCCACCGATGCCGGCGTGCGGGTCGCCACCGTCCACGAGACCGCCGACTTCCACGACGGCGTGGTCAGCGTGACGATGGGGGCGATCGGCGCCGGACCGGGCATCCCCGGGCCCCTCGCCGAGCAGCTCAGCGGGAGGTACGCCACCGCCTCGGTGGGCAACCCCCACCTAGTGGTGCTCGTCGACGACCCGGCCGCCATCGACCTCGAATCCGAGGGCGCCTGGCTCGAGCAGCAGTTCCCCGGCGGCGTCAACGTCGAGTTCATCGCTCCGGGGCCCGATCCCGACTCGCTGCGGCTGAGCGTGTGGGAGCGCGGCGCCGGCGTCACCGCCGCCTGCGGCACCGGCGCCTGCGCCGCCGCCCACGTCGCCCACGGCTGGGGCCTGGTCGGCGAACGGGTCCGCGTCGACATGCCCGGTGGCTCGGCCGAGGTCGCCCTGGGCGACGACGTCACCCTCATCGGCCCCTCCCACCTCATCGCCACCCTCGAGCTGCGCGACCCGAGCTGATCGTGCCCGCCGACCCCACCCCTGACCCGCTCCGGCCCGTGGCCAGCGACGAAGATGCCCCGGTCGACGGACCGGTCGGTGCGCTCGGCGCGCTCGACGCGCTCGACAAGCGCGACGGCGACGTCTCGGTCCCGACCGCCAGCGCCGGTCGGGACGGCGACGACGAGTCCCACCGCGGTGGCTTCGGCGAGTTCGGCGGGGCCAGCGGCGGGCTCATCGAGCGGTCGTTCCGCGAGCGCATCGTGCTGGTGGGCGTGGTGCTGCCGCCCCGCCACGAGGACGACGTCGACGAGTCCCTCGACGAGCTGGCCCTGCTGGTCGACACCGCCGGCGCCGACGAGGTCGCCCGGGTGGTGCAGCACCGCCGCACCCCCGAGCCGGCCACCTACATCGGCTCGGGCAAGGTCGCCGAGCTGCGCGAGCTGTGCGACCGGGTCGACGCCGACACCGTGGTCTTCGACGACGAGCTGAGCCCCGCCCAGCAGTACAACCTCGAGAAGGCCCTCGGCCGGACCGCCATCGACCGCACCGCGGTGATCCTCGACATCTTCGGCCAGAACGCCCACAGCACCGAGGGCAAGGCCCAGGTGGCCCTGGCCCAGCTGCGCTACCGGCTGCCCCGCCTGCGGGGCCTCGGCCTGCGCCTGTCGCGCCAGGCCGGCGGCATCGGCGCCCGCCGCGGGCCGGGCGAGACCAAGCTCGAGATCGACCGCCGGCGCATCGAGCGCCGCCTGCACCGCCTCGAGCGCGAGCTGCGCGACATCCAGCGGGTGCGCGAGACGCAGCGCAAGGCCCGCAAGCGGGCCCGGCTGCACACCGTGGCCATCGTCGGCTACACGAACGCCGGCAAGTCGACGCTGCTCAACCGGCTCACCGACGCCGGGGTGCTGGTCGAGGACCGGCTGTTCGCCACCCTCGACGCCACCACCCGCCGCCTGCACCTGCCCGGCGGCGAGACCGTGCTGCTCACCGACACCGTCGGGTTCGTCACCAAGCTGCCCCACCAGCTGGTCGAGGCGTTCAAGTCCACCCTCGAGGTGGTCACCGAGGCCGACCTGCTCGTCCACGTGGTCGACGCCGCCGGCGCCGACCCCGAGGGCCACATGGAGGCGGTGCGGGAGGTGCTGCGCGAGATCGGTGCCGGCGACGTGCCCGAGCTGGTGGTGTGCAACAAGGCCGACGTCGCCGGGGGAGAGGCCACCCGCCTGGCCCGCTCGCACCCGGGCGCGGTGGTGGTGTCGGCCCGCACGGGCGAGGGCATCGACGACCTGCTGGCCCGCGTCGGCGATCGCCTCCGGGCCCTCACGGAGGTGGTCGAGCTGGCCGTCCCCTACGACCGCGGCGACGTGCTGGCCACCGTGCACCGTGAGGGCGAGGTGCTGGTCGAGTCGGCCACCGAGGACGGCATGCGCATCCGGGCCCGCCTCGACGACGCCGCCGCCACCCGGCTGCGCGAGTTCCAGGTGGAGGGGGCATGAGCCAGACAGCGGGCGCGCCGAACGAGGCGAGCGCACCGGCGGGCGGGTTCGTCCCGCCGCCGTACCCGTACGACCGGCTGGGCGAGCTGCGGGCCGTCGCCGAGCAGCTGCCCGGGGGCTGCGTCGACCTGTCGGTCGGCACGCCCACCGATCCCACCCCCGACCTGGTGGTGGAGGCCCTCGCCTCGTCGGGCGCCGAGCGGGGCTACCCGGCCTCGATCGGGTCGCCGGCCTACCGCGAGGCGGCGGCCGGGTGGGTGCAACGCCGCCTCGGCGTCGAGGTGCACCCGTCGCAGGTGGCCGCGTGCATCGGCACCAAGGAGCTGGTGGCCGGCCTCCCGCACTGGCTGCGGCTGCGCGACCCGGGCCGCGACACCGTCCTGTACCCCTCGGTCGCCTACCCGTCCTACGAGATGGGCGCCCTGCTGGCCGGCGGTCGGCCGGTGCCGGTGCCCGTCACCGACGGGTTCGGCCTCGACCTCGACGCCATCGACGAGGCCGACGCCGCCCGCGCCCTGTGCCTGTGGGTCAACACGCCGGGCAACCCGGCCGGCAACCTCGACGACCTGGCCGCCGCCGCCGAGTGGGGCCGGGCCCACGGCGTCCCCGTGTTCAGCGACGAGTGCTACGTCGAGTTCACCTGGAGCGGCCCCCGACGCACCATCCTCGAGCACGGGACCGACGGCGTCGTGGCGGTGCACTCGCTGTCGAAGCGCTCCAACCTGGCCGGGGCCCGGGCCGGCTTCTACGCCGGCGACGGCGACCTCGTGCACTACCTGTCCGAGCTGCGCAAGCACGCCGGGTTCATGGTGCCGGGACCGGTGCAGGCCGCCGCCATCGCCGCGTGGGGCGACGACGAGCACGTCGAGCTCCAGCGCGAGCGCTACCACCGCCGGCTCGAGCGGCTCCGTGCGGTGCTGGCCGAGATCGGCATCGACGCGCCGATGCCCGGCGGCGCCTTCTACCTGTTCCCCCGCTCGCCCGACGGCGACGGTTGGTCGCTCACCCGCCGCCTCGCCATCGAGGCCGGCGCCCTGGTGAGCCCGGGCGAGTTCTACGGGCCAGCCGCCGCGGCCCACGTCCGCCTCGCCGTGGTCCGCGACGACGCCGCCCTCGACCTGGTCGCCCGCCGCCTCGGCGTCGCCTGAGGGCGCAGCCCAGCCGCCCACGACCGGCCGGCGGGCGGCCGTGCTCAGGGGTGGCGGGGCGTGGCGAGCAGGCGGGGCAGCAGGTCGGGCAGGAGGTCCTCGGCCCGGCCGAGGTGCCGCTCGTCGAAGTCGGGGTGCGGGTCCTCGTGGTCCTCGAGGTTCACGAGGACGGTGCGGGCGCCGCCGAACTTCGCGTTGGCCACCAGGCCGTTGGCCGGCGCGACCAGGCCCGACGTGCCGGCCGCCACGAACAGGTCGACCTCGCGCAGCGCCCGCTTGGTGACCCACGAGGCGTAGGCGTCGGGCACCTCCCCGAACAGGACGACGTCGGGTCGCTGGGGGGAGCCGCACACCGGGCAGCGGGCGTCGGGGTCGTGGGGTTCGGCCTCGTCGAACGGCTCGCTGCTGCACCCGTCGTCGAGGCAGCGGGTCCGCAGGAACGAGCCGTGCAGCTCGGCCACGTCGGCCGTCCCGGCCCGCTGGTGCAGTCCGTCGCCGTTCTGGGTGGTGCACAGCAGCTCGCCGCCGGCGGCGCGCACCGCCCGTTGCGCCGCCGCGATGGCGCGGTGGGCGGCGTTGGGCTCGGCGGTCGCCAGCTCGCGGCGGCGGTCGTCGATGAACCCCCACAGCGCCGGGAGGCTGCCCGGCAGGTTGTCGGCGCTCACCAAGGCGACGACCTGGTCGTCGTAGAGGGCTCCCGGCCCTCGGAACGGCCGCAGCCCCGACCCCGTCGACACACCGGCGCCCGTGAGCACCACGACCCGCAGCCCGGTCCCGTTCGTCGCCGTCACGGTGCCGAGCGTAGGCGGGGCCGACCAGGGCGCCATCGCCCGCCGACGAGCCGATCGGTCGAACGATGGGTCGCGCACGCGGCCTCGGCGAGACCTCCCGTCGACTCGGTCACGCGGTCACCAGCAGGTGGCGGGCCGTTCGGTCAGACTGGCCCGATGGTGCAGCCGGGGATGGTGCCGATGAAGAAGCCGCCGAACGGGATGGTGTGGGCCGGGTTGATCCTGCTGATCGTCGGCGTCGCCGCCGGCATCGGCTTCGGGGTCTACGGCACGACCGTCATCATCAACGACCTGCAGGTGCTCTCGGGCGTGCGCCCGGGCGGCACCGGCTCGTCGCAGGTGACGGCCGCGGGCTGCCGCGACCTGTACTTCTTCACCGACTCCGGCTCGTTGCCGTCGACCACGCCCACCGTCACGGTGAAGGACCCGTCGGGCGCCGAGGTCACGGTGTCCAAGGCCGGCTGCGACGCGACGAGCACGTCGAGCAGCGCCAGCAACTTCAAGGTGATCGGCAGCTTCACCGCCCCGTCGACCGGTGCCTACACCCTCCAGGTGAGCTCCATCCCCTCGGGCGGCGCCACCAGCCGGGTCGCCGCCGGGCCGCCGATCTCCGAGATCGCCCAGAAGGTGATCCTCTGGTTCGGCCTCGCCGTGTTCTTCGGCGGCTTCTTGACCCTCGTGGGCCTGACCCTGCTGATCGTCGGCCTGGTGCGGCGGTCCAAGGCGAAGCGGGCGCTGGCCGGGCCACCCCCTGGCGCCTGGGGCGGTCCACCGGGCGGCCACCCGCCCGGTGGCAGCTACCCGCCGGGCCCTCCCGGCGGCGGCACGTACCCGCAGAGCGGCCCTCCCGGTGGCGGCACGTACCCGCCGGGCCCTCCCGGTGGCGGCCACCCGCCGAGCGGCCTGCCCGGAGCGCCGGGCGGGGTCAGCGGGCCGGCGCCCGGCCCGGCGGCGCCGCCGGTCGACCCCTGGAAGCGCAACCGCTGAGGCCGGCGGACCACCGCTCGGCGCCGCTGCGTCACCGCCCGACCGCCGGCTGCCTCCTCGGGCACGGCAGAATGACCCGGTGATCCCCACCCCGCTCGTCGCGCCACCCGCCCAGGGGCGGGAGGGGACCAGGAAGGTCTGGTGGGCCGGGGCCTGGCTCGGCACCGTGTGCGTGGCGGTGGCCGTGTTCGGCGCCGTCATCTGGGTGGGCGGCATCTCCACGCTCGGCTTCACCCGCTTCTCGGTGCTCGAGGGCGACCGCCGCATCGATGTTCGCCAGCCCGGCACCTTCGTGGTGTTCGAGGAGTACAAGGGGGCCTCGCGCGCCCAGCTGCCGCCCCCGCTCGACATCACCGTGCGGGACGAGAAGGGCTCGTCGATCCCGGTCGAGAAGCTGGTCGAGCCCGGCCAGGTGGGGGCGCCCGACGCCTACCGGGACACCCTCGACCACGAGGGCCGGGCCATCGCCCGGTTCACCGCGCCCGCACCGGGCACCTACCGCCTCCGGGTGCAGGCCAAGCTGCTCGGCACGTACGACCCCACCCAGTACGGCACTCGGGTGCGGGGCACGATCGCCCTCGGGCGCGACCTCGCCACCACGTGGCTGGGGGGGCCGATCGGCGTGGTGGCGATGGTGGTCGTGCCGCTCGTCATCGGGGTGTCCCTGCTGGTCCTCACCCGCCGGGCCCGTCGACGGGCCCGGCGGCGGGCCGAGGCCGCTGCGCCGGCCCCGATCGCCGACCCGGTCGCCGCCCTCGACGCCCGCCGGGCCGCCCGCGAGCCCACCGGCGCCGTCCGGTAGCCCCGGCCAACGGCCGAGGGGAGGCCGCGGGCCGACGGCGGCGGACCGGCGCCCGTGCGGATCACCGGCGGGAGGCGGCGGGGCGGTCCGGTAGCCTGCCGCCCCATGGCCGACCTGCAGGCAACCATCACCGAGCTCTGGGAGCACCGGGCCGACCTGGCCCTCGACGACGCCGAGGCGAACCAGGCGATCTACGACGCCGTCCGCCTCCTCGACACCGGCGAGGCTCGCGTCGCCGAGGTCGCCCATGGCGGCGACGTGGTCGTCCACGAGTGGCTCAAGCTGGCGATCCTCCTGTACTTCAAGCAGTCCCAGATGGCCACCATCGAGCTCGGGCCCTTCGAGTTCGCCGACAAGATCCCGCTCAAGGCCGGCTTCCAGGCCGCCGGCGTGCGGGTCGTGCCCGGTGCCTCGGCCCGGTTCGGGTCGTTCCTCGACCGCGGCGTCGTGATGATGCCGAGCTACGTCAACATCGGCGCCCGCGTCGGGTCCGGCACCATGGTCGACACCTGGGCCACCGTCGGGTCGTGTGCCCAGATCGGCGAGAACGTGCACCTGTCGGGTGGGGTCGGCATCGGCGGCGTGCTCGAGCCGCCGAACGCCCGCCCGGTGATCGTCGGCGACGAGTGCCTCATCGGCAGCCGCTGCATCGTGGCCGAGGGCGCCCGCATCGGCGACGGGGTCGTGCTCGGCGCCGGCTGCATCCTCACCGGGTCGGTCCCGGTCATCGACGCCGAGACCGGCGAGGAGATCGCCCGGGGGGAGGTCCCCGCCTGGAGCGTGGCCGTGTCGGCCACCCGCCCGCGAACCTTCCCCGGCGGCGAGTTCGGCCTGCCCTGCGTGCTGGTCATCAAGCGGCTGACCGAGGGCGAGCGGCACGACAAGTCCAAGCTCAACGACGTCCTGCGCACCCACGGCGCCACCACCTGACGGCGGCCTCGCGCCGCCGCGCCGACCGACCACCGTCCCGACCCGAGGCGCGCCCGCGATGACCGATCCCACCGCCGATCCCGTCGACCTGCTGGCCCGCACCGCCGAGCTGGTGGCCATCGCCTCGCCCAGCTGGGAGGAGGCGGCGCTGGTCGGCCACCTCGAGGCCGAGCTGGCCGGCCTGCCGTGGCTCGAGGTCACCCGGGTGGGCGACAACCTTGTGGCCCGCACCACGCTCGGCCGCTCGCAGCGGCTGATCCTCGCCGGCCACACCGACACCGTCCCCGCCGACGGCAACGAGGAGGCCCGGATCGAGGGCGATCGCCTCTTCGGGGTGGGCAGCACCGACATGAAGGGCGGCCTGGCGATCATGCTCGAGCTGGCCCGCACGGTGCCCGAGCCCGCCGTCGACGTGACCTACGTCTTCTACGCCCGCGAGGAGGTGGCGGCGGTCGAGAGCGGGCTGCTCGAGCTGTTCGCCGAGCGCCCCGACCTGCTCGCCGGCGACGCTGCCCTCATCGGCGAGCCCACGTCGGGCGCCGTCGAGGCGGGGTGCCAGGGCACCCTGCGGCTGCACGTCGTGCTGCACGGCGCCCGGGCCCACACCGCCCGGCCGTGGATGGGTCGCAACGCCATCCACCGCCTGGGCGCCGTCCTGGCCACGCTCGAGGGCTACGAGGGCCGTCGGCCGGTCCTCGACGGCTGCGAGTACCGGGAGGCGCTCCAGGCCGTGCACGTCACCGGTGGGGTGGCCGGCAACGTGGTGCCCGATCGGGCCGAGCTCACCATCAACCACCGCTTCGCCCCCGACCGCACCCCTGCCGAGGCCGAGGCCCACGTCCGCGAGCTGCTCGCCCCCCACCTCGACGACGGCGACGAGGTGCGCCTGGGCGACGTGGCCGGCGCCGCCCCGCCCGGTCTCGACCACCCGCTGCTGGCGACGGTGGTCGAGCGCCACGGCCTCGAGGTGCGGGCCAAGCTGGGTTGGACCGACGTGGCCCGCTTCGCCGAGCACGGCATCCCCGCGGCCAACTTCGGTCCGGGTGACGCCACCATCGCCCACACCGCCGGCGAGCACCTCGAGCGGGCGCCCCTCGAGGCCGTGCACCGAGCCCTGCTCGACCTGGTCCGCACCGGCGCCTGACGCGCTCGCTGGTCGGCGGATCACCCCTGACGCGCTCGGGGGGCGGCGGATCGGCCGGTGCCGGCGGACCCGGAGCGCCCCGCCGCCCGCTGCCTCGCCCCAGCGGTGTCCGGCCGAGGCCTCGATCGGAGCGGTCTTCGGCGGGATCGACCCCGGGCCGGGGGCGTCGTCGGGAGCCCCGTCCCCCTATGCTGCGCCGTCGACCCGGGCCAGCCCGCCCGGGCCCGTCGCCCGGCTCGACGCCGGGTGGAGATCCCCCGCACCCCCGAACCGACCCGAGGAGAGACCACCGATGGCGATCGAGATCGGCCAGCAGGCCCCCGACTTCGAGCTCAAGGACCCGAACAACGAGGTGGTGTCCCTGGCCGGCCTCCGGGGCACCCCGGTGCTGCTGGTGTTCTACCCGTTCACCTTCACCGGCGTCTGCGAGGGCGAGCTGTGCCGCCTCCGGGACGACTACTCGCAGTTCACCGACGCCGGCGTGCAGGTGCTGGCCGTGTCCTGCGACAGCCGCCACGCCCAGCGGGTGTGGTCCGAGCAGGAGGGCTTCACCTTCCCGGTCCTGTCGGACTTCTGGCCCCACGGCGAGGTGGCCAAGGCCTACGGCGTGTTCAACGACCCCCTCGGCTGCGCCAACCGGGCGACCTTCCTGATCGGCGCCGACGGCACCGTGGTGGACACGTTCGGCAGCGACGACCTGGGCACGCCCCGCGAGGCCGATCGCTACACCGAGGCCCTGGCCAAGCTCTGACGCCGACGTCCGGCGGCCCACCTCCGGACCGGATCGCCACGCGACGAGGGGGCGCCACCGGCGCCCCCTCGTCCGCGTCCTCCACGTCGTCGCGACCGGATCGGACCGGGCTGACCCGCCGAACCTGGTCTGGCGGCCCTGCGCTCAGAGCTTGCGCATCACCGTGACGACCCGGCCGAAGACCTGGACCTCGTCGTCGGCGAAGACCATCGGCTCGAGCCGCGGGTTGGCCGGCACCAGGGTGACGGTGTCGCCCGAGCGCGAGTAGGTCTTGACCGTGGCCTCCTCGCCGGGGATGCCGGCGACCACGACGTCGCCCTCGTCGGCGGTGCGCTGGGCGCGTGCGACGATGAAGTCGCCGTCGAGGATGCCGACGTCGATCATCGAGTCGCCCCGGACGCGCAGCATGAACAGGTCGCCCTCTCCGGTGAAGTCGGCGGGCAGGGGGAGCAGCTCCTCGACGTTCTCCTGGGCCAGCACGTCGGTGCCGGCGGCGACGTCGCCCACCAGCGGCACGTGCGAGACCGGGCGGCGCTCGACGGCGGCACCGGAGTTGGGGTCGTAGCGCATCTCGATGGCGCGGGGCTTGGTGGGGTCGCGCCGGAGGTAGCCGAGGCGCTGGAGCGTGCGCAGGTGCGTGTGGACCGTCGACGGCGAGGTGAGGCCCACCGCCTGGCCGATCTCGCGGACCGACGGCGGGTAGCCGCGCTCGTTGGTGGCCTGCTCGATGTAGTTGAGGATCTGCAGCTGTCGGTGGGAGAGCTTGCGGGTGGGGGGCATGGGCACCTCGGTTGCGGTCGGTCCCGCCAGCGGCGGGGTGGGGACGCCCGTTCGTCGAACATCCGTTCGCATCGTAGCCCGGTCGGGCCGATCGGGGCAACCACCCAGGAGCGACGAGTCGCGGCGTCGTGGCCGGTCAGGGCCTTGACGACGAACAGGCGTTCGTGGTTGGCTGGCCGAGCGGTGCGAACGATCGTTCGGCGTACGCCCGTTCTATCACCCGCCTCCATCGGGCGGGTGGACCCCCTGGACCGGACGCCGAGGCAGGCCCGGACCGGACCGCTCCGGTGCGGGACCGCGCTCCGGTCCGACGCTGTCACACCCCCTGCAGAGGATGTCGCCATGACCGCCATCGTCATCGCCACCCACCCCCACGCCGGCGAGCGCCGCCGCCTCGCCCCCGTCACCCCGCAGGCCCGCCCCGCCGGGTTGGCCCTCGTGCCCACGGGCACGGCGCCCGCCGAGGCGCTCGCCCCGGTCGCTCCGGTCGACGCCCGGCCCGCCCTGGTGCTCGTCCCTGGTGGGCGTGCGGCGGCGGCCCGCCGTCGGGGTCGGTCGCTCGCGGCGTCGGCCCGCTCGCTGGTGCCGGCCCTGCCCGGCGCCGCCGCCCTCGCCGTGGTGGCCCTGCTCCTCACCACCGTGGCCGCCCTCGTCCTCGCCACCGCCGGCGCCGAGCCGGTCCCGGCCGGCCGGTCGTCGGTCGAGGCGCCGGTCGACGCCCCGGCGGCCGACCTGGCCGGGGCCCCGGCGGTCGGCGCCGCCGACGAGGTGGTGCCGGTGGCGGCCCACGCCCACCTGGTGCAGCCCGGCGACACGCTGTGGGGGATCGCCCGCTCGCTGCAGCCCGACGGCGACGTTCGGCCGCTCGTCGACGAGCTCAGCCGGCGCGTCGGCCCCCACGGGCTCCAGCCGGGCCAGCGGGTGTCCCTCGACGGGCTCGACGGTCGGGCCGGGCGGTGACCGTGGCGCTGCGCCCGCCGCACCCGTCGGGTGGCTCCAGCCCCCGGCTGCGGCTCGTGCGCCTCGGCGGGCGCCCACCCGAGGCGTGCGAGTCCGAATCGGCGGGCAGTAGGTTCGGGCACGTGCGCTGCCCCTCGTGTGCCCGGCTCGACGACAAGGTCGTCGACTCGCGCCTGGCCGACGACGGCAGCTCGATCCGCCGCCGCCGTGAGTGCCTCGACTGCGGGCACCGGTTCACCACCTTCGAGCGCTGCGAGGAGGTGCCGCTCGTCGTCGTGAAGCGATCGGGCGACCGGGTGCCGTTCGACCGCGACAAGCTCGCGGCCGGGGTGCGCTCGGCCACCAAGGGGCGCCCCGTCGACGACGCCGCCATCGAGGCCCTGGCCCTCGAGGTCGAAGACGCCGTCCGCCTCGAAGGCGCCGAGGTCACCAGCGAGCAGGTGGGCATCGCCGTGCTCGAGCGCCTCCGCGACCTCGACCAGGTCGCCTACGTGCGCTTCGCCAGCGTCTACAAGGGCTTCGACGACCCCGCCGACTTCCAGCGCGAGGTCCGCCTCCTCACCAAGGCCACCGCGCCCAAGCAGCACTGAGGCCACGCACCCCGCGCGCCGAGCGCGCCCCCACGCCCGGCTGTTCCGGTCGTCCCGTCGTCGGCGCCGGTCCCGGCGACGCCGTTGCCGATCGTCAGGGCCGCACGTAGCGCAGGAAGACCAGCTCGTCGTCCTCGAGGACGTGGGCCAGCCGCAGCCGTCGCAGGGCGCCGCCGCCGTGGCCGGCGGCGATCCGGTGCGACGCCCCGCCGAGCAGGGTGGGCGAGAGGGTGAGGCAGACCTCGTCGACGAGGTCCCGATCGGCCAGCACCCCGTTGAGCACCGGACCGCCCTCGCAGACCACCACGTCGGTGCCGAGGTGACCCAGCGCGACCAGCGCCTCGCCGAGGTCGGCTCGGCCGCCGCCACCGCCGTCGGTCACGAGCACGTCGGCCACCTCGGCGGCGGCGGCCCGGCGGTCCTCGTCGCCGCCGACGCCGGTGATCACGATCGGGCGCGACGGGGAGGCAGTGAACATCGCCGAGGACCAGTCCAGGTCGAGGCGTCCCGACACCACGGCGATCCTCGGCCACTCGGCCTGGCCGCGGGCCACCCGGGCGGCCCGGTCGGCATCGCCGGTGCGCGGGGGGCCGTAGCCCTCGGCCCGCACCGTCTCGGCGCCGACCAGGATCACGTCGGCGCTGGCGCGCAGCGCCCGGAACACGGCCTTGTCGCCGGGGCCGCCGAGCGAGGCGGTCACCCCGTCGGCCTTGGTCGCCCCGTCGACGCTGGCGATCATGTCGAGCAGCACCCAGGGCCGGTCGGCGGGGCGCGGCCGGTCCGGCGTCACGTAGGCGGCGTCGAGGTCGGCCGGGTCGACGGGTCCGGCGGGGTCGGGGAGCAGGCGGCGCACGGCCGGCGAACCTACCCGCCCGCGGCCCACCCAGCGGCCCCGGCGCCGCTCGCGGCGGTGCGCGGCGCGCTCGATCCAGGTTGCAGTCGCGTTGCAGGGCGCTCGTCGCGCTCGGGAGTCCACCGCCGGACGCCGATGGATGGGCAGACTCTGCGTTCAGAACACGCTTCTGGTCTTCGTCCCGCCGTTGGGCGGGCGGTGGGGTGGCCGGCAGCGGGGCAGACCGGGGACCTCCTCCGGCGAGCCGGGGGCGCAGGTTCGTCGACGCGAGGGCCCGGGCGACAGGGCCGAGGGGGAGACCGTGGGGGAACACGACAGCGAGCGGGGCGGGCTCGTGCGCCGGGTGGCGGCACCGGTGGGGGCGGTCGCCCACGCCGCCAGGCGGCCCACCACCTATGCCGGGCACCTGCGGGAGGTCACCTCCACGGTCGTGACCGCCTCGGTGTGGCCGCTCGGCTTCCGCGACCGGGGCCTCGAGGACCTCGACGCCGTGCTGGCCGCGCCGTCGAGCGTCGCCACGCCGGTGCTGCTGGTCCACGGCTACGGCGCCAACAAGTCCAACTGGTTGTTCCTGCGCCGCCACCTGGCCTCGG
Source organism: Acidimicrobiales bacterium (assembly GCA_046331175.1). Taxonomy (GTDB): domain Bacteria; phylum Actinomycetota; class Acidimicrobiia; order Acidimicrobiales; family Acidimicrobilacustridaceae; genus JAWKIW01. Next base: position 46,188 of record JAXLRI010000005.1, read on the forward strand.
CCGGGTTCGGCCGGCTGCACGCCGTGAACTACAACCCGCTCACCGCCGACATCCCCGAGCTGGCCGAGCGGGTCGCCGAGCGGGCCGACGCCCTGCGGGCCCACACCGGCAGCGACCGGGTCCACGTCATCGGCCACTCCCTGGGCGGGATCATCTCCCGCTACGCCATCCAGGTCCTCGGCCTCGAGGGCGTCGACGTGTGCGTCACCGTCGCCTCACCCCACGGCGGCGTGCGGTTGGCCCGCTACGGCTCGTACCTGTCGGCGCTGAGCCCGTTCGCCTCGGGGCTGCAGCTGCGCCCGGGTTCGGCGGTGATGACCATGCTGCGGGCCACCGCCCGACCGATGCCCACGCGGTTCGTGGCGTACTACTCGAACCTGGACCTGATCGTCCCCGCCCGCCAGGCGATGATCGCCGAGCCCCAGCTGGGCGCCACCAACATCTTGGTGAAGGACCACGGGCACCTGTCGATCATGCTGTCGCGCCGGCTCGCCGACTCGGTGGTCGACCAGCTCGGCGCCGCCGAGGGCCTGCCCGGCTACGGCGCTCCGGTCCGATCGATCACCGGCCCCGCCCGCCCGGCGGCGGCGCACCGGGTCGAACCCGACGACGACGACCTGATCGCCGAGGGCTGATCCGGGGTTGGGGGGCGGCCGGCTCGGCGCCGGCGTCGCCGCTCCGTCCGCCCCGTGCGCGGCGCCGTCCAGCGACCACCGTCGGGCGTCGCCCTCGGGGGCCGTCCCCGTCGTCCACGGCGAGCTGTGGACAAGCCACCGGTTGGCCACCCGTCGTCCACCGGCAATTCACAGGGTTGTACCCCTTCCATCCCACAGGCCACCTTCCCTAGGGTGCGCCTCGTCGACGGCGTGCGGTGCGAGCGATCGGATGGTGGCTGGCGTTCCGTTGGGCCGTGGCTGGCAACTGGACGACTCCTGTGTGGGGGACCGGAACGGGTGGTGACCCGGGCGCCGAGCGCCTGCGTCGCGGCTCGGGCCCCCTGACCTGCTCGTTCGCGCCGTCTCGCCGTCGACCCCGTGCGGTTGGCGCGGCGAGGGCGCGAAAACCTCGCCGCGACCATTGACACCGGCGTAATTACGATGGTGTAATCCTCGGCACATCTTGTGGCCCGAGGGAGCAGGGGAGGGCCACGACCACAACATCTTGTGTCCGGATCGGATCCGGATCGGGTGCCGGTGGTCGTGGATGCCGGTGGGGACGCCCGTATCGTGGGATCCCCACTCCCGAGGTCCGGACCGCCCCACGCGGGGGCGGGTCGGAGCGGCCACGAGGTCCAGAAGTACGGGGAGCTGCGGCCCCGAGCGGTGCTCGCAGCAGACACACGACACCCGAGGGAGGTCGCCGCCGGCGGCCCGGGAGGAGACGAGGCATCCATGGCTCTGGCGCCCGAACAGGCAGGGATCGGCATCCGCCGGCACTTCACCACCAAGGGGGTCCACCCCTACGACGAGGTGCGGTGGGAGCGGCGCGACGCCCGCATCACCAACTACCGGGACGGCTCGGTCGCCTTCGAGCAGCTCGGGGTCGAGTTCCCGGTCGACTGGTCGGTCAACGCCACCAACATCGTCGCCCAGAAGTACTTCCGCGGCACCCTCGGCACGCCCGAGCGCGAGTCGTCGCTGCGCCAGGTCGCCGACCGCGTCGTCGACACCATCACCGACTGGGGCGAGCGCGACGGCTACTTCGTCGACGCCGACGAGGCCGCCGCCTTCAGCGACGAGCTCAAGCACCTGATCGTCACCCAGAAGGCTGCCTTCAACTCGCCGGTGTGGTTCAACATCGGCGTCAAGGGCGTGCCCCAGCAGGCCAGCGCCTGCTTCATCCTCGCCGTCGACGACACCATGGACTCGATCCTCAACTGGTACGTCGAGGAGGGCACGATCTTCAAGGGCGGCTCGGGCTCGGGCATCAACCTGTCCAAGATCCGCTCGTCGGTCGAGCTGCTCAAGGGCGGCGGCACCGCCTCGGGCCCGGTCAGCTTCATGCGGGGCGCCGACGCCTCCGCCGGCACCATCAAGTCGGGGGGCAAGACCCGCCGGGCCGCCAAGATGGTCATCCTCAACGCCGACCACCCCGACGTCGAGGAGTTCATCTGGTGCAAGGCCAACGAGGAGCGCAAGGCCCACGCCCTGGCCGCCGCCGGCTTCGACATGAGCCTCGACGGCAAGGACATCACCTCGGTCCAGTACCAGAACGCCAACAACTCGGTGCGGGTGACCGACGAGTTCATGCAGGCCGTGGTCGACGACGCCGACTGGAACCTGCGTGCCGTCACCACGGGTGAGGTCGTCAAGACCGTCCGAGCCCGCGACCTCATGCGCCAGTTCGCCCAGGCGTCCTGGGAGTGCGCCGATCCCGGCATGCAGTTCGACACCACCATCAACCGGTGGCACACGGCGGCCACCACCGGCCGCATCAACGGGTCGAACCCCTGCTCGGAGTACATGCACATCGACAACTCGGCGTGCAACCTCGCCAGCCTCAACCTGTTGAAGTTCCTCGGTGACGACGACGTCTTCGACGTCGACGGCTTCCGCCACGCCGTCGAGGTGGTCTTCACCGCCCAGGAGATCCTGGTCGGCAACGCCGACTACCCGACCGAGGCGATCGGCGCGAACTCCCGCCGCTTCCGCCAGCTCGGCCTCGGCTACGCCAACCTCGGCGCCCTGCTGATGGCCCTGGGCCTGCCCTACGACTCCGACGGTGGTCGGGCCCTGGCCGCCGCCATCACCGCCCTGATGACCGGCCACGCCTACGCGACCTCGGCCCGCACCGCCGCCCGCATGGGCCCGTTCGCCGGCTACGCCGAGAACGAGGAGCACATGCTGCGGGTGCTCGACATGCACCGCGCCGAGGCGGCCAAGGTCGACGAGGAGCTGGTGCCCCACGAGCTGCTCGCCGCCGCCCAGCGGTCCTGGGACGACGCCTGCGACGTCGCCGCCCTCTACGGCGTGCGCAACTCGCAGGCCTCGGTCCTGGCGCCCACCGGCACCATCGGCCTGATGATGGACTGCGACACCACCGGCATCGAGCCCGACCTCGGCCTGGTCAAGATCAAGAAGCTGGTCGGCGGCGGCACCATGTCGATCGTCAACCAGACCGTGCCCCGGGCCCTGCGCAACCTCGGCTACACCGAGGGCCAGGTCGACGCCATCGTCGAGTACATCGACGAGCACAAGACCATCCTCGGCGCCCCGGCCCTCAAGGCCGAGCACGTGCCGGTGTTCGCCTGCTCGATGGGTGACAACGTCATCCACTACCTCGGGCACGTGAAGATGATGGGGGCGGTCCAGCCGTTCATCTCCGGCGCCATCTCCAAGACGGTGAACATGCCCGAGGAGGCCACCGTCGAAGAGGTCGAGCAGCTCCACATCGACGCCTGGAAGCTGGGCCTCAAGGCCGTCGCCATCTACCGCGACAACTGCAAGGTCGCCCAGCCGCTGGCCACCGCCAAGAAGGACGGCGAGGCCGACGACGCGCCGGTGGCGGCCGCCACCCAGGTGGTCGAGAAGATCGTGGAGAAGATCGTCCACGAGCCGATCCGCCAGCGCCTGCCCCGCACCCGCAGCTCGCGCACCTTCGAGTTCCGGGTGGCCGACTGCAAGGGCTTCGTCACCGTCGGTGAGTACGAGGACGGCCGGCCCGGCGAGATCTTCGTCAAGGTGTCCAAGCAGGGCTCGACCCTGGCCGGGATCATGGACGCCTTCGCCATCGCCATCAGCCACGGCCTGCAGTACGGGGTGCCGCTGCGCAGCTACGTCGAGGCCTTCACCGGCATGCGCTTCGAGCCCGCCGGCATGACCGACGACCCCGACATCCGGATCGCCAACAGCCTCATGGACTACCTGTTCCGGCGGCTGGCGATCATGTACCTGTCGCCCGAGGAGCGGGCCGAGCTCAACATCTTCACCACCGCCGAGCGGATGCAGCCCACGCTGCCGGGCGTCGAGGAGACGGTCGTCGAGACCCGCCAGGGCTCCGACGTGGCCGCCGACCCGCCGTCGATCCCCTCGGCCAGCGAGCTCGCCGCCCAGATGCACGCCGAGGCCACCAGCCAGCCGGCGACGTTCATCGAGAAGCCGGCCAACGCCCGGCCCTCCGATGCGCCGATCTGCATGCAGTGCGGCGTCCAGATGGTGCGGGCCGGCTCCTGCCACGCCTGCCCCAGCTGCGGCTCCACCAGCGGCTGCAGCTGATGCGCTGACGCACCGCTCGAGCCTGCCTCCCGCTCGTCGCCACGGCCCCGCCCTCCGAGGCGGGGCCGTGGCGCGCCCGGGTGACGTCGCGCCGGACCGAGGCGGGGCGTCGGCGACGGCCGGGGGGCGCCCGCGGGTGCGGTCAGCCCGTGAGGGGCGGCGCGCCGAGGCGACCGACCCGGTGGACGGGCGGACGATCTACCCGGTGAAGGCGGGGGTGACGACGGCCGAGGGCGTGGTCGTCGACGTGGTCGGCGCCGTGGTGGTGGAGGTCGTCGACGTCGTGGTCGTCGGGGGGATGTCGAGCAGGGCCCGGCTGATGCTGCTGTCGCCGGCGATCCACAGCGTGTTGGACCCGGCCGGGCCGTTGGTGATGGCCGCGGGCTGGGACTGGCCCGGCAACCCCGGGACCATGGTGATGGCCCCGGCGGTGGTGATCTGACCGAAGCCCGAGTCGCCGCCGACGAACCACAGCTGGCCGTCGGGGCCCGAGGTGATGTCCCACACGTCGAAGGCGTCGGGCAGGCCGGCCTTGAAGAACGTGAAGGTGCCGGTGGGGGTGACCCGGCCGATCTGGGGATCCGAGCGGTTGATGGTGAACCACACGTTGCCGTCGCTGCCGCCGGTGATGCCGCTGCCGAACTGGCCGAAGGGCAGGTCGTAGAGCGTTACCTGGCCACCGGTGGTGGTGGCGCCCACGACCGAGTCGTACAGCGTCGTGAACCAGGCCCGGCCGTCGGCGCCGAAGGCGAGGGCAGCCGGCCCCGACTGCTGGGGGATGCCGGCGGTGATCTCGCTCATCTGGCCGTCGGTGGTGACCCGGCCGATCCCGGCGCCACCGATGATCTGCGGACTGATGCACAGCCACCCCGACTCGGCGAACCACAGGGCGCCGTCGGGGCCGACGGTGATCGCGCTGGGCTTCCGGTGGGGGGCCGGGGTCGGGAAGGTGGCGAGGACCTGGCCGCTGGTCGACACCTTGGCTACGTAGTCCTCGCCGCCCACGAAGCTGCAGGCCTGGGCGTCGAGGATGCTTGCGTTGACGGTGATCCAGAGGTTGCCGTCGGGCCCGCCCGTGATCCCGTAGGGGTGGTGGCCCTTCGGCAGGTCGAACGTGGTGACCACCCCGGTGGGGGTGATGCGGGCGAACCGGTCCTGGGCGTACTCGGTGAACCACACGTTGCCGTCGGGCCCGGCGGCGATGGTGCCCGGCACCTGGCCGGCGCCGCTGATGCCCTGGGTGAAGTTGGTGATCGTCACCGGCACGATGGCCCCGGCCGGCGGGGCGATGCCGACGGTGGCGACGGCCAGCCCGACGGCGGCGACCGCCAGCAGCAGGCGGGCCGTGCCGGACGGGTGGGACGGGCGAGACGTGGGGGAGCGCACGGGCGACGGACCTCCGGAGCGGGGTGGGTGCCTCCAGATCGTAGGACCTGTCAGGTGACCCACCGCCGACCCGACGGTCAGGTGGACGTGGCCGTCTTCGAGAACACCCGATCGACCCGCACGATGGTGCCGTCGGGCCTGGAGCGCTCGCACACGATGTGGAGGTGCACGTCATACGCCCCAGCGGTCGGCGTCACCACCGCCTGCCCGGCGAGGTAGGTGACGGGCTGGGCGGTGCCGACCGGGGCCACGTTCGGCGGGGGCGTCGACAGCGTGATCTCCTTGGTGGCGCACGGGCCCAGACCCTCGGCGTGGGTGAGCTGGGCGTAGAGCGCACGGCGCTCGCCCGGGACGGGATCCACGTAGAACTGGTAGGCCGGAGCGTCCACGACGTCGACGGTGAAGGCGGCGGGCGCGCCGGCGAGGGGTGGTCCGTCGTTCGGCACCGACCACGGTCCCACCTCGCCGTGGTACATGCCCGAGGCGTCGTACTCGTGGGCCCGGCACTGGCGGCTCGGCCACAGCCCGGAACGGCTGGGCAGCTGATCACCGGGGAGGCCGATCCCGCCGAGGTCCCACCGCCACTCGAGCCCGGCGCCGTCGAGCGGGCCCTCGGGCAGCAGGTAGCGGCTGGTGTCGACGCAGATCTCGGCCACCGAGCCGGCCTCGATGGTCAGGTTCGTGGTGTCGGGCCGGCCTTGGATCCGCACGCAGCCGCTCGTGGCCAGGGCGGTGGCGCCGGCCAGGGCGATGGCGGCGGCCTGCCGGCGTCGGGTCGTGCCGGTCGTGGTGTGGTCCTCGGTCATGGTGGCTCCTCCTCCGCTGGCCGGCGCGGTGCCGGTCCTCGGTGGGAGAGAGCCACCCGGCGGCGCGAACGACGTACACGTCTGGCGCGCGGGTCTCGGGCACTCGGGTGTGGGGCCGGTCGACCCGGCGTCGCCTCAGGGCTCGGGGTGCGAGGGCAGGTCGACGGGGCGCACGGCGTCGGCGGGGCCGAGCGAGACGGTGAGCGCGGGGGTGGCCGGCAGCCGCTCGGGCAGGCGCAGCGACAGGGTGCCGTCGTCGACCGACCACGAGACCTCGTCGGGCGACAGGCCGGCCACCGTCACCTCGCGCACGTCGGAGGCGTCGACGCCCCACAGCACGACGTCGGGACGGGGCGGCACCTCGAGCAGCACCGCGTGCACGGCGTCGGCGGTGCGGGTGAAGCGCACGGGGGTCCCCTGGGCGGTGCGCGACGAGGCGACCTCCCACGGGCGCGACCCGAAGATGGCGCCACCGTTCACGGCGAGCCACTCGCCCAGGGCCCGCAACGGGGCCTGCTGCCAGTGGGGGATCGAGCCGTCGGGCTCGGGGCCGATGCCGATGAGCAGGTTGCCGCCCTTGGCCACGATGTCGACGAAGGAGCGCACGAGGTCGGCGCCGGTGAGCACGTCGGCGGGCCGCTCGTTGCGGTTGGCGCCGAAGCTGTGGCCCACGCCGCGGGTGGACTCCCACTTGGCGGCCTGGATCTCGTCGTGCTGGGCGTACTCGGGCGTGGTGAAGTCGTGGTGCTTGGGCGTCACGCTGAACGACAGGCCCTTGTACTTCGACGGCAGGATCGGCCAGGCCCGCTCGACCAGCCAGCTGCCCCCCTTCACGGCAGCGTGGAACGCCCCCTGGGCGACGGGGCCACCGCCCACCGTGCCCTGGGCCCAGCGGTCGTTCACCACGCCGTCGGGGACGCAATCGTAGTAGTGGGCGAACAGGCCGAGCAGGTCGAGCGGGGTGGGCGCGGCGATGTCGTTCCACAGGACCGACGGCTCGTAGCGGTCGATCAGCTCGCGGTAGTGGGCGTCGACGTACGCGGCGTACTCGGGGCTCTGGGGGATGGCCAGCAGCGCGGTGCCGGCGTCGCGGATGACGACGTCGTGGACCGACCAGTCGTAGCCGCCCGAGTAGTAGAGGCCCATCCGCATGCCGGCCGACCGGACCGCGGCGCTCAGGTCGCCGACGAGGTCGCGCGGCGACCGCCAGGCGTCGCCCCGCACGGGGTGGGGCACGTCGGTGGGCCAGAGGCACCAGCCCTCGTGGTGCTTGGTGGTGAGCACGACGTACTCGGCGCCGGCCGACGCGCACACCGCCGCGAGGGCGTCGAGGTCGGCGCCGGCCGATGCGGTCGTGAACGGCTCGACGAAGGCGTCGTAGGGGGCATCGCCGTAGACCTCGCGGTGGTGGGCCGCGGTGGGGCTGCCCGGGATCCGCACGGTGTTGGCGTACCACTCGGCGTAGGGCGAGTTGGCGAGCAGGTGGGCCGGCCCGTGGGCCCGGAGCACCGACTGGATGTCGCCCACCTGCGGCGCCCACCCCGGCACCGAGTACAGGCCCCAGTGCAGGAACACGCCGAGCTTGGCGTCGTCGTACCAGGACGGCAGCGGGCGGTCGGCGAAGCGGTCAGTGGTGCGGCGGTCGGATCGGTCGGCCATGGGGCTGTGTACCACGCGATCGGGCGGGGCGAACCGGTCACCGTCGTGGGAGGCTGCCGGCCGTGGAGATCCGCCGAGCGACCGTCGCCGATCTCGCCACGGTGGTCGACCACCGGGTCGCCTTCGTCGCCGAGGTGCGGGGCCTCGCCGCCGACCAGGTCGATGCCGCCTTCGTCGAGGCCACCGCGGCGTTCGTGCGCCAGGGGTTCGCCGACGGCTCGCTGCCCACCTGGCTCGCCGTCGACGGCGACGAGCTGCTGGGCCTGGTGTCGCTGCAGCTGCAGCGGGTGCCGCCCCGCCCCGGCGAGCTGCGGCCCCACGACGGCTACGTGCTCAACATGTACGTGCTGCCCGGGGCCCGCAGCCGCGGCGTGGGTCGTCGCCTGCTCGACGCCTGCCTGGCGTCGGCCGACGAGCTGGGCGTGCGCCGCTTCCACCTGGTGGCCACCGACGACGGTCGGCCGCTCTACGAGTCGGCCGGCTTCGCCGTCAACCCCACGGTGCTCGAGCGCGCCGTGGCCCCACCCACCTGAGCGGGCGCCGTCAGCGCTCCGGCTCGAGGCGGAACACCCGCAGGTCGCGGTGGGCGCGCTCCTCGTAGCCGGCGTAGGGCGGCCACACCTTGATCATGCGGGGCCACACCTCGGCCTTCTCCTCGGGGCTGAGCAGCTGCGCGGTCATCGCCACCTCGGACCCCTTGTGCCGGACCTTGGCCTGCGGGTGCTTCAGGAGGTTGGCGGTCCAGGCGGGGTGGTTGGGCTTGCCGTAGTTCGAGCCGACCACGAGGAAGCCGCCGTCCATCGGTACGGCGGCCAGGGGCGTCTCCCGCTCGAGGCCGGTCTTGGCGCCGACCGTGACCAGCACGATGCCGGGCACCAGCGAGTCGCTGAGCATGAGGCGGCCCTTGCTGACCCGGCTGAGGAACCGGTCGAGCGGAGGGACGAAGTACGGGGCGATCTTGGCGAACGTCGGGCTGCCGGCGAGCTTCTGCACGACCTTGCCGACCGGGCTGTCGAGGCGCATCGCCCGCACGCTACGGGCCCGGCGCGCCGCGGCGCCAGGGGCGCGAGACTGGCCGCGACCGCCGCCGGGCGGCTCCGAGGAGGTCCGATCCATGACCAGCGACCCCGACGGCGCCACCGTCGACGATCACGACCTGGACGGCTTCGACCCCTACGACGCCTTCGACGCCGAGGCGGTCCGGGTCCGGGCCTTCCTCGAGGGGCTCGACGACGTGGGCTGGTCGGCGCCGACGCGCTGCGCCCTGTGGGACCGTCGGGCGCTCGCCGCCCACCTCGACGCGACCGAGGACTACCACCGCGCCTGCCTCGACGACACGCTCGGCGTGCTGATGCAGCGCTACCTCGACGCCGGCGTGACGGGGATGGACGACGCCAACCGCTTCGGCGTGCAGGAGCGGGCGGGGCTGCCGGCGGCCGAGGTCGTGGCCACCTGGGCGGCGCGCAACGCCGACACCCGGCGCCGGCTCCGCGAGCGCGACGGGGAGCTCATGTCGACCATGGCCGGCCCGTACCCGGTGCGGTGGCAGGCGTTCCACATCGCCGACGAGCTGGCCACCCACGCCGACGACCTCGGCGTCCCGGTGCCCGACGACGAGGTGGCGGCGCGACGGGTGTGGCGGGCCGCCTTCGCCCGGTTCGCGCTCCACGAGTCGCACCCCGACGTCGCTCCGCAGGTGGTCGCCGGTGGCACCGGGGTCACCGTCGGCGGCCAGGTGGTGGTCGTCGACGATGCCAGCCTCATCGACGTCGTGATGGGGCGCGAGCCCACCGGTGGTCCGGTGGACGCCGACGTGCGGTCGGCCCTCGCCCTGATGGCCTGACCGTCGCCGAGGGTCAGGGGCGGACCGTCGTGCCCGTGGCGCCACCGGCCGCCACCGGCACGGTCGTCCCCGGCGCACCGGCAGTGGCCGGCGCGCCCGGCACCGACCCTGGCGACGGGCTGAGGGTCAGCGGCGGCTGGCCGCACGTGCTGGGGGCCGGCTCGCCGGCGAATCGGGCCTCGATCCACGCCACCGTCGCGTCGGCCATGGCGAAGCCCGCGCCGGTGTGGGGCACGCCCGGCATCACCGCGGTCTCCACGGTGGCCCCGCGCTGGCACAGCTGCTCGGTGAAGGCCACGGTGACGTCCTCCCACACCACGTTGTCCTGGTCGCCCACGGCGATGAAGATGGGCGCAGGGATCGGCGTGGCCCCCGGCGTGTTCTGGGCCAGGTAGGTGGTCCACGGCGGGGTGGTGGTGGGGTCCTGGGTGACGAAGCGGAAGCGCAGGGCCTCGGCCTCGGGCAGGTCGAGGGCGGCCTGGGGCTCGGTCTCGATGCACTGGGCGGCGACCCGGGCGATCAGGGGCTGGGCACCGGTGGTGGTGATCGCGCGGTAGTCGACCCCGGGGTACACATCGGACCACGAGACCACGGCCATCGGCAGCAGGATCCCGCCGGCCAGGGTGCCGAGGTCGCGGTTCACGAGGGTGGCGAGGTCGGTCGCCGGGGCCGCGGCGGTGACCCCGACCAGCTGGAGCTCGGGCGCGTACGTGGCAGCCAGCTGACCGGCGAACAGCGAGGCCTGGCCGCCCTGGGAGTGGCCCCACGTCGCGAAGCGGGTGTCGGCGTGGGCGCCGTCGAGGGACCGGGCGGCACGCACGGCGTCGAGCACGGCCCGGCCCTCGCTCTCGCCCACGAGGTAGGGGTGCATCCCGGGCGTGCCCAACCCCGGGTAGTCCGTGGCCACCACCACCTGGCCGTGCTGCAGGAAGCCCACCAACCCGGGGATGGTCTGGGCCACGGTGGACGAGTAGATCGAGGGGGCGCACCAGTCGGCGACGCCGGTGGTGGGGTGGGCCCACGCCACGACGTCGCGGGCGCCGGTGGTCGGCGCCGCGGTGGGGGCGAACACGACCCCGCTGACCGCCACCGGCTGCCCGTCGAGGCCGGTGGAGGTGTAGAGGATCTTCCAGCCGGTGCTGCCGGGCGGGGCACCGGCGATCGGCTCGGTGCGCAGCAGGGTGCCCGGCGTCGAGGGCAGGTCGGCCGGGGGGGAGTAGAACGCGCCCGGCGCCGGCGGTTCGATGCGCAGGTACGTCCACCCCAGCAGCAGGGCCAGGACGAGCAGGGCGACCAGCGCCACGGGGCGGGCCCGGTGGTGGCGCCGGTGCAGGTCGGCGGCCACGGCCTCGTCGTCGGCGGTGGTGGGCTCGGCGGTGGTGGGCTCGTCGGCGGCGGGCTCGGCGGTGGTGGGCTCGGCGGCGGTGGGCTCGGCGCCGGGCGGTTCGGTCGGGTCCCCGTCGGTCATGGCCGGTGACCCTACGCGTCGCAGGAGTCGCGTACGGTGCCCCCATGCCGTGGCGCGACTGGTTCGGAGGGCAACGCCGGCCCCGCTTCGACGGCACCACGGGCCGGCCCACCTCGAGCAACGGCGCGTCGTCGTTCCACCTGTTCTGGGAGGCCGGCGGTGGGCCCTGGGCGGCGGCCGAGGCCGTGCTCGAGGTCGTCGAGGCGCCCCAGGTCCCCGAGCTGCACTTCTGGGCGCTGCAGGTGTCCTTCACCGACGGTCGGGGCGGCAGCGGCGGCGGGGCCCACCTGGGCCTGCAGTGGTACCCGATCCACCCGGGGTCGACCGCGGTGAACTGGGGTGGCTACGGCGGCGGGGGTGGCGAGCTCGACGGGTCCGGCTCGGCCCTGCCGAGCACGCCGGGCAACGTGAACACCCGCGACTACGCGTGGCGACCCGGGCGCCCGTACCGGCTCCGGGTCGCGGCGGCACCGCCCGACGGTCAGGCCGCCGCGCCGGCCGGCACCACGGCCTGGCGGGGAACGGTCACCGACCTGGTCGACGGCACCACCACCGTCGTGCGCGACCTCTACGCCGCCGGCACCCACCTCGACGGGCCGATGGTGTGGTCCGAGGTCTTCGCCCCGTGCGACGCACCGTCCAGCGCCGTGCGCTGGAGCGGCCTCGTGCTCGAGGCCGCCGACGGCCGGCGCACCGAGGTCGCCGCGGTGCGGGTCAACTACCAGTCCGTGCCCGAAGGCGGCTGCACCACGACCGACGTGCGACCCGCCGGCCCCGGTGCCTTCGTCCAGGCCACGGGGACCACCCGCACCACCGCCACGGGGGCTCGGCTGCCGTGAGCGCCTCGGCCGTCGTCTCGGCGGTGCTCGCCCTGGTGGCGGCCGGCCTGTTCGCGGTGTCGCTCGCCTTCCAGCAGCGGGGCAACCTGCAGGCGCTGCGGGGGGAGGGGCGGTCCCGGAACCAGCTGCTGGCCACCGTGCTGCAGCCGTGGTGGTTCGGCGGCATCGCCCTGAGCCTCGTCGGCTTCGTCATCTACGCCGTGGCGCTGAACCTCGGTTCGCTCACCGTCGCCCAGCCGCTGCAGGTCACCCAGCTGATCTTCACCGTCCCGCTCGGGGCCTGGGTCGCCGGCACGGCCGTCGAGCGGGGCGAGTGGCGCGGCGCTGTGCTCGTGGTCGGTGGGCTGGCGGCCTTCCTCGTGGTGCTGGCCCCCCAGGCCAACGACGCCGTGGGCTCCCGCTCGTCGTGGGCGGTGGCCGTGCCGGTCGTCGTCGGCCTGGCGGTCGTCGCCTTCGTGGCCGGCCGGGCCCTGCCCGACCTTCGCGCCGCCCTGTGGGGGGCGACCGCCGGCCTGGTGCTCGGCCTGCAGGGCGCGGTGCTGAAGGAGGCCAGCGCCACCGTGGCCGGCGGCCTCGACCTCGGCGATCCCGTCGGCCTGTGGTCGCTGCCCGCCGTCGGCGTCTTGAGCCTGGCCGGCACGTTCATCGCCAACCTCGCCCTGCGGGCGGGGCGCCTCTCGGCGGCCCAGACCACCCTGGCCGGGGTGCCGCCCCTGCTCGGCGTGGTGCTCGGCCTGGCCGTGTTCGGCGAGCAGGTGCGCACCGCGCCGCTCGCGCTGGTCGCCGCCGCTGCGGCCATGGCGGTGTGCCTCGTCGGGGTGTCGATGCTGGCCCGCTCGCCGTCGCTGCTCGCCCTCACCGACGACGGCGCCGGCCACGAGGGTGGAGCGCGGGGCGCCGCGACCGGGTCCGCGGACGCCGGCGGCGCGGCGTCGGGCTACGGCCAGTCGTCGCGCTCGTAGCGCCACCCCGACGACAGCATCCACAGCCGGTGGCGGCCGCCCGGCTTGGCCGGGTCGGGCTCGTCGTCGTCGTAGGCGGCGTCGCCGTGGTAGAGCGCCACCGCGCCGTCGTCGACGAGGGCGAAGCGGGTGGCGAAGCGCTCGGGTTCGGCGGCGGCGAAGCCGGCCAGCGCTTCGTCGACGGTGCCGAAGCGGGCCAGCTGCTCGAGGGTGATCCAGGTGGGTGGGGCCAGCTCGATCTCCAGCGCGTTGCGGCGGGCCAGGGCATCGGCGGGCCGGGCCCAGCCGTGCTCGTGGATCTCGCCGCCGTCGATGGTGACCTCGGCGACGCCGTGGTCCGGCGCCGGCGCGGCGAAGAACCAGGTGGCGTACCGCTTGATCGACACCGGCGGCGGCGTCCAGTGCGAGAACCACACCAGCGACGACGGGTCGAGCACGACGGCGGCCTCCTCGAGGGCCTCGCGCACGGCCGCCCGGCGAGCGGGCGGCTCGTCGTCGTCGCCGTCGGCGGGGGAGCGGTCGTCGTCGTCGACCCGCCCGCCCGGGAACACCCACATGCCGCCGGCGAACTCGAGGGCGGCGTTGCGCCGCAGCAGCAGCGTCTCGAGGCCGTCGGGGCCGTCGCGCAGCACCACCACGGTGGCCGCCGGGATGGGCTCGGGGACCTCGTCGGGCTCGGTGAACCCCGGCCGGATGGTGGGCATCGCCGGATCGTACCGGTCGCCGTGCACCGGCCGTCCCGCCTCCGTCCCGCCCCGGGCCCGCCTCCGGGCCGCCCGGATCGGTCGCCTAGTGGTCCGTCGCTGAAATAGCGACACGGGTTAGGTTGGGGGCATGCCGGTCATCGTCGCTGCCCCGTTGAAGCTCACGAAGAAGCAACGGACCCAGCTCGAAGAGATGACGAGATCGACCTCGTCGCCGTATCGCCAGGTCGTCCAGGCCCAGGGTCTGCTGCTTGCCGCGGATGGTGAGTCGAACAGCGAGATCGCCCGGCGGTGCGGGGTGCAGCCGAACGCGGTGCGCCGGTGGCGGAATCGCTTTGCAGCCGAGGGTGTCGACGGGGTCGGAGTGATCGCGCCGGGCCGGGGTCGTAGCTCGTGGTTGCCCGAGGGCACGGTCGAGGCGGTGGTGCACGACACCATGCACGCCAGGCCCGACGATGGGTCGACGCACTGGACGACGCGGACGATGGCAGCCCGGTTCGGGATCAGCAAGGACTCGGTCGCGCGCATCTGGCGAGACCACGGGCTCAAGCCGTGGAAGGTCGACACGTTCAAGATCTCGACCGACCCGGACTTCGAGGCGAAGCTCGTCGACGTCGTCGGCCTCTACATGAACCCGCCCGAGCGGGCTGTGGTGTTCAGCTTCGACGAGAAGACCCAGTGCCAGGCCCTCGACCGCACCCAGCCGTCGCTGCCCCTCAAGCCCGGTCGGGCCGGGACGATGACCCATGACTACAAGCGTCACGGCACCACCGACCTGTTCGCGGCGATGAACGTCGCGACCGGTGAAGTCATCTACGACACCAAGCCGCGGCATCGGGCCAAGGAGGTGTTGGCGTTCTTCAAGCTCATCGACCTCCACGTCCCCCGCCACCTCGACGTGCACGTCGTGCTGGACAACCTGTCCGCCCACAAGGCCCCTGAGGTCGCCGAGTGGCTGGCGCACCCCAAGCGAGCGCGGTGGCACCTCCACTTCACGCCGACATCGTCGTCGTGGCTGAACCTGGTCGAGGGCTGGTTCAACCTGCTCACCGAACGGCGGCTACGGCGCGGCACGTTCTCGAGCGTCGACGAGCTCATCGAGGGCATCGAGACCTGGACCGAGCACTGGAACGACGACCCTCAGCCCTTCATCTGGACCAAGACCGTCAAAGACATCATCGCCAAGGTCAAGCGAGGCCGAGCCACCCTGACCTCCGTCACCAAATCCGCGACGCACCACTAGGTTGGCCTCGATGTCCGGCCGGCCGGCGGTGCCCACCCGCTTCGACCTGCGCCACGTCCCGGCCCTCGACGGGCTGCGCGGGGTGGCGGTCGCCGGCGTCCTGCTGTTCCACGGCGGCGCCCTGACCGGTGGCTACCTCGGTGTCGACCTGTTCTTCGTGCTGTCGGGGTTCCTCATCACCTCGCTGCTGCTGCGCGAGTTCGGGGGCTCGGGCACGATCCGCCTGTCGTCGTTCTGGGCCCGCCGCGCCCGTCGCCTGCTGCCCGCCCTGTTCGGGTTGGTGGCGGTCGTCGCCCTCTACTGCGTCTTCGTGGCCAAGCCCTACGAGCTGGGCGCCATCCGCGCCGACGCCCTGGCCAGCGTCTTCTACGTCGCCAACTGGCGCTCGATCCTCGGCGGGTCGGGCTACTGGGACCTGTACTCGGCGCCGTCGCCGTTCCACCACACGTGGAGCCTGGCGATCGAGGAGCAGTTCTACCTCGTGTGGCCGTTGGTGGTCCTCGGCCTGCTCAAGCTCGGCAAGGGGCGCCGCGGTCCGGTGCTGGTCACCGCGCTGGTGGGCGCGCTGGCGTCGGCGACGCTCATGGCGCTCCTGTGGGTGCCCGACGCCGACACCAGTCGCGTGTACCTCGGCACCGACACCCGGGCCGCCGCCGTCCTGCTCGGCGCCGCGCTGGCGACGATGCTGGCGATGCGGGGACCCATCGCCACCCACCGCGGCCGCGTCGGTCTCGAGTGGGCGGCCGTGCTCAGCGCCGTGGGGCTGGGTGTGGCGTGGGCCACCACCAGCGGCCTGGCGCCGTGGCTCTACCACTACGGCTTCTTCGTCTGCGGCGTGGCGTCCACCGTCGTCATCGCCGCCATCACCCACCCCCGGATCGGCCCGGTCGGCCGGGTGCTGCAGGTCGCGCCCCTGCGGTGGCTCGGGCTCATCTCCTACGGCCTCTACCTGTGGCACTGGCCCGTGTACGTGGTGCTCAACCGCGAGCGCGTCGGCGTCGACGGGATCGCCCTGCTCGCCGTGCGTCTCGCGGTCAGCCTGGCCTTCGCCGTCGTCTCGTACTTCGTCCTCGAGCTGCCGATCCGCCGGGACGGGTTGGCGGCCTGGCGCCGTCCCGTCCTCCAGCCGGTCGCCGCGGTGCTCGCCGTGGTGGCGGTGCTCGCCGTCACGGCCGGGGCGACCGAGCGGACCGACCTGACCGCGGTCGGCAGCGGCCCCGATGCCACCCTGGCACCGGTCGCCACGTTCTCACCCGCCCCCGGCGACCTCGCCACCGCGCCGCCCACCACGGTCGACCCCACCGCCGATCCGCGCGCCGAGGCCGACCAGCCCGTGGCGCGGCCGACGGGTCGGCCGGCCCGGCTGATGCTCGTGGGCGACTCGGTGCCGCTCCGCCTCGGTGAGAGCCTCGACAAGCTGAGCGGCGAGCTCGGCCTGGTGGTGGCCAACCGGGCGCTGCCGGCGTGCTCGCTCGGCGACGGGCCCCACCGCTACCGCTACGAGGGCTACCGGGTCGACCAGGAGAAGCCGGTCTGCCGCCAGGCCTTCGCCATGTGGGCCGACGACGTCCCGGCCTTCCGCCCCGACGCGGTGGTGCTCACCTACGGCGGTCCGCCCCAGGGCGATCGCGAGGTCGACGGTGCCTTCTACGACCTGTGCGATCCGGTGCACCTCTCGTGGTACCGCCAACAGGTCGACCGCAGCATCGACATCCTCTCGTCGACCGGGGCGGTGGTCTTCCTCGCGACGTCCGCGTACAGCCGGTTCCCGTGGATGCCCCGCGACTACGACCGCCGCACCGACTGCATCAACGAGGTGTACCGACAGGCGGCGGCGGCGCGCCCCGCCTCGGTGGCGCGCGTGCTGCCGCTGGGGGAGTGGGCCTGCCCGCCTGCGACCAAGCCCGAGTGCGTCGGCCGCATCGACGGCGTGGACCTGCGCGAGGACGGCGTGCACTACGAGCACGCCGGCGCCGACCTCGCCTCCCGGTGGATCGCCGCCCACGTGTTCACGCCCCCGACCTGACCGGCACCTGACCGGCGCGGCCGGCGCCTCCAGCGGATGGTGTGACGACCGCCACCGCAGGCCGCGGCCGGGGCCCAACGGAGCCCGATCGTGGGACCTAGGACCCTCGGCCGGACCAGGTGGTTGCGCCGACAACCTTCGTGAGGACGAGCCGCTCCGGGTCGTGGTGGGGACCAGGACCTCCCGGAGCGTGACGAAGCGGGCACCGGTGCACGCCGATGCCGGCTGGAGCGGAGGCGACGGATGCCAACGATCACCACCACGGTGGTCAGCCGGGTCGGCACGGCCGCCGGGCCCGACGAGCCCGGAGCCCTCGGGCGCCGGATCGAGGAGGCGGCCCGGATCCCGGGCACGGCTCGACTGCGCACCGAGCGGCAGAACTCCGACGATCGCGAGGCCGATGCGCTGGCCCGCCGCGTCGCCCGGGATCCGGGTGACACCCGGGTGCACGTCGAGCGGGTGAACCTCGCCCTCGCCGACGGCGACGCCGAGGCCGCCTACGGCGCCCTGGTCGATCTGTTCATCGCCCTCGGCCGGCGCGGGCGCGGCGTGCGCCAGCGGCTGGCCGGCGGTGTCCGCTTCCTGATCGGCGAGGAGCGCTACCAGGCGGTGGTGGCCCACCTCGACGACGGCCTGGCCGCCAACGACCCCCTGCCGCCGGCGGCCAGCTCGGTGCTGAGCACCGGCGTCTGCGGCCGGCGAGAGGTGGTCACCGACCTCGGCCGACCGTCCCCCACGACGAGCTGGAGGGAGGCCTGACATGACCACGACCCCCGCCCCCGCGGTCGGCGTCGCCGTCATCGGCTTCGACCCCCGCAACCAGGCCGCCATCGAGCTGTTCTTCGACGGTCCCTGCCACGGACGCTTCCGGTCCGTGGATCCCGTCGCCGATCCCGACGGCGCGCGCGCCGTGCTCATCGACGTCGACTCCCCGGTCGGGCGGGCCGCCCTCGAGGAGCGGGTCGCCGCCGGCGGCCGCGCGCCCGCGATCGCCGTGTCCCTCGACGCCGACGAGGTCACCGGCGTCACCATGCTGCGCAAGCCGCTCAAGCTCGACGACCTGCGCCACGCCCTGGACCGCATCATCCCGCTGCCGGGGACCGACGACGCCGTGTGGGGCCGCCGGTTCGACGGCTCCGGTGGCGACGGCGCCCGGGCCACCGATGGCGCCCCGTCGTCGAGCGAGGCCGCCTCGGGGGCGGGGGAGCGGCCGGCCCCGCCCCGGTGGGACGCCGATCCCCGCCGGTCGGCCCCGCCCCGCTGGGACGCCGAGCCGGCGTCCCGACCGGAGCGCGCCGCCCCGCCCCGCTGGGACGCCGAGCCGGCGCCCCGGGCGCCCCGCCCGGCTCCGCGCTGGGACGCGACCCCCGACGTCCTGCCGACCCGGCCCGTGGTCGAGCCGTCCTCGTCGGCGGGTTCCGCCGTGCCGGCGCCGGCCGCGGGCGGGCCGCTCCCGGCGGCCCGCCCGGCGGACCTCCCCCGGGCGACGGGCACCGAGCGCCGCTTCGCCGCCCCCTGGTCGGAGTGGGAGGGGGCCAAGGACCTGCGCCGCATCGAGCGCCGCGAGCAGGTGCGCCAGGAGAAGCTGGCGGCCGCCGCCGGCCGGTCGGACCGACCGGCCCGGCTCGTCGACCCCGCCGAGGCCGCGGCCCGGCGGATCCGCGACGACTCGCTGCGCCAGGACGCCGCCCGCTCGGACCGGTCCACCCACCACGTGGCCGTG
This sequence comes from Acidimicrobiales bacterium, assembly GCA_046331175.1. Classification (GTDB taxonomy): domain Bacteria; phylum Actinomycetota; class Acidimicrobiia; order Acidimicrobiales; family Acidimicrobilacustridaceae; genus JAWKIW01. The sequence goes on from JAXLRI010000005.1 coordinate 65,061, forward strand.
CTGCTCGACGAGCAGGCCCTGCAGGCCTACGTCGGCGCCGCCGGCGACATCGACCCCGCGGACCCCGCCCAGGTGGCCCGGGCCACCTACCACCCCGACGAGCAGCTGCAGGGCGTGCTCGAGGCCGCCCTCCGCCGGGCCGTCGTCGACGACGCCCCGGTGCGGGTGTGGGGCGACTGGGGCGAGCTGCGGATCGACCCCAAGAGCCGCACGGTCGTGTCGTCGGGTCCGCTCGACGACCTGCGACCGCTGTGCCACGGCAAGGTCGACCCGGCCCGCTTCCACGTCGAGACCCTGCCCCCGGTGCCGATCGAGCATCCCGACGACGTCACGCTCGTCCACGGCTGGCACGCCCTCGCGTGGGACGTGGCGCTGTGGTGCTCGCGGGGCCGCATCCCGGCCGGCACCGACCTGCACGCGCCGATCGTGCTCGAGCACTGGCCCGACCTGACCCGCCTGACCATCACGCCCCACGCCGTGCGCATCGTGGCGGCGTGGATGCACGAGCCCCGGTCGCTCGTCGACCTCGCCGCCGCCCTCGAGGTCGAGCAGCGGTCGGTGTTCGCCGTCTACAGCGCCGCCCGGGCCATCGGCCTGGCCCGCCCCGGCGGCCTGGCCCACCTGCCTCCGCCACCGGTGCCGGTCACCCGGCCCGAGGGCGACGAGGCCCGGTTCATCGGCCGGCTCCTGAAGCGGCTGCGCAAGGGCTGAGGGAGGCGACGTGAGCCACTACAAGATCCTGTTCACCGGACCGGTCGGGGCGGGCAAGACCACCGCCATCCGATCGCTGGCCGACGAGCTGCCGGTCTCGACCGACGAGCGGGCCAGCGACGACACCCGCTACCGCAAGGCCAACACGACCGTGGCCATGGACTACGGCGTCATGCGCCTCGCCGACGGGGAGCAGCTGCACCTGTACGGCACGCCCGGCCAGGAGCGCTTCGACTTCATGTGGGAGATCCTGCAGGTCGGGGCGCTGGGGTTGGTCGTCCTGGTCGACAACGCCATGGAGGACCCGATCGGCGACGCCCGGTTCTTCGTCGACACCTACCGCGACTTCATCGACCGGACCAAGGTGGCCATCGGGGTGACCCGGGTCGACCTGCGCCCGACGCCGACCATCGAGGAGTACCACGAGGCCCTGGCCGACCTCGGCCTGCGGGCGCCGATCTTCACCGTCGACGCCCGGGTGCGGGCCGATGTGGCCCTCCTCGTGGAGTCGCTCCTGTTCTCGCTCGACCCCGGCCTGGAGGTGGCATGAGCTCCACGGCGCGATCCAGGCCGAGCCGGCCGAGCCGAGCGAGTCGGCCGAGCCGAGCGAGTCGGCCGAGCCGAGCGATCGACCGATCCACGACCCGGCGGAGGGAGCCGTGACCGTGACCGAGACCCCGACCGAGACCCCGATGCCGTCGGCCGACCCGACGGTGGTGGCCGACCGCTACCGCCTCGAGACCGGCCTGTTCCTGCGACCAACCCCGGCGGGGGCCTACTACGCGGTGTGCGGGCCCGAGCCCGACCCGGCGCGCCGCCTGCTGCTGGCGCTGATGGCCGAGCCGGTCGCCCCGGCCCTCACCGTCGGCGCCGTGCGCGCCTGGACCGGCGAGGACGACGACGTCGCCGCGGTCGAGGTGCTGGTGCGGGCCCAGGACCGCGGCTGGATCGAGGGCTGGTCCGAGGCGTCGTTCGCCGAGACCGAGTCCCTCGAGGTGGTCCTGCCCCGCCTGCTCCCGGCCCTGTCCAGCACCGGCATGGCCCTGCTCGCCGACGACCAGGGCTTCGCGGTGAGCGCCCACGGCTTCGACGACCAGGCCGCCGAGGAGCTGTCGGCCCTGTCGGCCGACCTCGCCATCCTGCACGCCCGCCACCGCAGCCTGCTGCACCGCAACACCAGCCTCGAGACCTCGGCGTGGGCGCTCGTCGATGCCGTGGGCAACTCCCAGGTCGGGTTCTGGCCGCTGTTCATCGGCGACCACCGCTTCGTGCTGGTCATCGGTGGCGTGCCCCGCACCAACCACCCGTTGCTGACCGACCTCATCTGGACCCTGACCATCCGCTACGGCGACGACTGATCGCCCACCAGGCCATCTCGGCCGCCGCCGGCCGACCTGGCCGCGTGCCGACCGACCACCCCTGACCCACCGAACGACCACCTGTTGCTCCACCGCCCGGGATCGACGACCCGACCGCCGGTGGCCCACCACCAAGGAGATGCGCACATGCGTGAAGACATGCTCTCGTCGATCCTGCACGAGCTGAACGGCACCTCGGCCGACATCGAGGCCTCGGCGGTCATCTCGACCGACGGCCTGATGATGGCGGCCCTGCTGCCCCAGGGGCTCGACCAGGACCGGGTCGGCGCCATGAGCGCCGCCATGCTGTCGCTCGGCGACCGCACCTCCAACGAGCTCGCCCGCGGCACGCTCGACCAGGTCCTCATCAAGGGCGAGAACGGCTACGTGCTGATGGCCCACGCCGGCGAGGAGGCGGTGGTCACCGTGCTGGCCAAGCCGTCGGCCAAGCTCGGCCTCATCTTCCTCGACGTCAAGCGCGCCGCCGAGGGCATCTCGAAGCTCATCTGACGATGCCCGAGCCCCACGAGATGCCCGCGCCCGACGCCACCCCGAGGAGGACCCCATGACCGCCACCGCCACGCTGCCCGACATGGACCTCGCCGACATCGTCGGCGACCACGTCGAGCACACCCTGACCTACCACGACGGCACGACTCGAACCGTCTACGTCACCGAGGTCGAGACGCCGTTCCCCGACGGCAAGCTCATCGTCTCGCGGACCGACCCCGACGGCATCATCACCATGGTGAACCAGTCCTTCGTGGACATGTCGGGCTACACCGAGGACGAGCTGATGGGGGCGCCGCACCACATCCTGCGCCACCCCGACATGCCGCCGGCCGCCTTCAAGGGACTGTGGGACACCCTCGCCGAGGGCCAGAAGTGGCACGGCTACGTGAAGAACCTCCGCCGCGACGGCGGCTTCTACTGGGTGTACGCCACCGTGATCCCGAACGTCCGCAACGGCGAGCTCGTCGGCTACACGTCGGTGCGCCGCAAGCCGGCCCGGGCCAAGGTCGACGAGGCCGCCGCCCTGTACCCGACCCTGTTCTGACGGTGACCGCACCGGCCCACCACCGACCGCCGAGGCGACCCGGCTCGCCGCGCCCAGGAGCACCCACATGACCTACCAGTTCACCGTCAGCCCCGACTTCGCCCCCGACCTCATCTCGTCGTGGTTCGTGTTCAACACCTGGCTGCAGAACACCACCAACGACCACGTCCACCTCGAGCTGTTCGACGACTTCGTGACCCAGCGCGCCGCCGTCGACGCCGGCAAGGTCGACCTCATCTACGCCAACCCCTACGACGCCGCCATGCTCGTGCGGGAGAAGGGCTTCGTGCCCATCGCCAAGCCGATCGCCAAGCCCGACGAGGCGGTCGTGGCGGTGCCCGAGGAGTCGGCGGCCCACGACGTCGAGGACCTCGCCCCCGGCACCCGCATCGTGTCCACCGACGACCCCGACGTGAACATGATGGGGATGATCATGCTCGAGCCGGCCCAGCTCGACGCGTCGAACACCGAGAGCCGCCACGCCGCCACCTACGTCCTCGTGGCCAAGGCGCTGATCAACGGCGACGCCGACGTCGGCTTCTTCCTGAAGGAGGCCTTCGACAAGCTGTCGGGCCTCGTCCGGCGCCAGCTGCGCCCGCTCGTGACCAGCCAGATCCACGTGATCAGCCACTGCCTGCTGGCGGGCCCCGAGCTGGCCGACGACCGCGAGTCGCTGCAGGCGTTGCTGGTCGGCATGACCGGCGACCCGAAGGGCGCGTCGGTCGTGGAGGGCCTCGGCTTCACCGGGTGGGAGCCGGTCGAGCTCGAGGAGATGGAGTTCATGATCGACCTCATGGACACCCTGGTCGCCGACTGACCGCGGTGGGGCCTCCGGGCCGGACCCGACGACGCTCGTCCTCCTCCCTGTCGTCGTCGGGCCGGTCGGGTGGCGGCGGTCGGGTCGGTGGGGGCCGACGCCGTCGGGGTCGTCGGGGTTCCTCCGGGGTCCTCCGGGGTCCTCGGGCGCCGGTCTCGGCGCGACACGCCCGGCGGTCTCGGCGCGACGCGCCCGGCGGTCGTGGCGCCGGTAGCGTGACCGGCCGTGCCCGCGACCTCCCACTCCGGCCCCCGCCGCCCGTGGCGCGTCGCCACGGTGGTGGCCGCCGCCGTGTTGGTGGTCGCGCTGGCGGGCTGCTCGGGGTCGGGGACGGTCGACACCGCGGCGCCCACCGGCTCGGCGGGGGCGCCGTCGTCCACGGCTCCGACCAAGGTGGTCTCCCACGGCCCACGCCTGCTCATGGCCGGTGACTCGGTGGGCCTGTTCGTGGGCATCGAGGTGGCCAAGCGGGCGCGCGAGCTGGGCATCACCTTCGAGAACAAGGCGAACTGGGTCTGCGGGATGGTGAAGGTGCCCCGCTACCGGCACGCCGGCGGCACGATCACCGACGCCGGGGCCAACTGCTTCTGGCCCGAGGTGTGGGCGGGGGAGACCCTGCCGCGGTTCACCCCCGACGTCGTGCTGGTCATGGTGGGTGGGACGGGCCTCGGCGACTGGGAGGTCGAGGGCGACTTCCGTGGCCCCTGCGACCCGGTGTTCGACCGCTGGTACACCGAGGGCCTCGGCGCCCAGATCGATCGCCTCGCGGCCACCGGGTCCAAGGTCGTGCTCACCACCGAGCCCTACCCGCGGCTGTTCCCCCAGCCCGCCGACCTCGACGCCCGCACCGACTGCGCCAACCGCTCGCTGCGGGAGGCCGCCGCCGCCCACGGCGCCGCCGTGGTCGACCTGGCCGCCTTCATCTGCCCCGACGGGCAGTGCGTGACCACCAAGGACGGCGTCACCCTGCGGGCCGACGGCGTGCACTTCTCCAACGACGGCGCCGTGTACCTGGCCCGCTGGATCGTGCCCGAGGCCTTCCGGGCCGCCGGCCTGCCGGTGCCCACCCCCGGCTGACGCGCCACCACCGCCGCGTCCGTCCCTCCCCGAACATCCCGCGATTCAGGGGCTTGGTGCATCGGAATCGCGGGAAGTTCGGGGCTGGGGCCGTGGGGGTGGGGCGTTGCCAGCGGGAGAGCGGTGTGCGACAGTGGGGAGAATGACGTTCTCCCCACCGGAGCCGGCGGCCGAGCCGGCGGCGTCGCCGCAGGCCCGGGCCCTGGCCCGCTCGCTGGCCGAGCGCCGGGCGGCCTCGGCCGAGCGGCTGGCGTCGTTCGTGGCGGCCACCCGCGACCTGGCCGCCGAGACGGGCTCGTCCTCGTTCACCGTGCAGCAGGTGGTGGCGCGGTCGGGGCAGTCGCTCAAGTCCTTCTACCGGCTGTTCGCCGGCAAGGACGACCTCCTGCTGGCCCTGCTGGAGGAGGACGTCGCCCTCGGCGGCGTGATCCTGGCCGAGCTGGTCGGCCGCCACGACGACCCCGGCGACCGCGTCCGGGCGTGGGTCGACGGCGTGTTCGACATGCTCGCCGCCGGCGAGCAGGGCTACGTCGGCGTGCTCGTGCGCGAGCACGACCGCCTCGCCGAGACCCACCCCGACGAGCTCGAGGCCGCCCTGGCCCCGCTCGTCGATCCACTGGTCGTCGCCCTGGACGATGCGATGGCCGCCGGGCGGGTCCGGCCCGGCGACCCGGTCCGGGACGCCCGCACGGTCCTCGACGTGGTGCTGGCCCAGATCCACCGGCTCGTCCCGATGCTGGCGCTCGTCGACGACCCCGCCGAGCGGGCCGATCGGGTCGCCGAGACGGCTCGCTACGCGCGCGACTTCTGCTGGGGCGGCCTGGCTGCACCGCCCGACGACGGGCCACCCTCGGGTGGCGGGCCACGAGCCGGCCGGGGCCGGTAGGGCGACGGTGACCGGGGGGCTCACCATCGTCTCGGCCGACGACCACCTCGTCGAGCCGCCGCACGTCTTCGTCGACCGCGTGCCGGCCCGCCTGCGCGATCGCGCCCCCCGCATCGTCACCGACGACGAGGGCCACGAGCTGTGGGAGTTCGACGGCCGCCGCCACGCCCAGATCGGGCTCAACGCCGTCGTGGGCCGGCCCAAGGACGCGTGGTCGATGGACCCGGCGCGGTTCGACGAGATGCGACCGGGCTGCTTCGACCCCGACGCCCGCATCGCCGACATGGACCTCGACGGCGTCTGGGCGTCACTGTGCTTCCCGTCGCTGATCGCCGGGTTCGCCGGCACGATGTTCGCCGGCCTGCCCGAGCCCGAGCTGGGCCTGGCCTGCATCCGGGCGTGGAACGACTGGCACGTCGAGGAGTGGGTCGGGTCGCACCCCGACCGCTTCATCGCCGTGCAGCTGCCCTGGCTCGACGATCCCGTGGTGGCCGCCGACGAGGTCCGCCGCAACGCCGAGCGGGGTGTGCGGGCGGTGTCGTTCGTCGAGAACCCCGTCGACCTCGGCCTGCCGTCGGTGCACACCAGCCACTGGGACCCGTTCCTCGCCGCCTGCGAGGAGACCGGCACCGTCGTGTGCCTGCACTGCGCCTCGTCGGGGTGGTCGGCGTCGCACTCACCGGGCGCCCCGCTCGAGCAGCTCACCACGCTGTTCCCGGTCAACGCCCTCGTCACCTGCGCCGACTGGCTGTGGGCCGGCATCCCCACCCGGTTCCCAGGCCTGCGCATCACGTTGGCCGAGAGCGGCGTCGACTGGGTGCCGATGCTGGTGAACCGCATCGCCTACGTGCTCGACCACTCCGCCACCGGCCTCGGGGCGTGGACCGACCCGCACCGCCACCCCAACGAGGCGCTGCGCGACACCTTCCGCTTCGGCACCATCGACGTCACCCCGACGGTCGCCGCCCTGCTCGACCAGATCGGCGTCGAGACGATCCTGCTCGAGAGCGACTACCCCCACGCCGACTCCACCTGGCCCGAGACGGTCGCCCGCGCCGAGCGGGGCCTGGCCGGCCTGCCCGACGACGTTGTGCGCGCCATCACCTGGGGCAACGCCGCCGCCCTGTTCGACCACCCCGTGCCGGCCCACCTCCAGGTGCCGGCGCCGGCTGCCGATCCGAACGGCGAGCCACACCGTGGCGGGGACCGCGAACAGCCCCTCGATCCGAACCCCGCATCCGAACCCGAACGGAGCACCCATGGCCGCTGATCTCGTCCTCACCGGTGGCACCGTCGTCGACGGCACGGGCGCCGCCGGCCGCGTGGCCGACGTCGTCGTGCGCGACGGCCGCATCGCTGCGGTCGTCGACGCCGGCGCCGCCGAAGCGGCACCCGGCACGCCCACTATCGACGCCACCGGGTGCGTGGTGGCGCCCGGCTTCGTCGACCTGCACACCCACTACGACGCCCAGCTGCTCTGGGACCCGTCGGCCAGCCCGTCGCCGCTGCACGGCGTCACCACCGTGTTCGGCGGCAACTGCGGCTTCGCCCTGGCCCCCGCCGGCGAGGAGCACGCCGACTACCTCGCCCGGCTGATGTCGCGGGTCGAGGGCATCCCGCTGCCGGCGATCGAGGCGGGGGTCGACTGGCGCTGGCGCTCGTTCGCCGAGTGGTCGGCCCGCATCGAGGGCGCCACCGCCGTCAACGCCGGCTTCCTCGCCGGGCACTCCGCCATCCGCCGGGCCGTCATGGGCGACGCCGCGGTGGGGGAGGAGGCCACCCCCGACCAGGTCGCCGCCATGGCCGCCCTGCTGCGCACTACGCTCGCCGAGGGCGCGCTGGGCTTGTCCACCTCGCGGGCGCCCACCCACCACGACGGGGCCGGCGACCCGGTGCCCTCCCGCTTCGCCACCGACGACGAGCTGCTCGCCCTGTGCGCGGTGGTGGCCGAGGCGCCCGGGACCCAGCTCGAGGCCATCGTCCCCGGCTGCATCAACGGCTTCAGCGACGACGAGAAGGCGCTGCTCGCCGCCATGTCGGCCACCGCCCGGCGCCCGCTCAACTGGAACGTGCTGGCCCAGGCCGGTGCCGAGCCGCCCACCAACCAGCTCGACGCGTCCGACGTCGCCGCCGAGCGGGGCGGTCGGGTCGTGCCGCTCACCCTGCCCCAAGGGATGCGGCTGCGCCTGTCGTTCCTGTCGGGGATGATCCTCGACGCCCTGCCCGGCTGGGCCGACGTGTTCGGCCTGCCGGTCCCCGAGCGCATCGTCGCCCTGTCCGACCCCGAGGTGCGCCGCCGGATGGACGAGGGGGCCCGCTCGCCCGACGCCGGCATGATCGGCCTGCTGGCCCGCTGGGAGCGGCTGCGGATCGTGGAGACCTTCGCCCCCGAGAACGCCCGCTGGGAGGGCGGCACGGTCGCCGACGTCGTGGCGGCCACCGGCAAGGACCCGTTCGACGCCCTGCTCGACGTGGTCGTGGCCGACGACCTGCGCACCGGGCTGGCGCCCACCATGCCGCCCGAGGCCCCCGAGGTCTGGCGGGCCCGGGCCGACCTCTGGCGCGACCCGCGGGTGGTGGTGGGCGGCTCCGACGCCGGCGCCCACCTCGACATGATGTGCGGCGCCACCTACTCGACCTTCCTGGTGGGCGAGGCCGTGCGCGACCTCGGCCTGCTCACCATGGAGGAGGCGGTGGCGATGCTCACCACCGTGCCGGCTTCGCTGTACGGGTTGCGCGACCGCGGCCGCATCGCCCCCGGCCTGGCGGCCGACCTCGTGGTGTTCGACCCCGCCACCGTCGGCGCCGGGCCCGACCGCACCCGCGACGACCTGCCGGGCGGGGCCAGCCGCCTGGTGGCCGACGCCGTGGGCGTGGCCCACGTGGTGGTGAACGGCACCGAGATCGTGCGCGACGGCACCTTCACCGGGGCCACGCCCGGTGCCTTCCTGCGCTCGGGTCGCGACACCGACACCGTCACGCCCTGACGGACCGCCACCGACGCCCAGCATCTGACACCGACCATCGAACCCTGACCCTGGACCAACGACCGATCCTGCACGAGGAGCCCGAAGTGACCGACCCGGCCGCCGCCGTGATGCCCGAGACCCGCTCGGCCAACCCCTACCTGCCCGAGGTCGCCGCCGACCCGCACCCGTTCTACGCACGCCTCCGGGCCGAGTGCCCGGTGGCGTCCATGGCGGGCTTCGAGAAGGGCGGCGCCCACATCGTGTCGCGCTACGACGACGTGCGGTTCGTCCTGCGCCACCCCGAGCTGTTCTCGTCGAACATCGACGCCGTGAGCATCGGCCAGGACCGTCCCCTCATCCCGCTGCAGGTCGACCCGCCCGACCACGCCAAGTACCGCCGGATGATGGACCCGCACCTCGGTCCGCGCGAGGTGGCCCGCCTCGAGGACGACACCCGCCGCCTCGTCAACGAGATCATCGACGGCTTCATCGAGGCGGGGGAGTGCAGCTTCCACGCCGACTTCTCGGTGCCGCTGCCGTGCACGGTGTTCCTGCAGCTCCTCGGCCTGCCCCTCGACGAGCTCGACCGGTTCCTGCAGTGGAAGGACGACATCATCCGCCCCGGTGGTGGGCTGATGGACCCCGAGGAGGCCGGCGCCCTGCGCGTGGAGACCGGCAAGCAGATCTACGCCTACTTCGCCCAGCAGATCGCCGACCGGCGCGAGTCACCCCGCGACGACCTGCTCTCGTCGTTCGTCCACGAGGAGGTCGACGGCCGCACCATGAGCGACGAGGAGATGCTCGACACCTGCTTCTTGTTCCTGCTCGGCGGCCTCGACACCGTCACCTCCACCCTCGACTGCTCGATCGCCTACCTGGCCGCCCACCCCGACCGCCGCGACCAGCTGGTGGCCGACCCGTCGCTGGTCCCCGACGCCGTCGAAGAGCTGCTGCGCCACCAGACGCCGGTCATGCAGGTGCTGCGCCTCGTCGAGCAGCCCTACGAGCTGCACGGCGTGGCCATGCAGCCCGGCGACACCGTGATGGTGATGATCGGTGCCGCCAACGTCGACGGCGACGAGTTCCCCGACGGCGACGAGGTCGAGTTCGGCCGCGAGGCCAACCGGCACCTCGCCTTCGGCGGCGGCCCGCACCGCTGCCTCGGCTCGCACCTGGCCCGCCTCGAGCTGCGCATCGCCCTCGAGGAGTGGCACCGCCGCATCCCCGACTACGTCGTGCCCGAGGGGACCGAGCTGCTCTTCTCGCCCGGCATCCGCGAGGTCGGCGACCTGCCCCTCACGTTCACGCCCGGCCCGGTCTCCGGTGCCGCCGCCCCCACCTCGGAAGGAACCCCCTGATGCGCATCGTGCTCGACGACGACGTCTGCACCGGCCACGGCCGCTGCTACGCGCTGGCCCCCGACGTGTTCGACGCCGACGACGCCGGCCACTGCGTCGTGCGCTTCGCCGAGGGCGAGGTCCCTGCCCAGCTGGCCGACAAGGCCCGCGCCGGCGCCGCCAACTGCCCCGAGGGCGCCCTCACCGTCGTCGACTGACCATCGAGGTGCGTCGCCCCCCATCCTCCTGTTGAGCACCGGGGGTCAGCGCTGGGTCAGCGCTGGGTCAGCGCTGGGCGGCGGCCAGCCAATCGTCGATCTCGGAGCGTGAGCGGAGGCGGACCACGGTCACGTGGCCGAGCGCCGGGTCGGTGATCAGGTCGAGGTAGCGGCGGCGGTACTTGGCGTGCTGCGTCCACGACCAGAGGACGATGTTCTCCTCCTTCTGCGGGCGGAAGAGGTCCCGCCACTGCTCCCGGTTGCCGTTCCACAGCTCCTCGCCGGTCGCGACCCGCCGCAGGGTGCGTCGGACCACTTGGGCCATGACCACCGGCTTGGGCAGGTCGAGCAGCACGACCGTGTCGGCGCGGGCGAGGACGATGTCCCGGACGGCGCCGTAGTTGCCGTCGATGACCCATGCGTCCTCCCGCGCGATCGCCGCCACCTCCGCGCGGAACTGGTCGTGATCGATCGGCCTCCACCCCGGGAGGTGGTGGACCGCATCGAGCTCGACGTGCGGAACCCCGAGGACGCCGGCCAGGCGCCGCGCCATCGTCGTCTTGCCCGAGCCCGCGTTGCCCATGATCGACACCCGCTGCACCCCGGCATCATCCCACCGAGGGGCTCACGCAGACCCTGCTGGTTCCGGAGCGGGTCGGCTTCTCAGCGAGGTCGGTACACGTCGGCCCGGTGGTCGATGCGAACGACGATGACCCGCTGGGTGACGTCGTCGATCTCGTAGATGATGCGGTATGGCCCACGCCGAGCCGACCACAGCCCTTCGAGCTCGCGCTGCAGGGGATGGCCGACGCGCCGTGGGTTGGAGGTCAACGGTCCGACCATGAACTCGACGACGGCAGCGGCGATCGATGCGGGCAGACGTTGCAGGGCACGCTCTGCGGAGGCAGCGACGACGAGCCGGTGCTCGGGCTGGCTCACCTGGTCAGGTACTTCGCCCGGAGCTCGTCGGCGGTGATGGCGTTGCCGGTGTCGACCTCACGACGTGCGGCGCGGATCTCCGCGAGCGCGTCGGGATCGGAGAGGAGGTCGAGCGTGTCCTCGAGCGCCTCGAGGTCCTGCGGGCTGAGGATCACGGCGGCGGGCGTGCCGTTGCGGGTGAGGATCACGCGCTCGTGGTGCCGTTCCACCTCGTCCACGATCTCGGAGAGCCTTGCCTTGATCTCGGACAGCGACAGCGTCATCATGACCAGAATCCTAGTCATCTCCTGAGCGACCCGGCAACGCCCGATCGGCCCAACCCACGACTCCGAGCCGGCGATCGGAGGTGGCCAACCGCGCTGACTCCGACGCCAATCTGGGATACTGCCGCTCGTGCGGGGGGTCAGCCGGTTCGTCATCGTGGGTGCCCTGTGCTCCGTCGTGCTGTCGTGCGGGTCGTCATCAACTACCGGTCGCGTGCAGTCCATCTCTGGCACGGTTGTGTGCATCCAGCCCTTCGACGGCTCGGGTAGCGAGTGCCTTGAAGCAGCGGAGAGCGCGTCCCGGGCGGCCGCGATCGTCGGACATCCGCCCAGCTGGTACCGGGCTGGCATGTGCGTCCAGCTCAAGATGGTGAGTGACGGGCCGTGGGCCTCCGTTGGTGATGAGGTCGCGTGCCCATCGTCGACCGGTTCTACGCCGAAGAGCACCGTCCCCTAACGACGTCCGGATCGCCCATGTAACCCGGGCATACGGGCCGATCGGGGAGACCTCATATCCAAGTGGGATGGGTGGGCCGGCGCTCGTCGACGGGCGATCAGCGCTTCTGGCGGCCGCCGGGGCGGTCGTCGTACAGCGAGCGGGCGGCCTTCGAGGCCTGGCGGCCGGTGCGCTTGCGCTGGCGCTCGGCCTCGACGCGCCGCTGGTCGGTGGTGGCCAGCTCGTCGGTGAGGGCGACGTAGCGGGCCACGCGGTCGGCCGGCAGCGAGCCGTCGGCCACAGCGGCCTGCACCGCGCACCCCGGCTCGTCGACGTGGCCGCAGTCGCGGAAGCGGCAGTCCTCGGCCACCGCCTCGACGTCGGCGAAGACCTGGGCCACGCCCTCCCACGCGTCCACCAGCCCGACGCCGCGCAGGCCGGGCGTGTCGACGAGGACCCCACCGCCCGGCACGGGGAACAGGTCGCGGCTGACGGTGGTGTGGCGGCCCTTGGCGTCGCCGTCGCGCACGTCGCCGGTGGCCGCCGCGTCGCGGCCCACCAGGGCGTTGACGAGTGTCGACTTGCCGGCGCCCGACTCGCCCAGCAGCGCGGCGGTGCGGTCGGGGTGCAGGCGGGCGCGCAGGTCGTCGAGCCCGTGGCCCGTGCGGGCCGACGTGGCCACCACGTCGGTGCCCGGTGCCACCTCGGCCAGTCGGGCCACCACCTCGTCGAGCACCCTCTCGTCGACCACGTCGGCCTTGGTCGCCACCACCACCGGCACCGCCCCGCCGTCCCACGCCAGCGCCAGGGTGCGTTCGATGCGGCCCGGGTGCAGCGGGCGGTCGAGGCCGTGCACGACGAAGACGACGTCGACGTCGGCGGCCAGCACCTGGTCGGCCCGGCCGAGGGCATCGTTGCGGGCCAGGCGCGACCACCGGGGCAGGACGGCGGTGACCGCCGGCGGGTCGGTGGCCTCGTCGGTGCCCGCGTGCAGGGCGAGCCAGTCGCCGGTGGTCGGCGTGATCGGGGGGCCGCCGTCGGGGTCGGGAAACGAGTCCAGGGCGACCGAGGACGGGCCCACCGCCGTCTGCACCTGGGCGTGGGTGTTGTCGACCCGCACCACTCGGGCGGGGATGTCACCGGGCCGGTCGACCGCCGCGAACAGGGCGGCGACGCGGTCGCTCCAGCCCCAGTCGCGCAGGTCTCCCTCGTCGGCCACGCCCCAGTCTCGCACCCGACCCGTGGTGGGCCCGTCGACGGTCCCGAGTCACGAGCTAGCCAGCAACCACCAGCCGCGACCCGCGCGCGCTCCTTCGACGATCCGGGCGCGCCGACGCCGGCGGTGCACCAGACTCTCGCCGTGCCCGGCATCCACCCCGTCGACCTCCACGGCCGCACCATCGTGATCACCGGCGGCAACGCCGGGATCGGGCGCGAGGCCGCCGTCTCCCTCGCCCGCATGGGGGCCAACGTCGTGATCACCGCCCGCGACCCGATCCGCGGCGGCCAGGCGCGCGAGTACGTCCGGTCGCGGTCGGGCTCCGACGCCGTCGAGCTCGGCTCGCTCGACCTCGCCTCCTTCGCGTCGATCCGCGCCTTCGCCGAGTGGTTCCTCGAAGGCCACGACCGCCTCGACGTGCTCGTCAACAACGCCGGCGGCATCCTGTCGAACCGCCTCCTGACGAGCGAGGGCCTGGAGATGACCTTCGGCGTGAACCACGTCGGCCACGCCCTGCTCACCTCGCTCCTCCTCGACCGCCTCACGGCCGACGCGCCGAGCCGCATCGTGAACCTGGCGTCGATCGCCCACCGCTTCGGATCGATGCACTGGGCCGACCTCCAGTACGAGCGCAGCTACGTCGGCACCGTCGCGTACAACCAGTCGAAGCTGGCCAACGTGCTGTTCACCGCCGAGCTGGCCCGCCGCCTCGCGGGCACCGGCGTCACGGCGATGTGCTGCCACCCCGGCCCCGTGCGCAGCGGGTTCGGCGCCGACAGGGACACCCGCGGCGTCGAGCGGTTCTTCCTCGGCATCGCCCGCCCCTTCGAGATCTCCCCCCGCTGGGGGTCGCGGGTCATCACCTACCTGGCGTCCCAGCCGCTGCCCGACGACGCCGCCGGCGGCTACTTCGTCGGCGGCTACCTCGGGCGCTCGGCCCGGCACCGGCCGTCCAAGGAGGCCCGCGATCCGGCGGCCGCCCGGCGCCTGTGGGACGTCACCGAGCAGCTGATCACATCCGCCTCCCCCTGAGGCCCCCCTGCGAACTTTGGAGGATCCGCGTCACCCCTTGGCGCGGATCCTCCAAAGTTCGGCGCGGGTGGGTCGGCGCGGGTGGGTCGGCACGGGTGGGTCGGCACGGGTGAGTCGGCACGGCTGGATCGGGTCGGGGGCCGGGGCGCGGGGTGACCCGGCGACCGCGGGCTGCGCCCCGGCCGTCTCACCGCGCGTCGCGTCAAAGTAGGGTGCGCCGCCATGGATCTGCGGTTCCCGAGCGAGCAGGACTTCCTCGACGAGCGGCGGGCGCTGCTCGCCACCATCGAGTCGCTCACCGACGACGAGTTCGATTCGGCCCCCACCCTGTGCGACGGGTGGGCGCCCCGCGACGTCCTCGCCCACCTCATCGGCATCGACACGTCGCTGGCCACCTACGCCACGTCGCTCGGCCGCATCGGCCGGGCCAACGAGGAGATCGTCGCCCGGGCCCGCTTCCGCTCGCGCGAGGAGCTCACCGAGCAGGCCCGCTCGTGGGCCGAGTCGCCCGCCCTCACCACCCGTCCGCTGTCGTGGTTCTACCTGGGCGACCTCGCCATCCACCACCAGGACATCCTGCGGGGCCTCGGCCGCGAGCGCCCCCTCCCGCTGCCGGTGCGCGACGCGCTCCTGCGCGAGGGCGCGTTCCTCGGCGCGCCCCGCCTGCTGCGCTACCGGATCGTGCCCACCGACGGCGGTCGCCCCGTCGGGCGCGGCCAGGTCGTGCGGGGCACGAGCGAGGCGCTGGCCCTCTGGCTCACGGGCCGCAAGGGCCTCGAGGACGAGCTCACCTTCGTCGAGCCGATCGCCGGCTGAGCGCCGGATGGGCGCCGCCGGACGGGTGATCCGCCGCCGCCCGGGGTTCAGGGTCCGGCGGGCCGCGACGCCACCACGTAGGCCCGCAGGAGCCCGGCCCCGGGCTCGGGGTCGTCGATGGTGACGCAGAAGCGCCGCCCGTCGACCAGGTCGATGACGAGGGCGGGACCGCCCCGCAGCACGACGGCGCTGCGGCCCGGCATGATCCGGTAGCCCCAGCCGCCCCAGCGCAGCGGGTCGATGTCCTCGGCGCTGACCGCGGCGATGGCGGTGAGCGCGACGTGCTTGCGCGGCCAGCCGAGGGGCCCGAACCGCACGTCGAGCCCGCTGTGGTCGACGACGACGGTGATGGACGCCAGCGGCGCCGTGCACAGCGCGCACAGGGCCAGCACCAGCCCGGCCGGCCACGCGAACACGGCGATGAAGGCAGCCGAGACCAGGCTCACCACCGTCAGGGTCAGCAGCCACGAGGCGGTGAGGTGCTGGTGCCAGACGGGGCGCTCGCCGGGCCGCAGCGCCACCGTGGGCACGCCGAGCAGCCGCTCGGCCTCGCTGCCCGGCCCCACCTCGGTCGGAGCGCCCGGCACCCCGGTGGCGCCCGCCACGGGAGCGGCGGCGGTGGCGACGACGGCGGGCACCTCGGGCGGGGCACCGGCCAGGGCCCACCCGAGCACACCGAAGAAGGCGGCGACCAGCACGACCAACACGATGGCGACCGCCGGCAGGTGGGCGCTGGCCGCGCTGGGCTGGTCGACGTTGACCCCGACCGTGAGGGCCAGGACGCAGGCGTTGAAGGCCGTGACCGCGCAGCACCACGCCATGGCCGCCCGCTCGGCTCGGAACCGCACGCGCCGGTCGCGGCCGACGAGCACGGCGACCGCGCCCAACGCCCAGGTGATCAGGGCCAGCGGCAGGACGACGACGTACAGCTGGGACAGCGACATCGTCCCGTTGGTGGTGCCGTCGAAGGTCCAGTGGGTGGCCATGGGCGCCGGGAGCCGGGCCTGGACCGACGACGCCCAGGCGACCACCCCGCCGAGGAGGGCGGCGGGCACGACCGCCACGCCCAGCACCAGGCGGGCCGCGCCGACGCCATACCTGGGGTGCTGCTCGGGATCCGCCATCGGCCCCCCATGATGACGGCCGGGGGCGGCCGGGCCGAGGGGATTTCGACCCGACCTGATGTCCGGGCGCGGCCGCCCGGACGCGCCGGCGCCCCGATCACGGTGGTGCGATCGGGACGCCCCGCGATGTGGTCAGGCGGTGGGGGTCGACGTGTCGATCAGTCGGGGCCGCGTCGCAGGTACAGGACCAGCATCGAGACCAGCGACAGGGCGACGATGATGTCGCAGGGGAAGAAGCCGTAGAAGTCCGACAGCACGCCCGGTGGCGGGATGCCCGGCTGGAAGCTGCGCAGGGCGGCCGGCATGGCGAACAGCACGACGGCCATCATCGACATGATCGCGAGTTCGAACTTGCGTCGCCGCCCGATGACCCACAGGCCGATGAACAGCACGCCGAGGGCCAGGGCCCACATGACGAACGTGACCAGCAGCGAGAAGAACTTCGCCGAGGGTGCCCGGGACACGTTGAACTTGATGTCGATGATGTCGGCGCCGCCCGTGTCGCCGGCGGTGGCCTCGACGACGGTGTAGGCGGGCACGTTCGTGTAGACGGTGATCTGGGCCGGCACGACGGTGCCGGCTCGGGTTCGGTGGTCGTGGTCGTCGGCGCCGCCGTGGTGGTGGTGGAGGCGGCCTTCTCCTGGGCCGCCTTGGCCTTGGCGGCGGCGGCCGCCTCGTCGCTGACCGTCGTGAACTCGAGCCCGATCTCGCTCTCGTACTTGTCCCACGGATAGGCGCTGACGGTGTCGCCGAGCAACGGCACCGCCAGGTCGGTGGCGCCGAGGGGCTTGCCGGCCTTGAAGTCGATCTGCTTCGTCCCGTCGACGCTGTCGTAGTACAGCGTCACCGGTCGGGACAGCACGCCGTTGTCGTTGTACGAGCCCTCCGGCGTCATGGCCAGGCGCACGGTCATCTCGGTCTTCAGCGGGTCCACGTTGATGACGGTCGCGTAGGCGGTGATCCCGTCGGTCACCTCGTTGCCGATCGGCTTGCCCGCCTGGGATGCGGTCAACGAGCTGGCGAAGGTCGCCGTCATGACGCCGACGATGATCGCCACCACGATGACGATCCCCAGTCCGATCAACCCGACGCGCGGTCCGCTCGCCGGTTCGTCCGATGTCGCCATCGGTGCCCCCTCGTGTGGTCCGCTGCCGCGGGTCGCGACGCGACCCAGCCGCCGTCAGCGGTGGTCCCCAGGTTCTCGTCGGCTGCGGTGGCCCCACCTTGAGGGGGGCGGCGCCGATCGTCGCTCGCCGGTCGCTTCGGTCGGGTCCGACCGCCTCAGCCGCCGGGCGTGCGGGGCACGGCGATCCACACCGACCGGCTGCGGCCGAGCACCCGACCCTCGGCGTCGCTCAGGAGCGCGCCCGACGTGTGCTTGCGACCCGAAGCCGCGATGGGCCACGAGGTGAGGACGTAGCGCTCGCCGACCACCGGGGCCTCGTCCCAGACCGCCTGCATCGTGCCGAGCACGACCGCCTGCTCCTCGCCACCGAACACCGACACCGCCTGGCCGCCGGGGCAGTCGAGCGCCGCCCAGATCACCTCGGGCCCCACCCGGCCGTCGGGGCCGGCCACGCTCGGGTCGGGCGTCCACGGCGCGGCGAACACCGGGTGGTCGTCCACGTCGCTCGGGAGGCGGCCGGCGAAGATCCGCAGGCCGTCGCCCTCGGCCCGGGCCGGGCCGCACACGAAGCAGTGGGGGAACGGGTGGTCGTCGACCGTCCAGGGCAGGGTGGCGGTGCCGGCCTCGTCCCCCGTCGCCGGGGAGGGCACGGGGGGCTCGCCGTCACCCGACAGCACCAGGTCGTCGATGCGCCGGCCGCTGGCCACCACCGCGCCGGCGGCGTCGCGCAGCACGACCTGGTCGTCGTCGCGCTCGACGGCCAGCGCCTCGTCGAGCGGCGGGGGCAGGTGCAGCCGCACCTCGGCGGCCTCGCCCGGACCGGCTCCCAGCAACCGGGCCACCGCCCCCGACGTCCACCCGCCGTTGCCCGAGGCGCGCGGCCCGCAGTAGCGACCCGGGATCGTGACCGAGGTGGCCGGCGCGCTCATGCCAGCCCCAGCAGGCGCAGCATCGACGGGGGCACGCCGTCGTCGCCGGCCGCCAGCATGGCGGCCCGCTCGACGTTGACCTCGTCGAGGTGGCGGTCGGGCCAGGCGTCCCACGGGCCGGTGGGGATCTTGGACGGGTCGCCCTCGGCGTCGGCGCAGGCGTACAGGTAGGCCTGCTGGGCGAGGAGGTCGTCGGGACCGCCCACCGGGCCGATGCCCGGCACGATCACCGGGGCCAGGTCGCCCAGCTCGCCGAGGGCGTCGGCCCACGCCAGCGGATCGCCGCCGAAGGCGTTGGGCGTCACCCCGAAGCAGGCCATGGCCCCGGCCAGCAGCACGCCCCGCTCGGGTAGCAGCACCACGAGGTTCTGCTCGTTCTCGCCCTGGGTCGGCACCACGCAGACGGTGGTGGTCAGCCACGCGGCGGTGTCGACGGTGTGGGACACCGGGCGGGTGACCAGCTCGGCGAACTCGTCGGCGACGGTGGGGTGCAGGCGGGCGAAGGCGTCGGCGTTGACCGGCTGGTCGAGCATCGACGAGGTGTGGGACCGGCCGTAGCGCGCCGCCATCCAGAACGTGGGGGAGCCTCCGGTGTGGGCCACGTGGCTCGTGGTGTAGACGGCTCGCCGGACGGGGAGCGCGAAGCGGTCCAGGGCGGCGGCCAGGGCGGCGCTGTGGGACGGGACGCACAGCGTGTCGACCACGGTGAGGCCGTCGTCGTCGACCACCACGGCGGCGTTGGTGCGCGTGTGGCCGGGAGGTCGCTGGAGCCAGGCGTGGACGCCGTCGGCGACCGGGACCAGCTCGGCGTCGGGGGCGTCGGCGGGCACGACGCGCAGGCTACCGGTCGGCGGTGTCGGCGAGGCCGGGAAGCTCGGGGTGCAGGGCGGCAGCCATGCGGCGGAAGCCGTCGCGCCAGCCGACGCTCGTGGTGCCGACCAGCTCGTGCATGCGGGTGAGGTCGACGGTGACCCCGCCGATGGTCTGGTCGGTCTCGACGACGAGCGGGTCGAGGTCGACGCCGGCCAGGTCGGCCAGGTAGGCCACCCACTCCTCGAGCGACACCTGCTCGGCCCCACCCCAGTTCACGATCGTGGCCGGCACCGATGCCGCCGCCAGGAGGCCGGGGATGGTGGCGATGATGTCGTCGGTGTGGATCGGGTTGAAGAGGTTGGGTCGGTCGGGGTGGACGGGGATGGGCTGGCCGGCCAGCAGCATCTCGAGGTGGAAGGCGGGCCAGCCGCCGTGGTCGCCGTAGGGGACGTTCAGGCGGGCGATCGTGGTCGGCACGCCGTGCTCGCGGCACACGGTGCGCACCACCGCTTCGGCGGCGATCTTGGCGATCGAGTACGTCGGCATGATCACGCGGTGGTTGTCGCCGAGCGGATCGGTCTCGGCCAGCAGGTGGCTGCCGGCGTGCTGGTAGATGCCGGTCGACGAGCAGTGCAGGAAGGCCGTGGCCGATCGGCAGTGGGCCATCAGCAGGCCGGCCGCCTCGGCGTTGGCCCGCAGGTCGACCTCCCACCGACCCGACTTCACCACCGCCAGGTTGAGCACGTAGTCGACGTCGCCGGGGACGCCCGACAGGTCGCCGTCGGCGAGGTTCACCGGGATGCACGTGACGCCCGCCGCCTCCAGGCGGGCTCGGGCAGCTGGGTCGCCGAAGCGGGCCAGCCCGATCACCTCGTTGCGCTCGGCCAGGGCGAGGGTGACGGGGGTGGCCACCATGCCGGTGGGGCCGGTGACGAGGATGCGGGCGCCGTCGAGCATCCGGCGACGCTACCCGGGTGCGCCGGCCCCGCCGTCGGCGGCGACGCCCCACACGCCGCGCCGGCGGGCGAAGGCGGCGGCCTCGGGCAGCATCCACTCGTCGCGCCCCCCACGGACGCCCGTCGCCGACACGTGGTGGTGGTCGGGGTGCACGTCGAGCTCGACCACCTCGACGGCGATCGACGGGTGGGGCGGCTCGTCGGGCTCGGCCCCGTGGTCGTGGCCGGCCCGGGGGGCGAGGGCGACGGCCGGCAGGCGGGCCAGTGCGGCGTCACGGGCGGCCGCCGACCCGTCGTACCAGGCGGGGTCGAGCACCTGGGCCCACTTGTCGGCGCCGAGCACGACGGCGTCGTAGCCGTCGGCGATGTCGGCCAGGAGGCGGTCGTCGGTGACCCGGACGCCCAGCCATGGACGGGTGGCGGCCACGTGCTCCAGCACCGCCACGCGGTCCGCCACCGGCACCAGGCCGTCGGGGTGCTTGCCGAGCGCGTCGCGGCTGATCACGAGGTCGACCCGGTCGAGGCCGAGCTGGCGCCGCGCCGCCTCGGCGATGGCGAGGTGGGCGACGGTCGGCGGGTTGAAAGACCCGGGGTAGGCACCGCGGCGCATCGCCGCCGGAGGCTACCGGGGCGCGAACCGGCGGGTGGGGTGCCGACCGCCGGCGGGGGCGCGGCAGTAGTGTCGCCCGCTGATGCCGACCGACCGGGCCACCGCGCGGCACCGTCGCCGCCCGCTCGCCGCCGCTGCCGTCGCCGGCGCGGCGGCGCTCGTCGTGCTGGCCGGATGCGGGGGCGACGGCGGGTCCACCGGCACGTCCGGCACGGGCGCCGCCTCGACCGCGGCCGGCGCCACCTCGGCCCCCGGCTCCTCCGCTGCCGGCTCGTCGTCCACCGGCACGGCCAAGCCGGCCGAGTGGAAGGCCACCCGCGTCGAGAGCGACGGGGCCTCGGTCATCGTCGCCTGCCGGGGCGAGGGCAGCCCGGCCGTGCTCCTGCTGACGCCGCTCGCCACCTCCGCCGGCGACGCCTGGGCCCACACCGGGGTCCCCGAGGCCGTCGGCAACCGCAGCAAGGTCTGCCTGTACGACCGCCCGGGCCTCGGCCAGAGCGCCGACTCGACCGTGCCGGTGTCGGTCGCCGGCGAGGCCGCCCGGCTCGGCGCCGTGATCGACCAGGGTGGCGTGGGGTCGCCCGTCGTCCTCGTGGGCGAGGGCTACAGCACCTTCATCGCCCGCCAGTTCGCCAAGGACAACCGCGACAAGGTGGCCGGCATGGTCCTCGTCGACCCGCCGCTGTGGCCCGTCTCCGAGCCGGCGCCGGGCGGCTCCACGCCGGGTGAGCGCGCCGAGTACGACAGCCTGGCCGACGTCGACGCCAACCTGGCCCGGTTCGGCGCCGGCGCCATGCCGCCGCCGCCGGTGCCCGTCCTGCTCCTCGGCGTCGACGCCTCGCTGCCGGCCCGGCCGCCGCTCGGGGGGCGCCAGGCCTACGAGGAGGGCGGACCCGGCACCACGGTCGCCGCCGAGCCGCCCACCGCCCGCCGGCAGGCCCTCCAGAAGGAGCTGGCCTCCAAGTCACCGTTCGGGAGGTTCCAGGCGGTCGAGGGGGCGGGCAGCGACGTCCAGCTGTGGAAGCCGCAGGTGGTCGTCGACGCCATCACCAAGATCCTCGACGACCCCCGCCTCAAGCGCTGAGGCGGGCGGCCGGTCGAGGCCGGCCGGCCCTGGTCGGCCCCCGCCGCCACCGGTGGACCTTGGACCCTTCCGGTGGGTACGGGCCGGGGTGAGGCTGAGGCCGAGCGACCGGTGCCCGACCGGGTCGCACCCCTGGGGGATCGCCATGACCGACACGACCACCGCGGCGCATCCGGCGGCCGATGCCGTCGAGCCGCCCCCCGCCTACGAGCGGCTCACCGCCCTGGACGCCAGCTTCCTGCACGCCGAGTCGCCCGAGACCCCGATGCACGTCGGCTCGGTCGCCGTGTTCGAGGGGGCGCCGTTCTTCGACGCGGACGGTCGGTTCCGCATCGACGAGCTGCGTGAGCGGGTCGCCTCCCGCCTGCACCTGGTCCCGCGGTTCCGCAAGAGGGTGCAGTGGGTGCCGCTCGGCCAGGGACGGCCCGTCTGGGTGGACGACGACGACTTCGACATCGCCCGCCACGTGCGGGTGATGGTGCTGCCCGGCCCCGGCTCCCGCCAGCAGCTCTACGACCTGTGCGAGCTGCTGCAGATGCGACTGCTCGACCGCGACCGGCCGCTGTGGGAGCTGTGGTTCGTCGGCGGCCTCGACGACGGCAACGTCGCCATGGTCGAGAAGGTCCACCACGCCCTGGTCGACGGCGTGTCCGGGGTGGACGCGGCCACCGCCACCCTCGACCTCGACCGGGATGCCCCGTACGTGCCGGGCCCGGCGTGGTCGCCGGCCCCGGCGCCCTCGGCGGGCCGACTGCTCACCGACTCGCTCTGGCAGCGCCTCACCGACCCCGTCGAGCTCGGACGGTCCGCCCAGGCGGTCCTGCGGGCCCCGGGTCGGCTGCTGCGCGAGGCCGCCGAGGTCGGCGCCGCCGCCACCACCGTGCTCGCCCCCCGGTCGCTGCTGTCGACGACGTCGCTGATCCGGCGGGTCGGGCGCCGTCGCCGGCTGGTCCCGGTCCGCCAGGACCTCGCCGAGCTCAAGCGGGCCAAGGCCGCGTTCGGGGCGACGGTCAACGACGTGGTGCTCGCCGCCGTGGCCGGGGGCGTGCGGCGGCTGCTCGCGTCGCGAGGCGAGGAGGTCGACGGCCGCGAGCTGCACGTGCTGGTGCCGGTCTCGGTGCGGGCCGACCACGAGCGCCTGGCGCTGGGCAACCGCGTGGGCTCGCTGTTCGTCGCCCTGCCCATCGGTGAGGACAGCGCCATCGCCCGCCTCGAGCTGATCCGCCAGGCCGTGGGCGACCAGAAGGACCGCCACCTCGCCGAGGGCACCGAGCTGGTGCTCGAGTGGATGGACCACCTCCCCCCGATGCTCACCGGCGCGCTGGCCCGGACGATCCACCGCCAGCCCTTCGTCGACCTGGTCGTGACGAACGTGCCCGGGCCCCAGATCCCGCTCTACTGCATGGGGGCCGAGATGCTCGAGGTCACGCCGGTGGTCCCCCTCGGCGGCAACCTGTCGGTCGGCATCGCCATCCTGTCCTACAACGGCGCCATCACCCTCGGCATCCACGCCGATCGCGACGCCTGCCCCGACGTCGGCGTCCTGGCCGACGGCATCCGCGACGCCTTCGCCGAGCTCCTCGCCCTGACGTGATGCCGCGGCACCGCCGGGCGGCGCGCGCTCCCGCCGGGCGGGTTGATGACGATGGCATCGGGGGCCGGATGCATCGTCATCAGGTCGGCGTCGGTGGGGCGGCGAGGCCGCGGCCAACCGGGCCTGGTCCTGGCGGGGACGGGGCGCGCCGGTAGGCTCCCGCCGTGGCGAAGTCCAAGAAGAAGAAGCAGGCCCAGGCCCGCGCCCGCGCGCAGCACCGCCAGCAGAAGTCGCGCCAGCGCGAGAAGGAGCACACCCACCTGCCCAAGGCCGGCACCAAGGAGGACGACGAGTACCTCCTGCGCCGCAAGCGCGAGGACGTCGTCGACTTCGGCCTGGCCGAGCACAAGCGAGGCTCGGTCAACTGGGTGATCGTCGCCGTGGTGGCCGCGCTGTTCATCGCCGGCACCATCGGGTTGATCCTGCTCACCGCCCGCTGACGCGCGGGCGGCGCGCCCGAGCGGAGGGGCACCCCCGGTCCGGTGCCGCCGGGGCAGGTGGGTCAGCCGTCGCCGGCGAGCAGCGATGGATCGAAGGTGAGGTGCTGGGACAGGTCGCCGAGCAGCTGGGGCTGCATCACCCGGCGCACGAACCGCCACCGTCGGTCGATGCGGGCGAAGCGATCGTCGTAGCGGCCGGCGACCACCGGCTGCAGGGCGAGGTCGTCGGTCTGCTGCAGCACGGTGAACCGGGCCCGGGCGGCCAGGCGGTCGGGGTCGTGGGGGTGGTCGGGGTCGGGCTCGACGATCACGTTCGTGATGACGTGCTGCGTGCGCGGCGTGCCGTCGGCGTGGCGGCGGGTGGTGGCCTCGTAGAGGGCCAGCACCTCGTCGCGCCCGGCGGCGATGCGGGCGCCGCTGCCGTCATGCAGCACGGCGTCGGCCAGCAGGTCGGCGACGCCGGCGAAGTCGCCGTCGTCGATGGCCTCGGCATAGCGGTAGAGGAGCTGCTCGACGGTGCGGGCGTCGGCGGGATCCGCGGCGCCGTCCGGGGCGCCGTCCGCACCGCCGTCCGTGCCGCCGGTCGAGCGCTGCTCCACGCCGCGATCGGGGCCTGGCGCCGGGTCGAGCGGGGCACCCGACGGCTCCGTGGGCGGTGAGGAATCGTCGTCGGCCACCGGCGGATGGTAGACGGGGGAGCGGGCGTGGTCGCCGGTCGGCCGACCGTCGGGGCGCGCCGCCGGAAAGTGACGTACGATCGGGCCGCTTGGCCACGAAGCGACGTACGTCGCTCACCGAACGTGGTCGCAGTCGGAGCAGTCGGAGGAGGTGCCCGCATCGGGATCGGGCGCTGCGTGGGGCGGCACGCGGCGTGCAGCGGAGCCGGGTCCTCCCGACGCCGCGCGGCACCAGCACGGGAACGTCATGGCGGACGAGCCAGGTGAGCGCAACACGACCGGCGTGCCCCAGCGCACGCGCGGGCCGGCGTTCACCCTGACGCGCCACATCAGCCGGGTCGCCGCCATCTTCGACGCCGCCCCGGTCGCGGTGGGCGTGTGGTCCGTCGACGGCGAGCTGCTCCACGCCAACCCCGTCCTGTGCGACCTCGTCGGCCAGAGCCGCGGCGAGCTGCTCGGCATCACCTTCGAGGCGTTCATCCGCCCGGCCGACGCCCCGACGATCCGGCGGGCCATCGAGGAGATCTGGCACGGCGAGCGCAACGCCCTCGCCTGCGACTTCCGGTGCCGCCTGCCCGACGGCGGCGACCTCTGGCTGCGCCAGCACCTGTCGCCGGTCTACGGGCCGGGCGGGCGACCCGAGTACTTCATGTCCCACATCTTCGACTTCGCGCCCGAGGTCCGGCCGGCCGAGCGCGACGCGCTGCTCGCCGACGAGACCCCGGTCATCCTGTGGCTCACCGATCGCCACGGGATCCCCCGCGAGGGCAACCGCGAGAGCTACGAGTTCCTCGGTCGCCGCCCCGGCACGGGTGTCGGTGGCTTCCTCGACCACCTCCACCCCGACGACTACGAGGGACTGCGCAGCGACATCGTCCGCGAGATCCGCGAGGGCCGACCGTTCGAGTTCACCGCCCGGTCGCGCCGCCACGACGGCGACTGGCGCTGGCTGCACCACCGAGCCCGGCCGGTGCAGGACGCCGACGGCCAGTTCAGCGGTTGGGCCGGCGCCAGCTTCGACGTCACCGAGGCCGAGCAGCTGCGCCGCGAGCTCGACGAGGTCCGCCGCCTGTTCGAGAGCGTCACCGAGGCCGGACCGGTCGCCGTCGTGCGCACCGACGTCGAGGGCAAGGTCACCTACGCCAACGGCCGGTGGGCCGAGATCATCGACGACCCGGTGTCGTCGCTGCTCGACCTGCGCTGGCAGTCGATCCTCGTGCCCGAGCACGTGCACGAGCTCGTCGTCCGTGCAGCCCGCAGCATCGCCACCGGCGAGCCGTTCCGGATGCGGGTGCGCGCCCTCGAGCCGTTGCGCGGCGGGGCCGCCCTCGGCGATCGCACCGCGCCGTACTGGGGCGAGCTGCGCGTGGCGCCGGTGTTCGACGGCGACGGCCGCCACGACGGGTTCGTGGCGACGCTCACCGACATCACCAACGAGGTCGCCGCCGGCACCCGGGCCGACCGGCTGGCCCGGGTGGTCGACGCCGGCTCGGACTTCCTGCTCATCACCGACCGCTCCGGCTCGATCAGCTACGTCAACGACGCCACCCTGGCCACGCTCGGCGTCGAGGCGCCCGGGGAGGGGACCGACGGCGACCCCGCCGACGGCGGCTCGCCCACCTTCCTGCTCGACGTGCTCGACGCCGACTCCTACGAGTTCTTCCACGAGGTGGTCGAGCCCGTGCTCGTCGAGGAGGGGCTCTGGCGGGGCGAGCTCACCTTCCGCGCCCGCGATGGTGGCTTCATCCCGGTGTCGGCCCTGGTGCTGGCCCAGGAGGGCCCCAAGGGCCCGCTCGACACGCTGTCGATCGTGGCTCGCGACATCTCCGACCTCAAGGCCGCCCACAACCAGCTGACCGACCTCGCCACCCACGACTACGTCACCGGCCTGCCCAACCGGGTGCTGCTCTACGACAAGCTCGACGCCGCGCTCCACCGGTTCGTGCGCACCGAGCAGCCGGTGGCGCTGCTCTACCTCGACCTCGACCGCTTCAAGCCGGTGAACGACGAGCTCGGCCACCACGTGGGCGACGCCGTGCTGATGAGCATCGCCGACCGCATCCACAACGTGGTGCGCGACACCGACACCGCCGCCCGCATCGGCGGCGACGAGTTCGCCGTCCTCGTCGAGGGCGTCGGCGACCTCGACGTGCTGCGCGACGTCGCCACCCGCCTCATCGCCGCCATCGGCGAGCCGTTCCACGTCGAAGGCGTGAGCGTCACCCTCGGCGTGTCCATCGGCGTCGTGGTCGCCAACGACGCCTGCCACGAGGCCGACGCCCTCGTCGCCCTGGCCGACTCCGCCATGTACCAGGCCAAGGCCGCGGGTCGCGGCCGCTACGAGCTGATCATCCCCAACGGCCGCCCGCGCCCCTGAGCCGGCGGCGGGTGGGCGGCGCCGGCGTCACTCGAAGAGGTGCCGGCCCGGGGCCACGCGGGTGTCGTAGCCCCGGAACACCACGTCGGCGGGGACCGGCGAGTCGATCTCGAGCCGCTCCGTGGTGGCGTCGACGTGGATCAGCCCGTGCGGCGACGGCGCGGCGCCCTTGGCCCACGTGAGATCGCCGAGGGAGGGGGCGATGCGCACGCGCCCGAAGCCCGGCGTGGCCGGGGTGATGCCGAGCGTGTGCTGCACCAGGTCGCGGGTGGGGGTGGCCGACCAGCCGTGGCAGTGGCTGCCGCCGAACCACACCTCGGAGAAGGTGTCGGGGCTGCGCTCGAGCAGGCGCTCCCAGTCGCGGCACGCGGCCGGGATGAGGTCGGCCAGCTCGGCGTCGGCGAGGGCGTCGTGCACGACGTAGCGGAAGAACGGCTGGGCGGCGACGATCTGGTGGTCGACGTCCCACCACGGCTCGGCCGGACCGCTCAGCAGGTAGGAGACGTCGCGGTACATGTCGCCGGCGGCCTCCACCTGGGCGTCGCGGCCGGGCATCAGCCAGGACGCGTGCACCAGCCGGTCGGGGTCGATCACCCGGCGCATCAGGGCGTCGGTGTCGACGCCGCGCGTCAGCCGGGCCACCACGGCGGCGGCGTTGGTGTGCTGGCTCACCGGTCGCTGGCGCTCGCCGTCGAGGAGATGGTCGACGTACAGCTCGCGCTCGGGGTCCCAGAAGGCGCCGAAGCCCTTGCGCAGGTGCACCCAGAGGGCGCCCGCCCACTCGGCCCGGCCCTGGTCGCCGACCAGCTCGGCGAGGTTGCGCACCTCGCGCAGGGCCCGGCCCCAGAGCGCGTTGACCACGGCGGACGTGCCCCGCGTGTGCACGGCGGACCAGTCGACGATGACCCAGCCGGTGACGTCCGACAGCAGCCCGTCGTCGCCGCGGAAGGGGAGGAACCAGCGCACCACCCGTTCGGCCACCGGCAGCAGCTCGCGGATCAGCTCGCGGTCGCCGGTGTACTGGGCCAGGTTGTGCACGGCGTGGATCCAGTGCAGCGCCCAGTCGGGGATGAACGACGTGCCGTCCCACTCGAAGTCGCCGGCCGCCGCCATGGGCAGCATCCCGTCGGGGCGCGGGGTGGCCGCCAGCTCCACGTTCCACCGGGCGAGGGACCAGTCGGGGTTCGTGGTCAGGTCGACCAGCTGGTGCACCACGCCGTCGCCCACCCAGGCCCGCTGCTCGCGTGACGGGCAGTCGAGGTAGGCGTCCTGCGCGCACAGGTCGACGGTGCGGCGACCGACCGCCCAGATGCGGTCGAGGAGGGGGTCGCTGCACGAGAAGGAGGGACCCGACGGTCGGGGGTGGAGCCGCTCGCGGACCGCCAGCGACTGGATCGTGACCTGCCCGGTGCCGCGCAGCGACAGCCCGACGTAGCGCATGCCGATGGGGTCGAGCGTCTCGAAGCGGTCTTCGTAGCCGCGGGCGACGTAGCGGAAGCCGCTGTGCTGCTGGAGGCCGGGCAGGCGGCCGTCGGGCTCCATGCGCTCCGCGGCCTTGGCGTCGACGATGGTGCCCTCGGGCGCCTCGAGCACCAGCTCGACGGTGCCGGCCACCTGCTGGCCCAGGTCGAGCAGCACCACGGCGGCGTCGAACTCGTCGCGCAGCACCACCGGGAACGGCAGCAGTCGGGGGTCGACGAGGTGGACCTCGGTGGTCGCGGCCAGGTCGGCGTCGACCTGGTCGACGGGGTCGGGCTGCGCCTCGCTGGTGGCGGCGACGGCGGCGCCGACCGCGGACGCCTCGTGGACCTCACCGGTCAGCGGCGGGATCGGTCGGGGCAGGATCGCGCCGTAGGGGTGGACCGGCGCGGTGGTGCGGCCGTCGTAGCCGACGTGGTGCAGGCCCAGCTCGGTGGCGTCGGCCCAGTCGCCGTCGTCGATGCCCCACAGGTTCCAGCCCGCCGGGAGCTGCCGCCCGTCGAGCCACTCGGGTGCCGTCGCCGTCAGGCCCCGCCCCGGTGCCTGGTGCCAGGCATCGGCCAGCCGTGCCCGCCAGCGGCGGTCGGTCACGAGCCAGCCGCCGTCGTCGACGTCGTCGCCGGTGGCGGCGTCACCCAAGCGGGCCTCGAGGGCGAACGCCCCGCCGCCGAGGCCGTAGCTGGGCAGGCTGGGCATCCACCACGGCGTGGGCCAGCCGTAGTGGCGGGCGAGGACCGCGATGACGTTGTCGCCCACCGTCAGGTGGGGACGCAGGTCGACGGCGTCGTAGTGCAGTCGCTCGGGTCGCGACCGCACCGGGCCCCGCGAGACCTCGATGCCGTTGATCCACAGGACGTACCGCGAGTCGGCGGTCATGCGGGCCGGGACGTGCTCCGGCAGCGACTCGAGGCCGATCCGGCGGCGCAGCAGCACCACCGAGCGAGCCGCCTCGTGGTCGATCGTCGGGTGCCCGGCGGGGTCGACCGACAGGGGTGGGGGCGCGCCCCACACCAGCCGGGCGCGCCAACGGGCCGGCCACCGCCAGGTCGGGTCGTCCTCCACGGCTGGGCATCCTGCCAAACCTGGCGACCCCGGCGCCCCTCCGAGCGCCGGTCGGGTTCCGGGCGAGTCGCCGCCGGGGGTGCCGGGCGACCCGCCCCGCGGGGTCAGGACCCGCCGGCGATGACGGCCAGGGCCTCGGCGTGGAGCAGCTGCTTGTGGGTGGCGATGACCCGGCGGTCCTTGCCGGCGAGCGGGGTGGCGATGGCCACGGCCCGGTCGACGACCTCGGCCTCGGGGGCGGCCTCGTCGGCGATGCCGGCCGCCACGGCGTCGGCGGCGGTGTAGCGGCGGCCGTCGAGCGAGGCCTCGTGCAGCGTGCGCTTCGGCAGCCGGCTGGCGAGCGCCGCGTACATGGCCGGCGTGAGCGGGAGGCCGAGGTCGACCTCGGGGATGCACCAGTAGCCGCGGTCCTCGCGCATGACGATCCAGTCGTGGGTGGCGGCGAGCATGGCCCCGGCGGCGAAGGCGTGGCCGTTGACGGCGGCGACCGTCACCGCCGGCAGCGAGAGCACCTGGCCGAGCAGGGCGTGCACCTCGTCGACGAAGCCGGCGGCGGCGGCGGCGCCCTCCGAGGCCATCCAGTCGAGGTCGAGGCCATTGGAGAAGAAGCGGTCGGCGCCGGTGGTCACCACCGCCAGCGGTCCGTCCCGCCCGGCGAGGTCGCCGTAGGCCTCCCGCAGGGCGCCGACCGACCGCCGGTTGAAGCGGTTCTCGCCGTGGCGCATCTGCACGACGGCGACGTCGCCCCGCCAGGTCACCTCGACCAGCTCGTTCGTGCTGCCCCCGTCGCTCGTGCCGCCTCCGTCGCTCGTGCTGCCTCCGTCGCTCGTGCTGCCCCCGTCGCTCGTGCTGCCTCCGTCGCTCGTGCTGCCTCCGTCGCTCGTGCTGCCCCCGTCGCCCATGTCGCTCCTCGTCGCTCGAGCCGGTTCCGCCCGGACGGGACCACCCCGGTCCCGGCCGTCGTCGGGCCCAGTCTGCCCGCCGACCCTCGTGGTCCGGGCCGCCGGTCGCGCGACGATGGCGGCTCCGCCGGGAAAGGATGCTGCCATGACCTACTGCCTCGCCATGCGCCTCGACGAGGGGCTGGTGTTCCTGGCCGACACCCGCACCAACGCCGGCGTCGACAACATCGGCTCCTATCGCAAGCTCCACGCCTTCTACCCCGGGCCCGATCGCATCTTCGTGCTCGAGTCGGCCGGCAACCTGGCCACCACCCAGGAGGTCCTCGACCGCATCCAGCGCGACCTGGTCGCGCCTCCCGAGCACGTCACGCTCGCCACCGCCGAGCACCTCTTCGAGGCGGCGCTGTACGTCGGCACGGTCTCGGTCAACGTCGCGGCGGCCCACCGGCCGGCGCTGGGCGCCGTCGACGGCACGTCCACCTTCATCCTGGGCGGCCAGATCGCCGGCCAGCCACCCGACATCTTCTTGATCTACCCGGAGGGCAACTACATCCGGGCGTCCGAGGAGCGGCCGTTCCTCCAGATCGGCGAGTCGAAGTACGGCAAGTTCATGCTCGAGCTGGCGGTCCAGGCCGAGGTCGGCCTCGACCAGGCGGCCAAGATCGCCCTCTCCTCCATGATCAGCACCGCCCACGCCAACCTCTCGGTGGGCCCGCCCTACGACCTCGCCATCCTGCGACCCGACCGCTTCGCCCTCGACGAGGTGCGGATCGCGCCCGAGTCACCGATGCTCGCCGAGCTCACCCAGATGTGGCGGCGCCACCTGCTCGACGGGGTCGCCCAGCTGCCCGACCTCCACCCGGGCGTGGACGACGTGGTCGTGGCCGACGACGGCGCGGTCGGGGCCTGATCGGTCGGCCGGCGTCGAGCGGGGAGCCCGGTCGCTCGACGGTCAGGCGTCGCGCTCGGCGGCGGCGGTGGTGAGGTCGGCGGCGTCCACGCCGACCTGCAGGCCGGCCCAGCCGTAGAGCAGCGCCGCCGCCGACGCGCCGGCCACCGCGCCGCCGGCCAGCAGCAGGGAGCCGACCGCACCGTTGAGCGCCCACAGCGCCAGGGCGACGAGCAGCACGGCGTCGCCCAGGGCGGCGATCCGCAGGTGCACGCCGAAGCGGCGAGCCAGGTCGTCCAGGCCGCCGTCGGCGGCGACCCGCTGGCCGGCCAGCGCGGCGAGGTGCACCGTGGCCACGAGGGCGATGGCGCCCGCCAGCAGCAGCGTGCTGTTCGACCACGACGAGAACAGGCCCACCACGGGCAGCGCCAGCGCGATGGCGTTGACGACGAGCCACACCCGGTAGGGCAGGGCGGCGCCGGCGGGCAGCGATCGGATCGGCACCAGCACCAGGCCGACCACGGCGAGGACGACGCCGACGAGCACGCGGGGCGCGTAGACGGTGGGCAGCACCACGAGCGACCAGCCGGCCACCACGCACACCACCGAGATGCCGAGCCGCAGCCGGGTGGGTCGGTCGGCCAGGGCGTCGGCGCCGACGGCGGCATCGGAGCCCCTCGCGGTCGCCACGTCGTCGGTCGGTCCGGTCACGCCGGCGATGCTGCCACACGGCCGCCCGTCGGGTCGCGACGCCGGGGCCGGGTCCCCCGGACGCGGGCCCGCCGGGCGGTGGCTACGATCCCCGCGACTCGACGACCGAAGGAGAGCGGCGATGGCCGACGACGTGACCAACGAGGTGGAGCGGGTTCGGGCCAAGGTCCGCGAGTACCTGACGTCGGTGTTCGACGACGTCGAGATCGACGCCAACGGCGAGTGCGCCATCACCTACGGGTCGGCCCACGTGGCCATCACCGTGCGGATCTTCGACGAGGACTCCACCGCCGTCCACATCGAGGCGCCCCTCGTCACCGGGGCCACCGCCTCGCCCGAGCTGTTCCACTACGTGGCCACCTCGGCCGACGACTACGACTTCGGCCACCTCGGCGTCCGCGAGGAGGGCGAGGGCCAGGCCACCATCACGTTCTCCCACAGCCTCCTCGGCGACTTCCTCGACGACGCCGAGCTGCGCACCGCGGTGGTGGCCGTGTCGTTCTACGGCGACCAGCTCGACGACGACCTGGCCGCCCGGTTCGGCGGCAAGGTGTTCGACGACGGCGGCAACGGCGCCGGCTGAGCGCGATCGCGGCGGCGGGCAGCCACCGCCAGCTGACGGGGCCGTCAACATGCCGGGTCCGGTGGTCGCCACTAGCCTGCCCGCCGATGGCTGACTACCGCCCCCCGCTCCGCGACATCTCCTTCGTCCTCGACCACCTCGTCGACCTCGACGAGCTGTGCCAGTTCGAGGCGTTCAAGCACACCGATCCCGAGACGCTCAAGGGCGTCGTCGAGGAGAACGCCCGGTTCGTGGCCGAGGTGATCGCGCCGCTCAACCGCGTCGGCGACCTCGAGGGCTCGGTGCACGACCCTGCGACCAACACGGTGCGCACGCCGCCGGGGTTCAAGGAGGCCTACGCCCAGTACGTCGAGGCCGGCTGGGGTGGCGTGCCCTTCGACCAGGCCTACGGCGGCGGCGGCTTCCCGTGGCTCGAGGGCATCGTCATGCAGGAGTTCCTCTGCTCGGCGAACATGAGCTTCTCGATGGCGGCCACCCTCATCCAGGGCGCCATCGACCTGCTGGCGAACCACGCCAGCGAGGAGCAGCGCGAGGTGTTCCTGCCCAAGATGATCTCGGGCGAGTGGTGCGGCACCATGAACCTCACCGAGCCCCAGGCCGGCTCCGACGTCGGCGCCGTGCGCACCAAGGCCGTGCCCCAGGACGACGGGACCTACCGCATCACCGGCACGAAGATCTTCATCACCTTCGGCGAGCACGACCTCACCGACCAGATCATCCACCTGGTGCTGGCCCGCACGCCCGACGCGCCTCCCGGCACCAAGGGCATCTCCTGCTTCATCGTGCCCAAGTACCTCGTGAACGACGACGGCTCGCTCGGTGAGCGCAACGACGTCCAGTGCGTGTCGGTCGAGCACAAGATGGGCGTCAAGGCCAGCCCCACCTGCGTCATGTCCTTCGGTGAGGCCGACGGTGCCGTCGGCTACCTCATCGGCGAGGAGAACCAGGGCATGCGCTACATGTTCACGATGATGAACAACGCACGGCTCTCGGTCGGCCTGCAGGGCCTGGCCATCGCCGAGCGGGCCTACCAGGACGGCCTGGCCTACGCCCAGGAGCGCCTGCAGGGCCGAGCCCCGGGGGCCGCCCCCGGCACGTCGTCGCCGATCGTCGAGCACCCCGACGTGCGCCGGATGCTGATGACCCAGAAGTCCCTCATCGAGGCGATGCGGGGGATCATCTACCTCACCGCCGAGGCCAGCGACCACGCCGCCCACCACCCCGACCCCGAGATCCGGGCCTTCAAGCAGGCGCTGGTCGACCTGCTCATCCCGGTCTGCAAGGGCTGGTGCACCGACATGGGCGTCGAGGTCACCTCGCTCACCGTCCAGATCTACGGCGGCATGGGCTTCATCGAGGAGTCCGGCGTCCCGCAGCACTACCGCGACGCCCGCATCGCCCCGATCTACGAGGGCACCAACGGCATCCAGGCGCTCGACCTCGTCGGGCGCAAGCTGCCCGCCCAGGGCGGGGCCGTCGTGCGCGAGTTCCTCTCCCAGATCGCCATGCTCGACCCGGCGCTGCTGCGTGGCGGCGACGACCTCGAGCCGATCCACCGCCAGCTCGCCTCGGCCCTGACGGTGCTCGCCGACACCACCAGCTGGATCACCCGCCACGGTGCCGAGAACCCGATGGACGCCCTGGCCGGCGCCACGCCGTACCTGCGGCTGTTCAGCCTGGTCACCGCCGGTTGGGTCATGGCCCGCCAGGCGCTGATCGCCAAGCACGCCCTCGACGAGGGCACCGGCGACCCCGAGCTGATGCGGGCCAAGCTGACCACCGCCCGCTTCTTCTGCGAGCAGATCCTGCCCCAGGCCCACGGCTGCGCCCCGGCGGTCACCGCCGGCGCCGGCGACCTCATGGCCGTCCCGGTCGAGCTGCTCGGCTGACCAGCCCGCCGGCGCCGCTGCTCCCGCCCCGGCCGCGCCGGGGCCTACGCTCGACCCGATGTCCCTCGCCGCCCCCGTCGCCGTCCCGGCCGTGCTGACGGCCGTCCCGGCGTCGATCCCGAGCCCGTCGTTCAACACGATCGGGCCGCTGCGCTTGTACGCGCTCATGATCATCCTCGGCGTCTTCGCCGGGGTGTGGCTGGCCCGCCGTCGGTGGGCCGATCGCGGCGGCGACCCCGAGGACATGGTCGACATCGCCTTCTGGGCGGTGCCGGCCGGGCTCATCGGCGCGCGGCTGTACCACGTCATCACCGATTGGAAGACCTACTTCGGCTCGGCGCCCGACGGCTCGTGGAACCCCGTCGGCGCCCTCCAGGTGTGGAACGGCGGCCTCGGGATCCCCGGCGGGATCATCGCCGGCGTCGCCGTCGGGGTGTGGGTCGCCAAGCGCAAGGGGATCCGGCTGCCCACCGGCCTCGACGTGGTGGCCCCGTGCCTCCCGCTCGCCCAGGCCATCGGCCGGCTGGGCAACTGGTTCAACCAGGAGGTCTTCGGCCGTCCCACCGACCTGCCGTGGGGTCTGCAGATCGAGCCGCGGTTCCGGCCGCGCGAGTACCTCGACGTCGCCACCTTCCACCCCACCTTCCTCTACGAGGCGTTGTGGAACCTCGCCCTCATGGGCGCGCTGATCTGGATCGACTCGAAGCGGGCCCTGCGTCCCGGGCGCATCTTCGCCCTCTACATCGGTGGCTACGGCCTGGGCCGCCTGTGGGTCGAGTCGCTGCGGTCGGACAACGCCTCGCTCATCCTCGGCATCCGGGTCAACATCTGGACGTCGCTGCTCGCCATCGGTGGAGCCGTGCTGTTCCTCCTCGTCGGCGGCCTGCGGCGGCGGCCCGACGACAGCGACGAGCCCTACCGGGACGGCCACCGGTACCAGCCGCCGTCCGCCGACGGCGCGACCGACGGCGACCCCGTCGACGGCGCGATCGGCGAGGACGTGGACACCGGGTCGGGCGCCGCGGGTCCGGCGGCGGCCGCGGCCGCGACGGCGACGGCGGTGGCCGTCGATCGCCGGACCGACGACGACGACGGTGACGACGACGACGGCCCCGGCAGCCCCGACGGCAGCGACGGCGGATCTTCGCCGTCCGGAGGCGTCGACGCGCCGGGTGCGTCGGGCGCGGCGGGCGACCCCTCGAGCTAGGTCGGCCGCGGGCCCAGGGCGACCGTCAGTAGCGGCCCTGCACCCGGCGCTTCGGGAGGGATGGCGCGTCGGCGGCCACGGGATCGGCGGCGACCGGCACCGGCCGGGGGGCCAGGGGCGGGGGCGTGCCCTCCGGCGGCGTCCACGACGGCGTCGGCGAGGCGCCCAGGTCGAGGTCGAAGGGGTCGTAGGACGCCTGGCCGGCGAGGTGGTGCAGGTGGCTGGTGCCGCGGAGCACGGCGTCGAGGCGGTTGACCGGGTGGAACTTCGACAGCTCGCGGGGCGGCCGCGGGGGCGGGTTGGCCAGCAGGTCGCGCACGTCGTAGGCGATGGCGTAGAGCCGGGTGCGCTCGAACAGGTGCGGGTGCGAGAAGAGCTCGGGGTCGTCCTCGGCGAACCAGTACGGCACGGGCGCGTAGTCCTCGGCCCGGGTGAGGTGCTCGTAGTCCTCGGCGACGAAGAGGAACGGGTACGAGCAGAAGCGCAGCAACGTGTCGAGGTCGAGGTCGGGCGGCCCGGGTCGGGCGTACTCGAAGTCGAGCAGGGCGGTGATGCGCTGGCCGTCCCACAGCACGTTCTGGAAGTGGAGGTCGCCGTGGACGACCGTGGGCGCGTCGAAGCCCTCGAGCACCCAGCCGGTGTCGAGCACGATCTGGCGGAGGTCGCCCGCCCAGGCGGCGTCGACGTGGGGGAGCGTGGGCAGCCGATCGATGGCGGCCAGCAGCCGGTCGACGGCGCTGAAGCCACCGCCGAGCAGGACGTAGGGAGACGCCACCTCGGGCAGGTCGGGCGGGCAGGTGACCCGGTGCAGGTCGCGCAGCATGGCCGACAGCTGGCGCACCGCCACCCGGCGCTCGTCGACCGTCATCCCCGGCCAGCAGCGGCTGAGGACGGTGCCGGGGCGCCGTTCGACGATCAGGTAGTCGGCGCCGAGCTGGCCGCCGTAGGCGACGATCCCCGGGTAGCCCACCTCGGCCGGCAGGTGCGGCCCGAGGGCGGCCTCGCGGTGCAGGCGCTGGTCGGGCTTCTGGTTGACCCGCACGACGACGTCGCCCGCCAGCCACACCTCGTTGGTGACCGAATCGGCGCGCTGGAGCAGCCGGTTGCTGTCGAGGCCGGCTTCTTCGAGCGCATGGCGGGCGCGCGCCATGGCGAAGGTCTCGCTCACGAGCGACCCCGACCAGCTGCCATGCCCACTCCTGTTGGCCCCCGCGGGGGCCGGGTCGACCCGGGTGCACGATCGGGTCGCCCCCATCTTTGCAGGCCCGGGGCCGGTCGGGTGGCCGAAGGCGGTGTCGGGGCCGCCCACCGGGGTCCCGTCGCGAGCCCGGCGGGCCGGTGCTCGGCTCGCCGTGAGCGGTCGGTCAGCGGTCGGTCAGCGGTCGGTCAGTGGTCCCAGACCATGCGGTGGTCGCCGGTCCCGTCGAGCAGGAACGCCGGGTCGCGCTTGTCGACGTGGCCGATCAGGGCCCGGTAGACGCCGTAGCCCACGAGCTCGCGCAGCCGGGGTGAGAAGCGGGCGGCGATGTCGCGGGGGATGCCCAGCTGCTGGTTCTCCTGCTGGCGGATGAAGCCGGCGCAGTAGTTCATGGCGATCCCGTAGCGGCGCTCGTCGGTCGTGTTGGCCCCGCCGCCGTGCCACAGGCTGCCGGGCCACACCAGCACCGAGCCCTTGGGCATCTCGGCGGCGATGGTGTCGTAGGTGCCGAAGATGTCGGGGTCGTGGTCGTAGCGGTGCGAGCCCGGGACCAGCCGGGTGGCGCCGTTGGCCTCGGTGAAGTCGGTGAGGGCCCACATGCTGTTGCACACGATCGGTGGGTGGGGCTTGGGCAGGGGGATCAGCTGGTCGTCGGCGTGGATCGGCTGGGCCGTCTCGCCCGGGCCGATGGCGATCGACGACAGCGACGACACCAGGCAGCCCCGGTCGAGCACCCGCTCGACGATGGGCAGCACGTTGGGGTGCACCGGGATCTGCTCGAACACCGGCCCGTGGGCCAGCAGGTTGTAGATCCTCCAGGTCTGGGAGCCCTCGAACGCGTTGGTGGCCGGGCGGACGTCGAGGTCGTGCTCCAACCGGTCGAGCTCGTCGCGCACCTCGTCGCAGAAGCGGGGGTCGATCGCGCCCTCGACGACCGTGTAGCCCTGCTCCTCGATCTCGGTGAGGTGGCGCTTCCGGCGCGCCCGCGCCTCGTCGGTGTCGTCGGCGAGGGTCGGCCCGGGCGGCACCGCCACCGATGCCAGCCCCCGGTCGTCGTGCTCGACGACGGTCTCGTCCCTCATCCCCAACCCCCCGGTTCGGTCGTCGGTCCGATCGTAGGCCCGGGAACACCAGCGGACCGACGTCGGTTGGTTGCCCCGGGACCCACCGGCCCCGCACGCCGTCTCGCGTCGCCGACCCGAGACCGTGCCCGACCCGACGACGAAGGAACGAAAGGGGAGCGCCGTGTCGCTCTACGACCAGGACATCAAGGCCCTCGACGGCACCCCGGGGGTGCTCGCCGACCAGAAGGGCAAGCTCGCCCTGTTCGTGAACGTCGCCTCCAAGTGCGGCCTCACCCCCCAGTACGAGGGCCTCGAGCGCCTGCAGGAGACCTACGGCGAGCGCGGCTTCACGGTCGTCGGGTTCCCGTGCAACCAGTTCCTCGGCCAGGAGCCCGGCTCGGCCGAGGAGATCGCCACGTTCTGCTCGACCACCTACGGCGTCACCTTCCCGCTCACCGAGAAGATCGAGGTGAACGGCGACGACCGCCACGCGGTGTACGCCGAGCTCACCGAGGCCCCCGACGCCGAGGGCGCCGCCGGCGACATCCAGTGGAACTTCGAGAAGTTCCTGGTCTCGCCCGACGGCGCGGTGGTCGCCCGCTTCCGGCCCACCGTCGAGCCCGAGGACCCGGCCGTCGTGTCGGCCATCGAGGCCAACCTGCCGGGCTGAGGCACCCGTCGTCGGGGTCCCGTGCGCCACGCGCCGGGGCCCCGACGAGGCCCTCGGCGGTGGGCTGCACCGGGGGAGCGGGGGCTCCCGGGTAGGCTGTCGCCCAACATGACGATCACGTTCGACGAGCTCGGCGTGTCGACGGACCTCGTCAAGGTCCTCCACGACCAGGGCATCACCACCCCCTTCCCCATCCAGGCGCTCACGATCCCCGACGGCCTCGCCGGTCGCGACGTGTGCGGCAAGGCCAAGACCGGCTCGGGCAAGACCCTCGCCTTCGGCCTCCCCATCATCGAGCGGGTCGCCACCGCCGAGCCCAAGCACCCGCGCGCGCTGGTGCTGGTCCCCACCCGCGAGCTGGCCCAGCAGGTCCACGACGAGCTGAAGCCGCTGGGCGAGGCCCGGGGCGTGCGCGTGGTCGCCGTGTTCGGCGGCGCCCGCATGGAGGCCCAGACCCGCGACCTGGCCGAGGGCGCCGAGGTCGTGGTGGCCACGCCCGGCCGCCTCATCGACCTGCTCGAGCGCAAGGCCGCCTCGCTCGCCGACCTCGACATGGTCGTGGTCGACGAGGCCGACCGCATGGCCGACATGGGGTTCCTGCCCCAGGTCGAGTGGCTGCTGCGCCACGTCGAGGGCCGGCACCAGACGCTGCTGTTCTCGGCCACCCTCGACGGCGTGGTCGACACGCTCATCCAGCGCTACCAGCACGACCCCGTCATGCACGAGGTCGAGTCCAAGCAGCTCACCGTCGAGGAGATGACCCACCGGTTCCTCCTCGTGCACGAGATGGACAAGGTCCGGGTGGCGGCGGCGATCGCCCGCAGCGCCAACCGCACGATCATGTTCACCAACACCAAGCGGGCCGCCGACCGCGTCGCCGAGTCGCTGCGCAAGGAGGGCGTCGAGGCCGCCGCCATCCACGGCGACCTGCGCCAGCGCGACCGCGAGAAGGCGCTGGCCCGCTTCGCCGACGGCGACCTCCACGTGCTCGTCGCCACCGACGTCGCCGCCCGCGGCATCCACGTCGACGACGTCGACGTCGTGATCCACTACGACCCACCCGACGACCACAAGAACTACCTGCACCGATCGGGTCGCACCGCCCGCGCCGGTGAGTCGGGCCTGGTGGTCACGCTCGTGCTGTGGAACGAAGAGCTGCTGTGCCGCACGCTCCAGCGCCGGCTCGGCATCAACCAGCCCTTCCTCGAGGTGTTCTCGAACGACCCCCGCCTGGCCGACCTGGCGGCGTTCGACCCGGCCGCCGACGCCGACGCCGACGCCTGAGCCTGCGCCACCGGCGTCGCCCCGGGTGGCCTCGGAGGGCCCCGAGACCGACCCGCGCCGGCGCACCGCCCGCTAGGGTCGGCGGCCGATGGGCGCGCCGGGGATGACGGGAGCGACGACGGAGACGACGCCGGGAGGCGCCGCCGCGGTGCGCCGGCTGGGCGCCCCCCAGTGGATGCACGGGCCGATCGCCGACGTGGCGCTGGCGCTGGTGTGGATCCCCTTCGCCGTGGTGGCCCACGTCCTGCAGGGCCAGGCGGGCGACCGCCTCCCCGCGTTCGTGGCGGCCGTGTTCCTGCTGTCGTTCAGCCACCAGCCGCTCACCCTCGCGCTCGTCTACGGCGACCCCGAGCAGCTCCGCCTGCGGCGGGCGATCTTCACCTGGAGCCCGCTGGTGTTCGTCGTGGCCGTCTTCGCCGGGCTGAACATCTCGATGGTGGCCCTGGCCGTGGTGGGCGGCCTCTGGAACGCCGAGCACACGCTCATGCAGCGCTACGGCATCGTGCGGATCTACGGCCGCAAGGCGGGCCAGGGCGACGGCCGGCTCGAGCGGGCCATGCTCTTCTCGTGGCTGGCCCTGGCGCTGGTGTGGGTCGGCGCCGACACCGCCACGCCCGACCGCATCCGCCAGGTCGACCTGGGCGAGAACAACACCCTGGCCGTCGAGCAGCTGGCCTCGCTGCGGGGCGTGGCGTCGGTGCTGGTGCCGATCGCCCTGGCGGTGGCCCTCGGGCTCGGCGTCGCGTTCGTCGTGCAGGAGTGGCGCCACCGCCGCCAGGCCAACCCCGCCAAGTGGGTCTACGTCGCGTCGACGGCCGCCCTGTTCGGCGTGCTCCTCGTCGATCCGCTGGCCGGGCTGATGGGGTACGTCGGCGCCCACGCCGTCGAGTACTTCGTGGTGGTGCGCCAGAGCCTGGGGCGCCGCTACGGAACCGAGCCCGTCGGCGCCGAGGCCCCGGCCGCGGGTGGCGCGCCGGTCCGCCGTCCCGTCCCGCTGGCCCGGGCGGTCCGCTCGCCGCTGGGCCGCGACGGCTTCCTCGCCGTCTACGTGGCCGTGATCGTCGGCATCGTGATGGTCCTCGAGCGACTCGGGTCGCCCACCGCGTACGCGGTCGTGTTCTTCACGCTCGGCGGGCTCCACGTCTTCTACGACGGGTTCATCTGGAAGCTGCGCCGCGCTCCCGTGGCGGCGAGCCTCGCCATCCCCACCAGCTGACGGTGCGCCGCGCCGCGCCGGCGGTCGGGTGAGCGCACCTCGGCCCCTCTCGTGGTCCCCCGCGCGGTTCGACACCGAAAACGGCGCTGAGGTCTGAAGACCGGGGGCCCACCTGCCGACAGGTACAGAGCGGGTCGGCGCGCGCCGAGCCCGATGCCCTCGCAGGGTCGCGGTGGGCAAGACTCCTCCGGTGTCCCACCGGGGGCAGGCGAGGTCGAGGTTGAGGGCCGGCAGGGTTCGGACGGATGGACGGTTGGCGATGAGCGCAGACTCCAGCGACGGCAAGGGCGTGAAGCCGCCCCGCACGTTGTTCTCCCTGGGTCGCCCGGGGGCCAAGGTCGAGCGGGGCGGGGCGGCGGTGGCCGTCGACCCACCCGCCGACGTCGCCACCGAGGTGGCCGACGAGGAGATCCAGTACGCCTGCGGTGCGTGCGGTGCTCTGCTGCCCACCGGCGCCGCCTTCTGCGGCGAGTGCGGGACGCCGGTCGCCACCGACGACTACTACGAGGACGAGCTCCTCCACGACGAGGGCATGGCCCCGGGCGGCCTGCTCGACGAGGCCGTGGTCGCCGACGAGGAGCCGCTCGACGCCGTGGCCGAGGCTCCTGAGGCCCCGGCGGCGGAGGTCGGCGAGCCTGCCGTGGCCGAGGCCCCGGAGTCTGCGGTGGTCGACGCCCCGGAGCCTGTCGTCGCCGAGACGCCCGTCGCCGAGGCACCCGCCGCCGAGGCACCCGCCGCCGATCACCGGTCGGGCTGGGGGGCTGCGGCGGCCGGGGCGGCCGGCGTCGTGGCCGGCGCCGAGGCCATCGACCTGGTCGAGGAGCACGGCGCCGCCGACGAGGTCGCCGCCGCGCCGAGCAACGTGCTGTACGCCGACCCGTCGGTGGTCGAGCCACCGCCGGCCCCCGGTGACGGCGGCCTGCAGGTCTCCGAGCCGGTAAGTGGCTCCACCACCGCGGCCGACGCCACCGTCGTGTCGCCGGCCGCCGACGACACCCAGGTGGTGCCGGCGCCGACGGGCGCCCCCGGTGACGTCGCCGCCGCGCCGGCCGCCTTCGACGGCGCCCCGGTCGCCCCCGACGACACCACCCCCGGCGCGGGCGCCTGGGCCGGCGGTGCGGTCGCCGGTGCCGCGGTGGCAGGTGCCGCCGTCGCCGGTGCCGGGGCAGCCGAGGCCAGCCCGCTGTCCGAGCTGTCGGCCCCACCGGCGCCGCCCACCTCACCCGCCCTCGACGGGACGGGCGCCACCGACATGCCCTACGGGCACGGTCCGCTGGAGTCGTCGCAGAAGTCGAAGACCCCGCTGATCCTCGTGGGCGTCGGTGCCTTCCTCGTGCTGGCGGGCATCATCGGCGTGATCATCGCCATGGGTGGCAGCAAGAACGAGAACGTGGCCACCGCGCCCAGCTCGACGGCGGCCCCCTCCACCACCGCCAAGGCGAGCACGACGACGACGGCCTCGTCGTCCACGTCGACCAGTGGGGTCACGACCACCACGGCCGAGTCCACCACCACCACGGCGGCGCCCGAGACGAGCACCACGGCGGCCCCCACGACGCAGGCCACCTCGGCTCCGCAGCAGGTGGTGACGCCGGGCCTGCCGTCGTCGGTGGTCACGAGCCCGCCGCAGGTCACGCCGGGGCGGATCGTGGCCAACCCCGGGTCGGGGAGCCGCATCAACGTGGCGAAGGGCGGCTCGTTCACCATCACCCTGCAGAACGTCGGCGGCTCGTCGGCCACCTACTCCCTGCGGTCGACCGACGGGAAGTTCGTCGGTGGCGGCTCGGGCGCGATCCCGGCGAACGCCTCGGCCCAGGTCCGGTTCACGGCCAACCCCAACGCCGAGGGCGACACCGGCGTCACCGGTGTCGTCGAGGGCATCGGCGGCTACACGCTGATCGTGCGCATCGGCAACGGCTGACCTCCGGCCGCCGCCCGTGACCCCACCGGCGCCGTCGCGCGCCGACGGCCTGATCGCCGCCCACCAGGCGACGCTCGGGCCCGACGACCGGGCGCGCGGGGCGGTCTACACGCCTCGCCCGGTCGCCGACGTCCTCGTCGGCGTGGCCCTGGCGGGCCTGGGGGAGCGGGGCGGCCCACCCGGGTCGTTCCCGGCGGTGTGCGACCCGGCGGTCGGCGGCGGCACCTTCCTGCTCGCCGCCGCCGACGCGCTGGTGGCGCGCGGCCGGCCGCCGGTCGAGGTGGTCGGCGAGCTGCTGTGGGGGGCCGACGTCGATCCGGCGGCGGTGGCGGTGGCGCGGCGGGCGGTGGCGGCGTGGCTGGAGGACCAGCGCGACGAGGCGGCGGGGGCGGGGGCGCGCCGGGCGGCGCTGGCGGCGCTCGACGAGCACGTCGTCGTGGCCGACTCCCTCGCCGCGCCCGTCGACGTGGTCTGGCCCCGCCTGGGCGGTCGCCGCGTGGCGACCGTCGTCGGCAACCCGCCCTTCCAGGACCAGCTGGCGACGGCGACGGCGCGGAGCGCGCCTCGGGCCGCCGAGCTGCGCGCCCGGCTCGGCGACGTCGTCGGCGGCTACACCGACAGCGCCGCCCTCTTCCTCGTGGCCGCCCTCGACCTGGTCGCCCCCGGCGGCCGCGTGGTGCTGGTGCAGCCCCAGTCCGTCCTCGCCGGGCGGGACGCCCGCGCCACCCGGGCGGCGGTGGCGGCCCGGACCCGGATCGAGGGGCTGTGGGTCGCCGGCGACCACGCCTTCCCCCCGGCCCGGGTGCCGGCGGTGGCCGTCGTCGCCCGCCGGCCCGGGCTGGACGCCGCCGGCGGCGTCGGCGTCGCCGACCGGCTGGCACGCTGGCTCGGCCCCGACGTGGCCCCGGCGCCGGCCCGTGAGGTGCCCGCCGCGGTCGCGGCCGAGGCCGCGGCCGGGGGCGCCTGGTCGTCGCTCGTGGTCGACCTGCTCGGCGTCCCGCCCTCGGGCCTCCCGGCCGAGGTGGTCGGTGCCGGTCCCGAGCCCCACCCGCGCTCGCTGGCGTCGCTCGCCACCGCCACCGCCGGCTTCCGCGACGAGTACTACGGCGTGGCGCCCTTCGTGCGGGAGGCGACGGCCGGCGAGGCGGCGCTCGAGGACCGCGCCTCGGCGCTCGTCACGAGCGGTGCCATCGCTCCCGGTCGCAGCACGTGGGGGGAGCGGCCCATCCGCTTCGCCCGGCGGCGGTGGAGCCGACCGGTCGTCGACGTCGAGGCCGTCCGGGCCGCAGGCGGTCGGCTGGCGGCGTGGGCCGACCGCGTCCTGTGCCCCAAGGTGGTGCTCGCCACCCAGACGCGCGTCCTCGAGGCTGCCGTCGACCGGGAGGGGTCGTGGTGGCCGTCGGTCCCGGTGATCGCGGTGGTGCCCCACGACACCACCGACCTCGATCGCGTGGCCGCCGTCCTGCTGGCGCCGCCGGTGAGCGCGTGGGCCCACGAGCGGACGGCCGGGGCGGCGCTGTCGTCGGGCGCGCTCAAGCTGGCGGCCCGCCAGGCGGCGGCGGTGCCCCTGCCGGTCGACGAGGAGGCCTGGTGGGCGGCGGCGGCGCTGGTGCCGGCGCTGGCCGACCCGGGCCCGGCCGGTCGAGCCGCGCTCCACGAGCTCGGTGCCCACATGGTCACCGCCTACCGCGCCGGCGACGACGTCCTGGCCTGGTGGCGCCACCGCCTCGGGTGACGGGCAGCCCGTGCCGGCCCGGCGACGGTCGGCGCCGTCCGCGCGCCGGGACGACCGGGCTGGGCCGGGCCGCCTCCCTGAAGGACCCGGATCGCCGGGCTAGCGCATTTAGTGATAAATGCGCTAGGTTGTGGACGTGCTGTTGGCGATCGGCGAGATCAAGCGGGCGAAGCTGCGGTTCTCCCTGCTTGCGGGGGCCGTGGGCCTGCTCGTGTTCCTGATCCTGTTCCAGCAGCTGCTCCTGGGCTCGCTGCTGCAGAGCTTCAACGGGGCGATCCAGAACCAGTCGGCGACGGTGCTCGTCTTCGGTGCCGAGGCCC
The DNA here is from genome assembly GCA_046331175.1 of Acidimicrobiales bacterium. GTDB lineage: Bacteria > Actinomycetota > Acidimicrobiia > Acidimicrobiales > Acidimicrobilacustridaceae > JAWKIW01. The sequence continues at coordinate 110,056 of JAXLRI010000005.1, forward strand.
GCAAGAACGTCGAGGGCTCGATCATCCCGCCCGGCAAGGAGCCGGCGGTGCAGGCCGTCGAGGGCGTCGGCCGGGTCGCCCCCATCGGCGAGGGCACCTTCACCATGGAGGCCGGCGGCCAGCAGGTCGACGTGGCCGTGATCGGCTACGTCCCCGGTGGTCCGGGCCAGCCCACCAAGCTCGTCGCGGGACGCCTCCCGCAGGCGCCCGGTGAGGCGGTGGCGTCCCGGGAGGACAAGGCCAAGGGCTTCGACATCGGCAGCACGGTCACGTCGTCGGCCGGCGGCGTGCCGGTCACCATCGTCGGGCTGACCGAGGCCTCGCGCTTCAGCGTGGCGCCCACCTTGTTCACGCCGTACGCCACCTACGAACAGCTGCGGAAGGCGGCCAACCCCACCGCCACCGCCGTGCTGCCCACGCTGCTCGGGGTCGAGCCTGCCGCCGGCACCGACGCCACCACCCTCGCCGCCCGGATCACCGAGCAGGTGCCCGGCGTCGAGGCCCTCGACCGGGCCACCGCGGTGGCCAAGGCCCCCGCCGTCGCCTCGATCCAGCAGTCCTTCGCCATCATCCTGCTGCTGGCCTTCATCGTGGTGACGCTGGTGGTCGGCTTCTTCTTCCTGATCCTCACCGTCCAGAAGGCGTCGTCGCTCACCCTGCTGCGGGCCGTCGGCGCCCCGTCGGGCTACCTCGTGCGCTCGTTGCTGGTGCAGATCGCCGTGGTCGTGGGCGGTGGGCTCGTGGTCGGCATCGCCCTGCTGCTGGGGGCCGCCGCCGGCGCCAGCGCCGGGCTGCCGCTGGAGGTGCAGCCGACGCTCGTCGCCGGCACCTCGGTCGCCGTCATCGTGTTCGCCGTCCTCGCCAGCTCGGTGTCCATCGTCCGGGTGCTGCGCCTCGACCCGTTCTCGGTCGTGAGCCGCCAGAGCCTCGGGGGGACCGGATGACCGGCCGGACCACCACCGTCGCCCCCGCCGCCACCACCGCCGCGGTCACGACCGCGCCGCACCGGGGAGGACGGCGATGAGGATCGGCCTGCGCGAGCTGCGCCGCAAGCCGCTGCGGTTCGGCGCCGCCGGCGCGGCCCTCGTGCTGCTCACCGTGCTCCTGCTGCTGCTCGGCGGCTTCCTCGACGGCCTGTTCCTGGGCTCGACGGGCCTCCTGCGGGCCCAGAAGGCCGACCTCGTCACGTTCTCGTCCGACGCCAAGAAGTCGCTGCTGCGCAGCCGCATCGACCCCGAGGAGCGGGCGAAGGTCGCCGGCGTGGCCGGCGTCGAGCGGACCGACGGCCTCGGCATCGTGCTGCTGGGCGCCACCGTCCCCGGTCGCAGCGAGGTCGCCTCGGCCGCGGTCGTCGGCTACCAGGGTGCCGTCACCGGCGTGCCCGATCCGCCGGCGCCGGGTGAGGCCTACGCCGACCGCCGCCTCGAGGCCGACGGTGTCCAGGTGGGCCAGACCCTGCTGCTCGGGCCCCAGCGGGTGCCGCTCAAGGTGGTCGGCTGGGTGTCCGACACCAGCTACCTGCTCCAGGGCGGGCTGTGGACCGAGCCCGGCACGTGGCGCAGCATCCTGGCCTCGGCCCGCCCCGACGCCAACCTGCCCGACGGCACCTTCCAGGCCCTCGCCGTCACGACCGCCCCCGGTGCCGACCCCACCCAGGTCGCCGCCGCCGTCGACGCCGCCACCGGTGGGTCCACCACCACCGTCACCCGCCAGGACGCCGTCCTCTCGCTGCCCGGCATCAAGGAGCAGCAGGGCACCTTCACCGCCATCATCTCGGTGACCCTCGTGGTGGCCGGCCTGGTGGTCGCGCTGTTCTTCGCCCTGCTGACCCTGGAGCGCATCGGGCTGTACGGCGTGTTCAAGGCCATCGGTGCGTCGACCGGGCAGATCTTCTCGGGTGTCGTGGCCCAGGCCGTGGTGCTGGGCGCCGTCTCGTTCGCCATCGGCGCGGCGGCGGCGTGGCTGCTCAGCCGCCCCATCCCCGCCGCCGTCCCGCTGCAGCTGGTGCCCGGCCGGGTGGTCGTCACCGGCGTGCTGCTCGTCGCCATGGCCGTCGTCGGCAGCGCCTTCTCGCTGCGACGGGTCGTCAAGGTCGATCCCGCCTCGGCCATCGGCTGAGGTCCCCCAGGAGGAGCCATGCCCGCACTCGAGCTCGACGGCGTCCGGAAGGTCTACACGTCCGGCGACAGCGAGATCGTCGCCCTCGACCACGCCAGCCTCACCCTCGGCGACGACGAGATCCTCGCCCTGCTCGGCCCGTCGGGGTCGGGCAAGACCACGCTGCTGTCGATCGCCGGCGGCCTGCTGACCCCGACCGAGGGCCGCGTCGTGGTGGGTGGCGAGGACATCGCCACGTCCTCGGCGAAGCAGCTCACCGAGTTCCGCCGTCGCAACGTCGGCTTCGTCTTCCAGTCGGTGAACCTCGTGCCGTTCCTCGACGCCCGCGAGAACCTGCTGGTGGTGGCCGAGTTCGGCAAGCGAGACAAGAAGGAGGCCCGGGCCCGGGCCGACATGCTGCTCGGCGAGCTGGGCCTCGGCGACCGCAAGGGCAACCTGCCCGGCCAGCTCTCGGGCGGCGAGCGCCAGCGGGTGGCCATCGGCCGGGCCCTGATGAACGAGCCGGCGCTGGTGCTCATCGACGAGCCCACGTCGGCGCTCGACACGAAGCTCGGCGAGCAGGTGATGGGCCTCATCGTCTCGGAGGTCAAGAGCCGGCACACGGCCGCGGTCATCGTCACCCACGACATCCGCATGACCCACTTCGCCGACCGCACGATGCACATCACCGACGGCCAGCTCGGGCGGTCCGACCTGGGCGAGGCCGACGAGGGCGGCGAGCCCGTCGCCGCCCGCGCCCTGATCGTCCCGGCCTGATCGCCGCTCCTGATCGCTGCGCCCCGATCGCCCCGAGGGGCCGTCGCTCCCGGTCGGGGTAGCGTCGCCGGCCATGGACGAGGGGACGGGCGTGACGCTGCGAGGACGGCTGGCCGCGGGCGAGACGGTGGTGATGCCGGGGGTGTGGGACCCGCTGTCGGCCCTGCTGGCGCGCGAGGCGGGCTTCGGCGTGCAGTTCCTGTCGGGCTACTGCCTGGCCGGCACGCTGCTCGGCGTTCCCGACGTGGGCGTGCTGACCCAGGCCGAGACGGCCGACGCCGCCCGGCGGGTCTGCCGGGCCGTGCCCGACGTCGCCGTGGTGGTCGACGCCGACACCGGCTACGGCGGCGCCGCCAACGTGGCGCGCACCGTCGAGCTCTGGGAGGAGGCCGGCGCCGACGGGCTGTTCCTCGAGGACCAGGTCTGGCCCAAGCGGTGCGGCCACATGGCCGGCAAGCAGGTGGTCGAGGCCGACGAGTGGCTGGCCAAGCTGCGCACCGCGCTCGATCGGCGCACCACGCTGCACGTCACCGCCCGCACCGACGCCCGCGCCCCGCTCGGCCTCGACGCCGCCCTCGACCGGGCCCGGGCCGCCGCCGACCTCGGGGTCGACGCCGTGTTCGTCGAGGCCCCCGAGTCGATCGACGACCTCGAGCGCATCGCCGCCGCCCTCCCCGGGGTGACCCTCGTGGCCAACATGGTGGAGACCGGTCGCACGCCCCTGCTGCGCCCCGACGAGCTGCACGACCTCGGCTTCGACCTGATCGTGTCGCCGCTGACCGCGCTGTTCTCGGCGGTGCGCGCCGTGCAGCAGTCGCTGGCGCTGCTGCGCGACCAGGGGACGCTGCGCGAGCACCTCGACCGCGTGGTCGCCTTCGACGAGTTCACCGACCTCGTCGGCCTGCCCGACTGGCAGGCGCTCGACCGGGCGACCTGACCGGCGCGCGGTCGCGGCGCCGCGCGCCGTCGCGCCGCGCGCCTCGGACGTGGGCGGGCGGTGGTCGTCCCGAAAGGCTTGACGGCCGGGGGAGCGGTCGGCCAACCTTTCGTCCGACATCAGGAGTGGCCCGGTCCGCCGGGTCCGGCAACCTGGGACGGACACCCAAGGTGCCATCCCGCCGCTTCGGTGGGGATGTGGCCGGCTCGCCGGCAACGAAGTGTCCGGGCTGCGAACCGCCCCCGGGGCGGCTCGGCGCTCGTCCACGTGGCACCGGTGTCTGCCCCCACGACGGAGGGACGATGCGACGACACCGGGGTGCAGCGTGAGCGCACCGTCGTCGCGCGCCCCGCTGGGGTCCCAGCCGCTCCCGGTCACCGGGGCGTGGCAGCCGGGCGACCCGGTGTTCCACCGCCACTTCCTCCACCGGGGTGAGCGGCCGTTCGCGCTCGAGGGTGGCGGTGTGCTGCCCGGCTACACCGTCGCCTACGAGACGTGGGGCCACCTCGACGCCGACGCCGCCAACGCGGTGCTCGTGTGCCACGCCCTCACCGGCGACGCCCACGCCGCCGGGCCGTCGGGGCCGGGTCAGCCCACACCCGGCTGGTGGGACGACCTCATCGGCCCGGGCCGGGCCCTCGACACCGATCGGCTGTTCGTGGTGTGCGCCAACGTGCTCGGCGGCTGCCAGGGCTCGACCGGACCGGCCTCGGCCCACCCGGTGGACGGACGTCCCTACGGCAGCCGGTTCCCGACCGTCTCCATCCGCGACGTGGTCCGCACCCAGGCCGCGCTCGCCGACCACCTGGGCATCGACCGGTGGCTGTCGGTGATCGGTGGCTCGATGGGTGGGATGCAGGTCCTCGAGTGGGGCGTGATGTACCCCGACCGGGTGCGGTCGCTCGTCCCCATCGCCACGGCGGCGGCCGCCACCGCCCAGCAGATCGCCTACGGCTCGGTGGGCCGCCACGCCATCGCCCTCGACCCCCGCTGGCGGGGCGGCGACTACTACGACGCCGAGCCCGGCGACGGGCCGCACGCCGGCCTGGCGCTGGCCCGCCGGCTGGCCCAGATCACGTACCGCACCGACCAGGTCTTCGGCGAGCGGTTCGGGCGTGGCGTGGTCGAGTCGATCGACGACGGGTTCTCGCAGTGGCAGCGCTTCGACGTCGAGGGCTACCTCGACTACCACGGCGACAAGCTGGTGCGCCGCTTCGACGCCAACACCTACCTCGTGGTGGCCAAGGCCATGGACCTGCACGACATCGGGCGCGGCCGCGGTGGCGTGGCCGGAGCCCTGGCCCGCGTGAAGGTGCCGGTCCTCACCATGAGCATCACGACCGACGTGCTCTACCACCCGTACCAGCAGCTCGAGATCCGCGACGTGCTGCGGGCCACGGGGGGCACCGCGGAGCACGCCGTCATCGACAGCCCCCACGGCCACGACGCCTTCCTGCTCGAGACCGACCAGGTCGCCGACGCCGTGGTCCCGTTCCTCACCGACGTGGAGAAGCAGCCGTGAACCCGCCCACCAGCGAGCCGACCCCACCCCCCAGCGAGCCGACCGACCCGGCCGCCGAGCGCGCCGCGCTGCACCCCGAGACCCGTGCCATCCGAGCCGGCCGCGACGACAACGACACCGCGCTCGCCCCGATCCTGTGGGCCACCACCACGTTCGTGACGCCCACCGTCGACGAGGGCCGCCGCATGGCCACCTCGGCGGGGGCCAACCGCTTCTACAGCCGCTACGGCAACCCGACCGTCCAGGGCTTCGAAGACGCCATCGCCGAGCTCGAGGGGGCCGAGACGGCCCGGGCGTTCGCCAGCGGCATGGGCGCCATCTCCGCCGTCGTGCTCGGCATCTGCTCGTCGGGCGACCACATCGTCACCCAGCGCCAGCTCTACGCCGGCACCCAGCTGCTGTTCCAGGCCGTGTGCCCCCGCTTCGGCATCGATGTCACCTTCGTCGACGGCACCGAGCCGGGCGCCTTCGCCGCCGCCGTGCAGCCGGGTCGCACGACCTTGGTGTTCGCCGAGACGCCGGCCAACCCGCGCCTCGACCTGGTCGACCTCGACGAGGTCGGCGCCATCGCCGGACCCATCACCGTGGTCGACTCCACCTTCGCCACGCCCCTGGTGCAGCGGCCCCTCGACCACGGGGTCGACCTCGTCCTGCACTCGGCCACCAAGGCCATCGGCGGCCACAACGACGCCACCCTCGGCGTGATCGCCGGCAGCCGCGAGCTGCTGCAGTGGCTGTGGTCGTTCGCCGTCCTGCAGGGAGCCAACGCCTCGCCGTTCGACGCCATGAACGGGCTGCGCGGCCTGCGCACCCTCGGCGTGCGCACCCGCCAGCAGACCGAGACCGCCCAGCGGCTGGCCGAGGTGCTCGAGCAGCACGAGGCGGTCGAGGCCGTCGCCTACCCCGGGCTGGCCTCGCACCCCCAGCACGACCTCGCCAAGCGCCAGATGGCCTTCACGGGTGGCCTGCTCACCTTCGACGTGCGGGGCGGGCTCGAGGCCGGGCGCCGCTTCGTGGAGTCCACCCGGGTCGCTCAGCTGGCCACCTCGCTCGGTGGCCCCGAGACGCTCGTGACCCACCCGGCGTCGACCACCCACGTCTCGCTCACCCCCGACGAGCTGGCCGCCTCGGGCATCGGCGAGGGGACCATCCGGGTGTCGGTGGGCCTCGAGCACCCCGACGACGTGATCGCCGACTTCCTGCAGGCCCTGGCCTGAGGCCGGCGGCGCCGGCGGCTCGATCGGGCTGCTCGCGGCCCCGCGGCGCCGGCCCGATCGGCCGGGCTGGGCCGTTCGGATCAGGGGCATGGGTCGAACGACCTACTTTTTCCTTCAGCCCGGGCCGGGGGTCGTCGATATCTGGTCGTGATGACGACGTGTGGCAGCTGCGGCGCCCGCCTCCAGACCAGCGACCGGTACTGCCCGGCCTGCGACGCCCCCAACCTGGCCGGGCCCCACGCCCCCAAGTTCCGGCCCCGCGCCACCGACCTGCCGCCGGTCGAGGAGCGGCCCCGCCGCCTGCACCCCGGTGGGCCGGCCTGCCCCCGCTGCGGTGAGGACGACATCCCCCGCCGAGCCGCCTACTGCCCCTCCTGCGGCATGGACCTCGCCGGGGCCCGCCGGGCGGCGGCCTTCGCCCCCGACCACGTGACCGGGGTGTGGACCAGCCCGGGGCCCCACAACCTCGACCCCTACCGGCCGCTGCGGCGCCTGACCGGCGTCCTCGTCGCCGGCCTGGTCGTGGTCATCGGCCTGGTCGTGGCCTGGTCGGTCGCCCAGCTCGTGCTGTACGCCAAGCTCCAGCCGCGGCTGCCGGCCCTGCCGCTCGACGCCGAGGCGGCCCGCACGTGGACCGGGCGGCTGGCCGTCGCCTCCGCCGTCGCCGGGCTCGTCGTCCTGCTCGTCACGGTGGCGTGGACGAACCGCGCCTATCGGAACCTGCCGGCGCTGGCGGTCGCCGGCCTGCGGTTCAGCCCCGAGGTCGTGCCGGCCTCGTGGCTCGTGCCGGGCGTGAACCTGATCGTCCCCAAGCTGGTGCTCGACGAGCTGTGGCGGGGGAGCGGGCCCGACGAGGTGCCGGGGTCGACCGGGTGGCGGCGGCGCCCGGTCCCGTTCCTGTCCCACCTGGGCTGGGGCGTCCTGATGGCGGGGGCGACCGGTGCCATCCTCGCCGACCTGGGGCTGGCCGCCGACCCCGGCTCCGACGTCGACGGCCTGCGCCTGGTGCTGCTGCTCGGCGCCGCCTCCGGCATCGCCATCGCCCTCGGCGTGGTGCTGCTCGGCGTGTTCGTCACCCAGATCGGCGACCGCCAGCTCGAGCGGGCCGTCGTGCTCGGCCCGCCCGAGTTCGTCGTCGTGCGGGCGGCCCGGTGGGGCCGTGGCTCGGTGGGCGCCGACGTGGCCGACATCGACGCCGAGGTCGCGGTGGCACCGGCCGCCGACGGCACCGTGCCCACGCCCCTCACGCCTCCGGCCATGCCCCGCCCCGGCGTGGTGTGGGGCCGGTACTGACCGCCCGCCCTCCGGCCGCCGACCGCCGGCGCTGATCAGCGCCGGGCGCGGCGGCTCGGCTGCCGGTCGGCTGCCGGTTGGGCGCCGGTGCGGGCGAGGTGCTGCACTCGTCGGGTGCCCGAGGGACTGGAGGTCGAGTACTACCGGCGGCTGGCCGACACCGCCGTGGGGCGCCGGATCGGCGCGGTCGAAGCTCCCGACGCCTGGTACCTGAAGGGCGGCGTCGGCCCCGGTGCGGTGGTGGCGGCGCTCGAGGGCCGCCGGGTGACGGGCACCCGGCGGATCGGCAAGCTGCTCCTCGTCGACACTGACGGGCCGACGCTCGGCCTGCGCTTCGGGATGACCGGTCGCCTCCTGGTCGACGACACCGCGGCCATCGAGCACCTCGAGTACAGCTCGCGCCGGGAGGACCCCACCTGGGACCGGTTCGTGCTGCGCTTCGGCACCACCCGCCGCCCCGCCGGCGACCTGCGGATGCGCGACCCCCGCCGGTTGGGGGCCGTCGAGCTGGAGCCGGCCACCGACCGGCTCGGCGTCGACCTGTTCGACGTGACGCCTCGCGCCCTGGCCGCGGTGCTCGCCGGGTCGTCGGCGCCGCTCAAGGCCCGCCTGCTCGACCAGTCGCGGGTGGCGGGCCTGGGCAACCTGCTCGTCGACGAGATCCTGTGGCGGGCCCGCCTGGCTCCCGACCGGCCCGCCGGCTCGCTCGACGCCGCCGAGCAGCGCCGCCTCCAGCGCACCATCCGCACGACGGTGCGCCAGCTGCTCGAGCGGGGCGGCTCCCACACCGGCGACCTGATGGTGGCCCGGGTCCGCGGTGGCACCTGCCCGCGCTGCGGGACCCCGCTGGCGCGCCAGACCGTCGGCGGGCGCACCACCTACTGGTGCCGCTCGTGCGTCGGGCGGGCGCGGTGAGGTCCCGGCGCCCTCGCCGGAGGGCGGCGGGAGGAGGCCGTCGCACGCCGGGCGGTAACCTGCTGCGGACCATGGCCCCCGCCTCCCGCCCCCCCGCTCCGGCGGCACCGACCCGAGCCCTGCTGCTGGTCGCCGCCGTCCTCGTCATCGGCGCCGTCGCGCTGGTGGCGCAGCTGGCGCTGGGCGGCCCGTCCCTCGCCCAGGTGAGCAGCTCGTCGTCCCAGCCGGTGTCGTCGAGCACCACGCGCCCGCCGACCTCGATGACGACGCTGGCGCCCACCACGACGACGACCCGCTACGTCACCACGACCACCCGGTACGTCACGACGACGACCCGCTACGTCACGACCAGCACCTACGCGACGAGCACCACCCCGACGACCACGTCGTCGTCGGACTCGGGGAGCTTCACCGGCTCGACCCTCGGCCGGTCGACCACGACGGCCTCGTCCACCACGTCCTCCACCGCATCGACGACCACGGCGCCGAAGGCGTCCGAGGTGACCGACACGTCCACCGGCAACGGCCTCAAGCTGGTCGTCGGCGGCCTGGTCGGGGTGGCCGTGCTGATCAGCGGCCTCACGTTCCTGTACTGGCGCCACACCAAGCCCGTGCCCGAGGAGCTGGGCCCGGTCGACGAGCCGATCGACTACGCGGCGATCGGGGCGGCGGCGGTCGACGGCGCCATCGCCGACACCGGCGTGGCCGTCGGGACCGCGGGGTCGACCGGTGCCACCGGCGACGCCGAGGCCGCTGGGGCAGGCGGAGCAGGTGCGGCTGGCTCGGGTGGGGCCGGCTCGGGCGCGACGGGATCGGGCGCAGGGGCCGGCCTGGCCGCCGGCGCGGCGGCCGGCGGGCTGCTGGCCGGGGCGACGGCCGAAGGTGACGCGACATCGACCTCCGCTGCCGCCGGCCCGCCCGACGGCGACGGCCCGTCGGGCGCGGGGACATCGGCCGCCGATGCCGATGGGCCGACCGAGGCCGCTGGGACGCCAGGGCCGGCGACGACGCTCGCCGGCGCCGTGCTCGCCGGGGCGGCGCTGGGGGCCACCGCCGACCGCGGCGACGAGGACGAGGACGCGGACGAGCAGGGCGGCGCCGAGCCGGCGACCGACGGGGCGACGGCGGCGAGCGACGCCGGGGTCCCGCCCGGCGCCGGCACGCCGTCGGCGACCGATGCCCCCTTGCTCGACGCCGCCACGATCGCCGCGCCGCTGGTCACCACCGCGCCCACCGCCGACGACCGCGAGACGCTGCCGGGTCCGCCGCCGGTGGCCCTCTACGATGCCGAGGCCGACGTCGCCGACGTCGCCGACGTCGCCGACGTGGCCGACGTGGCGGCCACCGCCGAGGCCGACGCTGGTGCCGGCTCGTCGCCGGCGGCGGCCCCCGCCTACCCGGCGGGCGCGGCGCTGCCCCCGCCCCCGCTGGTGGCCCCGACGCCCAAGCCGCGCGTCGAGCCGAGCGGCGTCACCATCCTCGGCCCGGTGCGGCCGGGCGGGCGGGCCTCGGCCACCGACGACGAGGCGCCCGGCGTCGACGACGGCGCGGGTGCCGAGTCGGGCGGGGTGCTCGAGGACGAGCCGCTGCGGATCGTCACGATGGAGGACCTCGAGCGTGAGCGGCGCTTCGACGCCGCCACCCGGGGCGACGGCCACGACCAGGAGGACCGATGAGCGAGGGCTTCGACGTCGACGCCATGATCCGCCGCTTCCGCGAGCGGGCGGCCGCGGTCAAGGCCCGCCCGCTGCCGCCGGTCGCCGGCGAGGAGCGCACCCGGTTCATCGAGCAGGCCCAGCTCGACTTCCAGGACTTCGCCATCATCGGTGACGCCACCGCCGAGGTCGACGACGGCGTCCTGGTGCTGCGCGTCGACCTGCGCCCGCCCGACGCCCGGGGCTGACCCGGTGGCCGTCGGCGACGAGCGCTACCGGACGGCGATCGTCGCCATCGACGCCGCCAACGCCGAGGACCCTGCGACCGTGTCGTTCGAGGGGCGGGAGCGACCGAAGGAACAGCTCCACGCCGAGCTCATGACGGCGTGGGTGCACCGGCTCGACCCCGGGGCCGAGGAGGCCCAGCTGCTGGCCGCCCGGGCCCACCACCTGCGGCGCTGGGTGCTGCCCCGGGACGAGTACCCCGAGGGTCGGGCGGGCTACCTGCGCTGGCGGACCGAGCTGAAGCGGCGCCACGCCGCCGAGGTGGGTGCCATCCTCGCCGACCACGGGTACGAGCCGGAGGTGATCGACCGCGTCGGCGCCATCATCCGCAAGGAGGGGCTGGGCACCGATCCGGCGGTCGGTGTGCACGAGGACGCGCTGTGCCTCGTCTTCCTGCAGACCCAGCTCGACGACGTGGCCGCCCGGCTCGGCCCGGACAAGACGGTCGACGTGCTGGTCAAGAGCATCCGCAAGATGACCGACCAGGGTCGCCAGGCCGCGCTGGGCCTGTCGTACACCGCGGCGTCCCGATCCCTGGTCGAGGCCGCCCTCGCGGCGATCTGACCGGCGGTCGGGGCACGCCTGCTGCGGGCTGGGGAGGGGGACGCGCGCGAGTCGCGGCCGGGACGTCGCAGTGGGACCGGCGGAAGCGTCGGGAGATCGAAGCCATCCGCGTCGAGGTCGGTGAGCTGCCGGTGGCCACGCTCGCTCGCTGGACGGCGGCGCGCATCGGCGTCGGCCGGCCCCGTCCCCGCGGCGGCCGAGCGTGGCGGCGCGAGCGTCTACGGTGACGGCCACGTTCGTCGGCTGACCCGGTGCGAGGGCGGTCGGGGTTCCATCGATGGTGCGAGGTGACGATGGACTGTCCATCCTGCGGAGCCGCCGTTCCCGACGGCTCGAAGTTCTGCGTCTCGTGCGGGACGCGCCTTGCTCCGGCGGGCGGTGCCGAGGCGCCGGCCGCACCCCAGCCGGCCGCACCCCGGCCGGCGGCGACTCGTCCGGCCGCGGCCAAGCCGGCGCCGGTCGGCGGGGCCAGCCCGGCCGCGCCCGTGCCCCCCGCGTCGGGTGGGTCGCCCGCGCCGGGTGGGCCGCCTGTGCCCGTGCCGCCCGCGTCGGGTGGGTCGCCCGCGTCGGACGAGCCCGCCGCGCCGCCGGGGTCGAGCGACGCGCCGCCACCCCCGCCGCCGCCGCCTCCGGGGGTGCCAGCCGCTGACGCTCCCGGAATGGCGACGGTTCCACCGGTCGCACCCGGTGCGGATGTGCCGCCGCCACCGACGGGGGTGCCGGCCGCGACCGCTCCGGGGGTGCCGCCGGCCTCGCCGGTGCTGTCCGGTGTGCCGGGTGTGGTCGCGCCGCCTCCGCCGCCCCCGCCGCCGGGGGTGCCCGTCTCGGACGCCGCGGGCGTGTCGCCGGCCCCGCCCGTCCCGCCGGTGCTGCCCGGTGTGCCGGGTGTGGTCGCGCCGCCTCCGCCGCCCCCGCCGCCGGGGGCGCCCGTCTCGGACGCCGCGGGCGTGTCGCCGGCCCCGCCCGTCCCGCCGGTGCTGCCGGGTGTGCCGGGTGTGGTCACGTCGCCTCCGCCGCCCCCGCCGCCGGGGGTGCCCGTCGCGGACGCCGCGGGCGTGTCGCCGGCCCCGCCCGCCCCGCCGGTTCTGCCGGCGTCGCCCGGCGGGGCCGTGCCGCCGCCCCCGCCTCCTCCACCCACCGTGGCGCCGGGTGCCACCGTGCCCCCCTCGGAGCCCGTCCCGCCGCCCCCGGGCCCGCCGGTGGGTGCCGGGGTGTCGGCGGTCGCGCCGGTGCCGCCGCCCCCGCCGCCCGAGCTCGCCACGGGCCTGGCCCCGCCGCCGCCCCCGCTCCCCGGCGTCGTGGCGCCGGCGTCGGGCGGCCCAGCGGCGCCCGTCCCGCCTCCGCCGCCTCCTGGGACGGTTCCGCCTGTGACGGTCGCGGCGCCGTCCGTGCCGGCCGAGGTCGACTCGCCGACGGATGCCGTGCACGCCGACGAGCTGGTCGAGGAGTACGTCGACCACGAGCCGGCGCCGGCCGCACCGCAGACCATCCCCAACCCGGTGGTCCCACCTCCGCCGCCGGCGCTGCACGTCGGGGTCGTCGCACCCCCGGCCGGGGTCGCCGCGCCGCCTCCGCCGCCGGTGCCCGGGGCTGAGCCGCGGTCAGGATCGCCGGCACCCCCGCCGCCGGTGCCCGGTGCGCCCGCTGGCGCCGTGGCGCCGCCTCCGCCGGACCCTGGTGCGGTGGCACCGCCTCCACCACCGCCTCCGGTGCCGGGCGCGGTCGCCGGCACCGTGGCCCCGCCGCCTCCGCCACCCCCCGGGGATCCGCTGGCCGCCTCGGGCGCCCTCGCCCCGCCTCCGCCGTCGGTCGATGCGCCGGTCGAGCCCGTGGTCTCGCCGTCTCCTGGGGTCGAGCCGCCCACTTCGGCGGATCTGGCGCCGTCCCCGCCGCTGGTCGACGCGGCGGCCGCCGCCGGGGTCGCGGGCGACGGGGTGGTCTCCGAACCGGGCGCAGACGAGAGCCAGACCTCGTCCCAGGCCGACGAGTCGGCCACCGGCGAGGCCGGGAGTCCGGTGGTCGACGCATCGCCGGCAGCCGGCGACGAGGGTGGCGAGGGGGAAGCCGAGCCCGGCACCTCGGCCGAGGGTGGCTCAGGTGACGAGGAGCCCTCCTCCGCCGCCAGCGGCCGAGGCCCTGGCGGCGAGCCCGGCGATGGGCCCGTGTCCGCCGAGCCGGCGCCGCCGGCGCCCGACGTGCCAGTCGCCGACGCCGGCCGAGGCCCCGTTGCCGACGATGACCATGGGGCCGAAGCCGAAGCCGAAGCCGAGGCCGATGCGGGAGCGGGGGTCGAGGCTGAAGTCGGGGCCATGGCCGAAGCTGGGTCTGACGCCGAGACCGTGCTGGTCGCCGGCGCCGGTGCCGAGGGGACGATCGAAGCCGAAGGCGAGCACGACGCCGAGGGGACGATCGAAGCCGAAGCCGAAGCTGAAGACGAGGCGGGAGCCGGCGTCGAGGCTGAGGTCGAGGCCGAGCCTGACGCCAACGCCTCGCTTCACGCCGACGCCGATGCCGAAGGGAAACCCGAAGCCGAGCCTGACGCGGAAGGGAAGGTCGAGGCCGAGCCTGACGCGGATGGGAAGGTCGAAGCTGAAGCCGAGCCTGACCTCGAAGCCGATGCCGAGCCTGACGCCGAAGGGAAGGTCGAAGCCGAAGCCGAGGGCGCGGGCCCGGGGTCCGACGTGGCCGAGTCGGGGGACACGACGGACGCTGATGTCGACGCCGCCGCCGAGCCCGCCACCGTCGACGAGTCCGCCGCGCCCGCGGCCGCGACGCCAGCGGCAGCGGCGACGGTGGCCGGTGCGGCCGCGGTCGCGGCCGGAACCGCCGGCCCGGCGTCGCCGTGGGCCCAGGGCCTGGCGCCACCGTCCCTGCCGCCCGAGCCGACACCGCAGGGTCCGTTCGACCCGGCGGGGATCGAGGTGCAGCTGGTCGGGGTGTCACCGGTGGCGTCGGCTGCCGGGCGTCCCGCGCTCACCGTGGCCGCCGCCCTGCTGGAGCCGGGGGAGGAGGTGGCGGCGCTCGTCATCGGTCGCTACTTCGGCCTCCCCGGCGTGGCGGTCTTCACGCACGACCGCATCCTGCTGGTCAACGACCGCAAGTGGGCTCCGGATCGGCGGAGCGTGGCGATCAGCGCCGACCTGGTGGTCCAGGGGCTGCAGGACGATGTCGAGGCGTCCTTGACGTTCCTGACCGAGGGCGTGGCCGTGACCATCGACGGGATCGTCGACCGGCCGACGGCGCACACGTTCGCCCAGGCGGTGCGGGGCCGGGTCGCCGAGCTGGGGGCCTGACCCGGTTCCGCTTCGCTCGCGGCGGGTGGGAGTTGGTACAGTGCTCGCCCACACGCGGACGTGGCTCAGCTGGTAGAGCATCACCTTGCCAAGGTGAGGGTCGCGGGTTCGAATCCCGTCGTCCGCTCCAAGAGATGCAGGTCAGGCCCGGTTTCGGCCGGGCCTGCTGCGTTCCTGGACCTCGGTCCTCGCGTCCCTGGGCAGCACGCCCGAGCCGCCGCTGATGTGCCGCCGCGCATGGGCCGCCGCTCACCGTCGCCGGTGTCGAGGGCCGGCACCGAGGGTGGGTGCACCACCTGGCCGATGCGTGATCGGACCAGGATGCCGAGGGTGCGCTCTGCGCGTGGGCGCCGAGCCGGGTCGGTGGTCCGATCATCGATGGCGCCCGGGTCGCCGCAGGGTGTGGTCGCCGTGGTGGTTCAGAGGCTCTTCGGGTCGGGTGGTGGTGGGCCGGTGCGTTGGCGGCCGTGGCGTTGGCCCCAGAAGGTGTGGCCGGTGGGACTGGTGAACCAGGTCCAGCCGTCGCCGGTGATGCCCATGGTCCAGCCTTGGCCGTGGGCGACGTGGTGGTGGTGCCATGCGCAGGCGTTGGCCATGCGGTCGGTGTCGGTGTCGCCCCCTTGGTGGTGGGGGTCGATGTGGTGGGCCTCGACCCACGACAGCGGCGCGTCACACCCGGGGTAGACGCAGCCGCCGTCGCGCACGGCCAGGGCGCGGCGTTGGGCGGCGGTGGCGAAGCGGACGGCGCGGCCGTGGTCGAGGGGGACGCCCAGGGAGTCGACGACGACGGGGTACCAGTCGGCGATGCACTCGAGACGCCGGCGGGTGCCGTCCTGCAGGAGCACGGCGCCGTCGACGGTGGCGACGTCGGCGAGCGGATCGGAGGCGTGGGTGACCAGGACGAGCTCGGGCCGCGGTGGGCGGGTGTCGCGGATGTCGCGGGCCATGGCGCGCCGGCAGATCTCCACGAGCGCTTTGGCGCGCAGCACACTGCGGGTCGGTACGGGCAGGTCGGCGCAGGTCTCGTGGTCGCGGACCGCCCGGCGGTGCAGCTCGTCGGCGACGGTGTCGATGGTGTGGGCGACGGTGGCGGCGTTGTCACCGACCAACGTGCCGCGCAGGTCGATGGCGTTGTCGAGGATCGCGGAGACGCGCAGGTCGGTGCGGGTGTCGTCGGCGGTGGGGTCGTGGCCGCCGTCTTGGTCGACCAACGTGACGATGCCGCCCAGCTCGCGGCGCCACCGCTCGAACACCGTCGCCTCGGCGAGGTCGACCAGGTCGCCCTGCAGATCGACCAGGGCATCCACGACCCGCGGGTTCGCGACCCCCACGATCGCCTTGGCGTGGTCCCACGAGATCCTCCCGGCCTCGATGGCATCGCCGAGCCGGTCGAAGCGCTCCGACAGCGTGGTGCCGACCTTGACCCGGTCGCGGGCCACCCCCGCAGGCAGCATCGCCTCACGGGCCAACCACCGATGCGTCACCAACCCGTGATCCCGAGCCGTGCTGTCGCGGCGGTCCAGCTCGGCCAGACGGGCGCCCTCGGCTACGTCGATCAGGCGACGGAGCTCCTCCAACACCAGCACCTCGCCGCACAGGCCCTCGTCATCGACCACGGCGACATCGCCCGCTGTCGCCACCGCCGCCCGCACCACCCCGACCGCGTCGGCGAGCGATGTCGGCGACGAACCCTCAACCCCGACCGCTGGGTCGCGGCCGATGTCAGCGGTGTCGCAGCAGGTGTCGACCGCGGTGTCGGGACTGGTGGGGCTGATGGCGTCGGCCTCCGCACCGCCAGCGGGGGTCCCGGCGCGACCCGGTGCCTCGCTCGATGCCGGCGTCGAGCACCGCATCGTCACCCGACCCGACGACTGCTCGTGCGCCACATGCCGCGCCCCACCACGCACCCGACCACGCGCCTCGGCAGGCGATGCACCTCGCTCGGCAGCCCGCCCCAAGCGCACGGCGCTGCGCACCCGATCTTCCACCTCGACCATGCCTCCATCCTGCCGAGGGGGTGTGACATCGAAGGTCGCCCGCAGGGTCCGCTGTTGGTCGGCGGGCCTGTCCGTAGGGTGCGCTGTGCCCGGTCTGTCTGGCTCGACTCGGATCGGTGACCGGAGCGGACCGATGGTTCGACTCGGACGGCGCGGCGGGGTCAGCGGCTGGCGGGGGAGCGAGACGATGGAGGGGGCAAGGCCCGACCGAAGGTGGCGAGCGCACCGACGACGGCTTCGAGGGAACGACCCTGCTCGGTCAGTTGATACTCGACCCTCGGCGGGATCTCGGGGTACATCGTGCGCTCGACGATCCCCGCGTCCTCGAGCTGGCGGAGGCGGTCCGTCAGCGTCTTGGGGCTGATGCCTGCGAGCGAGGCGCGGAGCTCGCCGAAGCGCCTCGTGCCCCCGAGCAGGTCGCGGATGACCAGCATCGTCCACTTGCCGTCGAGCACGGCCACGGCCCTGGCCACCGGGCACGTCCCGTCGTCGCAGGGCGCCAGCGAGCCGCTCACCTCGTCGATCCCGGGTCCCATCGGTTCATTATGGGAAACCAGTTCACTTGTTGACAACCCACCGGCGGGACTTCGTACGTTGCCGGCCATGACCACCACCACGACACCCCCACCAGCGACCACTCGATCCCTGCGTCCCCTGCAGGTGACGCTGGTCGTCATCGCCACCTTCCAGGTCCTGTTGGGCGCCTGCTTCCTCATCGCCCCGACCCGCACCGCCCAGCTCCTCGGGCTGACCGCCGCGCCAGGGTGGACCTCCTGGCTCTTCGCCATGATGGCGGCGCGGTTCCTGGGCTACGGCTGGGGCATGGTCGTCGCAGCGAGGGACCCGATCGGGCAGCGCAGCTGGATCGACACCATGACGGTCATCCAGGCGATCGACTGGGTCGCCACCGTCGGCTACCTCCTCGCCGGCGACGTCGGCCTCCGCAACGTCGCCACCGCCGCCGTCGCCCCGCTGGTGTTCGTCGCCCTCCTGCTGTGGTTCCGGCCCCGCCTGGCCCCCGGGGCGGGGCGGTGACCACCAAGGCGGGAGCCCCGTGCCGATCGGCCGCACCTCGAGGTGCCAGCCCGTCCCCCTGGCGAACGCCGGCCATAGGGATGGAGACATAGTCTCAAAAGGAAGAGTGTCACATCATGGACGAGGGGGCCCGATGCGCACACCACGAGACGACGCCACGCCGAACGGCTCGACCCGAGTGGTCGGGACCGGTCGGGCCCCGGCGCCCCCCGATCGGCGGGCCTTCCTGGCGGGAGCCGCCGCCGTCGGGCTGGCCGGCCTGGCCGGGTGCGCAGCCGGCTCGGGACGGGCCGGGGCCGGGGCCGAGGCGGGGTCCGCCCCGGCCTCGATCACCCCGGCCGGGCCCGCAACCACATCGCTTCCGTCAACCGCCTCGTCGAACGCACCGGCCGTCGCCGACGCCACGCCGGCAGCCCAGTCCGGCCTGATGCTCACCGGCGCTCGCATGCTGTGGGTCACCGTCCCCGTCGACCCGGCCGCCGCCGCCACCTGGCTGCCGCCCACCCTGCGGGTGGCCGCCCCGGCCACCGCCTCGGTGTTCGTGGCGCACTACCCGCTCACCAGCTTCGGGACGCCCACCTACGACGAGGCGGCGATCCTCTTGCACGTCGAGGCCGACGACGGGCCCGCCTGGCACTGCCCATGGATCATCGTGAACGACGACACCGCGCTGATCCTCGGCCGGGAGATGACGGGCTTCCCGAAGAAGCTGGGGGAGATCGGCCTCGACGAGGGCGGCGGCACGGTTCGGGGCGTCGCCCACCGCAAGGGCGCCGAGCTCGTGCGGATCGAGGCGCCCACCGCCGGCCTCACGCCGGCCGACGGCGGCGTCTGGACCGAGCGGCTCGTCCACGTCAACGGCACCTTCCCCGGCACGATGCGGATGCAGCGCATCAAGCCCATGACCGAGACCGTGCACCAGCGATCGGTCGGGCGGGCCCGGCTGACGCTCGGGTCGTCGCCTCGTGACGACCTCGCCCCGCTGGTGCCCGCCCCCACCGAGGGCGACGCCGTGTTCGCGGTGCTCGACTTCGGCTCGCTCACCGACGGCGGACTGGTCGGAGGTGACCCGCTGCCTGGCACCTGGGCGTTGAAGCGCCAGATGGCCACCGCCCTGTGAACGGCGTCGCCACGAGCCACGCCGCGACGCACCCGCGGCGCCGGCGAGGGAGTCCGGTACGCTCGGCGGCTCCGACCGGCGCGAGGAACGAGGACGGTGCGATGGCCACGGTCGCGGCCGAAAGCCACCGCGAGCGCAAGAAGGCCCGCACGCGGGCGGCCATGATCGAGGTGTCCCAGCGCCTGTTCGCCGAGCAGGGCTACCCGCGCACCACGGTCGAGCAGATCTGCGTCGAGGTCGACGTCCGGCCACAGACGCTCTTCCGCTACTTCGACTCCAAGGCCACCCTGGCCCTCGCGCCCCTCACCGACGCGCTGGACGGCTTGGCCGCCTTCCTCACCCACGCCGGCCGTGAGAGCCCGGCCGTCGAGGTGTGGCGGGAGTACGTGCGGCTCGAGGCCCACGAGATGCTGGCACCCACCACGCCCACCACCGCTGCCTACGTCGAGAACCTGCGGGCCTTCCGCCGCTGGGCCGAAGACGAGCCGGTGCTCATCGCCATGGCCACCGACGTCGCCCGCCGCACCTCCGAGCTGCTCGCCGGCGCCATCGCCGCCGACCGCGCGGCTGAGCCCGACGACCTCGACGCCAACTTGTTCGCCACCACGCTGGTGTCCGGGCGCACCTTGCTGTACGAGCGCTGGCTGGCCCGCCGCCTGCCCGACGACGAGCTGGTCGATCGCCAGGTCGCCCTCATCGCCGACGTCGTCGACCTGTTCGCCGCTCGCGGTCCCCTCCTCGGCCCCTGATCGCCACGCCGCTGCGCCACGTCGGCGGGTTCGGCCGTCACGACCCATCCAGGGGTGGTCGCGGCAGCGAAGTCCTCCCATGAGCGGCGAGCAGGCGGTGGAGCGGGTGGAGCCGGTGCGCATGGTGGCGCTGGTTGCGCCGACGCACTCGGTGGAGCCCGTCGAGCGGGCGGCGCCGGTGCGACGGGTGCGGCCTCGCGGTCGGGTGGGCCCGGCCACCACCGCCCTCGTGGGCGTCGCCGCCCTCCTCGCCGCCGCCCTCGTCGTCGGCGCCTGCGGGTCCGGCTCGTCGACCGCCGGCTCGTCGACCGGCGGCTCGTCGGCCGGATCCACGTCGGCGCCGACGGGAGCGTCGACCGACGCCGGACGAGGGTCCGTCGCGGTGGTCACGGCGGGGGAGGCGACGGGATCGTCCTCCACGCTCGTCGTCCGCGACCTCGACGACGTCGGGCGTCCCATCACCGTCGAGGGCGTCGGCGCCTTCGGGGCGGGCCTGCGGGCGACCACCGGCGCCGGCGCCTCGCTCGTGGCGGTGACCCGCCCGGGGACCGCACCCGTCGTCGTCGCCGGTGGGACCCTCGTGGACGGCCGACCGATGGAGACGGGCGACGCCTTCCGCGTCGCCAGCGTGACCAAGTCGTTCACCGCAGCGCTGGCGCTGCTGCTCGCCCACGATGGCACCGTCGACCTCGACGCGCCGATCGCCCGCTGGGTGGTATGGCCGAGCGCCGATCGCATCACGCTGCGCGACCTGCTGGCCCATCGCGCCGGCGTCGCGCCCTTCGGCGATGCCGACGACGACGGCGCCGTCCGGACCCGTCTGCTCGCCGACGCCGGGCACCGCTACGCCGCCGCCGACGTCCTCGCCGCCACCTTCGACCTGCCACCGACGTCGGCGCCGGGAGAGCGCACCGCCTACCGCAACCTCGGCTACGTGCTGGCGGGCGCCGTCCTCGAGGAGGCCACCGGACGTCCGCTCGGCGAGCTCATGGCCGATCGGCTCTTCGTCCCCCTCGGCATGGCCCGCACGTCGCTGGTGGGGTCGGGCCCGGTGGGTCCGGCGCCGGTGCCCGGCCGGTGGGTGGTGGC
Organism: Acidimicrobiales bacterium; assembly: GCA_046331175.1. GTDB lineage: Bacteria > Actinomycetota > Acidimicrobiia > Acidimicrobiales > Acidimicrobilacustridaceae > JAWKIW01. The sequence goes on from JAXLRI010000005.1 coordinate 130,601, forward strand.
CGACGGTGCCGAGCCGATCCCCACGACCACCGTCGACCTGACCGCCACCGACACGGTGGGCGGCGGGGCCAGCGCTGCGGTGTCGACCGTCGACGACCTGTTGCGGTGGACCCAGGCGGTGCTGGTCGATCGCCGAATCGGCACCGTCGACCTCGCGCCCATGAGCCGGATCGACGCCGGCGGCGTCGGCCTCGGCGTGCTCGGCGTGACGCCGACCGGCGACTGCGTGTTCGCGGGCTGCCCCGCCGACGCATCGTTCACCCGGTTGGCCATCAACGGCGACACCGCCGGAGCCTCCACGCGCATCCTGCACGATCCGGCCACCGGCACGACCCTGGTGGTGTTCCTCGACCGCAACGGGCTCGACCTCGACCCGGCCGACCTCGCCTTCGTGGCCACCCTCGACGCCGGCTGACCCGGCCTCGCGTCCGGCCCGACCCGACGGCCGGTCCAACGGATCGGCCCGGTCGTCCGCCGCGGGTCGCCGGCGCGCCCGGCGCGGCGGTCACCAGCGCAGCCGTGACGACCCGGGGCGAGCCGGGGGGAGGTCCCAATGGGGCGGCGTGACCGGCAGCTGCTCGATGGGGGCCAGGTGGGTCAGCTCGCCCCACGGGCTCGGCGTCGTGGCCTGGCGGGCGGCGACGTCGCCCAGGCCCACGCCCGCAGCGGGGTCGAGGTCGGCGCCGAGGCGTTGGAGCCACTCGGCGGTCTGGCCCAGGGAGGCGTCGACCAGCCAGGTGCCGCCCTCGGTGGTCTGGCGCCAGAGCGCCTCGGTGATGCCGGAGGCCGCGAGGTAGCCCGTGGTGTAGTCGGTGGCCGCCGCCGGGATGAGGTGGGGGTCGGCGGGATCCTCGGCGTGGGCGATGCCGCTGGCCGACTGGGCCAGCTGCTCCCATCCCCGCCGGGTGGCCCAGGGCCCGTCGGGCCCATAGCAGCAGATCCGGGCGAGCACGAGCCGTGGGTTGCGGGCCGCCAGGTCGTCCACACCGAGGCCGAACCGGTCGAGCGCGTCCTGGCGGTAGCTGTGCACGACCACGTCGGCCGCGTCGACCAGGGCCAGCAGCGCTCGTCGGTCGTCGGCGTCGCGCAGGTCGCACCAGGCGCGGCGCTTGCCCCGTCCCGTCTCGACGTCGAACACCTCGATGGTGGGCAGGTGCGGTGCGTCGACCCGCAGCACCTCGGCGCCGTGGGCGGCCAGGGTGCGGCCGGTGGTCGGCCCGGCCAGCACCCGGGTCAGGTCGACCACCCGGACGCCGGCCAGCGGGCGGGGTGCCGGGTCGAGCACACGCGGCTCGGCATCACCGAGTCGGCGGAGGCGCACGGCCGGTAGGTCGACCACGGTTCGTCCCTGCTCGTGCGAGTGCCACTCCTCGCGGCTGCGCACGACGGCGCCACACAGCCCGGAGTCGGCCAGCGCGCCCTCCAGGGCGAAGGCCTCCCACCCCGCCACCGCGGTGGCGATGGCGGCGGCGTCGAGGTCGCATCCGAGGAGCGCGACCGTCCCGCGCTCGAGGTGCTCGAACCCGCCGTGCAGGTGGATGCGCCGGTCGTCGGCGGTGCGGTAGAGGTCGGTCACGGGGGAGAAGGTCCGCACCAGGTCGATCGGCTCGCTCGACGACTGCAGCAGGAACCCCAGCAGCGAGGCGGCCGCCGCACCTACGTCGACCCGCACCGGTTGGGGCGGCAGGCCCCGCCGCTCGCCCACTCGGGCCGCCCACGCGGCGGCGGCCGCGGCGGCGCAGGCGGCGGCCTCACCGGCGCGGTGGCGCGAGGCGAGCACGGGGTCGAGGCCGGTGATGCCCAGCTCGGCGCCGTCGGGCACGGCGACACCGCCGCGCTCGAGGTGCAACCGGGCATCCCACGCGTCGCTCACCCCGCCAGTCTCGCGGAGGGCACGCCACCAGTCGGAGGGAAGTGGCCGGTGCCAGGTGGGCCGAGGCGCGGCGGGCCGGGGCGATGTCGTCCCAGGACCTCGCAGCGTTGCTCGGGCACGGCCGCCGCGTCGGCGACGACGGTCCCGGGAGGGTGGGTGGTCGATGGCTACGCTCGCTCGATGGCATGGGACGCGGGTGGTGCGGGCGGTGCCGGTGGTCGCGCTGGCGATGGGGGTGCGGCCGGGTCCGGAAGGCCGCTCGACCGGCGCCGGGTCCTGCGGGATGCCGCCGTGGGTGCCGCCATCGGGTGAACCGTCCCCGCGGTGGTCTCGCAGTCGGCGGCCGCAGCGGCGACGCCCCCCGTTCCGCCCGTCCCTCCGGTGCCCCTCGTGCTCGACTGGGACCTCCAGTTCCCCAACCCGTACCCGTCGGTGCCGCCCGATCCGGTGGTGCTGCCGGTGGCGTTCACGACGCCGGCCAGCACCCTCCTCGGCGGTCGGGTGACGGTGACGTTCGCCCACAGCGACCCCGACGCCATCGGCACGGTGATCTCCGACGTCTACCGCAACTTCATCGTGTACCGCGGCGATCGCACCAACACCTTCTCGAACCCGGCGATCATCGGCGGTCTGGTCGACCCCTACTTCCTGCTCCAGGTGGATGCCGACGAGCTCGGCCGGCAGGTGAGCACCACCTGGACCTTCAGCGAGCCGGTGAGCGGGCTGACCTTCCGCATCGACGGCATCGACAAGGGAAGCTTCTCGTCACCGGTGGGGCCCTTCGCCTACACCGACGTGGTCACCGTGACCGGTGCCCTGGGGGGCGCGACCGTGCTCCCCTCGCTCGCCCCGGTCCCGGTGGCGCCCACGCCCGCCACCTTCTCGGTGGCCGGGAACGTCGCCACCGGCACCGCCTTCGCCGGGACCGGCAGCTCGGGGGGCAACTGCTCGGTCACCTTCCCGGCCGCGGTGACGAGCCTCACCATCACCTACCGACCTGGGCAGGCCGGCTCGGGGTGGCAGTTCATCGGGGTTCGGGACCTCGCCTTCACCGTCCCCGGCCCCTGAGCGTCGGATCGGCCACCGCCGCCGGTTTGGGGCCGTCGGGCCCTCGGTGCGAGCATCGCCCCCGTGGACGACGTCGTGGCCCCCGATCGGCTCGAGTTCGAGGTCCTCGACCGGCGCGGCCCCCAGGACCGGCTCCTCGTCCTCGTCCACGGCTACGGCGAGTCGCCCGACATGCTGCTCGACCGCGTCGACCAGCTCGACCCCGACGCCCGGTGCGTGGTCGTCGCCCCGCACGCGCCGTTCGAGAAGAAGGCCAAGGCCATCTGGCACCGCGCCCTCGGCGGCGAGTTCGCCGGGGCCAACGAGCAGTACGTCGTGTCGCACCGGCTGCTGCACCGCCTCATCGACGACTGCTGCGACGAGTACCGCCTGCCCCGCGACACCGTGATCGTCGGCGGCTTCTCGCAGGGGGCCGGCCTCGCCGTGGGGCTGCTGCTGGCGCCGCTCGGGCGGCCCCGTCCATCGGCGTGCCTGGCGTTCTGCGGGTTCGCCCCGCCCATCGACGGGCTGCCGGTCGAGCGCGACGAGCCCGTCGGCGCGCCGCTGCTGCTCACCGCGGCCGACGACGACGTGTTCCTCCCGGTCGAGGCCAGCCGGCAGAGCGCGTCGCTGCTCGCCGAGCTCGGCTGCGACGTCTTGTTCCGCGAGCTGCCCGGGACCCACACCATCAGCGACGACGCGGCCGAGGTGGCGGCGCACTGGATGGCGGCGGTGCTCGCCGGCGACGTGGTCAGCGGCGGGGTCCCCGATCTGGCCGAGAACCCCCTGCGCGACCTCCTCTTCGAGCGCTGGGGCCAACCCACCGCCACGGCCTGACGACGAGGTGCCCGGGCCGCGCCCCGGGTCTGCCCGGCGTCCCGGCGGGGTCGGCGGCCCGAGGCGGTAGGGTGCCGCCGTCCGCCGCGCCGACGCAGCCGAGGAGGTCCCGCGTGGTCGATGTCGCCGCCAGCCCCACCGGGGCCGGAGCGCGCCGGTCCGTCCCGGTGGTGGGCATGGTGGGAGGTGGGCAGCTGGCCCGCATGACGGCCCAGGCGGCCGTCGCCCTCGACGTGGCGCTGGTGGTCCTGGCCGACGACGACGAGCCGCCGGCGGCGGTGGCCGCCGAGGTGGTGGCCGGTTCGCCCCGCTCGGCCACCGACCTGCGCCGCTTCGCCGACCTGGTCGACGTCGTCACCTTCGACCACGAGCTGGTCGACCTGGACGCCGTGGCCGCCCTCGAGGCGGCGGGCCACGCCGTGCGGCCGGGGTCGGGCACCATCGCCCTGGCCGTCGACAAGTCGATCCAGCGCCGCCGGTTGGGCGAGCTCGGCTTCCCCGTCCCCGACTGGGCCGAGGTCTCCACCGTCGACGAGATCGCCGCCTTCGCCGATCGCCACGGGTGGCCGCTGGTGCTCAAGGCGGCGACGGGTGGCTACGACGGGCGCGGCGTGTGGATCGTCGACGACGCCTCCGCCGCGGCCACCCTGGTCGCCGAGTCGGCGCCCGCCGGCGTGCGCCTGCTGGCCGAGCCGATGCTGCCCATCGACCGCGAGCTGGCGGTGGTGGTCGCCCGACGCCCCAGCGGTGACGAGGTGGTCTACGAGCCGGTCGAGACGGTGCAGGCCGACGGCATCTGCCGCGAGGTCCGCCTGCCGGCGGCGGTGGACGCGGCCGTGCACGACGAGGCCCGGCGCATCGCCGGCGGGATCGCCGAGGCCATCGACGCGGTCGGCATCCTCGCCGTCGAGCTGTTCGTCTGCGGGGACCAGGTCGTCGTCAACGAGCTGGCTTGCCGTCCGCACAACTCCGGCCACATCACCATGGACGCCTGCACCACCTCGCAGTTCGAGAACCACCTGCGAGCGGTGCTCGACCTGCCGCTCGGGTCGGTCGAGCCCGTCGCTCCGGCCGCGGTGATGGTCAACCTGCTCGGCGGTCCCGACGGCGAGGACCCGCGGCAGCGGCTGTCGCTCGGCCTGGCCGTCGACCGGGCCAAGGTGCACCTGTACGGCAAGGCGGCCCGTCCCGGCCGCAAGGTCGGCCACGTCAACGCGGTGGCCGACGACCTCGCCGAGGCTCGGCGCGTGGCCCTGACCGCCGCCGACGCCTTGACCGGCATGGACAACGACGTCGCCGGCGGCCGCTGATGTCGTCCGACCGTGCCTCGGGCCGCCGTCCCGCCGCCAACGATGCCGGCGGCGGCACCGCCGCCGACGTCGACAGCGTCGACAGCGACGACAGCGACGACAGCGTCGACACCGACGACCCCGACGACCAGGAGGCGATGCGATGACGATCCCACAGGTGGGCGTGGTGATGGGCTCGGACTCGGACTTCCCGGTCATGTCGGGGGCCGTCGAGGTGCTGCGCGAGTTCGGCGTCGACCACGAGTGCCACGTGGTGTCGGCCCACCGCACGCCCGAGCGCATGCTCGCCTACGGGCTCGAGGCCGCCGACCGCGGCCTGCAGGTCCTCGTGGCCGGGGCCGGCGGTGCCGCCCACCTGCCCGGGATGCTGGCGTCGGTCACCCCGCTGCCCGTCATCGGCGTGCCCGTGCCCCTCGCCACCCTCGACGGCCTCGACTCGCTGCTGTCGATCGTGCAGATGCCCGGTGGCATCCCCGTGGCCACCGTCGCCATCGGCGGCGCTCGCAACGCCGGGCTGCTGGCCGTGCGCATCCTCGCCACCAGCGACGACCGGCTGCGGGCGGCACTGGTCGACCACCGCGCCGCGCTGCAGGCCCGGGCCGAGGCGGGCGACGCCTCGCTGCAGGAGCGACTCGCCGAGTCCTAGACCTCCCGTCGCGGTCGCGGCGGTCGCCGGCGACGACGCCCGGATCAGCGCGGCTGGGTCGTGGTCGTGGGGCTGTTCGAGGTCGACGCCTCGTTGTCGAGCACGCCCACCCCGAACAGGATCAGCAGCACGCCGACGACCAGGCCGACGAGGGCCAGCACCAGGCGGGTGCGCGGCGACAGCGAGGCCAGGCGCCCGCCGCCGCTCGTCGTCTCGTCGTCGCCGGTCATCGCAGGCACGGTAGCGAGCCGGTCGCCCGAGCACCGCACCGGCCGGCCGGTGGCCGGCCCGTCGCGGATCCGCGGGCCAAGCCGTTCGGGGGTCGGGGGTCCCGCGGCTAGCATGCGCCTTCGCCCGGCGGCGTGGCCGAGTGGCTTAGGCAGGGGCCTGCAAAGCCCCGTACGGCGGTTCGATTCCGCCCGCCGCCTCCATCCGGGTCCGGCCGGGCCCGCTGCGTCGGGCCCGGCCCGGCTCACCGGCCGCCCTGGATCCGTGTCGCCGACCGCAGCGCACGACCCGCGCACCGGCTCGTCCCGGTCGGTCGTCCCGTCGGCTCACCCCGGCTGGTCCGGGTTCCGGACGGGGCCGACCGTCCCGGCGCGCTCAGCTGGTCGTCGTCGTCGTCGACGGGGCGCGGCCGGCGCGGCGGGCGGCGGCTCGGTCGAGCTGGCCGGAGAACACCAGCAGCACGGCGTTGAGGGCGGCCGGCTTCAGGCGGTCGAGCACGGCGGCGAGGTCGTCGTCGTGACCGGCCCCGGCGGCGTCGAGGCGGTCGTCGAGCAGGGTGACGAGGTCGTCGGCCAGCGCGTCGAGGTGGCGGCTGATGAGCCGTCCCGCCTCCTGCATCACGTCGGCCCGCACGCCGCCCCGTCCCAGGCGGCCGATGAGGCGCAGGGCGGCCGGGCTCGGGACGTCGTAGGTGGTCGGGCCCCCGTCGCCGGTCGCCACCACGATGCCGCTGCGCTCGAGCGTGGCCAGCGCCGGCCGGGCCTCGTCCTCGTTCGCCGTCGACAGCCCCAGCTCGGCCAGCACCTCGTCACGGCCGAGGCGGGCCGGGCGGTCGTCGACCCACGACGAGCGCAGGGCGTCACCGGTGTCGAGCAGGTCGGCCCACACCGTCTGCTCGGCGGCGGCCTCGGCGAGGAGGCGCTTGATGGCGTCGAGGGCCAGCCCCCGTTCGCGCAGCACCGCGACCGCCCGCAGCCGGTCGACGTGGTCGCGGTCGTACAGCGCCTGGCGTCCCCGTCGGACCGGTGGGTGGAGCAGGCCCTCGTCGCGGTAGAAGCGGATGGTGCGCACCGACACGCCGGTGCGCTCGGCCAGCTCGTCGATGGTGAGACGCTCGTCGGGGGCGGCGGCTGCCGTCGCGTCGGCGGCTCGGCCGCCGACGTCGGGAGGTGCTGCTGCGGGGCCGGCGGGGACCGGTGGGGTCATGGGGTTCGTCCTGTCGAGGCGTGCGCGGGCGTCGGTTGCCGGCGGGGCGCGGGCGTGGGGGCGGGATCGTCGTGGATCGGCGACCACGGACCGGCGTGCAGCAGCGAGGCCGCTCGCCCGGCGACCCGGCGGCGGTCGAGGCCCCGGGCCAGCAGGGCCAGCGCGGCGACGCCGAACACGAGGTCGGCCAGGAGGGCGGCCACGAGCAGGTAGGTGCCGAGGCCACCGATGCGGCGGGTCAGGTCGAGGTCGGACACGAGCAGCACCGCGAACCCGGCGGTGAGCACGAGCGTCGACGACACCATGGCCCGCTGCTTGTCCCCGAGCGCCTGGACGAGGCTCTGGCGGCTGCGGTCGGGGACCTTGGCGCCGCCCGACCGGTCGAGCTCGCGCCAGCGGCTGATGAGGTGGATGGTGTCGTCGGCGGCCAAGCCCAGCACGATGCAGAACACCACGCTCGGCAGCGGGTCGAGGACCTCCGACGACAGCCGGTAGCCGGCGAAGCCGACCACGATCGGGAAGGCGTTGGGCAGGAACGCGACCAGGGCGAGGCGCAGGCTGCGGAACAGCAGCAGCACGGTGACGATGATGATGACCATCGCCATGAGCGTGGCGGCCACCAGCTCGGCGGTGAGGCGGATCATGCCGTCGTAGGCGGCCACGGCCTCGCCGGTGGCGCCGGCGGTGACGCCCGTGCCGGCCAGCACCTCGGCCGCGTGGCGATCGGCGTCGGCGACGAGCGCGCTGCTGGCCTGGGCTCCTCGATCGGGGACCACCGCGCGCAGGCGGCCGTGCTCGTAGTCGGCGTCGACCAGGCTGCGCAGGTCCTCGCCGCCCACCTTCTCGAGGACCGCCAGCTCGGTGTCGAGGGCGGCCTGGGTGGCAGGCAGCTCGTCGCGACCGGTAAGCGCCCGGTTCTGCTCGCGCAGCAGCGCGGGCAGGCCGAGCGTGTGCACGCCCTCTCGCTGGTCGAGCCACGCCGACACCTGGTCGAGGCGCCGGACCGTGTCGAGCTGGCGCAGCGAGCCGACCGGACCCGACAGCCCGACGTCGAGCGGCAGGATGCCGCCGAGGCGGTCGTTCACGTGGGCGTTGCCGAGGGTGATGGGGTGGTTCGGCCCCAAGGCGTCGGCGGCACGGTAGTCGTAGCGGGCGGTGCGGGCGATCAGGACCGAGGCCAGGCACAGCACGACGCCGAAGGCCACGACCGCCCGGGCGGTGGACGGGTCGGTGATGCGCTGGGCGTAGCGACGGGTCCAGGGGACGGGGTTGCCCGCCGCCGGGTGGGTCCGGCGGGCCAGGCGGGTGCGGTGGGCGGCGGGGGCGTCGGCGCCGCGCAGCACCAGCACCGCCGGGATCACGGTGAGCTGCAGGACGAACGCGGCGGCCACGCCGAGGGAGGCCTCGATGCCGAACTCGCGCAGCGCCGTGATGTCGGCCAGGGCGAGCGATGCGAACCCCGACGCGGTGGTGATGGCGCAGGCGAAGGCCGGCGGCCCGACCTCGAACACCGTGCGGTGGGCGGCGTCGGCGGGGGACTCGCCGTCGCGGCGCTCGGCGAAGTAGCGGCCGACGAGGTGGGTGGCCCCCGACACCACCACCGCCATGAGGAGCACCGGGTACACGGGCGTCACCTGGTTGACGTGGTGGCCGAGCAGGCCGATGACGCCGGCGGTGACGACGATGGCGCCGAGCGCGCTGGCCAGCGTGGCCAGCACGGCCACCAGGCTGCGCAGGGCCAGCCAGAGGATGATCGTCATGATCAGCGCGGCGAGGGGGAGGAGGCGGGCGAGGTCGTGCTGGGTCTGGCCGACGCTGGCGACGTGCGTGTAGGCGACGCCGGCGAAGTCGAGCTCGACCGGCAGGCCCGACGCCGCCACCCGGTCCTCGACGAAGCGGCGGTAGGCCTCGGCCGGCCCGACCACCTGGTCGTAGGCGTGGATGGCGTCGTCGAGGTCGACGGCCACGGCGAACGTGCGGGCGTCGGCCGACACCAGCGTGGCCGCGCCCAGGCGCGACGACCGGGCCAGGGCGGCGCGGTCGGCGGGCGTGCCGGCGAACGGCGACCGTGGCCCGAAGGCAGGGCCGAGGCCGGGGCCGCTCGACGTGGCGCCGACGACCGGCTGGTTGGTGGCGCTGCGGACGGTGTGGGCCCCGGGTACGGCCCCGGCGGCATCGTCGGTCAGGGAGGCGACGAGGTAGACGGCCTGGGTCGAGGGCTCGGGGACGGTGAGCACCGCCACCAAGAGACCGTCGTCGGCCCCCCATCGGGCCCGGTGGTCGTCCTGGCGGGCGGCGAGGTCGCTGGCCGACGAGAAGCGGGCCGGCTCGAAGTGGAGGTCGCGCGCCGCGAACCCGAACGCGACCACGACGACGGCCGTCACGGCGAGCACCGTGCGGGGCCGGCCGGCGACGACCCCGGCGATGCGGTCGGCCACCCGGCGGTGCCAGCGCAGCGGGCGGGGATCGGCGGGCGGGGGGTCGGGGAAGGCGAACAGCGGCACGTGCGACGTGCCCTGGCCGGTGGGCCGACCATCACCGGTCGGGTCTCGCCTCCCCATCTGGCGACCTTACCAGTGGCACTGGCAACGTGCCCCGGGGCCTGCGAGGACGCGCGCGGCGGACCAGCGGAGCCCCGATCGCTCCCCGGGTCGACCCGGTCGCGCGGTCAGTCGACGCGGTCGGCGGTGGCGAGCCCGACGGCGGTGGCCGTGGCGGCCACCGCCAGCACGGGCAGCGTCCGCTTGAGCGGGAGGCGGCGCACCGCGAGCGTCGTGGCGGCAGCGTCGACCGCGTCGCACGCCGCACCGAGCAGCACCCACTCGCGCACGGGGGCGCCCCGCTCGAGGGCGATGAGCGCGCCGGCGCCGAGCACCAGGTCGCGGATGCCGAGGGCCCGCAGGATCACCTTGGCCGCCGGCGTGCGGGCCGCTTCGTCGATCCACGATCGCCCGGCCACCCCCGGCAGCGCCACCAGCGACGCCCCCACGACCACCCGCCCCGCGGCCAGCAGCCGCACCACCTGTCGCTCGTCCATGCGGGCCAGTGAAGCACGGGCAGCCGGGGGAGCGGCTGATCGACCCACCGACGGTCGGGCCTACGTGGCCGACGACCAGGGCCGGGCCCGCCAGCTGCGCGGCTTGGGGCCCCTTCGCGTTTCGGGTGGCCCGGGTCGGTGCTGGTAGGGTTCTCGCTCCACGGACCGTTAGCTCAGTTGGCTAGAGCACCTGCATGACGCGCAGGGGGTCGGGGGTTCGAGTCCCTCACGGTCCACTTGGTGGCGGGTCGCCGTTCGCAGGACGGCTCGCCCAGGGTCGTCCGCCGATCGCCGCGTCGTCGTGGTGTGGTCGAGCCAGCGGCACCGGCCGCAGGGCGCCAGCCGCGCTCAGGCCGGCACGATGCGCTTGCCGAAGGGCAGCAGCGCGAGGCGAGCCATCTTCCAGCACTGGATCCCGAACGGGATGCCGATGATGGTCACGCACAGCACGAGCCCGGCGAGCACGTGGACGAGGGCGAGCCACCAGCCGGCGAAGACGAACCACAGCAGGTTGCCGAGCATGCCCATCGGGCGCACGCCCGGCTCGTCGACGACGGTCCGGCCGAAGGGCCACAGCGCGTAGGCGGCCAGCTTCACGCACTGCACCGAGAAGGGGATCGTGATGATGAAGATCAGCATCACGAGCGCGGCGGCGAGGTAGGAGAGGGCCAGGCTCCAGCCGGCGATCACCAGCCACAGCACGTTGCCCACCGGTCCCAGGCAGCCGGTGCGATGCGCCGGCGGCGCCAGCTCGACCGTCCGATCTGCCACCCGTCGTCCTCCTGCCCGTCGTCCTCGCCCGGTCGTCGTCCTCGTCCGGTCGTCGTCCTCGTCCGGTCGTCGTCTGGTCGTCGTCGGGCGTGGCCGGGCCCGGGTCGTGCCGGCCGACGGTAGCCGCCCCGAGGTCCGACCCCGCCTCGTGTCGTCGCGCCGCACCGGGGTCGGTAGACTGACGAAGTTCAATTCATTATCTCTTCTTCTGGAATGAGGGACCTAGCGCCATGGCCGTCGACCCGAGATCTCCGTGCATCATCGGCGTCGGCCGGCGCACCTGGCACCCCGACGGCGATGCGCTCGCCCCCGAGCCGCTCGCCATGTGGGAGCAGGTCGCCCGAGAGGCGGCGGTCGACGCCGGTGACGCCGATCTGGTCGGGCGGGTCGACGCGCTCCACACCGTCCACTGCATGAGCTGGGCCTACGACGACCCGCCTGGTCGCCTCGCGGCCCGGCTCGGGGCCGAGCCCGCCCACCAGGAGATGTCGATCCTCGCCGGCACGGCGTCCCAGCGCATGGTGAACGCGGCGGCCGAGCGGATGCTGCGGGGCGAGGCCGAGCTGGCCCTCGTGGTCGGTGCCGAGGCGCTGGCCACCCGCCGACGCATCCGGGCCGCAGGAGAGGAGCCGGCCTGGAGCCACCCCGACCCGCACGACACCGGTGTGCCGGTCGACCTCGACGAGTGGTTCTGGCCGACCGAGTGGGCCCACGACGTCATCCAACCGGTCGTCACCTTCGCCCTCTACGACAGCGCCCGCCGGGCGGCGCTCGGCCTCGACGCGGCCACCTCGAGGCAGCACGACGGCGACCTCCTCGAGCAGCTGAACGCCACCGCGACCGTCAACCCCCACGCCTGGTTCCGCACGCCGCGATCGGCCGACGAGATCGTGACGCCGACGTCCACCAACCGGCTGGTCGCCTGGCCCTACACCAAGTACATGGTGGCCGTGATGGACGTCGACATGGCGTCCGCGCTGCTGGTCGCCACCCACGAGCGCGCCGACGCCCTCGGGGTGCCCGCCGATCAGCGGGTCTACCTGCGGGGCTGGGCCTTCGCTCGCGACGCAACCCACGTCGCCGAGCGTCCGACCCTCGCGTCATCGGAGGCCATGCGGGTTGCGTCGTCCGACGCCCTGCGCTCGGCCGGCCTCGGCGTCGACGACGTGACGATGTTCGACCTGTACTCGTGCTTCCCGTCGTCGGTCCGCTTCGCGACCGACGCCCTGGGCCTGGCCAACGACGACGGGCGCCCGCTCTCGCTCACCGGCGGCCTGCCATACCACGGTGGTCCGAGCAGCGGCTACACCGGGCACGCCATCGCCGAGGTCGTCGACCGCATCCGCCAAGATCCCGACGCCACCGCACTCGTCTCGGGTGTGGGCATGCACATGACCAAGCACGTCTGGGCGGCCTACAGCGGCCGTCCGGGTCCGGTCGCGCCGCCCGACGTCGACGAGCTCCAGCGACGGGTCGACGCCACCGCGCCGCTGCGCCCCGTGAAGCCCGACGTCGACGGCGAGGCCTCCGTCGTCGCCGCCACCGTGGTGCACGACCGCGACGGGTCGCCGGCCAGCGCCCTGGCCGTCGTCGAGCTCGACGACGGCACCCGTGCCTACGCCCGCACCGAGGACGCCGACGCCCTCCTCGCCCAGGAGGCCGACGAGTGGGTCGGCCGCCGGGTCGGTGTCGCCTCCGGACCCGACCAGCGCAACCGCCTGCTGCTCGACCGCTGATCGCGTCGGCGGCTCAGCGGCGGAGGTGGTCGACCACCGCGGCGCGGGCGGCCTCGTCGTCGGGGCCGGTCCACAGGCTGATGTGGGTGCCGCCGTCGATGGTGCGCAGCTCGGCGTGGGGGAGGGCCTCGAGGGCGTGCTCGCTGTGGGCGTGCGGCACGTCGGAGTCCGTGTCGGCGTGGACCAGCAGCACCGGCGCCCGGACGGCGCCGAGGTCGAGCGACAGGTCGCCGTACTGGTGGCGGTCGTTGGTGAAGCGTCGTCGGTGAGCGGCGTACCGCGGTAGCCCGGCCGGGCGGGGCCACCACGCGGAAGCCTGCGTCGACGAGGAACCGGGTCATCAGCTCGCCCTGGTCGCAGCCACCCGGCGTGCCGTGCACGAACAGCACGGCCGGCCCGTCGCCGCCGGTGTCGACCACCTCCACCGCCCCGGCCGCGGTCGTCACCGTTCTCGTCGGCGCGCTCGTACCCATGCTCGTGCCCCTCTCCCGACACCGCCAATGCCGCGGGGCCGAGGCTAGCCACGCCGCCGCGGTCCGGTGCACGAGACCCCACCGCCGCGCCACACTGGCCCCATGACGTCGGCCCTCCCGCCCGTGCTGCTCGACCGCACCGGGCTGGAGGCGCTCATCCAGCTGCTGCGGGCCGACGGCGGCGCGGTGCGGGGGCCGACGGTGCGCGACGGTGCCATCGTGATCGACGAGGTCGACGGGATCGCCGACCTGCCCGAGGGCCGCGGTGACGAGCAGGACGCCGGCCGCTACCGGTTGACGGACCGTGGCGACGCCGCGCTGTTCGGCTACGCCGTCGGACCGCACTCCCCGAAGGCCCACCTGTTCCCGGCCCGCACGCTGCTCGTGCGCACGCACCGTCGCGGAGGCGGCTTCGAGGTCGAGGTGGCCGATGCCGACGCCGACGCCGACGATGGCCGGGCCGGCGACGGGGCGGGGGTGGCGCTGCTGGGCGTGCGTCCCTGCGAGCTGCGGGCGATGGAGGTGCAGGACCTGGTCTTCGCCGCGCCGGTCCACGCCGATCCGACCTACACGGCGCGCCGCGCCGATGCGGTGGTCGTGGTGGCCCAGTGCACCGACCCGGCCGCGACCTGCTTCTGCACCTCGATGGGCGGGGGACCCCGGGCGGAGTCGGGCTTCGACCTGGCCCTGACCGAGATCCTCGACGGCGGGCAGCGGTTCGTGGTCGAGGTGGGGTCGGAGCAGGGCCGGGAGCTCATCGAGCGCGTGCCCCACCAGCCCGCCGAAGGTGGCGACGTCGACGCCGCTCGGTCGAGGACCGCTGCCGCGGCTGAGCGCATGACCCGGGCCGTCGACGCCGGGCCGCTCCGGGAGCTGCTCGCGTCGACCCTCGAGCACCCTCGGTGGGACGACGTCGCCTCCCGCTGCCTGAGCTGCGCCAGCTGCACGATGGTGTGCCCCACCTGCTTCTGCAGCTCGGTCGAGGACACGACCGACCTCACCGGCGACCACGCCGAGCGATGGCGGCGCTGGGACTCGTGCTTCACCCTCGGCCACTCCGAGCTGCACGGTGGCGCGGTGCACGGGTCGACCCGCTCCCGGTACCGGCAGTGGCTCACCCACAAGTTCGGGACGTGGCACGACCAGTTCGGGGTGTCGGGCTGTGTGGGCTGTGGCCGGTGCATCGCGTGGTGCCCGGTGGGCATCGACGTCACCGTCGAGCTCGCCGCCCTGGCGGTCGATCCGGTGGCGACAACCGAGCAGGAGGGCTGAGATGGCCGAGCCGCACCCCATCGCCGAGCTGCTCCGCGACATCGACCTGTTCGCCGGCGTCCCCGACGAGGTGCTCGACCTCGTCGGGGGGTGTGGGAGGAACGTGGGGTTCCGGGCCGGCGACCTGCTGTTCCGCGAGGGCGACTCCGCCGACACGTTCTACGTCCTCCGGCACGGACGGGTCGCCATCGAGCTGGCCCGGCCGTCGGGTTCGCCCATGATCGTGTCCACCGCCAACGAGGGCGCCGTCGTCGGCTGGTCGTGGCTCTTCCCGCCCTACCGCTGGCACTTCGATGCCCGAGCCGTGCACGACATCCGGGCCATCGCCTTCGACGGGGCCTGCCTGCGCAGCCGGTGCGACGCCGACGCCGAGGTCGGCTACCTGCTCATGCAGCGCTTCGCCCGGCTCGCCATCGAGCACCTGCAGGACGTGCGCCTCCAGCTGCTCGACCTCTACGCCGGGCCGGGGGACCGGTGACGGGCATCCGCCTGGCGCCCACCGCCGTCCCCGCGCCGCCCCGGGGACCGTTCACCCCGGTCCGCCACCGCGTGGTCGACCGGGTCGTCGAGCTGGCCGATGTCGTCACCCTGACCCTCGAGCCCGTCGACGCCGACCTGCCCCCAGCGCGCCCGGGGCAGTTCCTCATGCTGTGGGCCCCCGGCATCGGTGAGGTGCCGATCTCGTTGTCGAGGGCACCCGACGGTGCCGGTCGCATCGCCCACACCATCCGGGCCGTCGGCGCCGTCACCCGCGCGCTGTGCTCGGCCGAGGTCGGCACGGTGCTGGGCGCTCGCGGGCCGTACGGGACGGCCTGGCCGCTCGAGGTCGTCGGGGATCGCGACCTGCTCGCCGTCGCCGGTGGCATCGGCCTGGCCCCGCTGCGGCCGGTCGTCGACGCGGCCCGGGTGAGGCCGTCCGCTCCCGGTCGGACCACCGTGGTGGTCGGGGCCCGCCACCCCGACCAGCTGCTCTACCGCCGCGAGCTGCGCGAGTGGTCTGCGGGCCGCGACCTGGGCGTCTCGATCACCGTCGACGTCGCCGGGCCCGACTGGGACGGCGACGTCGGGGTGGTGACGCGGCTCGTGCCCGGCGCGGTGGCGGACCCCCATCGCACGGTCGCGCTGGTGTGCGGTCCCGAGCCGATGATGCGGTTCACGGCGCTGGCGCTGCTCGACGTCGGGGTCGACCCCTCGGACATCTACGTCTCGCTCGAGCGCAACATGATGTGTGGCGTGGCTCAGTGCGGTCACTGCCAGCTCGGACCGGCCTTCGTCTGCCGCGAGGGCCCGGTCCTCGACTGGGCCACCGCCGCCCCGCTCCTCGAGGTGCGCGAGCGATGAGCGGGCGGCCCAGTCTCGCGGTGTGGAAGTTCTCGTCGTGCGACGGCTGCCAGCTGACGCTGCTCGACTGCGAGGACGAGCTGCTGGCCCTGGCGGGCGTCGTCGACATCGCCTACTTCCTCGAAGCCGGTGCTTCGCGAGTCGAGTCGCACTACGACCTGTCGATCGTGGAGGGCTCCATCACCACGGCGGCCGACGTCGAGCGCATCCATGAGGTGCGGGCGGCGTCCACGACGCTCGTGACCATCGGCGCCTGCGCCACGGCCGGGGGCATCCAGGCACTGCGCAACTTCGCCGACGTGCAGGAGTACCTCTCCATCGTCTACGCCCAGCCGCAGTTCATCGCCACGCTCGACACCAGCACGGCCATCGCCGACCACGTGCCCGTCGACCTCGAGCTGCGCGGCTGCCCGATCGACAAGCACCAGCTGCTCGAGGTGGTGAGCGCATCGCTCCGGGGGCGACGACCGGCCGTCCCCGGCCACAGCGTGTGCGTCGAGTGCAAGCTGGCCGGCAACGTGTGCGTCACCGTGGCGCACGGCACGCCGTGCCTCGGGCCGGTCACCCAGGCGGGGTGTGGCGCGCTGTGCCCGTCGTTCCACCGGGGCTGCTACGGCTGCTTCGGGCCGATGGAGGCCGCCCACCCCGTCGCCCTGTCCGGTGCGCTCGCCCGGTGCGGGATGGCCGAGGTCGACATCCGGCGGTCCTACCGGACGTTCAACGCCGCCAGCCCGGTGTTCCGCACCGAGGGCGACCGCCACGACGACGGGAGCGGCGCGCCATGACCCACCGCCCCCCGGCCAGCCGGACGATGGACGTGGGCGCCCTCGAGCGCGTCGAGGGCGAGGGCGGCATGCACGTCGAGGTCCACGATGGCCGCGTCGTCGACGTGCAGCTGCGGATCTACGAGCCGCCCCGGTTCTTCGAGGCGTTCCTGCGCGGCCGGGCCTACACCGAGCCCCCCGACATCACCGCCCGCATCTGCGGGATCTGCCCGGTCGCCTACCAGATGAGCGCCTGCCGCGCCCTCGAGGCGGCGTGCGGGATCGAGGTGGGCGGCCCGCTGCGAGCGCTGCGCCGCCTCCTCTACGCGGGTGAGTGGATCGAGAGCCACACCCTCCACGTCGTGATGCTGCACGCCCCCGACTTCCTCGGCTATGAGAACGCCATCGCCCTCGCCGCCGACCACCGGGATCGGGTCGAGGCCGGGCTGACCCTCAAGCGGATCGGCAACGAGCTCGTCGAGCTCGTGGGCGGCCGGGCGGTCCACCCCGTCAACGTGCGGGTGGGGGGCTTCTACCGCGTGCCCACGCGTCGCGAGCTGATCGCCTTCCGCCCACGCCTCGAGCTCGCCCACGGGCTGGCCGTCGAGCTGGTCCGCTGGGTGGCCGGCTTCGACGTCCCCGAGGCCGACACCCACGGCACGACGCTGGTCGCGCTGCAGCACCCGACCGAGTACGCGGTGCTCGACGGGCGGGTGGTCTCCAGCGCCGGCCTCGACCTGGACGATGCCGACTTCGATGCCGCCATCCGCGAGACGCACGTCGCCCACTCGAACGCGCTCCATGCTCACCTGCGCGACGGCGAGCACTACCTCGTGGGTCCGCTGGCCCGGTGGGGCCTGAACGGCCACCTCATCGGCGGGGCGGCTGCCGAGCTGGCCGCCGAGGTCGGCCTCGAGCTCCCCGTCACCAACCCCTTCCGCAGCATCGTGGTGCGCGCCGTCGAGGTGCTGCACGCCTGCGACACGGCCCTGGCGATCGTCGACGGGTACGAGGAGCCCGACGCGCCGGTCGTGGCCGCCGAGCCGCAGGCGGCGAGCGGTGCCGCCGCGACCGAGGCCCCACGAGGCCTGCTGTTCCACCGCTACGACCTGGCCGACGACGGCACGATCACCGACGCGGTCATCATCCCGCCGACCTCCCAGAACCAGCCGACCATCGAGCACGACCTGTGGCACCTGGTGGAGGACCACCTCACCGACGGTGGCTTCGACCTCGGCCGCGAGGCCCTGAGCCTCCTGTGCGAGCAGGCCATCCGGAACCACGATCCGTGCATCTCGTGCGCCACCCACTTCCTCGACCTGCGGGTGGTCGAGCGCTGACGGCCCTGCATCCCCGACCCGGTCGTGGCCGTCCGGGCAGCCGTCCGGCCGGCGGTCCGGCGCGGGTCGTGATCGCCGTCGGCAACGACCTTCGGCGCGACGACGGCATCGGGCCCGCCGTCGCCGCCCGCCTCCGTGAAGCCCTCCCTGCCGACGTCGGGCTCGTCGTCGTCGACGGCGAGCCCTCCCGCGTGGTGGACGCGTGGACCGGCACCGAGGTCGCCGTGGTCGTCGACGCCGTCCGCAGCACCGCGCCACCGGGGACCGTGCACCGGTTGCACGTCCACCCCGACGGTGACCCGATCCCCGCGGCCGGCCGAGGGGCGGCGTCCTCGCACGCCGCGGGCCTGGCCGAGGCCGTGGCGCTGGGACGGGCCTTGGGGCGGATGCCCGAGCGGCTGGTCGTGGTGGGCGTCGAGGTGGCCGAGGTGGGCGACGGACCCGGGCTGAGCGCCCGGGTCGCCGCTGCCGTCCCCGCCGCGGTGGAGGCGGTGCGGGCCGAGGTGGTCGACGCACCCGTGGTCGACGCACCCGTGGTCGAGGGAACGCCGGTCGAGGGAACGCTGGTCGAGGGACCGTCGGTCGAGGCGTGGCGGGTGCGGGTCGGTGGGATCGTCCAGGGGGTCGGCTTCCGGCCCTTCGTGTGGCGCCTTGCCGACCGCCTCGGCCTCCGTGGGTGGGTGCGCAACGGTCCCGCCGGGGTCGAGGTGCACGTCGAGGGCGCGCCGGCGGCGAGCCGCGCCTTCCTCGACGAGGTCGACCGGGAGGCGCCGCCGCCGGCCACCGTCACCTCCGTCGAGGTCGACCCGGCGCCCGTCCTGGGGTGCTCGGACTTCGTGGTCGCCGCCAGCGACACCGACGAGGGTCCCGGACCCCGGGGGGTGGTGCCGCCGGATCGTGCGCCCTGTGCCGCGTGCGCGTCCGAGGTGGTCGACGTCGGCGACCGTCGGCACGGCCACCCGTTCGCGTCGTGCACCGAGTGCGGGCCCCGCGCCACGATCATCGAGGACCTGCCCTACGACCGGGCCCGCACGACGATGGCCCCGTTCCAACGGTGCCCTCGCTGCGAGGCCGAGTACCACGAACCGACCGATCGGCGGTTCCACGCCGAGCCCATCGCCTGCCCCGGGTGCGGTCCGCGCCTCGAGCTGATCGGTCGGGCCGGTGCCCCCCTCCCGGGGGAACCGGTGGTCGAGGCTGCTCGGATCATCACGAGCGGCGGGGTCGTCGCGGTGAAGGGCGTGGGGGGGTACCAGCTGGCCTGCGACGCCACCGATGAGGCGGCGGTGGCGTCGTTGCGGGAGCGCAAGCGTCGGCCCGACAAGCCGCTGGCCGTGCTCGTCGCCGACGAGGCGGCCGCCTCGCGCTGGGCCCGCCCCACGCCCGCGGAGCGGGCGCTCCTCGGCGATCCCGCCGCGCCGATCGTGCTGGTCGCGGGCGGCGATGACCTCGCTCCCTCGGTCGCGCCCGGCCACCGCCGGGTCGGGCTGGTCCTGCCGGCATCGCCGATGCACCTCCTGCTGGCTCGGGCGGTGGGCCGACCCGTCGTGCTCACCAGCGGGAACCGCAGCGAGGAGCCCATCGCCATCGACGACGCCGACGCCCTCGATCGCCTCGACGGCATCGCCGACGCCTGGCTCCGCCACGATCGGCGCATCGCCGCCCGCGCCGACGACTCGGTCGCCGTGGTGCGGCGGGGGGCGCCAGCCGTGCTGCGCCGGGCCCGCGGCTTCGCTCCGGCCCCGATGCCGCTGGGCCGACGGGTCGACGGACCGGTGCTCGGGGTCGGCGGCGACCTGCAGGCGGCCTGGTGCGTCGTCGACGGGGACGAGGCCCACCCCGGTGCCCACGCGGGCGACCTCGACGACGAGCTGACCATCGTCGCGTGGCGGGCCGCCCTCGACCGCCACCTCCGACTGCGCGGGCACCGGCCGGTGCTCGTCGCCCGGGACCTCCACCCCGACCTGGCCAGCAGCCGGCTCGCCGAGCAGCTCGCCGCCGAGTGGGGGGTCCCGCTCGTGGCCGTCCAGCACCACCACGCCCACGTCGAAGCGGTCCGGGCCGAGCACGCCATCGGTGAGCCCGTGGTCGGCCTCGCCCTCGATGGCTTCGGTCTCGGCGCCGACGGCACGGCCTGGGGCGGCGAGGTGCTCGTCGTGTCCGACCAGGGGGCCAGGCGGGCCGGCCACCTGCGCACCGTCCCCCTGGTGGGCGGTGACCGGGCGGTGCGCGAGCCGGTCCGGATGGCGCTCGCCCACGCCGCGGCCGCTGGCTGCGACGACGACGCCGCCGCCCTCCTCGGTGTCGAGGACGGCGTACCCGCCACCGGTGCGGCCACCGGCGTCCCCACGTCGTCGGCCGGCCGGCTCTTCGATGCCGTCGCCGTCCTGTGCGGGATCTCCCCGAACCCCACCCACGAGGGCCAGCCGGCGATGCTGCTCGAGCAGCTCGCGGGGGGCGAGGTGGGCCACGTCCTGCCCCCGATGCCGGTCGACGATGGCGACGGTGGCGTGGTGATCGACCCTCGGCCCGTCGTGGGGGCGGTGGTGGCCGCTCGCCGCCACGGGGTGCCCGCCGGCGAGGTGGCTGCCGGCTTCCACGTCGCGCTGGCCGACGCGCTCGTCGCGGCGGCTGGCGCGGTGGCCTCGTCCCGTCGGCTCGACCACGTGTGCCTGGCCGGCGGGGTGTGGGCGAACGACCTGCTGGTCGACCGGGTCCACGACGGCCTCGATCGCCTCGGCCTCGCCGTGCACCTCCCGCGCGCGGTGCCGCCCGGCGACGGCGGGCTCGCCCTGGGGCAGGCCGTCGTCGCGGCGCGCCGTGGGGCAGGATGGACCGCATGACCAGCGGGAGGGGCGAGCCGTGTGCCTCGGCGTGCCGGGCCAGGTGACGTCGATCGACGACGCGGCCGCGCTGGCGACCGGCATCGTCGACTTCGGCGGCGCCCGGCGCGAGGTCTGCCTCGCGTTCGTCCCGGAGGTCCAGGTCGGCGACCACGTCCTCGTCCACGTCGGGTTCGCCCTCAGCGTCCTCGATCCCGACGACGCCGCCCGCACCCGGGCCCTCCTGGCCGAGATCGGTGCCGTGGACGATCCGTGATGCGCCTCGACCGGTCCCAGGAGCCGGCGGCGGTGGCGGCGCTCGCCCGCGCCATCGGCGAACGGGTCACCCGTCCCTGGACGGTGATGGAGGTGTGCGGCGGGCAGACCCACACCTTCGTCCGCCAGGGCCTCGACCAGCTCCTCCCGCCCGAGCTGGAGATCGTCCACGGTCCCGGCTGCCCCGTGTGCGTGACCCCGATCGAGGTCATCGACCACGCCCTGGAGATCGCCCGCCGGCCGGGCGTCGTGCTGTGCTCGTTCGGGGACATGCTCCGGGTCCCCGGGTCGCGAGACGACCTGCTCCGGGCCCGCGCCGAGGGCGCCGACGTGCGGGTCGTCTACTCGCCGATCGACGTGGTGCGGTTGGCGGTCGCCGAGCCCGACCGCGAGGTCGTGTTCCTCGCCGTCGGCTTCGAGACGACGGCGCCCGCGGTGGCGGCGGCGGTGCTCGAGGCCGCCCGCCTCGGGCTGGCCAACCTGTCCGTGCTCGTCGCCCACGTGCTGGTGCCGCCGGCGCTGCAGGCGGTGCTGGAGGCGCCCGACAACCGGGTGCAGGGCTTCCTCGGCCCGGGCCACGTCTGCACGGTCGTGGGCTGGGTCGACTACGAGCCCATCGCCCGACAGCACCGCGTCCCGATCGTCGTGACGGGCTTCGAGCCGACCGACCTGCTGGAGGGCCTGCTCCTGCTCGT
The DNA here is from genome assembly GCA_046331175.1 of Acidimicrobiales bacterium. GTDB lineage: Bacteria > Actinomycetota > Acidimicrobiia > Acidimicrobiales > Acidimicrobilacustridaceae > JAWKIW01. Next base: position 152,275 of record JAXLRI010000005.1, read on the forward strand.
CGCCCAGCTGGAGGACGGCCGGCACGAGGTCGAGAACCAGTACGGGCGGGCCGCCCGACGGCTGGGCAACGAAGCGGCGCAGCGCGCCGTCGGCGAGGTGTTCGAGCCCGTCGATCGGTCCTGGCGCGGGCTCGGGGTCCTCCCCGCCTCGGGCTTCGGTCTGCGGGCGTCGTACGCCGCCTTCGACGCCGCGCTGCGGTACCCGAGGGAAGGTCAGCCCGCTCCCGAGTCCACGGACTGCCAGGCCGGGCTCGTCCTCCAGGGCCGCCTCCGCCCCGACGAGTGCGCGGCCTTCGGATCGGCCTGCACGCCCGAACACCCCCTCGGCGCGCCGATGGTCTCCACCGAGGGCGCGTGCGCGGCCTACCACGCCGCCGGCCGAGGCCAGGTGGCTCGGTGACCGACCCGGGTGGCGCCGTCGGCCCGTCCTGCCCGGTGCCGGTCGAGCCCGGAGCGCGGGTGCAGCTCGGCCACGGCAGCGGCGGGCGGCTCTCCGCCGACCTGCTGGCGTCGGTGTTCCTCGCCCACCTCGACGACCCCGAGCTGGGTCGGTTGGCCGACGCCGCGCTGCTCACCGTCGCCGATGGCCGGCTGGCGTTCACCACCGACGCCTACGTGGTCCGCCCGCCCGTGTTCCCCGGAGGCGACATCGGGTCGCTGGCCGTGCACGGGACCGTGAACGACCTGGCGATGATGGGGGCGGTGCCGCGCTGGATGACGGCCGCCTTCGTCCTCGAGGAGGGCTTCCCGCTCGACGACCTCGATCGCCTGGTGGCGTCGATGGCCCGGGCGGCCGGCGAGGCCGGGGTCCGGCTGGTCGCCGGCGACACCAAGGTGGTCGAGCGGGGGAGCGCCGACGGGATCTTCGTGACGACGAGCGGGGTGGGGGTGGTCCCCGCCGGTCGGGAGGTCGGCCCCGAGCGGATCCGGCCGGGGGACCAGGTGCTGCTGAGCGGCCCGGTCGGCACCCACGGCGTCGCCGTCCTCGCCGCCCGGGGCGAGCTCGACGTTGCGGTCGACGTCGTCTCCGACAGCGCCCCCCTCCACCAGCTCGTCGAAGCGGTCTGCGCCGCCGGCGACGTCCGGGCCCTGCGGGACGTGACCCGCGGTGGGCTGGCCGCGGTCAGCAACGAGCTGGCCCGGTCGTCGGGGGTGCGGCTGGTGCTCGACGAGGCCGCGGTGCCCGTGCTCGATCCCGTGCGCCGGGTGTGCGACGTCTTCGGCCTCGACCCGCTGCACCTCGCGGGCGAGGGCGTGTGCCTGCTCGCGGTGGCCCCCGACGACGCCGAGGCCGTGCTGGCGGCCGCCCGCTCGCTGCCGATCGGGGCCGACGCCGCCGTCGTCGGCGTCGCCGAGCCGCCTGTCGCCGGCCCCGCTCCGGTGGCGCTGCGCACGCGGTTCGGGACCCACCGCCCGCTCCTCGTCCCGACCACCGACCCGCTGCCCCGCATCTGCTGAGCTCGGAGGTCGGGGTCGGGTCGGTCCGGAGCGGGGCGTCGTCAGACGCCGGAGACGGCCTGGAGCCGGCCGTCTTCGATGGCGGCCAGCAGCCGGCTGTGGTCCTCGGCGTTGGTATCGGCGTAGGCCGAGGCGAAGGTGGCCACCGCGTCCTCGAACGTGGGGTCGTCGCCGAGGTAGGCGGCGATCGCGACCCGGTCGCCCGACCGGGCGTGGCCCCGTGCGAGCGTCCACCCGCACGCCTCGCCGTAGACCCGGAGGCCCTTGGCGGTGAGGTTGGCCACCTCGATCGAGGCCTTGCCGTCCCACAGCTGGCGCACGTAGAAGTCGTGCATGCGGCCGTCGAGCGCCTGGAGGCGGTAGTAGCCGAGCAGGTGGTCCGAGGCCGTCTGCATCAGGCGCTGGCCCTCGACGACCCGGCGACCCTGGTTGTCGTAGGGGACCCGTCCGGCGTAGGGCGCCAGCACCGACTGCTGGGCCTCCTTCAGCTGCAGCACCAGCGGATCGTGGTCGTCGCGGCCGATGAGCAGCACGACCCAGGCGCGCGTGCCGACGCTGCCCACCCCGACCACCTTCCGGGCCATGTGGACGAAGCGGTACTGCTCGACCAGCACCCGACGGTCGGCCGGCAGGCTCTCGCGGTACTGGTGCAAGAAGCCGCGGATGACGTCGACGTAGCGGGCCCGAGCGTCGGAGTCGAGCAGGTCCTCGATCGGGACCAGGACGGGCGGCCGGCTGGCGAAGCGGGCGCCGTCGGCCTCGCCGTCGACGAGGCGGTCGAAGGCGCGCATGTGGTCGCGGCGCAGCGCCTGGCGGATCCGCCGTTCGGCCTCGTCGCCGGCTCGCCGCCCGCCCAGCTCGCGCAGGCGCGACGCCAGGTCCTCGGCGGGCAGGTGGGTATACCAGACGTCGACGTTGCGGTCACCGGCGAACCCGAGCATCGCCTCGCGGTAGGACCGCACGCTGGCGACCACCGCCTTGTGGCGATCACCCGATGACAGCGCCAGGTCGCGGCCGGCGATCTCGATGCTGGCGGCCAGTCGCTTGACGTCCCAGTCGATCGGGCCGGGCAGCGTCTCGTCGAAGTCGTTGAGCCCGAAGACCAGATGGCGCTCCGGCGTCTCGAAGATGCCGAAGTTGCACAGGTGGGCGTCGCCGCACAGCTGGGAGCGCAGGTCGGTCGTGGGGGTGCACGCCAGGTCGGCGGCCATGATGGCGGCGCCGCCCCGGTAGAAGGCGAACGCCGATGCCGCCATGCGGCCGTGGCGGATCGGGATGAGCTCGGGCACCCGCTCGCCGGCCTGGGCGGTCAGGACGTCGACCGGATCGGCTCGGTCGGGAGCGGGAGCCCACTCGGCGTGGCGCTCGAGCGGGACGACGACGCGGTGGCTGCGCCCGTGGGCCTCGCGCTCGGCGAGGCTGGCGCGGGGCAGGTACTCGGGATCGGGGAGCGGCGAGGGGGCGCTCATCGACGGCCGTCCTCGTGTCGTGGGCCGCGCGGGCCTGGTCGTGTGGTCGAGAGCCCCATTGCCGCTGCCTCCGTCGCCGGCCCGCCGTCGTCCCCGCCGAGGGCGCCACTGTAGGCAGCGCACCGCTGGAGGTCGGCACCCGACGTCCCTCGTCGCGGACGGCGCCATGGTCGCCCGGCGAGGTCGCCGGCGCAGCCGCAGCCTCGGGCGGGGTCGCCGACCGTGCCTCGGACGGGGTCACCAGCCGACCCCAGCGACCCGGCGTCGTGCCGACGGTGCAGGCCGAGCGTGTGGGAGGGTGACGGTCGGCGGTCGATGAGACGGGGGAGCGGTGGTAGCAGCGGTCCGACCACGGGGAACCGACCACAGCAGGCACCCATCCTCGCCGACCTGGCGGCAGCGAGGGTCGTCCGCCTCGTGGTTCGCCCTGCTCGCCGTGCTCGTGCTCGCGCTCGTCACCGCGGCACCGGGCGCCTCGCCGGCGTCGGCGGCCACGGCGGCGTTCGTCGCCACCCCGACGCCCACCTGTGCCGTGCCCACCGACTGCCGGCTGTGGGAGGCCGGTCGAGCGGTCGGCGTGCACGTCGGCATGGCGAGCTCCAACGGCACGGCCCAGCACCGGGCCGCCCTGCTCGCCGAGTCCGACACCGTCGTGAACCACGAGCTGTCCTGGTCGGGCATCGAGCCCGACCGCGGCGTGTGGGACTTCACCAAGGCCGACGAGAACCACCAGTTCGCCGTCGACCACCACCTGTTCGAGGTGGGCATGCACTTCGCCTGGGACCAGGCGATCGTCGACGACCTGCCCGGCTGGGTCACCGCCATCACCGACCCCGACGAGCTGCGGGCCGTGCTGCGCCAACGGGCGAAGGTCATCTTCGGCCGCTACCCGACCCTCGGGCGCATCGACGTGATCAACGAGCCGTTCGAGACGCTCGGCTCCAACCTCGTCCGCAACCACTTCCTCGACGTGCTCGGCCCGGACTACGTCGACCAGCTGTTCTCGATCGTCGAAGCCGAAGCTCCGCCGTCGGTGCAGCTGATGGTCAACGAGGGCGGCATCGAGTACCAGCCGGCCAAGGCCGACGCCCTGGTGGCGCTGGTCGCCGACCTGAAGGCCCGCGGCCACCGCCTCGACGCCGTCGGCCTGCAGACCCACCTGTCGGTCGGCGAGCCCGACTGGGACCTCCTGCGAACCACCATGCAGCGCCTGGCCGCGCTCGGCACCCATCCGTTCATCTCCGAGGTCGACGTGCCGGTGGCGCCGTCGCTGCCCGATCGCTTCGCCGTGCAGGCCGAGCGCTACCGGCGGGTCGTGCAGGTCTGCCTGATGGTGCCGGCCTGCGACATGGTCGACGTGTGGGGCGTGAGCGACGCGTCCACCTGGTACGACTGGGGCCTCGAGCCCGGCCTCGACCCGCTGCTGCTCGACCGCTCCTACCGGCCCAAGCCCGCCTACGAGGCGTTCCGGTCGGCGCTGCTCGGCGGCCGGCTGGCACCGGCAGCAATCCCGGGGGTGTCGCCGTCGGTGCGGACCTCGGGTGACGAGGACCTCACCTACTCGCTGGCCTGCCGTCCGACCGCCGCCTTCACCGAGGTCGGTTACGGCGAGCTGGCCCACGTGGCCGACCTCTTCCTCAGCGGCAACGCCGTGCGCCTGCCCGTGCCCGTGCACCTGCGCTGGTCCACCGCGGTGCCCGGTGACGGGGCGATCGCCTACGACGCGTCGGCGTCGATCGACGTGTCGACGATGGTGCAGCGCTATCGGATCGAGACTGCCCGGCCCGCCATCGGCCTCGGCGGCCACCTCGACCTGATCGACACCGTGTGGCTGCGCTTCGCGGCGAGCGACGTGGGCCTGGCCTTCGACGCGCCCGCCGGCGGAGCCGTGGTCGACGCCACGCCGTTGGCCGGCTCGACGGCGATCTCGTCGCCTCCCACCGCCGTCACGTTCTCGATCCCCGAGGCCGTCGGCGACACCCGCGCGCCGGGTCCGCCGGTCGCGGTCGGAGGGTCGTGGCGGGTGCAGCCAGCTTCTTCGTCGTCACCGTCCACCGCCGTGCTGGGCCCTCCCCGCCTGGCCTTCGGCGTCGACATCCAGCTCGGCGTCGTCTTCCAGGGCCTGTCCGTCTCCGGCGGCGTGCAGGGCCACCTCGCCTGCACCGCCGAGGCGGTCGTGCCCGAAGCCGCCACCGCCGTCGACGCCGCCACCGCCTCGGCCGTGGTCCCGGCGGCAGGGCCGGGTTCGACGGTCACCCCCGCCTTCACCGGCTGATGTGTGTTCGGGGCGCGGCCGGTTCAGGCGGTCGGCTGTCAGCGGCGGGCGAGGTGGGCGCGCCAGCCGCCGGCGTCGGTGATGTCGCGGGCGCCGGCGAGGCCGTCGGGGAGGGCGAGGAAGCCGGCGGCCCACGTGCCGTCGGCCAGCTCGACCCGGCCGATGGCGAGCGGCAGCGGCACGCCGTCGACGAAGGTGCCGAAGCCGGCGGCGGGCAGGCGCCACACCTCCACCTCGATGGCGGCACCGCCCTGCTCGTCGCGCACGAGGCCGGGCTTGGCCGGCTGCGTGGGCAGGGCGAAGAGGCGGTAGCGAGGAGCGGTGGTGGTGGCGGCGACGAGGCGTCCGCCGCGCTCCACGAGCTGGCCGTTGAGGGGCTGGCCGCTCAGGTGCAGGCCGACCACCACGACGGGCAGGTCGTCGGGGGTGGGCAGGATCGGCGGGGGCGGGGCCTCGCCCATGGCGGCGGCGGCCAGGGCGGCGATGGTGTCGTCGGTGAAGGCGGCGCCGTAGAGCATCACGCCGGTGCACGCCCCCGACGGCGTGCGGGGCCCGGGCAGGGCGGCGGCGCAGCGGTCGAGCAGGTTGCAGCCGTTGGTGAAGCGCCCGAGCGCCCGGTTGACGCCGATGGGGTCGGCGGCGACCTCGGCCAGTGTCGGGTGACCCGGGGTGGTGGGCAGCACGACGGCGTCGAGGTCGTCGTAGCGGTCGCGCGCCTCGCGGCGCAGGTCGAGCAGGTGCTGCCAGGCGGCCGCGTAGCGGTGGGCCGGCACGTCGCGTGCCGCGCCGACGACGGCGGCGACCGTGGGGTCGACCTGGTCGGGGTGGGCGTCGAGGAAGGCGCCCACCGACGCGTACCGCTCGGCGAGCAGCGCGTCGCCGTAGAGCAGCCCGCCGGCCTCCTCGATGAGGCCCACGTCGACGGTGACGACGTCAGCCAGGGGCCCGAGCCGCGCGGCGACGGCGGAGACGTGGTCGGCGAAGGCCGCGGTCGCCTCGGACTCCATGCCCAGGGCCGCCGGGTCCGGGACGCCGAGGCGCCACGGGCGCTCGGGTCGGCCCGGGCGGGGTCCCGGCGGCGGTGGCGGGACCAGTCGGCTGCTGGGGTCGCTCGGGTCGGGGCCGGCCATGGCCCCGATGGCGGCGGCGGCCACTCCCACCGACCGGGCGAACATCGACACCGTGTCGAACGACGGTGACGCCGGCACCACGCCGGTCTTGGGCACCAGCCCGTAGGTGGGCTTCAGGCCGATGACCTCGTTGAAGGCGGCCGGGACGCGACCCGAACCGGCGGTGTCGGTGCCGAGGGCGACGTCGACCAGACCCAGCGCCACGGCCACGGCCGAACCCGAGCTGGAGCCGCCTCCCACGCGATCGGGGGCCACCACGCTGGCCACCGGACCGAAGTCGGGGGAGCGGGTGCCCACCAGGCCGGTGGCGAACTGGTCGAGGTTGGTCTTGCCGACCACCACGGCGCCAGCGGCCCGCAGACGTGCGACGGCCGGGGCGTCCTCGTCGACAAGGCCGTCGGCGTAGGCGGCGCAGGCGGCGGTGGTGGGGTGGCCGGCGACGTCGATGTTGTCCTTGACGCCCACGGTCATCCCGGCCAGCGGGAGGTGCTCGCCGGAGGCCAGGCGGGCGTCGATCTCGTCGGCCGCGGCCCGCACCTCGTCGGCGGGCAGCCGCAAGGTCCACGCTTCGCCGTGGTCGTCGGCGGCCAGGCGCGTGAGGGCCTCGTCGGCCGCCTGCCGGGCCGGCCGCGGCGTCCAGCCGTCGGGGGGAAGGGGATCGCTCACCGGGTTCATCCTGGCACCAGGACCACGAGCGGCGTGCCGGGCTCGACGTGGTGGCCGGGGGCGGCCAGCACCGCGTGCACCACGCCGGCCACCGGCGCGGCCACCACGATCTCGGTCTTCATGGCCTCCAGCACGACCAGCGGGTCGCCGGCGGCCACCACGCGGCCGGGTTCGGCGTCCACCCGCCACACGCTGGCGGTCAGCGCCGCCTCCACGGCGATGCCTCCCGGCGGCAGCTCGACGGTGCCGGGAGCTGCCGCCGGCTCGGGTTCGGGGCGTTCGTCGAACTCGCCCGCCGCCGCCCACGCCGCCCGCTCGGTGGCGAAGGCGCCCTGCTGGCGAGCGCGGAAGGAGGCGATCTCGTCGGCGTGCGGTTCGAGGTCGGCGAGGTGGTCGGCCAGGCGAAAGACGCCCGGCTCGATCTGCAGGGTGTGCCGGCCGTTGCGCAGGTCGGCGCGCAGGTCGAGCAGCTCGTCGGCCGACACCGGGTGCCAGCGGATGCGGTCGAAGAAGCGCAGCAGCCACGGCGTGCCCGGCTCGAAGTGCTCCGTGGTGCGGTAGGTGTTCCACACCGGCAGGGTGCGGCCGACGAACTGGTAGCCGCCGGGCCCCTCCATGCCGTAGATGCACAGGTAGGCGCCGCCGATGCCCACCGCGTTCTCGGGCGTCCACGTGCGGGCCGGGTTGTACTTGGTGGTGACCAGGCGGTGGCGCGGGTCGAGCGGCGTGGCCACCGGGGCGCCGAGGTACACGTCGCCCAGGCCGAGCACGAGGTACGAGGCGTCGTAGACGATGCGGCGGACGTCGTCGACGGTGTCGAGGCCGTTGACCCGGCGGATGAACTCGATGTTCCACGGGCACCACGGCGCGTCGGGCCGCACGCCGGCCATGTAGCGCTCGATCGCCTCGCGGGTGGCGGGGTCGTCCCACGACAGCGGCAGGTGGACCTCGCGCGAGGGGACCTCGAGGTCGTGGGTGGCGGGCAGCTCGGCCTCGGCGGCGGCCAGCGCCTCGGCCAGCTTGGGCACCGGCAGCACCTCGGGGTCGACGTGCAGCTGCAGCGACCGGATGCCGGGCGTGAGGTCGATGATCCCGTCGCCGACCTCGGATCGCACCCACTCGGCCAGGGCGTGGACCCGCATGCGCAGGGCGAAGTCGAGGGCCATCGGGCCGTACTCGACGAGCAGGTGCTCGTCGCCGGCCCGCCGGTAGCAGGCCTCGGGCCGCTCGTCGTCGCCGTCGAGGCGGGCGAGGACGCCACCCGCGGGGTCGCGCTGGGCGACGAGGGTGGGGCCGGGGGCACGGCGGGCGTCGTCGGCGGCCTCCGGCGCGATCGGCACGAAGCGCACGGTGTCGCCCGGCCGCAGCTGGCCCAGCTTCCACCGCTCACCGGCCACCACCGTGGCCGGGCACACGAAGCCGCCCAGGCTCGGCCCGTCGGGGCCGAGCAGGATCGGCATGTCGCCGGTGAAGTCGACGGCCCCGACGGCGTAGGCCGTGTCGTGGATGTTGGACGGGTGCAGGCCGGCGTCGCCGCCGTCGGCCCGGGCCCACGTCGGCTTGGGGCCGACGAGCCGGACGCCGGTGCGGCTGGAGTTGTGGTGGACCAGCCACTCGGCGGCGTAGAAGGCGTCGATGTCGTCGTCGGTGAAGAACTCGGGCGCCGCGTGCGGTCCCTCCAGCACCCCGATCTGCCAGGCCGACGTGAGCACGGGCCGGTCGGCGTCGGTGATCGCCCGCGGCGGGCGGAGCTCGTCGTCGGACGACGTCGCCGCACCGAGGTGCAGGACGTCGCCGGCCCGCAACGCTCGGCCGGCGTGTCCGCCGAAGCCGCCGAGCGTGAAGGTCGAGGCGCTGTCGAGGTAGCGGGGCACGTCGATCCCACCCCGGACCGCCAGGTACGAGCGCAGCCCGGGGCCGGGGGCCGTGCCGACCTCGACCGTGGCCCCGGCGGGCACCTCGATCGGCTCCCACATCGGAACCGGCGTGCCGTCGACGAGCACCTCGGTGGGCGCCCCGGTCACGGTGATCGTCGCGGCGCTGGCGAAGGCGAGCGTGGGGCCGTCGAGGGTGATCTCCAGGCCGGGCGCCTCCTCGGGGTTGCCGACGGCCCGGTTGGCCAACCGCAGCGAGCGATCGTCCATCGGGCCGCTCGGGGGCACGCCGACGTCCCAGTGGCCCAGCCGCCCGGGCAGGTCCTGCACGGTGGTCATGGCCCCGCCCCGCAGCACCTCGACGGTGGCCGACGGCGGCGTGAAGCGGTCGATGGTGCCGGTGTCGTAGGTGCCCTCGACGACGGCGGGCTGGTCGAGCAGCGCGGCGACGTAGGCGGCGTTCGTCTCGATCCCCGACAGCCGGGTGGCGTGCAGGGCATCGACCATGGCCCGTCGGGCGGCGTCGCGGTCCGGGGCGTGGGTGATCACCTTGGCGAGCAGCGGGTCGTAGTGGGCGCTCACCTCGGTGCCGGCCTCGACCCAGGTGTCGACGCGCGGGCCCGGTGCGAAGGCCGCCTCGGTCAGCACGCCGGCCCCCGGCCGGTGGCCTCGGTGGGGATCCTCGGCGTAGACGCGCACCTCGATGGCGTGACCGGTGGAGCGTGGCGCCGGCTCGTCGAACATGGAGGCGTCGCCGCCCGCCAGGCGGACCATCCACTCCACGAGGTCCACGCCGTGCACGGCCTCGGTGACCGGGTGCTCCACCTGCAGGCGGGTGTTCACCTCGAGGAACGCCACCTCGTCTCGCTCGACGTCGTGGACGAACTCGACGGTGCCGGCCGAGCGGTAGCCGACGGACGTGCCGAGGTCGGTGGCGGTGGCCAGCAGCTGGTCGAGCACCGCCGGCGCCAGCCCCGGGGGCGGCGTCTCCTCCACGACCTTCTGGTTGCGGCGCTGCAACGAGCAGTCGCGGGCGCCGAGGGCCAGGACGCGGCCGGCGCCGTCGCCGAACAGCTGGACCTCTACGTGGCGGGCCCGGGTGACCAGCCGTTCGAGGAACAGCCCCGGGGTGGCGAACGACGCCGCCGCCAGCCGCTCGACCTGCTCGTAGCCGGCCCGCACGGCGGCGGCGTCGGCGCAGCGGACCATGCCGATGCCCCCGCCGCCGCCCGTGCTCTTGAGCATGACCGGGTACCCGATGGCATCGGCGGCGGTCACCGCGTCGTCGATCCCGTCCAGCAGGCCCGAGCCGGCCAGCAGCGGCACGCCGGCCGCCGCGGCCGCGTCGCGGGCGGTGTGCTTGACCCCGAAGAGCCGGAGCTGGTGGGGGGTGGGGCCGATGAAGGCCATCCCGGCGGCCTCCACCGCGGCGGCGAACTCGGCGTGCTCGCTGAGGAAGCCGTAGCCGGGGTGGACGCCGGTCGCCCCGGTGGCCTCGGCGGCGGCCAGCACCCGCTCGGCGTCGAGGTAGCTCTCGCGAGCGGGCGCCGGGCCGAGCCGGACCGCCTCGTCGGCGTCGAGCACGTGGCGAGCCCCCCGGTCGGCGTCGGAGTACACGGCGATCGAGCGCACGCCCATCCGGCGCAGGGTGGCGATGATGCGACAGGCGATCTCGCCGCGGTTGGCGACGAGGACGGACTCGAGCATCAGGCGGCGGGCCTCGTGACGATCATGCGCACCGGGGTCGGGTCGAAGCCGTTGCAGGGGTTGTTGACCTGCGGGCAGTTGGACACGAGCACGATCAGGTCGACCTCGGCCCGGATGTCGACGGTGAGGCCCGGGGCCGAGATCCCGTCGACGATCCCGAGCGAGCCGTCGGGGTCGACCGGCACGTTCATGTACCAGTTGATGTTGCTGACCAGGTCGCGCTTGGTGAGGCCCCACCGCGAGCCCTCGGCCAGGAAGTTCTCGACGCACGCGTGCTGGTGGACGGTGTGGTGCCCGTAGCGCAGCGAGTTGGACTCCTTCGAGCACGCCCCGCCGATGGTGTCGTGGCGCTCGCACGTGGTGGCCACCACCGTGGCGATCGGGTTCCCCTCGTTCGACTGCAGCACCGTGCCGGCCGTCAGGAAGATGCTCCCCTGGGCGGTGATGGTCTCGGGGGCGCTGTAGCGCTCGGCGGTGTCGTCGGCGCAGTAGAAGAGGCAGTCGACGGCCTGGTTGCCCTCGAGGTCGACGATCTGCAGGGTGTCACCGGCCCGCAGCAGGTGGCTCCACGGCGCCCGGGCTGGCACGACCGCGTCGACGACCACCTCGTCGCCGTCGGCCGCGGCGGTGGGTCCGGCCGTGATCTCGGTGGCGCTCATCCGATGCCCCGGGCGGCCAGCTGGTCGGCGGTGTTGAGGAAGGCGCGCTCGACCTCGGGCGTGGAGGTCCACAGCGGGTCGTCGGGCCCGGTGGGCCGGTCCGCCCACGCTGTGATGCGAAGGTTCGTCACCGTGTACTCGGGCCGAGGGTCGAGCACGTGGGGGACGTTGGCGATCGAGACGACGAGTGGCACCTCGGCGCGCAGCACCACGGCGGCCCCCGGACCCGCGGGCTCACGCCACGTGAAGGTCCCGTTCGGCTCGACCAGCGCCCCCTTGAACAGCGACACGGTGGGCGGCAGGTCTCGCCGCTCGAGGCCGTGCTTGGCGAGCGCGAGCACCAGCAGCTCGCGGGCGCTGGGGGAGGGGCCCTGCGGGCTGCCGTCGCCGTAGCGGGCCTCGTTGCGCCGACGGGTCGAGGACCCGCTCAGGGCGTCGTGGACGCCCGACGAGTCCGACACGACCGAGGCGAGCACCCGCCCCTGGTCCGAGAGGAGCACGGCACCGGCGGTGAGGTAGGCCTGCCACTGGACCTTGACCGTGTCGGCCACGTTGAGCCGCTCCCACGGGTCGAGGGCGTGGTGCAGGACGAGGTTGGCGCAGGCGTCCCCGTCGAGGTCGACCAGGCGCACGCACGTGCCCCGGGCCAACGCCTTGTGGGCGTAGCCGCCGCCGGCCACCGTCTCCTCCCACACCACGTCGGTGGGATCGACGCCCGGCGGCGGATCGGCCAGGCGCGACGCCGGAAGCAGCGGCATCGTCGCCACGGTCGTGCCGGCCATGGCCCGGGCGTGGTCCCGGGCGCCGGCGGTGGTCGCGGTCGAGGCGTCGGTCGCAGGGGGGTGGGCGGTGGGCGTGGCCACGGTTCCTCCGTGCCCGGCGGCCCGGCCGGGACTTTCGATAGTGCTTCGAAACATCGGACCGGCCCAGCATGCAGGCGGGGCGGGCCGGGGGTCAACGGACCGGGCCCCGAGTACACGCGCTGTTCACACGGAGGTGACGGCCCCGTCGCAGCGGTCGGTCAGCCTCGGGTCATCCACTACCGTCGAACGAGATGAGCGAGCTCGCGGCGCGACCGCTGCCCACCGGAGCGAGGGGCGCGGCCGGATCGTCCGATCCGCCCGAGGAGGCGGCCCCGGCCGTCGGCCGGCCGCGGGCGAACCCCCGCACCGCCGACGGCCCGGTGCGCGACGAGATCGTGGCCGCCGCCGCCCGCCTGTTCGCCGAGCAGGGGTTCGCCGCCACGACCATGGCCCAGATCGCCGCCGCGGCCGGGCTGCGCCAGTCGTCGCTCTACTACTACTTCCGCCGCAAGGAGCTCATCCTCCAGGCCACCTTCACGGTCAACCGGGCCCCGCTCGACTTCTTGAAGCGCATCCGCCGCGAGCCGGGCACCGCCGCCCTGCGCCTCTACCGGCTGCTCCGGTTCGATGTCGTGCAGCTGTGCCTCGCTCCCTGCGACGTGAACGAGGTGTACCGGATCTCACTGGTCCAGCCCGAGCTGTTCACCGAGTTCTGGGCCGATCGGGCCGAGCTGCACCGCCGCACCGAGGCGCTCATCCGGGCCGGGGTGAAGGAGGCGACGCTGGCGCCCACCGACGCGAGGCTCACCGCGCTCACCCTGCTGTCGGCCAACGAGGGCCACCAGAACTGGTGGCGCCAGAGGGGCGAGCTGCGCCTCGACGGCCTGGCGCCGGGGCGCGAGCCCAGGTACTCGCCCGCCGAGCTCGGCACCTTCGTGGCGCGATCGGCCCTGCGCTCGCTGCTGGCCCAGCCCTCCGGCCTCGGCCGCCTCTCCCGCCAGGCCGACGCCTTCGACGACCTGCCGTCCTGACCCACCGGGACCGGTCTCGCCCACCGGCGGCGCCCCCGCCGGCAACAGGAACGGGTCAGCGGGACTTCGCAGAGCCGAAACGCAGCGGCCCTCGCCGGTTCACGGGGGAGCCGTAGTTTCGATGAGGTATGGAAACCCGTCACCTGCTGCCCCCCGAGGCCTACTGGACCGACGACTGGTTCGAGCGCGAGCAGCGTGTGCTGTTCAGCCGCACCTGGCACCTGGCCGCGTCGGTGGACGAGCTGCCCGAGCCGGGCTCGTTCGTGACCTACACCGCCGGGCTCGACCCGCTGGTCGTCGTGCGCGACCTCGACGGCGAGCTGCGCGCCTTCCACAACTTCTGCCCCCACCGAGGCATGCAGATGGTGGCCGGCTGCGGTCAGAGCCGCAGCGGCTTGGTCTGCCCGTACCACCTCTGGAGCTTCGGGCTCGACGGCGCCCTGCGGAAGGTGCCCCAGGGCGAGACCCAGTTCCCCGACCTCGACCACAGCCACTGGGGCCTGCGCCCCGCGTCGGTCGGGGTGTGGCAGGGCCTGGTGTTCGTGCACCCCGACCCCGACGCCGGACCGGTCGAGGACTGGCTCGGCGACCTCCCGGACAACATCGGCAGCTACCGGCCCGGAGACCTCGTGGAGGTGGCCCGCTACGAGTTCGATATGCACGCCAACTGGAAGCTGTTCGTCGAGAACCACGTCGACGTGCTGCACCTCTGGTACCTGCACTCGCGCACGCTGAGCGACTACGACCACGAGCAGTTCGAGTGGAAGCAGCTGGGCGCCAACTGGGTGAGCTACGAGCCGATCAAGCGGGCCGATCGCTCGCACCGACCCGACGCCGTGAAGCGGGCGCTGCCCGGCCTGGACGCGCACGACCTGCAGGGCATCGGCGCCCACGCCGCCTTCCCCAACGTGCTCATGGCGACCGAGTCGGGCTACTTCATCACCTACGCCTGCCGGCCCGTCGCCCCCGACCGGAGCGTGGTCGACCTGCGCATCCGGTCCACCCCCGATGCCGACGCCGAGGGCCTGTTGGCAGCGGCCAAGGGCTTCATCGTCGAGGACATCGAGGCGTGCGAGGGCGTGCAGGCGGTGGTGCGCTCCACCCACTTCGCCATCGGTCCCCTCGCCGTCGACCACGAGAAGCCGATCACCTTCTTCCACCAGCACCTGCTCGCCGCCCTCGGGTCGGACTGAGGCCTGCCCGGTGGCAGGCGCCCAGCCGTCGGTGCCGCCCGAGCTGTCCGGGGTGTGGCGGCGGCGCGACCTGTTCGTCGGCGACGAGCCCCGTGACGACGCCGACGTGCTGTGGCTGCAGGCGGGTGACTGGTACGCCGACCTGCGCATCCCCCACGACGACGGCGGGGGAGCGGTGGAGGCCTTCGCCGGCCCGTCCTCCTGGGCCCCGCCGCACTTCACCTGGTTCCACGACGTCGACTGGCTCGGTTCGTTCCCCGAGGACGTCGGCCACCTCGAGCCGGCCGGTGACGACCTGATCGAGACGGGCACCTTCACCATCGACGGCGCCGAGGTGCCGTACCGGGAGCTGTGGGCCCGCTCCGGTCCCGGCACCCCGCACGTGGCGCTGGTGGCCGAGGGGCCCTTCGGCCGTGCCGTCGTGGTGCAGGTCGGCCCCCACCGGATCGCCCTGACGGACGGGCGATCGGTGGGTGCAGGGTTCGCGGCGCGGCGCGACGACCACGACGCCCTTGGGTGGGCCACGATGTTCGAGCGGTCGATCGATGCCGACCCCGTCGTGGTGCCCGAGGTGCTCGACGGGTCACCCGAGACCTGGACCCCGCCCCCCGTCGGAGCGGTCGTCGAAGCCGGCGATCGCACCTTCCGCGTCGTAGCGTCGGCTCCGCCGGCGGCATTTCGCGGCTGATTTCGAAGCATCTTCGAAATCGGTCAGGTTCGGGCCAGACGCGCGACACGCGGTCTTCAGCGCCCGGGAACCGTGCGGCAAACAGCCGTCCATAGGTTGCCGGCATGTCCCCTCGCCGTTGGTTCGATCAGGCCTGGCCCGACCTCACGGACCTCGCCGGCACGACCGAGGTCGGACTGGTCCCCGTGGGCGCCGTCGAGCAGCACGGCCCGCACCTGCCGACGGGGACCGACACGATCATCGCCACCGGGCTCTGCGAGCGGGTGAGCGAGCGCACCGGCGCCCCCGTGCTGCCCGCCATCAGCGTCGGCTGCAGCTACGGGCACAGCACCAACCTGCCCGGCAACCTCTCGCTCACCCCCGAGCAGCTCGCGGCGCAGGCCCGGCAGTGGGCCGAGTGGGCGGCCACGTCGGGCCTCACCCGGTTGCTGTTCGTCAATGCTCACTTCGGCAACGCTCCGTCGCTCCTCGTCGCCACCGACCACCTCCGGCTGTACCGCACCGACCTGCGGGTGGGGGTCGTCAACTGGTGGACCCTCGACCCGACCGTGGCGGCCGAGTCCACCGCCGACGGCGACGACCTGCACGCCAACCGCACCGAGACGGCGGTGATGCTCGAGCTGGCACCCGAGCTGGTGCACCTCGACCGCATGGCCGACGCCGACGACGAGGACCGCACCGCCGACCTCGTCTTCCGCTACACGGTCCCGGCCCTGTCGACCAACGGCGTCACCGGCCGGCCGTCGGAGGCGACCCCCGAGCTCGGCCGGAAGCTCGTCGACCTCACCGTCGACGCCCTCGCCGACCGGGTCGAGCGGGGCCGGCTCGAGGAGCCGCCGCTCGGCGTGGCGCCGCCGCCGCCCCTCACCGTCCCCTCACCCCCAGCCTGATCCCCACCCCGCCCCACCACCACAGGAAGGTCCGCAATGGACACCGTCAAGGACATCGATCCCGTCCACGCCGAGCTTGTCGGCACCTTGCAGGGCAAGGGCGTCGAGTACACGTTCGGCTCGTTCATCGACATCACCGGGCGGGCCAAGGCGAAGTGCGTGCCGGTCGCCCACCTGCCCGCGCTGCTCGCCGGCCACGAGCGCTACACGCCCCGCGGGATGGGCGATCTCGGCGTGATGACCCCCGACGAGGACGAGTGCGTGGCCATGCCCGACCCGGCCGGCCTCCAGATCCTGCCGTGGGACCCCCGCTTCGCCTGGATGCCGGCCGACCTGCTGTTCGGTGGCACCGAGTCGTTCGCCCACTGCAGCCGGTCGATCCTGAAGAAGCAGCTGGCCCGGGCCACCGAGGCGGGGTACCGGTTCAACATCGGCTGCGAGACCGAGATCTACGCCGTGTCCGAGTCGGTGCTCGAGGGTCCCGACCAGGGCTACCTCCAGCCCGGCTTCCGCACCGGCAGCCTGCGCCCGACCCAGGCCTACGACGTCGAGGCGACCCTCGACGCCATGTCCTTCCTCGACCCGATGGTGACCTACATGAACGCCACCGGCTTCGGGGTGTTCTCCTTCGACGCCGAGGGCGGCGACGGCCAGTACGAGTTCGACTTCGAGTACCGCGAGGCGCTCGAGATGTGCGACCAGCTCACCCTGTTCCGCCTCATGGCGAAGCAGGTGGCCAAGGAGGTCGGCCTGTTCGTGACCTTCATGCCCAAGCCGTACACGGGGGCGTGGGGGTCGGGTGCGCACTTCAACATGAGCATCGAGGACCTCGAGACCGGGTCCAACCTCTTCCGCGACAAGGACGACGCCCGCGGTCGCGGCTGGTCGAAGCTGGCCTACGGCTTCGTCGCCGGCATCCTGCGCCACGCCCCGGCGCTGGCCGCCATCTGCACGCCGACGGTGAACTCGTACAAGCGGCTGGCCCCCCGCCTGGCCGACGGCTCGGTGTCGTGGGCCCCGGTGTGGGCGGCCTACGGCGACAACAACCGTTCCTGCATGCTGCGGCTGCCGCGCAACCGCCCGGCGGTGGAGAACCGGGCCGTCGACTCGGCGGCCAACCCGTACCTGGCCGGCGCCTTCCTGCTGGCCGCCGGCCTCGAGGGCATGACCGAGCAGCTCGACCCGGGCGAGCCGGTCGAGGACCTCACCTACGACTGGCAGGCCACCGGCCCGGTCGACGGCGACGTGGCCGGCACCCGCCTGCCGCGCACGCTCCTCGAGGCGGTCGACGCCTTCGAAGCCGACCCGCTCGCCGCCGAGGTGTTCCCGCCCCAGTTCGTCTCCGCCTACGTCGACATGAAGCGCCAGGAGTGGGACGAGTACCACGCGCAGGTCACCGAGTGGGAGCGCTCGAAGTACCTGACCCTCTTCTGAGCCGGACCTCGTCACCTCCGACGCACCCACCTCGGATCGAACCCCCCATGCCCGACCCCCTCGTCGCCGTGCTCATCGGCCGCCACCCCAAGGAGCGCTACTCGGTGCACACCGGCTACGTCGACGCCCTCCACGCCGTCGGGGCCCGCGCCCTGCTGGTCGCGGCCGGCCCCGATGGCGACGCCGACCACGTGCTCGACCTGCTCCCGCAGCTGCGGGCAGTGGTGCTCACCGGTGGGGACGACGTCGACCCGGCGCGCTACGGGGCGGACCGGCACCCGAAGGTCGACGAGTCCGACCCCGAGCGCGACACCGCCGAGCTGGCGGTGGCCCGAGCAGCCGCCGAGCGGGGGCTGCCGGTGCTCGGCGTCTGCCGTGGCATCCAGGTGCTGGCCGTGGCGCTGGGTGGCTCGCTGGTGCAGGACCTGCCGAGCGAGGGCATCGACGGCCACTGGGAGCTCGAGCGCGAGTACGAGCCCGTCCACGCCGTCACCGCGGATCCGGGAACGGCCGCCGCCGGCGCGCTCGCCGGCGCGTCGGTCGTCAACTCGATCCACCACCAGGCGGTCGCCGACCCGGGACCCCACCTGCGCGCCACCGCGTGGAGCGAGGACGGCGTGGTCGAGGCGGTGGAGGCCGACGGCCTCCTCGGCGTCCAGTGGCACCCCGAGCGCCTGCTCGGCCGCGACCCCCGCCACGTCGCTCCCTTCGCCTGGGCGGTGTCGGCGTGAGCGGAACGGACGGCACGAGCGACGTGAGCGGAAGGACCACGAGCGAGTCGACCGGCGTGGCGGTGGTGACCGGAGCCGGTCGGGGCCTGGGCCGGGCCATCGCGCTGGCCGTGGCCGAGGCCGGCTTCGACGTGGTGGTCGGCCACCGGGCCAGCGCCGACGGGGCCGCCGAGGTGGTCGACGCCATCGAAGCGAGCGGTCGGCGGGCCGTCGCCGTCGCCGGTGACGTGGTCGATCCGGCCACCCACGCCGCCCTCGCCGACGCCGCCGAGTCGCTCGGCCCGCTCACGGCCTGGGTCAACAACGCCGGCGTGTCGGTGCTGGCCCCCGTCGTCGACACGTCGCTCGAGCAGCTCGAGGACATGTGCCGGGTGAACCTGCACGGCACGTTCCTCGGCCTGCAGCAGGCGGCCCGCCGGATGGCCGCCGCCGGCACCGGGGGCCGCATCGTCAACGTGTCGTCCGAGTGCGGCGTGCAGGCCTTCCCGCTCCTCGGCGCCTACAGCGCCACCAAGTTCGCGGTGGTCGGCCTCACCCAGGCCGCCGCCCTCGAGCTGGCCCGCGACGGCATCACCGTGAACGCCGTCTGCCCCGGCACCGCCGAGACCGACATGGTCATGGCCGAGCGGGCCAGCGAGGTCGCCATCACCGGCCGTGCCGCCGATGACGTCCGGGCGTCGTACCTCGACGGCATCCCGCTCGGCCGCTTCTGCGACCCCGACGACGTGGGCGCCCTCGCCGCCTTCCTCGTCGGCCCCGGCGCGGCCTACCTGACCGGCCAGGCCATCTGCACCAACGGCGGGAGCGTCCTGCGATGAGCCCGCGCCCGTTCCCCCGAGTCCCGACCCCTGACGCCCCGCTGCCCCACGCTCCCACGTCGACCGAGCGCACGCCGCCGACCCCCGCGTCGACCGATCACCCCACCCGCACCCCCCACCCCACCCGGAGGAAGCCCATGCCCACCCGTCGAACGCTCGCCGGCCTGCTGGTCGGTGCCGGGCTGTTGACCGCCGCCGCGTGCGGCGGCTCCAGCTCGTCCGGCTCCAGCGCCGCCACGTCACCCGGCGGGGGCGGCGCATCCAGCGGCAAGGCCACCAAGGACGTGCAGCTGGCCTACAACGCGGACATGCAGGTGCCCGACCCCGACATCTTCTACGAGATCGAGGGCAACTCCCTCGTGACCTCGGTGTACGAGGGCCTCGTCCGCTACAAGCCGAACAGCAAGGAGATCGAGCCGGCGCTGGCCGAGAGCTACACGGTCTCGCCCGACGGGCTGACCTACACCTTCAAGCTGCGGCCCAACGTGAAGTTCCACGACGGGACCACGCTCGACTCGTCGGCCATGAAGACGGCCTTCGAGCGGCGCACCAACGTGAACTCGGCGCCGGCCTACATGCTCGCCGACGTCGCCGGCTACGAGACGCCCGACCCGCAGACCTTCGTGGTGAAGCTCAACAAGCCGGTGTCGGCCTTCCTCGACTACATGGCGGCGCCGTACGGGCCCAAGGCCGTGAGCCAGAAGGTGCTGACCGAGCAGGCCGGCAACGACTTCGCCCAGTCGTACCTGAAGGAGCACGACGGCGGCACCGGCCCGTTCACGATCACCGAGTTCAACGTCGGCAACCAGTACAAGGTGTCCAAGTTCAACGACTACTGGGGCCCCAAGCCCGACGCCACCTCGATCACCTACAACATCCTCCCGGACATCTCGACCCAGCGGCTCAAGTTCGAGAACGGCGAGCTGTCGATGATCATCCACGGCCTCACGGCCAGCGACATCAAGTCGCTGGAGTCGTCCGGGAGCTACCAGGTGCAGCGGTTCCCGGCCGTCTTCAAGTCCTGGGTGATGATCAACCCGAACAAGGCGCCCTTCGACGACCAGTCGCTGCGCCAGGCCGTGGCCAAGGCCATCGACCGCGAGCAGATCGTGAAGGAGGTCTACGGCGACGACGCCTCGGTGTCGACCCAGATCTACCCGGCCGGCGAGCTGCCGCCCGACAAGGCCCTCGACGTCAAGAAGGACACGTCGGCGCTGCAGTCGCAGGCGTCGAAGATCTCCGGCACCCTCGACATCGGGTACTCCTCGGACGACCCCCGCAACCAGCGGGTGGCCGAGCTGCTGCAGACCCAGCTGCAGGCCCTCGGCGTGCAGGCGACCACCCGGGGCATCCCGATCGCCCAGGTGTTCGACCTCCCGAAGAACAAGGACCAGGCGCCCCAGATCCTGGTGTCGACGGTCAATCCCGACGCCGTGCACCCCGACACCTGGGCCCGCATCTTCATGAGCACCGACGGCGCCCTGAACTGGCTGCAGTGCTCGGTCCCCGAGGCCGACAAGCTGCTCGACCAGGGCCTGAACACCACCGACCAGCAGGTCGTCACCGATTCGTACAGCAAGGCCGGTGACAAGTTCGTCGAGTCCGGGTGCTTCGCCTCGATCGCCGACGTCAAGGAGGTGATCGTGGCCCAGCAGGGCTACTCGGGCTGGACCCACCAGCAGCCCACGCTGTTCACCGTGCGCTTCGGCGACCTGAAGGTGGGCAGCTGAGGTGACGGGGGTGTTCGTGCAAGGCAATCGTCAGCGACGGCTCATGGACCGTTCATCGCCCTTCGATCGAGCCGAAACGCCGGCTTCGTACGGTCGGGGACGATGACGGTGCTGCAGCACGACGGGAGCTCCTCGGCCGCCGCCGAGGAGCTCCCCACCCCCCACCCCGACGGCGTCGACGCGAGCGCACCGGGGTCTGGTGCACTCGCGGTGGTCGACGACCTGCACGTCACGTTCCGCCGCACGGGACGTGACGTGCACGCCCTGCGGGGCGTCTCGCTCACCATCGCCCCCGGCGAGATCCTGGGCCTCGTCGGTGAGTCGGGTTCGGGCAAGAGCGTGCTCGGCCTCTCGCTGCTGGGCCTGCTGCCCACCAGCCCGGCACCCATCGTCGAGGGATCGGTGACCGTGCAGGGCGTCGACATGGTGGCCGGCCCGGCCAACGCCCGCCGCGACCTGCGTCGTCGCCACCTCGGCGCCGTGTTCCAGGATCCGATGACCTCGCTCAACCCGACCATGCGGGTGGGGCGCCAGCTGCGGGAGGCCTGCGGCACCGAGGCCGAGGCCGTGCGCCTCCTCGACGCGTGCGGGGTGCCCGAGCCCAAGCGTCGCCTCAAGGCCTATCCCCACGAGCTGTCCGGTGGTCTGCGGCAGCGGGTGATGATCGCCATGGCGGTCGCCGGCGAGCCGTCCCTCGTCGTGGCCGACGAGCCCACGACCGCGCTCGACGTGACCGTCCAGGCGCAGATCCTCGAGCTGCTGCGCCACCTGTGCGACGAGATCCACTGCTCGTTCGTGATGGTCACCCACGACCTCGGCGTGGCCGCCCAGATCGCCGACCGCATCGCCGTCCTGTACGGCGGGCGCCTGGCCGAGACCGGCACGTCCGACGACGTGCTCGAGCGCCCGGCCCACCCGTACACGTCGGGGCTGCTGCGGTCGCGGCTCACGCTCGACGCCCGTCGTGACGGCCCGCTGCTCACGTTGCCGGGTGAGCCGCCCGACCCGAAGGACCCGCCCCCCGGATGCCCCTTCGCCCCGCGGTGCGCGCTGCGCACCGACGAGTGCGAGGTGGCCCCGCCGGTGCTCACCGCCGCCGGCTCGCACCCGGGGCAGGCGGCGTGCGTCCACCTCGGCGAGTCGGTCGACACCGCGGTGGCCGAGCTCGAGCCCTGGCCCAAGCCGTTCGTGCTGCGCCGCATCGACGGCCAACGGCCTGTGGCGGTCCGGGTCGAGGGCGTCGAGAAGCGCTTCGTGCTGAAGGACGGCCTGCGCAAGAAGGGCGCCCTCCACGCGCTGCGCGGCGTCGACCTCGACGTGATCGAGGGCGAGTCGCTCGCGCTCGTGGGTGAGAGCGGTTGCGGCAAGTCCACCCTGCTGCGGGCCATCGCCGGGCTGCACGGCGTCGACGCCGGCACCATCGACCTCGGCGACGGCGCCCGCCCGCAGATGGTCTTCCAGGACGCCGGCGCGTCCCTGACCCCGTGGCTCACCGTCGGCGAGCTGGTGGGGGAGCGGCTCCTCGAGGAGCGACTGTCCCGCGCCGCCCGCCGCGAGAAGGTGCAGGAGGCCCTGTCGCTGGTCGGCCTGCCCGCCGAGGTGGCCGGCGCCAAGCCGTCGCACCTGTCGGGTGGCCAGCGCCAGCGCGTCGCCCTGGCCCGGGCCGTCGTCGTGCCCCCCGAGGTGCTGCTGTGCGACGAGCCCACCTCGGCCCTCGACGTCTCCCTGGCCGCCACCGTGCTCAACCTGCTCGGGCGCCTGCGCCGCGAGCTGGGCATGGCGATCCTGTTCGTCACCCACGACCTGGCCGCCGCCCGCGTCGTGGCCGACCGCATCGCCGTGATGTACCTCGGGCGCATCGTCGAGGTCGGTCCCGCCGACCAGGTCGTCGACGACCCCGAGCACCCGTACACCAAGGCGCTGCTCGCCTCGGTGCCGGCCGCCGGCGTGGTGCGGGTGCCGCTGGCCGGCGAGCCGCCGTCGCCGGTGGCGCCGCCGCCGGGATGTGGCTTCAACCCACGCTGCCCGGTGGCCGAGGCCGGCTGCGCCACCGACGAGCCGCCCCGCGTCGTGCTCACCCGCAAGCCGGCGCCGGCGGCCACCCACCCCGAGGTCGAACCCGGTCCCGACGACCTCGACCCCCGCCACGTCGACCACGTCGTCACCTGCATCCGGGCCGGAGAGCACGGCGGGCCCGACGGCCCCGACGAGCGCCGCGAGCCCGACGAGCGGGACCAGCCCGACCAGGAGGTGGCGTGATGGCCGTGGTCGACAGCATCCCGGTGGTCATCCCGGTGATGCCCTCGCGGGCCCGGGCGTTCTGGCCCGCGGTCCGCCGGGTCGGCATCGTCGACCGCATCGCCATCGGCGGTGCCATCGGCATCACGATCCTGGCGATCATCACGCCGCTGATCGCGCCCTACGACCCGGTGAAGCCGGCCGGGGCCACCTACCATGCGCCCGGCCAGGGCTTCCTCCTCGGCACCGACGAGGTCGGGCGCGACCTGCTGAGCCGGATCCTGTGGGGCATGCGCTCGTCGTGGTTCTCGGCGCTCGTCGTGATCGCCATCGGCGTGCTCATCGGCGGCCTGGTCGGCCTGGTCGCCGGCGCCGCCGGCGGATGGGTCGACGGCCTGCTCATGCGCATCACCGACATGTTCCTGGCGCTGCCCGGGCCGGTGCTCGCCATCGCCGTGGTGGCCGCCCTCGGCCCGTCGCTCGAGCACACGCTGCTGGCGGTGACCATCGTGTGGTGGCCCTTCTACGCCCGCATCGTGCGGGGCGAGATCTGGGCCATGCGCTCCAGACCCCACCTGGAGGCGGCGCGGCTGGCGGGCGTCGGTCGGACCCGTCGGGCCCTGCGGCACCTCCTGCCCGGGGCCATCCCGGCCACGATCGTCACCGCCAGCCTCGACGTCGGCAACCTCGTGCTGACCCTGGCCGGCCTGTCGTTCCTCGGCCTCGGCGCCCCCGCCCCCGCCCCCGAGCTCGGCGCCATGGCCGCCCGCGGCCTGCCCCAGCTGCTCGAGCACTGGTGGATCCCGGTGGTGCCCGGCTTGGCCGTGTTCCTGCTGGCCTTCGTCGCCAACCTCGCCGGTGACGGCCTCCGCGACCTGATCGGCGACCGGTGACCGCCGTGGCCACCCTCCGCCTCGCTCCTCGTCGCCCCGCGCCGACCACCCCTCGATCCCACCTGCGGAGGTCCTCCCGATGATCACGTTCATCGCCAAGCGCCTGGCCGCCGCCGTGGGCATCCTGCTGGTGCTGGCCGCGGTGGTGTTCCTCCTGCAGCAGCTGACGCCGGCCGACCCGGTGCGGGCCATGCTCGGGGCCAACGCCTCGCCCGAGCGCGTCGCCGAGCAGCGGGCCAAGCTCGGCTACGACCAGCCGCTGCCCCAGCAGTACCTCCGCTACGTGGGCGGCCTCTTCCAGGGCGACATGCAGATGTCGCTGCGCACCCGTCGCCCGGTCACCACCGACCTCAAGGACTTCCTCCCCGCCACCCTCGAGCTGGCCTTCTGGGGTGTGGTGATGGCCGTCGCCCTCGGGCTCGTGCTCGGCGTCGTGACCGCGGCGCGCTTCAAGGGAGGCGGCGCGCTGCGCGTGGTGCTCGTCGGCCTCTCGTCGGCACCGGTGTTCCTGCTGGCGCTGCTCGGGATCCTGCTCTTCTACCGACAGCTCGGCTGGCTGCCCGCCACCGGCCGCACCGGCTTCAAGGACTTCCACGGCCCCACGGGCTTCTTGACCTTCGACGCCCTCATCTCGTTCCGCTTCGACGTGCTGGCCGACGCCTTCTGGCACCTGATCCTGCCGGCCTTCTGCGTGGCCATCGCCCCGGCCGTGGCCATCGGCCGGGTGCTGCGCTCGAGCCTCGTCACGACGATGGGCGGCGACTACGTGCGCACCGCCCGCATGAAGGGCCTGCGCGAGCGGTCGGTGCTGATGCGCCACGCCCTGCGCAACAGCGCCGGGCCGGCCCTGTCGATGACCGGCCTCCAGGTCGGCCTCATGTTCGCCGGCGTGGTGGTGATCGAGTCGATCTTCGCTTGGCCCGGCATCGGCTTCTACACGGTGCAGTCGATCCCGCGGAACGACTTCCCGGCCATCGCCGGCGTCACCCTCGTCCTCGGTGTCGGCTACGTCCTCGTCAACATGCTCGTCGAGATCGCCCAGGCCGCCGCCGACCCCCGGTTGGCGCTGCGCTGACCGACCGACCCGACCCGCCCGGATCGGGCCGCCGCCCGATCCGCCAGCGAAGAGACCTACCGCAGACACGCAGTGCAGCAGTTCCTCAGATCCGCAGACAGCCACCGCAGGGGGTGCGCCATGCAGGGGAGCAGGACACGGTGATCACCGTGGCGGGGGCACCCGTCGACGCTGGCCGGCTCGGGACCACGGGGTCGCCGGTGTCGGTGGTCGACATCGCCGCGGCCCTGGCCGGGGACGACCCCGGACCGGTGGCCGCCCGGATCGGCGAGGCGTGCGAGGACATCGGCTTCGTCGTCGTCGCCGGCCACGGCATCGACCCGGGCCTCGTGGCGGCGGCCCGGACCGCCGGGCTCGCCTTCTTCGGCCTGCCGGATGCGGTCAAGCGGCGGTGGTGCCCGCCCGATCCGACGTGGTTCCGGGGCTACGAGCCGGTGGGCGTGTCGGCGTTCGGCCGCCTGGAGGGGGACGACCCTCCTCCCGACCTGTGCGAGATGTTCCGCATCGGTCGGTTCGACGACCCGGTGGCGGCGCGCGCCGCCGGCTACGAGCCGGGCCTCGAGCACACCTTCTCACCCAACATCTGGCCGGCCGAGGTGCCCGAGCTGCGGGCTGCCCTCGGCGCCTACTACGACGCCGTGGAGGACCTGGCCTTCGCCCTGCTCGAGCTGTTCGCCGTCGCCCTCGACCTCGACGATGGTTGGTTCGACGACAAGGTGAGCCGGCACATCTCCGACCTGGCCCTCAACCACTACCCGGCCACCGTCGGGCCGCCGGCCCCCGGCCAGCTGCGGCGCGGCCCGCACACCGACTACGGCGTGTTCACCGTGTTGCACCAGGACGGGGTCGGCGGTCTGCAGGTGTGGTCGGACGCGCACGGGTGGTCCGACGTGCCGGCCGTCCCGGGGACGTTCGTGGTCAACATCGGCGACCTGCTGGCCCGGTGGACCAACGACCGCTGGGTGTCAACCCGCCACCGCGTCGTGGTGCCCGAGGCGGCATCGCCGGGTGGCTCGGTCGCCGGTGGTTCGGTCGCCGGTGGTTCGACGTCGGGCAGCTCGTCGTCGGGCAGCTCGACGCCGGGCGGTTCGGCGGCCCGGCTGTCGATGCCGTTCTTCTTCCAGCCCGACTACCACGCCGTGATCGAGTGCCTGCCGTCGTGCTGCGGGCCGGGCAACCCGGCGCGCTACCTGCCGACCACCTCGGGCCAGTGGAACCTCGAGCGCACCCGCACCCAGGTCGGCGCCCCGGCCTGAGCAGCCCGGGTGGCGTCACCTGGTTCGCCTCGGCCTACGACAGCGACGACGTGGCGTACCGGCCCTGCGTGTTCCTCGACATGGCCGGCGCCGTGATCGTGGCGGCCGGCACCGCCCGCGTCATGGCCGGTACGAGCTGCGGCGTCCGCCGGTCACGGTGCATCGACCCGGATCCATGCCAGGTCACGCCATTCGTAGGCGCGTCCGCACCGACCGCACTCACCTCGACCGCGGGGATCGAGCTCGAGCGAGTCGGGGGTGATGACGCCGTTGCAGTCAGGGTTCGGGCAGACCCCTTCGGGTGGCGGCCAATCGTCGGGCATCCCGCCAGCCTGCCACCTGTTCGTCTGGGAGGCCCATGCGTGCGCGTCGCATCGTCGCCGGCGAGGACCCGTACCGTCCCACACCCGATCGCCGCGCCGTCAGGCGGTGGCGAGCAGGTGGAGGACCACCTTGTCGGGCTTGGACTGCGCCGAGAACGGCGCCACCGAGCCGTGCAGGGCGAACGCCTCGTTGGTGGTCGTGTCATGCAGGGTGAGGATCCGCGACAAGCCCATCTTGGACACGTGCACGTCGGTGGTCGTCCGGTCGAACCGGCGGAGCGCCGCACCGGGCGCGTTGCCCTCCCAGCGCAGCACGTGGATCGCATCGGGGGTGACCACCACCAGCAGCGCCACCGTCATCCCCTCGGCGGATGCCGCAGCCTCGACCGCCGCCCGGCCCGCGAGCGCACCGCCCACCGCTGATCCTCCGCCGCCGCCGAGCAGGTCGCCGGCAATCGCGCCAGCGGCCACCCCAACAGCCTGCGCCGGCAGCAGGCCCTGCCAGCTGAAGATGCCGGCAGCCATCACCTCGTCGCCAGGCAGGGCTTGGCGAGCCTGCTCCTCCAGATATGCCTCGTCACCGGCATGGGCGGTCATCGCACCTCCCCGTGTGGTCCCGCGATGCGACCTGAGGCTAGGAGCGAGATCTCCCAGGGACCAGCTCGCGCGGAGCATCACTCGGGGGCCAGGAAGAGCCTCCATCAGACCCAGGGCGGTTCAAGGATGTCGATGTCGGCGACCTCGCCGACGAGCTCGCGCAGCACGTTCAGCCGGTTGTGATCGGTCGTGGGTTCGCCCGCGGCATCTGGTACCCGAACATCACAGGACCCTAGGTATGCCGAGGCCGGTTCCGCCCGTGGTGAACCGGGTTCGGCCCGCACGATCTGGGAACCACACGGCATCGAGGGTGTCGCGGACTCGCGGGCGGACACCTCAGACCATCGAGGCGATTGCCCACGCTGCCAACAGAACCACGAGAAGGGCGCTGAGGCCGCCGGCGACGTACTTCAGCACGAGGACTCCGCCCTCGGCCGCCGGGAGCTCATGGGGCACGGCGCCTGTTCCTCGAGCCGAGCGTCGTCGTGCTCCCCATCGCTGGCCGTACGCGGCAGCCAGGAACATCAGGCACAACACCCAGACCAGGCCGACCCACTGGATCACCTGGGACATGGGGCCCGGACCACCCTCGGGAGCAGATCACACGACGGGGCAGCCGATTCCTCCATCGCCACCGAGCCTCTGTGCCTCAGTCGGACGGCCACAGTGCGACAGGCCTCCCACCGCTCGAAGTCGCTCGATCGAGCCAGGCGGACACGGCCTGCTCCTCTGTCCTCGCCCTTTCTACCGCGTCCCATGACGACGAACCCGCACCGGTAGCACGCGTCCCCAGAGCGCCGATCGGCCCGGCCGATGTCGATGTAGGTCGTCAGGTCGGGTGGATGCGGCCGGTGACCCGTCTGCTCACGCGGTCGGGGTGAGCACGTGGGCGCCGCCGGTGGGGGAGGGGCCTTCGTCGACGTCGTAGACGCACGCGCCGCGCACGAACGTGGCCCGCACGCGGCCGCGCAGCGTGCGGCCGGCGAAGGGCGATCGGCGGTGGCGGTTGTGCAGGGTGGCGGGTTCGACCACCCACCACTCGTCGGGGTCGACCAGGACGAGGTCGGCGTCGAAGCCGGGGACGATGGCGCCCTTGCCCGGTAGGCGCAGCAGGCGGGCGGCCTCGGTGAGGCGGCGGACGAGCAGCGGCAGCGGCACACGGTCGGCGTCGAGCAGCGCCGGCACCAGCGTGTCGAGGCCGGTGATGCCGGCCCACGGGTCGTCGCCCTCCTTCAGGTCGGTGGGGCACGGCGAGTGGTCCGACGCCAGGTAGCCGATGCGCCCATCGGCGACCGCGTTCCACAGCGCGTCCGCGTTGGGGGCGGGCCGGATCGGCGGGTTGCAGCGGGCCTCGGCGCCGATCGAGGCGGCCTCGTCGGCCGACAGGAGCAGGTAGTGGGGGCACGTCTCCACGGTGAGGTTCGGGTGGGAGACGGCCTCGTCGACCGCCTCGATGGCCGAGACGTGGACCACGTGGAGGTGGCCACCGGTGCGATCGACCAGGCCGGCGGCCCAGCGCACGGCCTCGACCTCGCTGGCGACCGTGTGCGCGTGCGCGGCCAGCTCGGCGTGCAGGCCGACCGGTCGCCCGCTGGCGGCCGAGCGCTCGAGCCCGGCGAGCAGCGTCGGCTCGTCGACCTCGGGGAAGTCGTCCCACCCGCTCGGGCAGGCGAAGGCCTTGAAGCCGACGACCCCCGCCGCCAGCATCTCGTCGAGGTGGGGGACCGAGCCGGGCACCAGGCCGCCCCACAGCGCCACGTCGACCCGGGCGTGGGCCCGGGCCGCGTCGGCCTTGGCCGCCACCTCCCGAGCGGTCACGGTCGGCGGCAGGCTGTCAATCGGCATGTCCACGACCGTGGTGACGCCGCCGGCGGCGGCCGCCGCCGTGCCACAGTCGAAGCCCTCCCAGTGCGTGCGCCCCGGCTCGTCGAGGTGCACGTGGGGATCGACGGCGCCCGGAAGCACCAGCAGTCCGCCGGCGTCGACCACGCGAGCGCCCGCCACCTCGGCGGTTCCCGCGGCGAGCACCTCGACGATCGTGCCGTCGACGGCGACCACGTCGGCCGCCGCCACCTCGTCGGTCACGACGAGCCCGCCGCGGACCACCAGCCGGTCGCCACGGCCCGGCCGCCGACTCGACCCGGCCAGCCCGGTGGGGGCCGTCACGCGCTCACCCCGTCACCTCGTCCGGTCGGCGTCGGCCACGCACCTGCCACCTCGTCCCGGCGTCGTGGCCCGCGCATCGGTCACCCACCGTGCCGACAGGCCGTCATGACCCCGACGACCTGCGCCTCACCAGGTCACCATCCGGGTCGGTCCGTCGGCGCCGGGCACGGCCAGGTCGGCGGTGAAGGCGGGCCAGACGTCGGGGTCGTGGCCGGGCAGCAGCCGGTAGCCCTTCTCGGCGGCGATGGCCTTGAGCCGGCGGATGGCCTCGATCGCCTCCTCGGCCACCCGCTCGACGGCTGCATCGCTGTGGTCGTCGCCGGTGTACAGCCCGCCTGGTGACAGCTCCTCGTCGAGGTTCTTCTGCAGGTCGGCGGCGTCGAAGGCGAACACGAAGCCGCCGCCGTCGGCCAGGTCGACGACGAAGCTCTGGTGGCCGGCGGTGTGGCCGTAGGTGGCCACCGCGGTGATCCCGGGGGCCAGCTCGACGTCGCCGTCGGCCAGCCGCCAGTCGGCGCCGAGGCCCTGGTAGTCGAGGGTCCGGCACCCCGACGGTGGCTCGTCGTCACCGCTCACCGTGGCCGCCTCCAGCTCGCGCTGCTGGCAGTGCACCGGGACCCGGTCGGCGAAGCGGTGCAGGCCGCCGGCGTGGTCGTAGTGCAGGTGGCTGACGGCCACCGCCACCACGTCATCGGGGTCGACGCCCACCCGCTCGAAGGCGACCTCGACGCAGTCGCCGTCGTCGCCGACCAGCTCGTCGTCGACGTAGTCGAACGCATAGGTCGGCCCGATCTCGGGATCGCACAGCGCCGGTGTGTTGAAGCCGGCGTCGAGCAGGATCCACCCGCCATCGACCTCGCACAGCACCCCTGGGACCGGCTCGCGCAGCCGCCGGTGCGGATCGCCGCCGAGGATCGAGATCGACAGCGGGATGTGCTCCCAGCCGAAGGTGAGCGGGATCACCCGCCGGACGCCGGTCAGGGCCATGGGGTCATCCTCCGAGGCGATCGGTGGTCGGATCGGGCGTCGCCGCCGGGGTGGTCGGTCACGCGGCGCCCGTGACGTGCCGGGCGATCGCCGCGTAGCCGCGGGCCCCGGCCCGCAGCGAGTCCAGCGTGACGTGCTCGTCGACCTGGTGCGCCATCGACTCGACGCCCACGCCGAAGCCGATGGTGGGGATGCCGAGCTCGCCGGCGGTCAGCGAGCCGTTGGTGCAGAAGTCGTAGTGGGTCGGCGTGGGGTCGAGGCCCGCGTCGACCAGGGCGGCGGTGGCGGCCTGCACCAGCTCGCTGTCCTCGGAGGTCCACCAGGCGGCGGCGAACTCCTCGCCGACGAGCGTGCGACCGGTCCACGTCGTGAAGGTGGCCTCGACCAGCCCCACCTCGAGGCCCGGCTGCTCGGGCCAGTCGGCCCAGGCCCGCTGGCCGCACGCGGTCAGCAGGTCGACGATCGACGCCGGCGTCTCGCCGGGCAGGAAGCGGCAGTCGAAGCGGGCCTCGGCCCGACCCGGCACGGTCGACACCGAGGGGAACGGCCACGTCGCGATGTCGATGCACGTGAGGTCGCGCACCCCGAGGTCGGGATGGGTCGGGTGCTCGACGGCACGAGCCTCGCCGATGAGGGCGGCGAGCGCCTCGGCGGCGTTCAGGCCCACGGCGGCGTGGCCGGCGTGGCAGGCCCGGCCGATCACCCGGACCCACGCCTTGGCCCGGCCCCGTTGGCCGATGGCCAGCTGCGTGTCGTTCGGCTCGGAGGTGATCACCGCCGTCGGCTCGAACCACTCGATCGCCTCGCGCAGGGCGAGGCCCTCCATCGCCTCCTCGCCGACCGACGCGACGACGGCCACCGAACCGGCGAACGGGGCCGTGGCGGCCTCGGCCGCCACGCCGTGGGCGGCCGCCGCGATCGACGCCTTCTGGTCGCAGATGCCGAGGCCGTAGAGGCGCCCGTCGACGATGTCGCCGCCGAACGGGTCGACCGTCCACCGGTCCTCGGAGTGCAGGGGGATCGAGTCGATGTGGCCGTCGATGAGCAGCCGAGGTCCGGGCCCGTCACCCATCACGCCGATCACGTTGCCGCTGCCGTCGATGCGCACCTCGTCGAAGCCGAGATCGGTCATCGCCTCGGCCACGGTGCGCACCGCGGCCTCCTCGGTGCCCGACACGCTCGAGGTGCGGGCCAGCGCCTGCGCCAAGGCCACCAGGGCGGTGTCGTCGACGGTCGCGGCGGGGGAGGAGGTGGGCACGACCGCAACCTACGGACGGGGGGTTTCCGGTCCGTTGATCGGATGTGAACCCTTCGTTTCGGTCGTCCTACCGCTGTTTCGCGGGGGTATCGAAACTCGCCAGCAGGTGGTGGTAGACGTCGACGGCGTCGACGACCTGCCCGAGGTCGACCCACTCGTCGGGGGTGTGGGCCTGGTCGATCGACCCGGGCCCGAGCACGATGCACGGCAGTCCCGCCTCACCCGCCAGCCGGCAGGCGTCGGTGGCGAAGGCCACCCCGCCGGCCGTCGCCGGGTGGCCGGCGGCCGCCACCGCCGCCTCCACCCGTTGCACGGCCGGGTGGTCGGCCGGCAGCGCCATGCCGGGCAGGGCGATCCACGGCTCCTGGCGCGTGAGGTCGTCGCCGGTCGCCCGCTGCTCGGCGACCAGCGCGTCGAGCCCGGCGAAGGCGTCGGCGGTCGGCACCGTGGGCGGGATGCGCCGATCGAAGGTGATGGTGCAGCGGTCGGGCACCAGGTTGGGGGCGGTGCCACCGGCGATCAGCGCGGGCGTGAGCAGGGCCGGCCCGCACACCGGGTCGGCCTCGGCGGCCAGGGCCGGCACCAGCTCGGCGTGCACCCGGGTGACCAGTCGGGCAGCGGCGGCCACCGCGCTCACCCCGAGGTGGGCCTTGGAGGAGTGGGCGCTGCGACCGTGGGCGACGACGTGGCAGCGGGCGAAGCCGTTGTGGGCTCGCACCGGCCGCAGCGAGGTCGGTTCGCCGATGAGCGCCAGTGCGATCGGCGGCAGGCCGCCCAGCAGCTCGGGCAGCGCCGCCGAGCCCGTCATGTCGGCCTCCTCGTCGACCGAGCCGGCCACGACCAACGTGACCGGCGGCGGCCCGCCGGCCACGAGCCGCTCGACGGCCACCAGCATGGCGGCCAGCGAGGCCTTGCAGTCGCACGAGCCCCGACCGGTCAGTCGACCGGCGGTGCGCGTGATCGGGATGCCGCCCGGCGGCGACGGGACGGTGTCGAGGTGGGCCTCGAGCAGCACCGCCGGCGCGCCGGCCGGTCCCTCGAGCACGCCCACCACGTCGGGCCGACCGGGGGCGACCTCGTGGGTCCCCACGGCGAAGCCGAGCCCGTCGAGCAGGCCGCCGAGCGCCTCGGCCATGGCCGCCTCCCCGGGACCGGTCGGGTCGGCGGTCCGGTTGGTGGAGTCGATGGCCACCAGGTGCTCGAGCAGGTCGACGACGTCCATGGCCGCACCCTACGGAGCCGGCGTTGCCAGGCGGTGGCCGCCACCTGACGCGCCGCTGACGGCCGCTGGTGCTCGCGGGCTGGTGCGCCGGCTCAGTCGGGCTTGAGGCCGGGCCAGGTGGTGCGCAGGTCCTCGGCGAACTCGCGCATGGGCTCGCTGTCGCGCTCGAGGGCGTCGAGCAGGGCCGCCACCAGCGCCTGGTAGAACTCGTCGCCCTCGGGGGGCGAGATGGGGAAGCCCCGCCGCTCGGCCTCGGCGGCCAAGCCGACGGCGATGCGGTGGAAGGCGTGGGCGAGGTAGCGCACGTGCTCGGCGTCGAGGTCGTGCTCCCACACGACCTCGGGGCCGATGGCGGCGGCGGCCTCCCACTCGTCGAGGTACGCCTCGAAGCCCTCGATCAGCTCGTCGGGCACGGCGTGCTCGCCGGGCCGGACGGTGGCCTGGCCGAGGACCGTGCGGGCGTACGCGACCCACAGCGTGACGCTCCCCGAGGACACCGGACCGACCCGCACCAGCACGGGCGCGAGCCTACCGGGGTGGCTCGCCGCCGGCCTCGGGACCTCGCGAGGACGCCGCGGCGAGGTCACGGGCCGCCGCCTCGAGGGCGTCGGACGTCGCGACGGGTCTGGTCCGGGTCGACCGACGTCCCGATCCGGGCTCCCGCGGGCGGCGCGACGACGCTCAGTAGGCTCCCGCCATGGTCGAGGGCCCAGCCGAGGACCCGCCCGGGGGCGAGCCCGCCGGCGCCGGGCGCGACGAGCCGCCACGCCGCGGCGTGTGGTCGTCGCCGTGGTTGTGGACGGCGGTCGTCGTGGTGGTCCTCGGCGGCGCGCTGGTGGTGTCGCTCGTCGCCGGTCGTCCGCCGGATCCCAGCGC
The DNA here is from genome assembly GCA_046331175.1 of Acidimicrobiales bacterium. Classification (GTDB taxonomy): domain Bacteria; phylum Actinomycetota; class Acidimicrobiia; order Acidimicrobiales; family Acidimicrobilacustridaceae; genus JAWKIW01. Next base: position 185,722 of record JAXLRI010000005.1, read on the forward strand.
CGACGACCTCAGCGCGTTCTGCCCGGCGGTGCGGGCGTACTGGGAGGACACGCCGCTGCTCACGACGATCGACCTCGACGGCACCCCCGACTACACCAGGGTGAAGGCCGATGCGGCGCGGCTGCGCCAGACCGCCCCGCCCTCGGTGGCCACGGACGTGGCCTCGGTCGCCGACGGCATCGACGAGCTGGCCGACCGCCTCGCCGCGCTGGCGGCTCGCCAGCAGGCCCAGCCCGGATCCGTGCCCCTCGAGGAGGTGCAGGCCACCATCGAGCGGGCCGGTCGGGGCCGTGAGCGGGCATCGGACCGGCTGTCGACCTTCATCCAGCAGGGCTGTGGCATCGACCTCGCCGCCCCCCCGCCCACCTCGGCGCCCGTCGGCGGCCCGGGCTCGTCGGCGGGTCCCGGTCCGCCCGTCGGTCCGTCGGCCCCGACCACCACCGTCGTGCCCCGACCCGGGCAGGCCGGCCCACCGACGATCACCACGCCGGCCACCGGTCGCTGACCGCGCAGGCCCCGGCGCGGGGTGCGCCGTCGGCCGCGGCCCGATCCGCGCCCGGCTGCGCTCGACAGGGGGCCACGGCGCGGGCGACACTGGTGTAGAACGTGTTCTCGTTTCGCCGGGTCCGGCCCGGGCGACGTCCACGAGGGGGACGCATGTACATCGGCTACTCCGACGAGCACGTGGCGCTGCGCCGCGAGCTCCGGGCCTACTACGACCAGCTCCTCACGCCCGAGATCGTCGACGAGCTCGCCCACAGCGAGGGCGTCGGACCGGTCGCCCGCCAGGTGGTGCGCCAGATGGCCGCCGACGGCTGGCTCGGCATCGGCTGGCCCACCGAGTACGGCGGCCAGGGCCGAGGCTTCATCGACCAGTTCATCTTCTTCGACGAGTCGATGCGGGCCGGTGCGCCGGTGCCCATGCTCACCATCAACTCGGTGGCGCCCACGATCATGAAGTACGGGAGCCAGGCGCAGAAGGACTTCTTCCTGCCGAAGATCCTGGCCGGCGAGATCCACTTCTGCATCGGCTACACCGAGCCCGACGCCGGCACCGATCTCGCCTCGCTCAAGAGCCGGGCCGAGCGTGACGGCGACGAGTGGCTCATCAACGGCCAGAAGATCTTCACCTCGCTGGCCTCCGACGCCGACTACGTGTGGCTCGCCGTGCGGACCAACCCCGAGGCCGCCCGCCACAAGGGCATCTCGATGATCATCGTCCCCACCGACACCCCCGGCTTCAAGGCCGTGCCGATCCAGAACTTCGGCAACTTCAACACCAACTACACGTTCTACGAGGACGTGCGGGTGCCCTACGACAACATCGTGGGCGAGGAGGGCCAGGGCTGGCCGCTCATCATGGAGCAGCTCAACCACGAGCGGGTCACCCTCTGCTCGTCGGGGATCATGGAGCGGGCCCTCGACGACGTGCGCCGCTACGCCCAGCAGCACGTCCTGGCCGATGGTCGCCGCCTGGTCGACGAGCCGTGGGTCCAGCAGAACCTGGCCTGGGTCCACGCCCGGGTCGACGTCCTGCGGATGCTCAACTGGCAGGTGGCGTGGCACGCCGAGCGGGGCGACGCCCTCGACCCGGCCGCCGCCTCGGCCGTGAAGGTGTTCGGCACCGAGTTCTACATGGAGGGCCTCGACAAGCTGCTCGAGGTCCTCGGCCCGGTGGCCTCCGTGCGCGACGGCTCGCCCGACGCCGTGCTGAAGGGCCGCATCGCCACCTACCTGCGGGGGCTGCACGTGCTCACCTTCGGCGGTGGCACCAACGAGCTCCAGCGCGACCTGATCGCCCTGTTCGGCCTCGGCCTCCCGCCCTCGCCCCGCTGAGCCACCGAGCCGCCGAGCCAGCAGCCAGCGTCGCCCGCCATCGGATCACCCGAACCCGGCGACCACCCCGACACCGACCCCATCGCCTGAACACCGACGCCGCCCGGAGACACCCATGGACTTCGCCCTGACCGACGAGCAGCAGGCCATCGTCGACCTCGCCACCCAGATCCTCACCGACCTGTGCGCCCCCGAGACGCTGCGCGAGGTCGAGTCCGGGGCCGACTGGTTCCACCGCGACCTGTGGCGCGAGCTGGCCAAGGCCGAGCTGCTCGGCATCGTGCTGCCGGAGGCCGACGGTGGCGGAGGGTTCGGCTTCCTCGAGGCCGCCCTGCTGCTCGAGGCCGCCGGCAAGGCGGTGGCCCCGGTGCCGCTGAGCTCCACCCTGGTGGGGGCGATGGCCATCGCCGCGCACGGCCGCGACGAGCTGCGGGCTCGGTGGCTGCCCGGCGTGATCGCCGGCGACACCATCGTCGCCCTGGCGCTGGCCGAGCTCGACGCCGACCCGCGCACGCCGGCCGTCACGGCCACGCCCGACGGCGACGGCTGGGTGCTCGACGGCGCCAAGACGGCCGTCACCGCTGCCCACCTCGCCGGCGTCCTGCTCGTCACCGCCACCACGCCCGACGGCGAGGCCGCCGTGTTCGCGGTGCCGGCCGACGCCGAGGGCATCGCCACCGGTCGCCAGGACACCTTCAACCACGAGCCCCAGTTCCACGTCGACCTCGCCGGCGTGCGGGTCGGGGCGGCCGACCGCCTCGGCGGCGCCGACGCCGCCGGCTGGCTGGTCGACCGGGCCACGGTGGGCCTGTGCGCGGTGGCCGCCGGCGTGGCCGCCGGCGACGTGAAGCTGACGGCGGGCTACGTGACCGAGCGCAAGCAGTTCGACCGCCCGGTCGGCTCGTTCCAGGCGGTGGGGCACCGCATGGCCGACTGCTACATCGACAACGAGGCCATCCGGCTGGCCATGCTGGCCGCCGCCTCCCGCCTCGACGCCGGGGCCGAGGCCACCAAGGAGGTGGCCGTGGCCAAGTACTGGGCCTCCTTCGCCGGCTCCCGGGTCGGCCACGCCGGCCTCCACCTGCACGGCGGCATCTCGATCGACCTCGACTACCCCGTCCACCGCTACTTCCTGTGGGCCAAGCAGCTCGAGTACACGCTGGGCGCCGGCTCGCCGCAGCTGGCCGCGCTGGGTCGCGTCCTCGCCGACGAGCCGGTCAGCGCCTGAGCCCGGTCGGCGCCGGACGCCGGGCGGCGCTCGGACGCCGTCGGGAAGCACGGCGGGCCCGCCGGTGTTGGGCCCGGCAGCCGCCGACCCGCCGGGAGGACCCGTGCCCCGCATGACCGAGGACGAGGCGTTCGCCTTCATCGCCGAACGACCTCGCACCGCCAAGCTCGCCACCGTCAACGCCGACGGGAGCCCCCACGTCGTGCCGGTGTGGGTGGCCGTCGACGGTCGTCAGCTGGTGCTCACCGTGGGCTCGGAGTCCAAGAAGTACAAGGCCCTGCGGCGCGATCCCCGGGTGGCCCTGTCGTTCGACGACGAGACCCCGCCCTTCTCCTTCGTGCTCGTGAACGGCACCGTCGAGCTGTCCGACGACCCCGACGAGCTGCTGCGCTGGGCGACCGCCATCGGCGGTCGCTACATGGGCGCCGACCGGGCCGAGGAGTACGGCCAACGCAACGGCGTGCCCGGCGAGTGGCTGGTGCGCGTCACCCCCACCAAGGTCGTGGGCATGGCCGACCTGGCCGCCTGACGAAGCGGCCGGAGGTTCAGCCGACGGCGCGCGCCGCGACCCAGTCGGCCATGCGCCGGCGGGCGTGGCGACCCATCTCGGTGGGGAAGCCGGGGAAGCCGTGCACCGACTCGGGGTACACCGCCAGCTCGGCGACGGCGCCGGAGGCGAGCAACCGCTGGTGCAGGAACAGCGAGTCGTCGAGCAGCGGGTCGAGGGTGCCCACCGTCAGCAGCGCCGGCGGGAACCCGTCGAGGTCGGCGTAGAGGGGCGAGATGGACGGGTCGCGCCGGTCTTCGCGGTCGAGGCCGGGAAAGGTGTTGGCGTAGCAGGCCTCGAGGGTGGCCAGCGGGATGACGAGGTGGTCGGCCGAGCCCCGCTGGCTGGGCGTCATCCCGAGGTCGTAGGGGCCGAAGACGAGGTTGGCGCCGGCGACCCGGTCGGCGTCACCGGTGGCGAGGAGGCGCAGGATGGTGACCGCGGCCAGGTGGGCGCCGGCGCTGCCGCCCCCGAGCAGCAGTCGGTCGGTGCCCCACTCGGCGGCGGCGTGGTCGAGCAGCCACCGGGCGGCCGCCTCTGCGTCGTCGGCCCCCGCCGGCCACGGGTGCTCCGGCGCGAGCCGGTAGTCGATGCTCACCACCACGACGCCGGCCGCCGCGGCCAGCTCGGCGTTGTGGGCGTCGCCCGACTCGGCAGAGCCGATGCACCAACCGCCGCCGTGGAGGTCGAGGTACACGGCCGTGGGCACCCCCTCGGGGCGCAGCACGCGGGCGGGGATGTCGCCGGCCGGGCCGGGCAGCGTCCGCACCTCGACGCCGTCGACCGGCGGTCCGGCGAAGAAGCCGTCGTTGGCCCGCAGCTCGGCGAGGCCCTCGGCGGTGGCGAAGGGCGGCACCGCCGCCATGAACGCCTCGACCAGCTGGTTGAGGTTGCGGGTCTCGTCGAGGTGGGCGTCGAGCGCCGGGTCGATCAGCACGCCCCGCGACGCTAGCCCTCGTCGTGCCGGCCAGCCCGCGGCATCGGCCCGGCTGGTCCTCGTCAGGCGCCGACGGGGCTCAGCGTCACGCGCTGGCGGACCAGCTGGCGCTTCTGGGACTGCGGCACGTTCCACTCCACGTAGTAGAGCCAGAACGACCGCTCGGTGACGGCGGTGGAGCCGTCGTCGGCGACCTGGGCCGGGGCCACGTCGCCCCAGCCGGGCTGGGGCTCGGGCAGGGTCGGCTGGTTGGCGACGCCGAGCCAGGCCTCGAGGTCCTCGCTGGTCTTGAACCCGACCCGGCCCTCGCGCACGGTGTCGTCGACGGCCAGGTAGGCCTGCAGGTCGCGGTTGCGGGTGACCATGGGGGCGTCCTTGAGGCCGACGAGGGCGGTGGCCTTGCCGCCGATCCCGGGCTGGGAGAAGTCGCAGGGGGGCTTCTCGCCGGGCTTGGGCACGGGGATGCCCGCCTTCTCACGCTCGTCGTCGGTGAGGCAGTACCACTTCTTCCAGCTGCCCGGGCGGCCGGACTCGGCGAGCGGGGCCCGGGCCATGGCGGGCTGGCGGTTCTGGCTGAAGAAGGCGTAGAGCCAGTCGTCGACCACGAGGAGGGAGGCGTCGGCGGCCTCGCCCCCCGACGATCCGGTGAGCACGAGGTTGTCGGGGTAGGAGGGCTTGGTCCACGTGAGGCCGCCGTCGGCGGACTCGGCGTAGGCCAGGCTGTGGCGGGGCTCGGTGGGGTCGCGGTCCTCGCGCAGGGGGCGCTCGGCGTCGTAGATCCCGTGGAGCGTGCCCGCCCCGTCGACGTACACGCCGTCGAGGTGGACGGCCCGGGCGTCCACGTCCTTCGGGCCCGGCTCCAGTCCCTTCATGGCCTCGCCGCCGGCCAGGGGCACGGCCAGCGGGTCGGCGAACCGCTGGTGCGCGCCGCCACCGGAGAGCACGCCGTAGGTGTGGCCGTCCCACGTGTAGGTCACGTAGCGGCTGTCGGGGAAGGCGGCGGCGGGGGAGTCGAAGACCACCTCGCGGTCGCCGAGGGTGACGGTCACGTCGGCCCGCAGGGGCCGGGTGGGGCGGGTGGCCTCGGGCTCGGCGTCGCTGCAGCCAGCGGCCGCCACCCCGACCAGCACCGCCAGCGAGGCCACCGCTCCGAGGGCGCGGCGCGCCGGGGCCGTCCGTCCGCGCGGGCTGCGGCCCGCCGTCTCGTCCCTGGTCCTCCTCGCCATCGCGGACGCGAACGTACCGGACCCCGGCGGGCGCGTCGGATCACCACGCCGCCGCCGCCACCCGCGCCCGCGCTCGCGCCCACGTCCGCGCCCGCGCCCGCACCCGCACCCCGCCCCAGCCTCCCTCCCCCCGAACTTCGGAGGATCCGCGTCAGGGGGTGACGCGGATCCTCCAAAGTCCGGAGATGGGGTACGGCCGAGTCGAGTGGCTGATCAGGGGGAGGGGAGCGGCTGGTCAGGGCGAGGGGAGCGGCTGATCAGGCCGGGGCGACCTCGACGGGGATGGCGTTGAGCACGGCGTTGCCCGACAGCGGATCGATGGCGTCGGCGTCGGTCAGGACGTTGGTGTTCACCCCGGCATGGCGGCGGGCCACCGCCAGGGCGGCGCCGGGCTGGTCGTGGCCCCACCCGTGGGGGAGGCTCACGACGCCGGGGCGGATCTCGTCGGTGACCTCGACCGGTGCCACCAGCTCGCCGACCCGGGAGCGGATCCGGGCGTCGGCACCGGCGGCCAGGCCGAGTCGCTCGGCATCGTCGGGGTGCACCTGCAGCGTGCAGCGCGGCTTGCCCTTCACCAGCACCTCGAGGTTGTGCATCCACGAGTTGTTCGACCGCAGGTGGCGCCGGCCGACGAGCACCAGGCCGTCGCCGTGGCGGTCGAGGGCGGCCCGGAGCCGGGGCACGTCGGCCACGATCGGCTCGGGGGCCAGCTCGATGCGACCGCTGCGGGTGGACAGCACCTCGGGCACGCGGGGGGCGAGCGCGCCGAGGTCGACGCCGTGGGGCTGGTCGGCCAGGCCGGCCAGGGTGAGCCCGTCGGGGTCGGCGCCGAAGCCGTCGCCGTAGGGCCCGGTGCGCAGCATCACCTCGAGGGCCCGGTCGGTGGGGGTGGTGGCCCACAGCGCGTCGGCCAGCTCGTCGGGGTCTCGGCCCTCGCAGACGCCCCCCTCGCCGGTGGCCCGACCGAGCAGCGCCCCGAGCACGAGCCCGTCGACGAGCGCGGGATCGGCGTCGGCGCCCTGGCCCGAGGCGATCAGGGCCAGCCGGGCCAGGATCTCGCCCTCCTGGGGGGCGTCGGTCTCGAAGACCGGCGGCGACCACTTGGCGACGTTGCGCACCGACAGCGTGGTGAAGGCGATGTCGTAGTGGCTGCGCTCGAGGGGCGAGGGCGGCGGCAGGATGACGTGGGCGAAGCGGGTGGTCTCGTTGCGGTAGATGTCGACGCTGATCATGCAGTCGAGGCCGCGCAGTGCCTCGGCCAGCCGGCCGCTGTCGGGGGTGCTGAGGACCGGGTTGCCGGCCACGGTGATGAGGGCCCGCACCTGGCCCTCGCCCGGCTCGAGGATCTCGTCGGCCAGCGTCGCCACCGGCAGCTCGCTGTTGACCTCGGGGTAGCCCTTGACCCGGCTGCGGTGGCGGCCGGTGGTGAAGCCGCGGCCCGGCGCCGGCGGCCCCGGCCGCTTGCCCTGGGCGGCGAGCGGGAACATCGCCCCGCCCGGCCGGTCGAGGTTCCCGGTGAGCACGTTGACCACGTCGACGGCCCACGAGGCCAGCGTGCCGAACTCGGCGGTGTGGGTGCCGATGCGGCCGTACACCGCCGCCGTCGGCGCCGCCGCGATGTCACGGGCCAGGGCGCGGATGGTGCCGGCGTCGATCCCGACGGCGCCGGCCACCGCTTCGGGGGTCAGGTCGGCGACCAGCTGGCGCACCTCGTCGACGCCGTCGACGTGGTCGGCCACGGTCCCCAGGTCGACGAGGTCCTCGTCGAACAGCGTGTGGACCAGCGCCAGGAGCAGGAGCGCATCGGTGCCCGGGACGATGGCCAGGTGCTGGTCGGCGTGCTCGGCGGTCTTGGTGCGGCGGGGGTCGACGACGACGAAGCGGCCGCCTCGGGCCTGGATCGCCTGCAGCCGGCCGGGGAAGTCGGGGGCCGTGCACAAGGAGCCGTTCGACTCCCACGGGTTGGCGCCGAGCAGCACGACCAGGTCGCTGCGGTCGAGGTCGGGGACGGGGATGGAGCCGGCGCTGCCGAACATGAGGCCCGACGAGACGTGCTTGGGCATCTGGTCGACGGTCGACGCCGAGAAGATGTTGCGCGTGCCGAGCGCCCGGATCAGCGGTCGGTTGTAGATGGCGCCGCCCAGGTTGTGGACGTTGGGGTTGCCCAGGTAGATCGCCACGCCCTGCCGGTCGGCCTCGAGCACGGGGGTCAGCCGGCGCTCGACCTCGGCGAAGGCCTCCTCCCAGGTGACCTCCTCCCAGGTCGCGGTGTCCGGGTCGTCACCACGCCGGATCATCGGCCGGCGCAGGCGATCGGGGTCCTCGTGGAGGTGCTTCAGCGTCGAGCCCTTGGGGCAGATGAAGCCCTTGGAGAACGGGTCGTCGCGATCGCCGCGGATGCGGACCACCTCGTCGCCCCGCAGGGTGAGCTCGAGCCCGCACGTCGCCTCGCACAGCGGGCAGGTGCGGTAGTGGACGGTGGTGTCGGATGCGCCGGCGTCGGCGTCGGGCGCGGGTGTCTCGGTGACGGCCATCGGTCCCCCCTCGGGCGTCGGTGGCGGGCAGCCTACCGGCGGCCCGCCCCGACCCCGGCCCCGTCGTAGGCTCGGCGGCCATGGCCGACGCCGAGGTGCCGGACGGGTCCCCGGAGCCCGACCCCGATGGTCCGAGCCCCGCCGCCGGTGGTGCGGCGGCCGACGTCGCGGCGGCCGAGGCCGCGGCGGCCGCAGCCGACGAGGCGGTGGCCGACCCGCCGGCCGGCTACCCGGCGCGGTGGGAGAGCGACGCGGTGCTGTCCGACGGGGCGACCGTGCGCATCCGGCCGGTGCGCCCCGGCGACGCCGAGGCCATCGCCGACTTCCACGAGCGCCAGTCGCGCGAGAGCGTCTACTTCCGCTTCTTCACACCGCGCCCGCGCCTGTCCCAGCGCGACCTCGACCGCCTCACCCACGTCGACTACGTCACCCGCATGGCCTTCGTCGGCGTGCTCGGCGACGACGTCATCGCCATCGCCGGCTACGACGTGTGGCAGCACCGCAACGAGGCCGAGATCTCCTTCTTCGTCGACGACCAGCAGCAGGGGCGGGGCCTGGCCACCGTGCTGCTCGAGTACCTCATCGTCGCCGCGCGCGAGTCGGGGCTCGAGGCGCTCACCGCCCAGGTGCTGCCCACCAACCGCAAGATGCTCGCCGTGCTGCACCGGGCCGGCTTCGAGACCGAGTCGACCTTCGAGGACGGACTCATCGAGGTGCGCCTCGGCATCGAGCCGAGCGACGAGGCCGCCGCCGCCATCGAGGCGCGCGAGCAGGCCGCCGAGGCGCGGTCGGTCGAGCGGGTCATCGCCCCTCGGTCGGTCGCGGTGATCGGAGCCACCCGCGAGCCGCGCACCGTCGGCCACGAGGTCTTCCGCCAGCTCCTCGAGCACGGCTTCGCCGGCGTCGTGTACCCGGTCAACCCGTCGGGGGCCCCGGTCGGCGGCGTCCGCGCCTACTCGTCGGTGCTCGAGGTGCCCGACGACGTCGACGTGGCCGTCGTGGTCGTCCCCGGCGTGGAGGTGCTGCGGGCGGTCGACGAGTGCGGTCGCAAGCGCGTCGGTGGCCTCATCGTGCTGAGCACCGGCTTCAGCCAGTACGGCCCCTACGGCGACGCCGGCGAGCGGCTGGTGGTCGACAAGGCCCGCCGCTACGGCATGCGGGTCATCGGGCCCGAGTCCCTCGGCGTGGTCAACACCCACCCGGGCGTGGCCCTGCACGCCACCTTCGACCCGGTCGACGTGCTGCCCGGTCGGGTCGGCTTCCTCACCCAGTCCGGCACCGTCGGCGTGGCCGTCCTCGAGCGGGCCCGCCGGGTCGGCGTCGGCATCTCCACCTTCGTCGACACCGGGCGCAAGGTCGACCTCAGCGGCAACGACCTCCTCCAGTACTGGGAGACCGACCCGCGCACCGACGTCGTCGCCCTGGTGCTGCAGTCGTTCGGCAACCCCCGGAAGTTCACCCGCATCGCCCGGCGCATGGCCCGCACCAAGGCCATCGTGGCCGTCAACAGCACGGGGACGGCGCCGGGCACCTACGACCCCGAGGACCGGCCCGGGTCGCGCTGGCCGCGCGACGCCACCGTGCAGGCGATGCTCGCCCAGTCCGGCGTGATCCGGGTGGACACGCCCACCGAGCTGTTCGACGTCGCCCGCGTCCTCGTCCACCAGGGCGTGCCCGCCGGCCGCCGCCTGGCCATCATGTCCAACAGCGACGGGGGCATCCGGCTGGCCGTCGACGCCTGCTCGGCCGCCGGGCTCGGGCTGGCCGAGCTGTCGCCCCGCACGCGCGGCGAGGTGTCGGCCCACCTCCCGCCCGGAGCCTCGGCGGCCAACCCGATCGACGTCACCTTCGCCGCCCTGCCCGGCGCCTACGAGCGGGTCCTCGAGGCCCTGCTCGACGACGATGCCGTCGATGCCGTCCTCGTCGTGTACGCGCCCGGCCTGGAGCGGCGCGGCGACGAGGTGGCCCGGGCCATCGGCGCGGCGGCCACCCACCGACCGGGCACCCCCATCGTGGCCAGCTTCCTGGGCGCCGATGGTTCGCGGCCGCTGATGGGCGAGGGGGTTCCGGTGCCGGTGTTCGAGTTCCCCGTCGAGGCGGTCACGGCCCTCGGGCGGGTGGCGGCGCTCGGCGACTGGCGTCGCGAGGACCTCGGCACCGTGCCCGATCCCGCCTCGCTCCCCGGGTTCGACCTCGAGCGGGCGACGGCGCTGGTCCGGGCCGCCCTGCCCGCGGGGTCCGACGGCGGGGGCAGCCGCTGGCTCGACGTGGACGAGGTCGGCGACCTGCTCCGGGCCCTGGGCTTCGACTGGCTCGCGCACCGCACCGTCGACGACGCCGACGCCGCGGTGGCCGCCGCCGAGTCGATCGGGTGGCCTGTCGCCCTCAAGGCCACCGGGCTCGACCACTTCCGGCCCGGCGAGGGCGGCGGGGCGGCCCTGTCGCTGCACGACGCCGACGACCTGCGCGGCACCTACCAGCGGATGCTCGACCACCTCGGCGACGCCATGCGCCCCGCGGTGGTCCAGCGCATGGCCGATCCCGGCGTGGAGATCCTGCTGGCGGGCCACCAGCACGCCTCGTTCGGCGGCGTCGTCACCTGCGGACTCGGGGGTCCCACCACCGGCGCCAACCCCGACCGCCCTGTCCGCATCCTCCCGCTCACCGATCGCGATGCCGGCCGCCTGCTCGAGGCCTCGGCGGTGGCGCCCCTGTTCGACGACGACGCCCACCGTGCCGTGGTCGAGGGTGCCCTGTTGCGGTTGGCCGCTGCCCTCGAGCACATCCCCGAGCTGGCCGACATCGAGCTCAACCCGGTGATGGTGGCCGAGCGGGCCGAGGTGGCCACGGCGCGGGTGCGCGTGGCCCCCTACGTCTGGGACGAGGGTCCGGCCGTGCGCCGCCTCGGCGGCTGAGGCACGGGCCGGCGCCGCCGCGGGCGGTCGGGCTCAGGCCAGCTCGAGCTGGCGCAACGCCGAGTAGGCCGTGTTGATCTTGGCCATGCGCGCCTCGTGGAAGCGGCGCACCTCGTCGTCGGCGTCGGCGAAGCGGTCGGGGTGGTGCTGCTTGGCGAGGTCGCGGTAGGCGCGGCTCACGTCGTCGCGGGTGGCGCCCTCGCGCAGGTCGAGGACCTCGAGCAGCTCCTGCACCCGCCACGGGTTGGGTCGATCGCCGGGGGCGTGCTCGTCGCCGGCGGTGGCGAAGACCGAGTCGGTGCGCCAGTACGAGGGCGCCTCCTCCTCGGCGGGCCGGGCGCCCGTGGTCTCGGCCTGTCGCTCGGCGATGGTGCGCTGGGCGTTCACCCGCTTGGCCCGCATGCGCTCGGCCCAGTCGCTGTACATCGCGGCCCGCTCCTCGACCGGCACCTCGTCGCGGGTGAGGGCGTCGAGGTCGATGGTGGGCAGGGGAGCGGGGCCGGCCAGGTTGGGGTCGACCCACGGGTTCTCGCCCTGGCGCGCGGCGGGATCGGGGTGCTTCGCCCCCTCCTCACGCATGCGCTTCCAGTAGCGGATGGCCATGCCGACCTGCTTCGTCTCACCCCGCCCCAGCGGGTGCCGGCCCCTCCCCGGGCCGGTCCCGGGAACGCTAGCAGGGCCGGCCTCGCCGGTCATGGGCCCACCGGCGCGGGCGCCGACCGGATCCAGCGGCCCGGCCGGATCCAGCGGCCCGGCCGCATCCGGCTCGATCCCAGGGCGGGCGTCAGCGAGGTTCGCGAGGGAGCCCGAGCACCCGCTCGCCGATGATCGTGCGCAGGATCTGGGTGGTCCCGCCCATGATCGTGTAGCCGGGGGCGTAGCAGGCCCCCCGGGCCACCCGGCCCCACAGCAGGGCATCCGGTCCCGCCACCCGGCAGCAGAAGTCGGCGACCCGCTGCTCGAACTCGGTGCACACCGTCTTGGTGACCGCCGAGAAGCCCTTCGGCGCCTGTCCGAGCACCTCCCGCAGCACGAGGTGGCGCCCGACCCGGTAGCCGGCCTCGAGGGCGGCGATCTCCTGGCGGACCAGGGGGTCGTCACGGTCGGCCAGGGGCAGGCAGTCCTCGTAGAGGGCCCGGTTCGACACCAGCCGGTCGATGCCGCCGCGCTCGTGCTCCATCTGGCGCATGATCTGGCGGAAGCTGCCGTTCTCGGTGCCGACGAGGTGGGCGGCGGGCACCTCCACGCCCGTGAACGTCACCTCGCAGAAGTGGCGGTTGCCGGTCATGTCGGTGATGGGGCGCACGTCGATGCCCGGCGACCGCATGTCGACGATGAGCTCGGACAGTCCCTCGTGCGGCGGTGCGTCGGGATCGGTGCGGGCGACGAGGTAGCAGAAGTCGGCCTCGTGGGCGCCCGACGTCCACACCTTCTGCCCGTCCACCACCCAGGTGTCGCCGCGGCGCACGGCCCGCGTCCGCAGCGACGCCACGTCGGAGCCGGCGTCGGGCTCGCTCATGCCGATGCACCACGCCGACCGTCCGGCGACGATCTCGGGGATGTGGGTGGCCCGCTGCTCGTCTGTGCCGTACTGCAGCAGGGTCGGGCCGATCTGGCGGTCGGCGAACCACGACGTCGCCACCGGGGCGCCGGCGCTGATGAGCGTCTCGAACACGGCGAAGCGCTCGAGCGGGGTGCGACCGTGGCCGCCGGCCTCGATCGGCCACGTCATGCCGAGCCAGCCGCGCCGTGCCAGCTCGAGGCTGAGCTCGCGAGACGTCCCGATCAGCCACGAGTCCTCCCGCACCGCCGCGCCGGCGGTCCACGCGGCGGCGACCTCGGCGGCTTCCAGGCGCAGCGGCTCGAGCTCGGCGGGCAGGGCGAAGTCCACGGTGGCTCCCGGGTCCGGGCCCGGCGGCGGCCGGGGCTGGTGCGGCGAGTCTGCCGGATGTCCGCCGTCGGGGCCCACCCCGGCGTCGGTGCTCGCCGGTTGCGTTGCGCCGGCGGCGACGCGCGATCAGCTGGGCAGTGGCGCCGCCCCGAACGGGACGGCGAAGCGGCGGCACCAGATCACGACGCTTCGGTACCTGCTGAGGTCGGTGCCGGCCGGCACGACGTAGTTCTGGTTGCCGACGTTGCCCTTGAGGGGGCCGAGGTCGAGGGCGCCCTCGCCGAGGGCGGCGTTGGCGGCGTCGGCGGTGGCGGGGACGAGGTGCACCACCAGGTCGGGCCCGTTGTCGGTGTCGAGGCCCTCGATGCGCACCACCGACCCGTCAGCGGTGGGCACCAGTCGGACCTGCCCCGAGGTGGGGTGGGCCTTGGCCACGAAGGCGGTGGTGGCCGCCGCGTTGCCGCTGCCGCTGCTCGACCCTGCTGCCGTCGCGGTGCCACCGGTCGTCCCGCTCGTCGGTGCGGACGCCACCGCGGTGGGCGCGGCTTCGTCGACCTCCTGGTCCAGCACGAGCTTCCACGGCTGGAAGAGCGCGAGGGCCGCCACCACGGCGACCAGCGCCACCCCGATCACGGGCAGCACCCACCGTCGTCTCGTCCCGTCGGTCGCCATCGGTCGCCTCCCCAGCGTCGGCCCGGTGTCCGTCGACGGCACAACGCTGCCACCGCTGCTGGGGTTCCGCGCGACCGGACCGGCCGGCTGGTCGAGGACGGTGCGCCGACCGCCGCGCACCGCGGTCGGCGCGCCGTCGGGGGCCGCCCGGCGGCCTCGGTAGCGTGGCCCGGTGGAGTTCAACCTCGCCGACCTGTTCGAAGCGGTCGCCGCGACCGTGCCCGGCAACGAGGCGCTGGTGTGCACCGGGGTCGAGCCCGGCGGGCCCGAACCGGTGCGGTGGGACTACGCCACCCTCGACGCGCGTGTCGATGCCGCCGCGCACGTGCTGGCCGACCGAGGCGTCGGTCCCGGCGACACGGTCGGGCTGCACCTGCACAACGGGTGGGAGTACGTCGTGCTCATGCTCGCCGCCTTCAAGCTGCGGGCCATCCCCGTCAACGTGAACTACCGCTACGTCGCCGAGGAGCTGGCCCACGTCTTCGCCGATGCCGACCTGCGCGTCCTCGTCACCGAGACCGACCACCTCGCGGCAGTCGAGGAGGCGTGTGGTTCGCTCGCCGAGCCGCCCGTCGTCCTCCTTCGCGGCGACGAGCTCGACGGGCTGGTCGCCGAGGCGCCCGCCGGTCGCGTCGACGTCGGCCCCCGTTCCGCCGACGACCTCTACCTGCTCTACACCGGCGGCACCACCGGCATGCCCAAGGGCGTCACCTGGCGCCACGAGGACATCTACTTCGCCTCGCTCGGCGGTCGAGGGACGCCGAGCAAGGGCGTGCCGGCCCTCACCGCCCCCGACCAGATCGTCGAGCGGGCCCGCCGCGGCGACCCCATCATGCGGCGGCTGCCCCTCTGCCCGATGATGCACGGCGGCGCCATGTGGGTCGCCCTGCAGACCCACCTGAGCGGCGGCGCGCTGGTCCTTTCGACCGACCGCCACTTCGCGGCCGCCGACGCGCTCGACCTGCTGTCGGGGGAGCGGGTCGAGCTCACGATGGTCATCGGCGACGCCACCGCCCGTCCCCTGGCCGACGCCCTCGTGGCCGAGCCCGACCGCTGGGACCTGTCGGCCCTGCAGGTGGTCGCCTCGGGCGGTGCCGTGCTGTCACCGGCCACCCAGACCTCGCTGCGGGCCTCGCTGCCGGGCACCAAGGTCGTCGACACCTTCGGCGCCTCCGAGACGGGCGGGCAGGGTCGGCTGTCGTCGGCGTCGTCCTCGTCTGGGGCGCCGCGGCTGGTGACCGACGACGACACCGCTGTGCTCGACGACGACCTGCGCCCCGTCGCCCCCGGCGAGGTCGGCCGGCTCGCCCGGAAGGGGTGGATCCCGCTCGGCTACCGCAACGACCCGGTCAAGACGGCCGCCACGTTCCCGGTCGTCGACGGCGAGCGCTGGTCGGTGCCCGGCGACCTGGCCCGGCTCGAGGAGGACGGCACCATCACGCTGCTCGGCCGGGGGAGCCAGTGCATCAACACGGGTGGCGAGAAGGTCTTCCCCGAGGAGGTCGAGAAGGCGGTCAAGCACCACCCGGCGGTGTTCGACGCGCTCGTGGTCGGTGTGCCCGACGATCGCTTCGGCCAGCGGGTGGTGGCGGTGGTGTCGCTGCGGCCCGGCGCCTCGGTGCCCGACGACGAGGACCTGGCCGACGGTGCCCGTGCGCACGTGGCGGGGTACAAGGTGCCGCGGGCCTGGGTCCGGGTGGCGCACTGCGAGCGCCTGCCCACCGGCAAGCCCGACTACCGCTGGGCCACGGCCACGGCGCGCGAGGCCTTGGGCCTCGACGCCTGACGCATCTCGGCGGATCCGGCAGTCCGGCAGCGCTCGCCTGGGGTCGCCAGCGCTCGGCCGTGCTCGGCAGCGCTCGGCTGGGGCGCGTTGCGGTCCCGGTCACCGCAGGGCGTGCTGGCGAACGCAGGTGGGTGGGTGAGGGTTGGGCTGGCGCTTGGGCTGGGGCGGGTTGCGTTCCCGGTCACCCCAGGGCGTGCCGGCGAACGCAGGTGATCCGGAGGCGGTCACCGGATGGCCGGATCGCCGGATCGGGTGGCGGGTCAGTGCAGCGTCTCGCCCTTGGCGAGCATGTCGATGAAGGTCGCGATCCTGGCGGCGCGCGTCTGGGGGCGCTTGGCCTCGTGGATGCGGTACAGGAAGGCGTACCGGTTGGTGCGGCTGATCGCGGCGAAGGCGGCGCTGGCCGCGGGGTTGGCGTCGAGGGCGGCCTGGAGGTCGTCGGGGACGGTCATGGTGCGCGAGCCCTGGTAGGCGGCGTCCCATCGACCGTCGGCCTTCGCCCGCTCGACCTGGTCGAGGCCAGCCGGCTGCATCAGCCCCTCGTCGATCAGCCGAGTCGCCTTGTCGCAGTTGATCTGCGACCAGACGCTGCGCGGTCGTCGTGGCGTGAACCGCTGCAGGAACCAGGTCTCGTCGTAGCGGGCCTTCTGACCGTCGATCCAGCCGTAGGAGAGCGCGACGTCGACCGCCTCGGCGTAGGTCACCGAGCGCACGTCGCTGCCCTTCTTCGCGATCTTCAGCCACAGCCCCTCGCTGCGCTCGTGCTCGTCGTGGAGCCAGGTGCGGAAGGCCTCGGCGTCGCGGAACGCCCTCGTCTGGAGGTCGGTCTTCTCGGCGGGCACGAGGTCAGTCTGCCGTCGCCGATCCAGCGTCGCCGGCGGGGTGGCCGCTGGCTGGGCCCGAACCGCGACGGTGGCCGATGGTGACCCTCCATCGCTCTTCGGTGTTCTCCGGCGATCTTGTTGCGCTTGGAGACGAACAGGTGTACGATCGTAGCATGTCCACCAGGGAGAACCGTGAGATCGATGGCCAGGTCGAGGGCCATGGCGATGTCGGTTCGCCGACGCTCGGTTCGGTCCTGGCCGCGGTCGTCTCCGAGGTCCGCGAGCTGGTGGGTGGGTTCGATGCGTCGGTGATCACGGCCGCGGATGCGGCGGTGCTGGTGGAGCGGTTCGCGGAGCTGGAGCGGCTGGCGGCGGGGGGTCGGTTGCTGGCGGCGGGGCGGATGGCGCGCACGTCGGTGTGGGCAGGGTCGGGTGACGCCGATGTGGCGGAGTGGATGGCGCGCACGACGGGCCAGTCGCGGGCCGATGCCCGCAAGGACCTGGCGGCGGCGCGGGTGCTCGACGAGCTGGACGGCACCCAGGACGCCCTCCGGCAGGGTCGGTTGACCAAGGAGCAGGTGCGTGAGATCGCCCCGGCGGCCAAGGCGGCGCCGGGCAGCGAGGGTGGTCTGCTCGCCGAGGCGGCGTCGGGGTCGGTGGAGGGCCTGGCCCGCAAGGCCCGCGCCGCCAAGGCCGCGGCGCGTGGCGATGGCCGCGAGGCGGTCGAGCGGCTGCGGCGCCGCCGGTGCATCACCCACGGCCGCGGCGAGGACGGCTCGGCATGGGTCCGGGCAGCAGGGCCGCCCGACGACATCGCCCGGATCCTGGCCGGCCTCGCGCTGTGGGCCGAGCAGGCCCGACGCGCCGCCCGCTCTGGTGGCGAGGTGCTGACCGACGAGCAGGCATCGTTCGACGGGCTCGTCGCGCTGGCCGCCCAACCCGTGCCCCGAGCCGGCGACCCGCACGGCGATGGCGACGAGCAGCGCGACCTCCCGGGCCGGACGAACGGCAACGGCCACGGCAAGCCGCGCTCCGACCGTGACCGCGGCGTCGACGAGCCCGGCCTCGACGTCGGTGGCCCTCACCTGGGTGACGAGCTGACCGGGTGGGCCGACGAGGTCGGTGCGGGGCGAGCGGGCCTTCGAGAGGTCGGCACCCGCGGCGGGCTCACCGCCGGGCCCGGGTCGCCACGGTGGGCCACCAAGGTCATCGTCAACATCGACCTCGCCGCCTTGCGCCGCGGGTTCACCGTCGCCCGCGAGCGGTGCGAGATCACCGGCATCGGGCCCGTCCCCGTCGCCACGGTCGACGACCTGATGGCACGCGACGACACCTTCCTCGCCGCTGTGCTCCGCGAGGGAACCGACATCGCCAAGGTCGCCCACCTCGGACGAGCACCCACGGCATCCCAACGCACCGCGCTCGAAGCCGACCACGCCACCTGTTGCATCGACGGCTGCCCCGACCCACCCCGGGTGATCGACCACCACCACCGCTTCGCCGACGACGGGCCGCGCACGCTCGCCAACCTCGGACCCCTCTGCGACGACCACGACCGCCGCAAGACCCACGACCACTGGGTCCTGGTCCGCCACGGCCGATCCCGCCGTCTCGTCCCACCCGACCACCCCCTCGCCGCCGGCGCCACCCCCGGCGGCTGCATCGACCTCGACGACCCCGACGACGGGGACGACGAGATCACCGGCGACGAGGTCGACGGCGACCGCCGCGTCGGGGCTCGGCACCCCGGCGAGTCGACGGCTCGAGCGACCGAAGCCGACCGACCCTCACCCGCCCAGCTCGACCTCCTCGCCGGCTGACGCGGCATCCGCGTCGGCGTTCGCCATCACGCAGCAGCCTGACCACGTACGCACGCCGGCGGCCGCGCGTCGGGCCACACGGGTTGGGCCAGGCGGGTACGGCTGCGGGCCGGCGGCGCCGGTAGGTTGCCGGCATGCGTGCGGTCGTGCTCTCCACCTACGGCGGTCCTGAGGTCCTCGAGCTGCTCGAGGTCCCCGATCCGGTCCCCGGGCCCGAGGAGGTCGTGGTGGCGGTGGCTGCCACCGCCCTCAACCGGGCCGACCTCCTGCAGCGCCGCGGCTTCTACCCCGGCCCGGCCATGGAGCACGAGGTCCCCGGCATGGAGCTGGCCGGCGTCGTCGTCGAGCGCGGCGAGCGGGCCACGGCGTGGGAGGTCGGTGACCACGTCATGGGCATCGTCGGCGGTGGGGCCTACGCCGAGCGCATCGCCGTCCACGAACGCCAGCTGCTGCCCGTGCCCGCGTCGGTCCCGCTGGCCGACGCCGCCGCCATCCCCGAGGTGTGGATCACCGCATTCGACGCCCTCGTCGTGCAGGGCGGCCTCACCTCGGGCCGCACCGCCCTCGTGCACGCCGGCGCCTCGGGTGTGGGCACGGCATCGATCCAGATCGCCAAGGCCATGGGCGCCGCGATCGTGGTGACGGCGTCGGCGGGCAAGCTCGACGCCTGCCGCCAGCTCGGCGCCGACCTCGCCGTCGACTACGCCTCGGAGGACTTCGTGGCCGCGGCCCGCGAGCTGACCGGCGGCGCGGGCGTCGACGTGGTGCTCGACGTCATCGGCGGCGACTACGTCGACCGCAACGTCGACGCCGTTCGGGTCGGCGGCCGGATCGTGCAGGTCGGCGTGATGGGCGGCGGCGTCACGCCGGTCAACATCGGCAAGCTGCTGCCCAAGCGGGCCAGCCTCATCGGCACGGTGCTGCGCGCCCGACCGATCGAGGAGAAGATCGCCATCACCCAGCGCTTCGGCGCCGAGGTGCTGCCGCTGTTCGACCGCGGCGAGGTCCGCCCGGTGATCGACTCCCGGTTCGCCCTCGCCGACATCGCCGCCGCCCACGAACGCATGGAGGCCAACGCCAACGTCGGCAAGATCGTCGTCGACGTGGCCGACCCCACCTGATCCCGATCGCTCGCCTCGCGACCACGGCCACGACGAAGGCCGGCGACTCGTGGGCCGTGACCTGTCGGTCGGCGACCGGTCACCGGATGTCCCGTCAGGGGGCCCGGACGGCCGGGTCAGACGGCGGGGGCGGTCTCGGCGACCGGGGGGAGCGAGGCGTCGGCGGCCTCGCCCTCGAGCACGGCCCGCAGCACGGTGACGGCCTGGCCGGCCAGGCTCACGCGGTCCTCGCCCACCTCGACCCGCACCACGCCACCTCGGCCCGAGGCCTGGTAGCAGAGCAGGCTGGTCTTGCCGAGGCGCTCGGCCCAATAGGGCCCGAGCACGGCGTGGGCCGAGCCGGTGACCGGGTCCTCGTCGACGCCCACCGACGGGGCGAAGAAGCGGGAGATCACGTCGTACAGGCCGTCGCCGACGCTGGTGACGATGACCCCGCGGGTGCCGATCTCTCGCAGGTGGGTCATGTCGGGGGCCATCTCACGCACCTGGTCGGGCGACGGCACCTCGACGAGGTAGTCGAGCCGGGACCGGCTGACGGCCACCGCGTCGGTGAGCCCCAGGCTCTCGAGCAGGGCGCCCGGCGGGGTGATGGCCTCGGGTTGGCCGGCGGGGAAGTCGAGCTCGATCCACCCGTCGTTGGTCTGGGCCGCCCGCAGCTCGCCGCTGGCGGTGAAGAACACGAGCTCGTCGGCGAACGGCACGCCACGGTGCTCGTAGAGGTAGTGCGCGGCGGCCAGCGTGGCGTGGCCGCACAGGTCGACCTCGACGGTCGGTGTGAACCAGCGCAGGTCCCAGCCACCGTGGACCGGGACCAGGAACGACGTCTCCGAGAGGTTCATCTCGGCGGCCACCGCCTGCATCCAGCCCGGGTCGGCCGGCTCGTCGAGCAGGCAGACGCCGGCCGGGTTCCCGCTGAACGGCTTGTCAGCGAAGGCGTCGATCTGGACGATCTCGATGGTCACGACGGGCTCGATGCGCTCGGGGTCACGAAGGGCAGGCGGAAGGTGACGCTCCCGAGGTGCCGCCCAGGCACCCTAGCGCTGCTCGAGGGCGACGTAGTCGCGGACGGGCGCACCGTCGTAGAGCTGGCGAGGCCGCGCGATGCGGGCGTCGCGATCGAGCAGCTCGAGCCAGTGGGCGAGCCATCCGGCCGTGCGCGGGATGGCGAACAGCACCGGGAACATCTCGGTGGGGAAGCCCATGGCCTGGTAGATCAGGCCCGAGTAGAAGTCGACGTTCGGGTAGAGCTTGCGGCTGGTGAAGTAGTCGTCGGCGAGGGCGACCTCCTCCAGCTTCAGGGCGATGTCGAGCAGCGGGTTCTTGCCGGTGACGGCGAACACCTCGTCGGCGGTGCGCTTGATGATCTTCGCCCGGGGGTCGTAGTTCTTGTAGACCCGGTGGCCGAAGCCCTGCAGGCGGACCTCGCCGGCCTTGACCCGGCGGATGTACTCGTCGACGTTGTCGACCGAGCCGATCTGGGTGAGCATCCGGATCACGGCCTCGTTGGCGCCGCCGTGGCGAGGGCCGTACAGGGCGGTGGTGGCGGCGGCCACCGACGAGTAGGGGTCGGCGTGGGAGGAGCCGACGACCCGCATGGCGGTGGTGGAGCAGTTCTGCTCGTGGTCGGCGTGCAGGATGAACAGCACGTCGAGGGCGTGGGCCAGCACCGGGTTGGCGTCGTAGCGGGGCTCGGCGACCTTCCACATCATCGACAGGAAGTTCGAGCAGAAGTCGAGGCTGTTGTCGGGGTACACGAACGGCATCCCGACGCTGTGGCGGTGGGCGCCGGCGGCGATGGTGGGCATCTTGGCGATCAGGCGGATGACCTGCTTGCCGCGCGACTCGTCGCTGAAGATGTCCTTGGCGTCCGGGTAGAAGGTGGACAGCGCGGCGATGGTGGACACGAGGATGCCCATCGGGTGGGCGTCGTGGTGGAAGCCCTCCATGAACCGCTTGCGCACGTTCTCGTGGATGAACGTGTGGTACGTGATGTCGTGCACCCACTGCTCGTACTCGGCGGGGGTGGGCAGCTCGCCGTGGATGAGCAGGTAGGCGACCTCGAGGTAGGTCGACGACTCGGCCAGCTGCTCGATGGGGTAGCCCCGGTAGCGCAGGATGCCGTTCTCGCCGTCGAGCTCGGTGATGGAGCTGGCCGCGGCCGCCGTGGTGTCGAACGACGGGTCGTAGAACCAGATGTTCGGCAGCAGCTTGCGCCACGAGCCCGACTCGACCCCACCGTTGACGATCGGGATCTCGACCGACTCGCCCGTCCGGTTGTCGGTGATGGTGATGCTCTCGGCCACGTCGCTGCTCCGGATCGCCGTGCCCCGGCGCAGACCCGGGGCGGTGTCGGGGTGCTCGACCCGGCGAGCGCGTGGGCGCGGCTACCCCGGGGTGAGCGTCCCGGGACCCCCTTGTCCCGAAACCTGTTCTGGTTTCGACACCCTACCGCTGCGACGGCGGGCTGCCGAACGCAGCGCGGAGCGGCTGCACGCCCTCCGGCGAGGGGTCACGCGGGGCCGGGGGCGGCCGGGTCGGCGTCGCCGTCGCCGGTGGCATCGGCGGCACCGGTCGCCGTCGCCGGAGCGCCGTCCTCGGGGCGCAGGGTGGGGAACAGGATCACCTCGCGGATCGAGGACTGCCCCGACAGGAGCATGACGAGGCGGTCGATTCCGATGCCCAGGCCACCGGTGGGCGGCAGGCCGTACTCGAGGGCGCGGATGTAGTCGTGGTCGACGTCGCCGGCCTCGAGGTCGCCGCCCGCCTTGGCCCGGGCCTCGGCCTCGAACCGCTCGAGCTGGTCGATGGGGTCGTTCAGCTCGCTGTAGGCGTTGGCCAGCTCGCGGCCGTCGACCACCAGCTCGAACCGCTCGACCAGCGTGGGGTCGTCGGGCCGGGCCTTGGCCAGCGGCGAGATCTCCCGAGGGTGGTCGAGCACGAAGGTGGGCTCGACCAGGTGCTGCTCGACGAGCTCGTCGTACACGGCGTACGTGAGCCGGCCCGAGCCCCACGATGCCTCGTGGTCGATGCCGAGGCCGTCGAGCACCGCTCGAGCCGCCTCGATCGGCATCGACGGGCTGATCTCGACCGCGGCGTGCTCGCGGATCAGCTCGACCATCGTGGCCCGCCGCCACGGCGCGGCCAGGTCGACCTCGCGGTCGCGGATGGTGACCACGGTCGTGCCCAGCGCCTCGCGTGCCGCCCGCACGACCAGGGCCTCGGTGAGGGCCATCATGTCGTGGTAGTCCTCGAAGGCGGCATAGGCCTCGAGCATCGTGAACTCGGGGTTGTGGCGGGTGTCGATGCCCTCGTTGCGGAACACGCGGCCGATCTCGAAGACCTTCTCGAGCCCGCCCACGACCAGGCGCTTGAGCGGCAGCTCGAGGGCGATGCGCAGGTAGGTGTCGGTGTCGAGGGCGTTGTAGTGGGTCACGAACGGGCGGGCGGTGGCCCCCCCGTGGGTGAGGCTCAGGGCCGGCGTCTCGACCTCGAGGAAGCCCTGCTCGTGCAGGTGGGTGCGGATGGCCTGGACGGCCCGGAAGCGGATCTCGAAGGTGCGCCGGGTCTGGGCGTTGGTGATGAGGTCGACGTAGCGCTGCCGGAAGCGGGTGTCGGTGTCGGCCAGGCCTCGCCACTTGTCGGGCAGCGGCCGCACCGCCTTGGAGAGCAGCTGCCAGTCGGTGACCTTCACCGACAGCTCGCCCCGCTTGGACACCATCACCGTGCCCTGGGCGGCCAGCCAGTCGCCGCGGTCGACGACCTCGGTGAGCTCGGTGAAGCGCTCGGCGCCGATGACCTTCTGGGACACGAACAGCTGGATCTCGCCGGAGCGGTCGCGCAGCTGGACGAACACGAGCCTGCCGTGGTCGCGCACCAGCATGACCCGGCCGGCGACCGCCACCTCGACGTCGGTCTCGACGCCCGGCTCGAGGTCGCCGAACCGCTCGCGCACGGAGCCGATCTCGTCCTCGCGTCGCGTGCGGGCGGGGTAGGGGTCGACGCCTCGCTCGCGCAGGGCGGCCACCTTGGCCAGGCGCACCTCGCGCAGGCCGTGCGCCTCGGCCTCCTCGGCCGCGATCTCGGCCTCGCTGACGGCATCGTCGGGCGCCGCGTCGGCCGGCGGGACCGGTGCTGCCGGGTCCGTGGAGCGGGGGTCGTCCTGGGACATGGGGCGTCACCCTAGTGGCGCGCCCCGGCCCGTCCCGAAGCGGTTCGTCGCCGGTCGCGGCAGCGCGCGCGTGCGACCGGCGACGGCGGCGCGGGCGGGCCGGCGACGATCAGGTGGCGATCAGGCGACGGGCTCGGCCGGCGCCGGGTGGATGCCGGGCTGGTCGGCGGCGTCGTCGCGCACGACGGCGTGGAGGCACTCGCGCAGCGCGCGGGCGGGAGCGGCCAGCAGGCCCCGCCGGCGGCGGGCCAGACCGACCGACCGGCCGGCGAGGCCGTCGACCGGGATGCGGCGCCAGTCGCCACCGATCCACCCCGGCGCGGCGCTGGCCGGCAGCAGCGCGGCGCCGAAGCCCTGGAAGGCCAGCGACGCCAGCAGGCGCATGCCGTCGACCTCGGCCTGGGGGACGAGGTGCACGCCGGCGGCGGCGGCCTGCTGGTCGAGCTGGTCGCGGAAGGTGGTGCCCTGGGGCTCGAGCAGGAGCGGCTCCTCGTCGAGGTCGGCCAGGGCGATGTGCTCGCGGTCGTGCAGCGGGTGGCCCGCCGGGGCCACCAGGACGCGGTCCTCGTCGAAGAGGTGCTCGACGGCGATGTCGGGCTCGTCCACGGGCAGGTTCACCACGGCCAGGTCGAGGCGGCCGTTCTCGAGCTGGGGGAGGAGCGACGACGTGGTGGCGTCGACCACCACCAGCTGGACCTTGGGGTGGGCGACCCGCATCCGCTCGACGAGGTGGGGCACCAGCCAGCGGGCGGTGGTGCCGATGCAACCGAGGTGCACGGTGCCGGCCACCTCGGCGTTCAACGAGGCCACGTCGGCCTCGAGGGCGTCGAGCTCGGCCTGCACCCGACGGGCCCGGTCGACGACGACCTGGCCCGGTTCGGTGAGGGTGCCCGTGGCCCGGTCGATGAGAACCGCGCCGAGCTCGCGCTCGAGGCGGGCGACGTGGGTGGACACGTTGGACTGCACGGTGTGCAGCGCTCGGGCCGCGGCCGAGAAGCTGCCGTGGTCGGCCACCGCGACGAGGGCGTTGAGCTGCCGCAGATCCATCGCCGCACATGATGGCACGTATCACGAATTGCTGTTGGACAGATTGCCGATGGGGGCGCATGCTGGCGTTGCACATATCGCCGAGGCGCGGCTCGCTCCCCCCGCGAGCCCCTCGTGCCGGTTCGACCGGTCGATCCCCCCTCGACCCCGAACCATCCACGGAGCTGGCCGAACCCCCACCGGCCGGCTCCGTGCGTTTTCGGGCCAGCGCCCCGCCGGCGGTCCCGTCGCTCGTCCCCGCTCGTCCCCGGTCGTTCCCGCTGGTCCCCCCGCCGCCCGTCCCCGGCGGGGCCGGCCTCGCCGGGGCGAGGTCGCCGCCGCCCCGGCTACGGTGCCGGTCCATGGCCGCTGCCGCCTTCTTCGACCTCGACCGCACGCTCATCGCCGGGGCCAGCGGGCCTGCCTTCTCGGCGGCCATGAAGGCCGTCGGCCTGCTGGCCGACCGCACGATCCCCGGCGAGGACCTCCTGTTCAAGGTGTTCGACCTGGTCGGCGAGAACCGGCCGTCGATGATGCTCACCCGCCAGGCTGCCCGCCTGGCCCAGGGTTGGTCCGTGGCCGATGCCGAGGAGGCCGGCCGGATGGCGGCCGCCACCCTCGTGCACCAGGTGCAGCCCTACGCCCGCCTGCTCATCGAGGAGCACCAGGCCGAGGGCCGCCAGGTCGTCATCGCCACCACCACCCCCGAGCACCTGGTGCGCCCGCTGGCCGAGCTGCTCGGCGTCGACGCGGTGGTGGCCACCCGCTACGGCGTGCGCGACGGGGCCTTCGACGGCACCATCGACGGCGAGTTCGTGTGGGGCAAGGGCAAGTACCGGGCGGTGGCCGAGTGGGCGGGCGCCGCCGGCGTCGACCTGCGTGGGTCGTGGGCCTACTCCGACAGCTACTACGACGTGCCGCTGCTCAGCGCCGTCGGGCACCCGACCGTGGTCAACCCCGATCCCCGCATGCGGATCCAGGCCACGGTGCGCCGCTGGCCCCAGATCTACCTCGACGTTCCGCCCGGCGTCCCCAAGCTGGCCGGCGTCGAGCCGCAGCAGGCCATCTTCCCCTTCGCCCGCCCCGAGCTGGTCCGGTACGCCCGCCTGCACATCGACGGCACCGACCACATCCCTGCGGTGGGTCCCGCCATCATCTGCGGCAACCACCGCTCCTACTTCGACCCGCTGGCCGTCGGCTTCGCCATCGCCAAGCGGGGACGCCCCGTGCGCTTCCTCGGCAAGAAGGAGGTGTTCGACGCCCCCGTCGTCGGCGACGTGGCCCGGGCCATGGGCGGCATCCGCGTCGAGCGGGGCACCGGCTCGGACGAGCCGCTGAAGGAGGCGGCCGTCGCCCTGCGCGCCGGCGAGCTGGTGGCGATCATGCCCCAGGGCACCATCCCCCGGGGCCGGGCGTTCTTCGACCCCGTCCTGAAGGGTCGGTGGGGCGCGGCGCGGCTGGCGGCGATGACCCGGGCACCGGTGATCCCGATGGGGCTGTGGGGGACCGAGGAGGTGTGGCCCCGCAACGCCAAGGTGCCCAACGTCTGGAACCTGCTCGACCCGCCCGACGTGCAGGTGCGCGTGGGTCGGCCGGTGCCGCTCACCTACGACGACCCCGATCTCGACACGGAGCGGATCATGAGCGCCATCTCGGCGCTGCTCCCGCCGGAGGGGCGCGAGTGGCACGAGCCCACGCCCGAGGAGCTGGCCCGCACCCTCCCCTCCGGCTACGCCGGCGATCCCGACGACCTCGGCCACGAGGAGGGGCGTCGCCCCGGCGTCGACTGATCGCCGGCGGAGCGACCGGGCGCTGCCGTCGGACCGGGGAGCAGCCTCAGCGCGTGGGCGTGCCCACCCGCCAGGCGCCGCGGCCTGACGCCTTCACCTCGTAGAGGGCCCGGTCGGCGGCGTCCATGATGGCGTCGACGGTGGGCCGCCGGTCCCCGGCGATCGCGGCCGGCCCGGCGTCCGGGTCGCTCGCCGACTCGGCCGCTCCGTCGACGAAGGCGATGCCGACGCTCAGCCCCACCCGGACCTCGCGTTCCTCGACCGAGATGGGCCGCGACACGGCCTCGATGAGCCGCTCGGCCACGGCCCCGGCCTCGGTGGGGCCGTCGAGGTCGCCGCACAGGACGGCGAACTCGTCGCCGCCGAAGCGGGACACGACGTCGCCCGGGCGGACCTGGGCGCTGATGCGGCGGGTGACCACCTGCAGCACGAGGTCGCCGACGCGGTGCCCGCGGTCGTCGTTGACGCCCTTGAAGCCGTCGAGGTCGAGGTACAGCACCGCGGTGCGACCGGTGCCCGGCCCGCGGCCCTCGTCGGTCGGGCCCGCGGGCGCGACCGTGGCCTCGGTCGCTCCGTCGGTCGCTCCGTCGGTCGCTCCGTCGGTCGCCCCGTCGGTGCTGCCGTCGCCGGCGAGCACGGCGTCGCGGAGGTGCTCGAAGAAGCGGGCGCGGTTGGCGGCGCCGGTGAGGGGATCGTGGTGGGCGGCGTGCACGAGCATGGCCTCGTACGCCGTGCGCTCGAGGGCGAGTCGCACGAGCCGGGTGGCGCGGTCGAGGGCGGTCCGCCGCCCGGGACCCGGCACGCCCGCGTGGTCGACGGCCACGGTGATCGTCGCCGCCAGCGCTCCGGTGGCGGGGTGCTCGGCCGGCCACACCCACAGGGCCTGGACGCCCGTCGCCTCGGCCAGCGTGGCCAGCGGCGCCGGCAGGGAGGCGATGTCGGCGACCACCACCGGTCGGCGCGTGCGGGCGGCCTCGGCCCACGGGCCGTCGGCCACGACCGGCCCGACCCCGCCGAGGCCGGCGGGCACGCCGTCACCGACGCCGATCCCCATGCCGTCGGGGCCGGGCTGCGCGGCGATGGCGGTCGGCAGGGCCAGCTCGTCGTCGAGCAGGCGGGCGATCTGGCCCAAGGTGGTGGGCAGCGGTGCGCCGGTGGCGATCGACTCGAGCACGTCGTCGAGGTGGTCGCGCTCGGTCACGTCGGCCAGCGAGGCGACGAAGCCGTCGACGACCGGGTCGTCGAGCAGGTCGGCGACCGACACCTCCATGCGGCGGTGCACGCCATCGGCCCGGCGCAACCGGAACGTCACGGGGTGGCTGGCCCGGCCGCGGTCGTGGGCGACGTGCTCGTAGGTCTCCAGCAGGCGGGGCACCTCGTTGGGATCGACCAGCTCGACGACCGTGCGCCCGATCAGCTCGGCGGCGGTGTACCCGCTGATGCCCTCGACCGACCGGCTGACCCAGCGGATGGTGCCGTCGCGGTCGATCAGGGCGGCGGGGTGGGCCACCTGGTCGATGATGGCGGCGAGCACCTCGGGGCTCGGCCCCGTGGGGTCGCCGGCGGGCATGGTCGCGAGCCTACGGCGCGCGCCTGGCTCCGGTGGGCGGTCGGGGTCAGGTGTCGGGGCTGATCGTGGGATCGCCGGCCAGCCGCCACACGCCCCGGCCCGAGCTCTTGGCGTCGTACAGGGCGGCGTCGGCGGCCTCGAGCAGGCGCTCGCCCGCGACCTGGCCGGCCGGGTCGACGGCGATGCCGATGCTCACGCCGACCTGGACGTCGCCGCCGGGCAGGGCGATGGGCGCGGTGACGGCGTCGATGAGCCGCTGGGCGATGGCGGTGGCCTCGTCGGCATCGGGCACACCGGTGCAGAGCACGGCGAACTCGTCGCCGCCCAGGCGGGCCACGAGGTCGTCGGGTCGGAGCGCCGTGGCGATGCGATCGGACACCACCCGCAGGACCTCGTCGCCGGCGGCGTGGCCGTAGGTGTCGTTCACCGGCTTGAAGGCGTCGAGGTCGAGGTAGAGGACGGCGACGGTCTCGGCGCCTTCGTGGCGATCGGCCATGGCGGCGGCGAGCCGCTCGAAGAAGTGGGACCGGTTGGCGATGCCGGTGAGCGTGTCGTGGAGGGCGGCGTGCAGCAGCCGGGCCTCGGTGTGGCGGCGCTCGAAGGCCAGGGCGACGAGGTGGCGGGCCCGCTGGAGCGTGACCTCGTGGCTGACCCAGGGCGCCCCCGGCAGCTCGCGCCACACGATGAGGCAGGCGAGCAGCGCGTCGTCGGGTGGTACCACGACCGGTACGACCCAGCACGCCGCCAGGCCCTCGGCCTCGGCGACGGCGGCCAGCTCGGCGGGCAGGTCGTCGCGGGTGGCGCACACCACCTGCGCCCCAGTGCGCCACGCGCGCGCCCACGGCGTGTCCACCTCGGCGAGCGCGGGGAGGCGGCCACCCGCCAGCGCCGGCGGGAGGTGGGCGGCGACGGCGTGGTCGAAGCCGTCGTCGACCCAGTCGTAGGCGATGCCCACCCGCGCGCTGGTGAGCTCGAGGTCGAGCGACGTGGCCAGGAAGGCCAGGACCTCGTCGAGCGGGCTCGACGCGACCAGGGCCTGGAGGGCCTGGTCGAGGGACTGCTGCCCGGCCACCGGCCGGGCCCGGATGATGATCCCCTGCACGTCGGGATCGTCCCAGCGGGGTTGGGCACCCACCTCGACCCAGATGCGGGAGCCGTCGGCACGGATCAGCCGCACCATCATCGGGATGCCCTCACCGGGCCGCTCGTCGAACTCGTCGACGATCTGGGTGAAGGCGGCCAGGGCGATGTCGAGGTCGTCGGGGTCGATCAGGTCGGCGGCCCGCCGCCCGATGAGGTCGGCGGCGGGGATGCCGACGAGGTCGGCCGAGGCCGGGTTGGCGTAGGTGATGGTGGTGTCGGCGGTGAGGACGCAGTACAGGTACGGCGACGTCTCGACCACCGCCCGGTACAGCCCGGGCGGTGGCTCGCGCTCCTGCTCGTCTCCGTCCATCGGCTCGCCGCTCCGCTGGTCCTGCGTGCCGGCGGCTCAGCCGCTGGCGGCCTGCTTCTGACGGATGATGTTCAGGGCGCCGCCGGCCTTGAACCAGCCGATCTGCTCGTCGTTCATGGTGTGGATCGCCTCGAAGTCGACGGTGGTGCCGTCGGGCTTGGTGATGCGGCACCGCACCGGCACGTCCGGCGCCAGGTCGGCCAGCCCCAGCACCGAGATGCGGTCGTCCTCGCCGATGAGGTCGTAGGTGTCGGGGTCGGCGAAGGTGAGCGGCAGCACGCCCTGCTTCTTGAGGTTGGTCTCGTGGATGCGGGCGAAGCTGCGGGTGATGACCACCTTGGCGCCGCGGTAGCGGGGCTCCATGGCGGCGTGCTCGCGCGACGAGCCCTCGCCGTAGTTCTCGTCGCCGATGGCGATCCAGGGCTGGCCCTCGAGCATGTAGTGCTTGGCGATGTCGGGGAACGACCTGGTGGAGCCGTCGAGCTGGTCCTTGCCCTCGCCGGTGGCGCCGGTGAAGGCGTTCGTGGCCCCGAGGAACAGGTTGCCCGAGATGTTCTCGAGGTGGCCGCGGTAGCGCAGCCACGGGCCCGCCGCCGAGATGTGGTCGGTGGTGCACTTGCCCTTGGCCTTCACCAGGATGGGCAGGTCGACGAAGTCCTGGCCGTCCCACGCCGCGAACGGCGTCAGCAGCTGCAGGCGCTCGGAGGCGGGATCGACCTTGACGTCGACGCCGCTGCCGTCGGCGGGCGGAGCGAGGAAGCCGGACTCACCTGACTCGAAGCCGGCCGGGGGCAGCTCGATGCCCGGGCCGATGTCGAGGCGGACCTCCTGGCCGTCGGCGGTGGTCAGGCTGTCGGCGCGCGGGTCGAAGTCGAGCCGGCCGGCCAGGGCCAGGGCGATGACCGTCTCGGGCGACGTCACGAAGGCGAGCGTCGAGGCGAGGCCGTCGTTGCGCTTCGGGAAGTTGCGGTTGTAGGAGGTGACGATGACGTTGGCGTCGCCCTCCTGCACGTCGCTGCGGGCCCACTGCCCGATGCACGGGCCGCAGGCGTTGGCGAGGACGGTGGCGCCGATGGCCTCGAGGTCGGCCAGCAGGCCGTCGCGCTCGATGGTGGCGCGCACGCGCTCGGAGCCGGGCGTGACCATGAGCGGCGCCTTGGCGGTGAGGCCCTTGGCGGCCGCCTCACGGGCGATCGAGGCCGCCCGGGAGATGTCCTCGTAGGACGAGTTGGTGCACGAGCCGACGAGGGCGGCGCTGATCTCGGCGGGCCAGCCCTCGGCCTCGGCTTCGGCGCCGAGCGCCGACACCGGCCGGGCCCGGTCGGGGGTGTGCGGACCGTTGATGAGCGGCTCGAGCGTGGACAGGTCGATCTCGATGACCTGGTCGAAGAAGCGGCCCGGGTCGGCGAGGACGTCGTCGTCGGCGCGCAGGTCGTGGGCCACGGCTCCGGCGGCGTCGGCGATGGCCTCGCGCCCGGTGGACTTGAGGTAGCGGGCCATGGCGTCGTCGTAGGCGAACAGCGAGGTGGTGGCGCCGATCTCGGCGCCCATGTTGCAGATGGTGGCCTTGCCGGTGCAGCTGATGGAGGTGGCGCCGGGTCCGAAGTACTCGACGATGGCGCCGGTGCCGCCCTTGACCGTGAGGATCTCGGCGACCTTGAGGATCACGTCCTTGGGGGCGGCCCAGCCGTCGAGCTCGCCGGTGAGGTGGACGCCGATGAGCTTGGGCCACCGGACGTTGAAGGGGTAGCCGGTCATGACGTCGACGGCGTCGGCCCCGCCCACGCCGACGGCGATCATCCCGAGCCCGCCGGCGTTGGGCGTGTGGCT
Source organism: Acidimicrobiales bacterium (assembly GCA_046331175.1). Lineage (GTDB taxonomy): Bacteria > Actinomycetota > Acidimicrobiia > Acidimicrobiales > Acidimicrobilacustridaceae > JAWKIW01. The sequence goes on from JAXLRI010000005.1 coordinate 216,896, forward strand.
GTCGGTGCCGATCATCATGCCGCCGGGGAAGGCGTACTGCTCGAGCACGACCTGGTGGATGATGCCCGAGCCCGGCTTCCAGAAGCCGACGCCGTACTTGGCCGACACCGACTCGAGGAAGTCGTACACCTCGCTGTTGGTCTCGAGGGCGGCGAGGAGGTCGACCTTGCCGTCCTCGCGGGCCTGGATCAGGTGGTCGCAGTGCACGGTGGAGGGGACCGCGACCTGGGGGAGGCCGGCGGTCATGAACTGCAGGAGCGCCATCTGGGCGGTGGCGTCCTGCATGGCGACGCGGTCGGGGTCGAGGTCGGCGTAGGAGCGGCCCCGCTCGAGCTCCTGGCCCTCGGGGTCGCGCAGGTGGTTGATGAGCACCTTCTCGGTGAAGGTGAGCGGGCGGCCCAGCCGCTCGCGGCCGATGGCGGTGCGCTCGGCGAGGCGTCCGTAGACCCCGTTGATGAGCTCGATCGGCGTGTTGGCGGCGACGGCCATGGCGTTCTCCTGGCGCAGGGGCCGGGACGGCGCAGGTCGGGCGCGTCACCGGCGGTGGACTTCGTGTATACAAGTATAGGACAAGTGAGGGGGCCGGCGAACCGGAGGCCCGACCGACGGGGGAGACCCGTGCGCAGCACCCGCTACCAGCAGATCGCCGAGGCGATCCGCCACGAGATCGAGGTCGGGGCCTACGTGGCCGGTCGGCTCCTGCCGAGCGAGGCCGAGCTGTCCGCAGGCTACGACGCCAGCCGGGTCACCGTCCGGCGAGCGCTCGAGGTCCTGCGCGACGAGGGCCTCGTGGCCTCCCGACAGGGCTTGGGCTGGTTCGTCGCCGCCGACCCCGTGCGCCAGTCCCTCGGCCACCTCGGGACCATCGAGGACCAGCTGGCCGCCGACGGCATCGACTCCGAGCGGCGCATCCTCGACTTCCGCTTCGTCGAGGCCCCCGCCCGGGTGGCGGCCGTGCTCGGTCGCGGCGCGGTGCTGCGGGTGCGGCGGTTGAACCTCGCCGACGGCGAGCCGTTCGCACTGGTCACCGTGTGGTGCCCCGAGCGACTGGGTGCCGAGCTCTCGCGCGCGGACGTGTCCCGGTCTCCGTTCTACGAGCTGATCGGCGAGGCGCTCGGTGGGGCCACCCAGACCATCGCGGCCGCGGCCGCGTCGGCCCACGACGCCGAGCTGCTCGGCGTGCCCGCCGGCGCGCCGGTGCTGCGCTGCGAGCGCGTCACCCGATCGGCCGAGGGCGTACCCGTGCTGGTGAGCGAGCACGTGTTCCCGGCCCACCGCACCGAGTTCGTCGTCGAGCTGGCCCACGCCGACGTGTCGATGGCACCCACCGGGCTCCGCCTGGTGGAGTGAGCCGGCGCGTTCGGTCGGTCAGCGAGGGGACGCGCTGCCGGCGAACAGCTGGAACCCGAACAGCACCAGGTACAGCACGAACATGGCCACGCCGATGAAGCCGAGCACGATGCCGGCCAGGGCCATCCCGTCGCCGGACTTCCAGCCGCCGGAGGCCTTGATGTTCTTGCGGGCCATGAAGCCGGTGATGAGCGCGGTGACCGTGGCGGCCAGGCCGAAGATGCCGCAGCACAGCCCCATCGGGACGGCGAGGATGCCGGCCACGAGCGACACCACCGCGAGGTTCTCGGTGGTGGGTCCGGCTGGGGTGGTGTAGCCGTAGCCGGCGGCCTGGCCGTAGGCCGGCTGCCCATAGGCCGGCTGCCCGTAGGCGTTCTGCCCGTACGCACCTTGCCCGTAGGCGCCCTGGCCGTAGGGGTCCTGGCCTGGCTGCCCGTAGGCGCCCTGGCCGTAGGCGCCCTGGCCGTAGGCGCCCTGGCCGTAGGGGTCCTGGCCTGGCTGGCCGTAGGCGCCCTGCCCGTAGCCGCCCTGTCCGTAGGGGTCCTGGGCGGGCGGGCCGAGCGCGCCCGGCGCGCCGGCGTCGGGGCCGCCGGCGGGACCAGGCGGTGCGACCGGCGGCGGCGCGGCGGCCGGCGGGTCGGGGACGCCCGGCGGGGCGTCGGGTGGTGATGCCGGCCATCCGCCCGCAGGTGAGCCCAGGGGAGGCGTGGCGTCGGGCGACGGCGTGGGGCTGTCCTCGGCCCGGTGCCAGCCCTGGTCCCCAGCGTCGATGTCGTCGCCCATCGCCGTCCCTTCCTCGCGCCGCACTGCGGTGGTGGCCTCGCGACCCTACCGTCGCCCCCGACCGGGCGACGGGGATCCGAGGGTGCAGGCCCGGGGTCCGTGATCTCGGGCGCGTGCCGGATCGAGCCCCCTGGTCGGACCGCGGGTCCAGGGGTCGGCGGCGGCGGGCCGCCACGGATCTGGTCGACGGTGGGCGGCCCGCCAGGCGGCGGCTGCTCGGACGAGCAGTGGTCGGTGGTCGTGGTCAGGCGGTGGCGACGCGCCGGGCGTGGACGGCGCCGATGCGGTCGGCCCGGGCGCGCGGGGCCACCAGCCACAGCTGGTCGAGGCGGTCGTCCCATCCCTCGAGCAGCTCGGCCCCCCGCCGCGACGAGGTGAGCTCGACGTGGCGCTCGACCAGCCAGCGCAGCTCCTCGAGGGCGTCGAGCTCGGGGCGCAGCACCTCGACCACGTCCTGGTTGACGCGGGTGAGCACCCGGTCGATCTCGGGGTCCCACACGAAGGCCTGGCCGCCCGTCATGCCGGCGCCGAGGTTGTAGCCGATGCGCCCGAGGACCACGACGGTGCCCCCGGTCATGTACTCGCAGCAGTGGTCGCCGGCCGACTCCACGATGGCCAGCGCGCCGGAGTTGCGCACCGCGAACCGCTCGCCCACCCCGCCGGCGATGAAGACCTCGCCGCCGGTGGCGCCGTACAGGCAGGTGTTGCCCGCCAGCACCGGTGTCCGCATGCCAGGGCTCACGCCGACGGGGTCGGCGTGGCGCGAGCGGTCGTCGGCCGGCGGCTCGATGACGATGCGCCCGCCGCCCATGCCCTTGCCCACGTAGTCGTTGGCCTCACCGACCAGGTGGAGCTCGACGCCGTGGGTGAGGAAGGCGCCGAAGCTCTGGCCGGCGGTGCCGGTGAGGCGCACGTCGGCGGTGCCCCGGGGTGGCAGCTGCCCGTACTCCAGGGCGATGGCCCCCGACAGGGCGGCGCCCACCGCCCGCTCGCGGTTGGTGATGGCGTAGGTGAGGGCGACGTCGTCGCCGTCCCACACCGGCCGGAAGGCGTCGGCGAGCAGCCGGTCGCCGAGCTCGCCCCGGGGGTCCTGCAGCGAGACGCGCTCCTGGAACCGGCGGGTGGTCCCCGGTGGGCCCGCCACCTCGAGCAGGCGGTCGACCCGGACCTGGCTCCGACGGTCGTCGCCGAGCGGCCGGGGTCGCAGCCGCTCGGTGGCGCCGATGACCTCGTCGAGGGACCGGGCCCCGAGGGCGGCCAGGTGCCGGCGGACCTCGTCGGCGACGAAGGTGAAGTAGGCCGCCACGCCCTCGGGCGTCCCGGTGAAGTTGGCCCGCAGGTTGGGGCGCTGGGTGGCGACGCCGGGCTTGCAGGTGTCGCGGTGGCAGGCCCGCAGCATGATGCAGCCCTCGGCGATCATGGCGGCGGTGCCGAAGCTGTACTCGTCGGCGCCCAGGAGCGCGGCGACGATCACCTGCCGACCGGTGAGGAAGCCGCCGTCGACGCGGAGGCGCACCCGGCTCCGCAGGTCGTTGGCCATGAGCACCTGCTGCGCCTCCGCCAGCCCGAGCTCCCACGGCATGCCGGCGTGCTTGATCGACGACAGCGGGCTGGCGCCGGTGCCGCCGTTGTGGCCGCTGATGTGGACGACGTCGGCCAGCGCCTTCACGCAGCCGGCCGCGATGGTGCCCACGCCGTCCTCGGCGACGAGCTTGACCGACACCTGGGCGGCGTTGACCTGCTTGAGGTCGTAGATCAGCTGGGCCAGGTCCTCGATGGAGTAGATGTCGTGGTGCGGCGGGGGTGAGATCAGCCCGACCCCGGGCTGGGTGTGGCGCAGGCGAGCGATCTCGGCCGAGACCTTGTGCCCGGGCAGCTGGCCCCCCTCGCCGGGCTTGGACCCTTGCGCCACCTTGATCTGGATCTCGTCGGCGAAGGCGAGGTACTCGGGGGTGACCCCGAACCGACCCGACGCCACCTGCTTGATGCGGGAGTTCTTGTCGTCGCGGCCGAGGCCGCGGGTGCGCAGCCGGGCCGGGTCCTCACCGCCCTCGCCGCAGTTCGAGCGGCCACCGATCAGGTTCATGGCCTGGGCCAGCGTCTCGTGGGCCTCCTTCGACAGCGAGCCGTGGGACATGGCGCCGGTGCTGAAGCGGGCGACGATGGCCGAGACCGGCTCGACCTCGTCGAGGGGGATCGGGCTGGCGCCGTCGAGGTCGAGCTCGAGCAGGTCGTGGGGTTCGCACGGGGGGCGGCCGTCGACCAGCGCGGAGAACCGCTCGTAGGCCTCGTCGGACTCGCCGGCGATGGCGCGCTGCAGGAGGTGGGCGACGGCCATGTCGGCCACCACCGGGTCGTCGGGCAGGTCGCCCCGGCGGGGCGTGGCCGAGACCAGGGCGACCGCGTTGAGGGCGTCGGTCACGTCCTTGTCGTGGGTGTGGGGGTCGCCGCCCTTGCGGACCCGGATCCACCCCGGCGAGGGCAGGTCGACGGCGGTGCCCTCGTCGACCGGCCAGGCGGCGCGGTGCCGGGCGAGGACGTCGTGGCCGAGGTCGTCCCAGCCCAGGCCGTCGAGGGCGGCGGGTGCGCCCCGGAGGCAGCGCTGGACCACCTCATCGGCCAGGCCGACGACCTCGAAGATCTGGGCGCCCCGGTACGAGTCGACGGTGCTGATGCCCATCTTCGACAGGATCTTCAGCACACCCGTCTCCAGCGCCTCCCGCAGGTGGTCCTGGGCGTCGGGGCTCACGGTGTCGTCGTCGCTGCGGTCGGCCTCGTCGGCGACGGTCTCGAGCGCCAGCCGCGGGCACACGGCGTCGGCGCCGAACCCGATCAGGCAGGCCACCGCGTGGGTGTCGCGCGCGTCGTCGGCCACGACGACGAGGCTGGCGGCCGACCGCAGGCCGGCGTCGACCAGGCCGTGGTGCACGGCACCGAGGGCGAGCAGGCTCGGGACGGGCGCCCGGTCGGGACCGACCGAGCCGTCGTCGAGCAGGACCACGCCGGTGCCCGACCGCACCACCTCCACCGCCTCGGCGGCGAGCTGGCCGACCCGCCGGGCGAGGCCCTCGGGCCCGTCGGCGACGGGGAACGTGGCGTCGAGGTGGGCCAGCGGGAACGGGCAGACGTCGACTCGGGTCAGGGCGGCCACGCCGGACGGGTACAGGAAGAAGGTCGGCAGCTCGAGCAGGTGGGTGGCGTCGGGAGTGGCCTCGAGCAGGGGGCGGCGCGGGCCGAGCAGCGTCCGCAGGCTCATGACCCGGCGCTCGCGGATGGGGTCGATGGCGGGGTTGGTGACCTGGGCGAAGCGCTGCTTGAGGAAGTGGAACACCGGCCGCGGGCGCGAGGCGAGGGCCGCGAGGGGCGTGTCGTCGCCCATCGAGAAGGTCGGCTCGATGCCGTCGCTGGCCATGGGCTTGAGCACCATGGCCAGCTCCTCCTTCGTGCAGCCGTGCACCACCTGGCGGGCGACGAGGTCGTCGGCCGCCTGCTCCACCGGCTCGCCGGCGCCGATGGCCCGGAACCCCTCGGTGGCCCACCGGGCGAACGGGGCCAGCCGCCCGAGCTCGAGCTTCAGCGCCGTGTTGCGGGCGACGCCGTGCTGGGGCGTGACGTACAGCATGTGGCCCGGGCCGAGGCGACCGCGCTCGACGGCGCCGTGGCCCGACACGTCGACGGCGCCCATCTCCGAGGCGCAGACGACGAAGCCGTCCTCGCAGACGGCATAGCGCAGCGGCCGAAGCCCGTTGCGGTCGAGGGTGGCCCCCACCCCGATGCCGTCGGTGAACACGACGCCGGCCGGTCCGTCCCACGGCTCCATCAGGGCCGAGTGGTACGCGTAGAACCCGCGCACCGTCGGGTCGAGGTCGCGGGCGTCCTCCCACGCCTCGGGCACCACCATGGCCAGCGCGTGCACGGCGTGGCGACCGCCCCGCACCAGCAGCTCGACCACCTCGTCGAGCTTGGCGCTGTCGGAGCCCCGCGGATCGACGACGGGCCGGTACAGGTCCTCGTCGCCGAGCCCGGCGGCGACCGTGCCGAGGTGGCCCCGCGCGCGGAGGCGGTTCTCGTTGCCCCACAAGGTGTTGATCTCGCCGTTGTGGCACAGCATGCGGAAGGGCTGGCACCGCTCCCAGGTCGGCGCGGTGTTCGTCGAGAAGCGCTGGTGGAAGACGGCGAAGGCGGCCGTGAAGCGGTCGTCGGCCAGGTCGAGCCAGAACGACGCCAGGTCGTCGGCGGGCACCAGGCCCTTGTGCACGATCGTGCGGAAGGAGCACGACGCGACGTAGACGTCGGCCGCGGCGTCGAGTCGGCGGCGGGCGCGGAACGCGGCCAGCTCGGCTCGGTCGTGGCCCCACCGGTCGGTGGTGGCCTCGGGCAGCACGGGGAGGTCGCCGACGGCGAACCACGCCTGGCGGAAGCGGGGCTGGTCGTCGCGGGCGAGGTCGCCGAGCACGCCTGGGTCGGTGGGCGGCTCGCGCCACTCGACCAGGACGAGGCCCTCGGCCCGCAGCGCGACCTCGACGTCGGCCCGCACGTCAGCATCGGATCGGCCGGGGCGGACGAACAGCTGCGCCACGCCCGTGTCCGCCGGCACCAGCCCGTGGGGGAGTGGTGTGAGGAGCCCGCAGCCGTCGCTGGTGCGGGCGTCGGCGGCGACCGCCCCTCGGTGCTTCACGCCGGCGAGGCCCTCGAGGCCGGCCTCGACGATGGCTCGCTGCGGTCGGCCGTGGGCGTCGGCGACGAAGCCGATGCCGCAGGCGTCGTGCTCGGGCAGGCGGCGGTGGTCGAGCATGGTGGTCTCCGAACGGCTCGGCGGCGCCGCCCACCTGGGAGGCGGGCGCCGACGTGAGGGGTGCCGCTCGATCAGGGCTGCGGCGGTGGAGGCCGCGGCGCCGTTGCCCGGGGGCCCGATCGCGCGATCGGCAGGCTACTGCGCCGACCCCGTCGTCCGGCGGGGGGTTCCGTCCGCGTGCCCGGGCCGGGTGGTGGACGGCGGCTACCGTCGCGGGCCGTGATGCGGCTCGTCCACCGCCGGCTGGTGCTCCTCACCGCCGGCACCCTGTTCCTCGCCGCGGCGTGCTCCTCCTCGCCGTCGTTCGACCGCGACCGGGCCATCGGTGACGTGGTCGAGGCCAACGCCGGCCGCCTCACGCGCGAGCAGGCCGCCTGCGTCGTCGATCGCGTGGTGGACGAGGTCGGGGCCGCCCAGCTGGCCCCCGGCGCCAACCCCACGCCCCAGCAGGTCGAGCGCCTGACGGCCATCAAGGTCGACTGCGTCGGTGTGGCCAACCTCGGCCTGGGGCCCGCCACGTCGACCACCCTGCCGCGCTCGGGGGTGACCGGCCCCGGGCGCGAGCCTCAGCGCTACGGCGACGACGCCCGCCTCGACCTGCTCTACACCGCCTGCCAGAAGGGGTCCGGCCCGGCCTGCGACCAGCTGTTCGACGCCTCACCGCTCGGCTCGGAGTACGAGGAGTTCGCCAGCACCTGCGGGGGCCGCACGAAGGAGCTGCGCTGCGCCGAGCGCTATCCCGGCAGCCCGGTGTCCCCGAGCGGGACGGAGCCGTCGTGAGGACCCGGGTGCGGCTCGCGCTGCTGCTGGTGCTGGTCCTGCCGGTGGGGCTCGTCGCCTGCTCGAAGCCGCCCGACGTCGATCCGAACAGCATCGACGTCTCCGGGGTGAAGACGCTCACCTTCGACCAGTGCGTGGAGCTCACCGAGGCGCGGGCCCAGCTGCTCAACGCCCCCGATGCCGCTGCGGCCCAGGCGGCGGCGGACACCTTGCGCCGCCTGTCGCCCCCACCGGGGGTCGGCGATGCCATCGCCATCCAGGAGGCGGCCGCCGGCCGGGTCTCCGAGTTGGGGTCCGAGCGGGGCCAGCGGGCCGATGCCGCCGTGACCCGCTGGGTCGCGAAGGCGTGCCCGATGGTCGCGCCGTCTTGAGCCCGGCGCACCAGGCCGAGCCGGCGTCGCCTCGCCGATGGCCGGCGTCGCCTCGCCGATGGATCGTCCCGACCCGACGCCGATCGGCCGGGTAGATTCTCGGGACCCGCTGCGGGACCACGCGGGGTGTCCACGAGGGAGCAGGAGAGACCATGGGGCGACGACTTCGGACGGCAGCGTTCGGTGCGGCTGGGCTGGCTGTGCTGGCGACGGCCGGCTGCAGCAACAAGCTGAGCGCGGCCGACTTCCAGAAGGAGCTCACGAACAACGGCGTGCCGGCCAACACGGCCGAGTGCGTCACCAACGAGCTGCAGAGCAAGAACTTCAACTTCCGCAAGTACGGCGAGCTGAGCGCGCAGGAGACCCAGCAGATCACCGACGCCGCCACGGCGTGCGCGCTGAAGGAAGCGGGCCTCAACCCGAGCACGTCGCTGACGGTGCCGGGGAGCTGACGCCGGTCGCAGCACCGATCGACAGGGCAGGGCACGGGCGGCGAGCGATCGCCGCCCGTGCCGCGCCCGGGGCTCGCCCGGGGTGGCTCCTCAGCCCAGGTCGGGCCAGCGCCGCCGAGCCCGACGCCGGGCCGGGGCGCGATCGCCGAGGGCCCAGGTGCGGCGCCAGGCACCGGCGCCCCCGGGGGCGGTGAGCGACGGGGTCTCGCCGGCGTGGGCCCGCTGGCGCGACGTCCACCAGTCGGTGGCGGCCTCGTCGGCCAGCTGCTCGACGGCGGCCTGGATCCGGGCGCCGAACCGGCGGGAATCCTCGTCCTCGGTGGGGACGAGCGGCGCGCCGAAGGTGATGCTGGTGCGACCCGGCTTCGGGCGGTTCTTGCCCTTGGGCAGGATGCGGCCGGTGCCCTCGACGTGGATGGGCACCACCGGCACGTCGCAGCGCAGCGCGAGGTAGGCGGCGCCGCCGCGGAACGGTTGGCCCCACCCGTCGGGTGACCGGCCACCCTCGGGGAAGATGAGGAAGCTCCAGCCGTCGGCGATGAGGGCGGCGGCGTCGTCGGCGGACTTGCGCGAGATCTTGGTGCGCTCGATCGGCACCGCCCCGATGACCAACGCCGACAGCGGTGCGGTCACCCGGTTGCCGAAGAAGTAGTCGGCGGCGGCGCCGATGGCCATCTTGTGCCGCCAGGGCTCGGGCAGGTTGGCGAGCAGCAGCGGGGTGTCGACGTGGCTGTGGTGGTTGGCGGCGAACACCGCCGGGCCCTCCAGGTCGACCAGGCGGTCGAGGCCGTGCACCGTCGGCGCCGCCAGCAGGTCCATGCCGGGGCGCACGAGCCCCTCGACCAGCGCCACCCGGGCGAGACGGGCCGGGTAGGACCGGGCCCACTCGGTGTCGTAGTCGGCGCCCAGCTCGGCCTTCGGCCGCTGGGGCACGACGCCGGTGGGCGTCGTGGGGGCGCGGTAGGGGAACGGGACGCGCTGGCGCAGCGCCGACGCCCGCAGCCGCCCCTGGGCGGCCAGAAGCTGGGCGACCGTGCCGCCGTTGACCGGCAGCGACCGGCGCTCGAGCGGAGCGCGACCGGCCATCAGCTCACGTCCGCCATGAGGATCGGCGGGTTGTGCACGTGGGTGACGGTGGCGTCGCGGCCCACGACGTCGCCGGCCATCTCGAGGGCGTCGGTCAGCGTGGACGCCGGCTGGAAGCCGAGCCGACGGACCGCCCGCGGGTCGCCGCCGACGATGATCACGCGGCCGCAGTGCTGCATGGCGTGGCTGCCCCAGTACCACATGTAGAAGGGGTGGACGCCGTGGTAGGCGTAGCTCGTCCGGTAGAGGTGGCGGTACCAGTCGTCTTCGGCGAACTGCTTCTCGAAGCGCGACTCCAGCTCGACCGGATCGGTCGTCTCGGCCAGCACCTGCTCGAAGAAGTCGATGTAGCTCGGGTGGTGCACCGGGTGGAACTCCCACGGCGTCGGGTGGCTCAGGATGACGACGCCGCCCTCGCGCACCAGTGGCTTGCCGCGGTACATGTTGAAGAAGTACCCGAGGCCCAGGCACATGACCAGGATGGGGTTCATGATCGAGTTGACGTTGTAGGGGCAGATGTAGGGCAGCCCCATCGTCAGGATGTCGGTCTGGCCCTCGACCGGCACCAGGTGCTGCTCGAACACGTTCGCGGTGGTGATCTCGTGCACGGCCTCGACCTCGCCCGCCTGCACCGAGGTCATCTGGTGCGGCGCCTGGTAGGCCTGGAAGATCCGGCGACGAGCCCGCGGCGTCAGGCGGTCGAGGCCCTTCTGCATGGCGAGGAACGCCATCCGGTCGCGCCCGGTCCACTCCCACTCGCGCTTCTGCAGCACGCTCATCGGGCTTCCGGTGTCGAGCGCCGAGGTGCCGAACACGTCGTTGTTCAGCGTGGTCTCGATCTGGAAGACCTTCACCCCGCTGTCGCGCAGGACCTTGCCCATGCGCCAGTTGGCGTGGTGCAGCTCGGAGCGGTGCCGGTCCATGAACGAGCGGCTGTGCGTCATCGTGTGCACGTTGTGGTGGTGCCGCAGGCTGCGGTACGAGGCCAGGCCGGTGGCGGTCGACTTCCAGCCACCGTCCATCGACACGAGGTTGATGTTCACGTAGACGATCAGGTCGCTGTCGGCGGCCCGCTTGTTGATCTCGACCTCCTCGCCCTTCTCGGTGGCGCCGAGGAAGGCGAGGTTGTCGGGGTCTTCGGCATCGTGGTTGTAGAGCAGGCCGTGCGGGGCGAAGGCGTCGTACACGCGGTCGCCGACGGCGTGGCGCAGCTCCTCCTCGGTCATGCGCCGGTGCAGGGCGAGGGCGGCGATGATGTGGACGTCGTCGACGCCCGCCGCCGCGGCCAGGTCGAGGACCGCCTCGATGACGCGCTGGCGGATGTCGGGCCGGCGCATCGGGGGCAACGGCAGCGAGATGTCGTCGAAGGCGATGGTCAGCTTCATGCCCGGGCGCAGCAGCGCGGGCAGCGGTTCGCTGTCGCCGTGGGGGTGCAGCAGCGCGTGGCGGATGGCCCCGTCGATGTCGTCGAGCGGCGCGATCGGCTCGGCCGGGTAGATCACCCGCGACCGCCCCGGGGGCAGCTTCTCCAGCCGGAGCTGCTCACCGTGGTGGAACAGGATCGGCGGGGTCGAGCGGTCGACGTCGAGGACGAAGCCGGGTCTAGGCACGGGGACGCTCCTCGTGAGCGGGGCGGGTGGGGCGAGGGTCAGCCACGGAGGCGCTCCTTCTCGTCGCGCAGGTCGAAGGCCACCTTGACGGCCCCTCGTGCTCCGGCGTCGGATGCGTGGGCCACGGCGTCGACGTAGCGCGCCAGCGGGTAGGTGGCGCTGACGAGCCGGCCGAGGTCGGCGGCGGCCACCAGCTCGAAGGCGAGGTCGAAGGTGCGGCGGGCCGAGCCGTCGGGCAGGTGCTCGGTGCCGTAGGTGTAGGCGCCCAGCAGCTGCAGCTCGCGCTGCCACAGCCCGGTGAGGTCGAGCTTGGTCTGGCCGGCCATGCCGGCCAGCACGACCTTGCCCCGTGGGCGGACGACGGCGAGGGCCTCGGTGATGCTGGCCTCGCTGCCGACGCAGTCGTAGACGGCCGCGGCACCACCGGTGAGGCGGGTGATGGACCCGTCGCCGAGGGCGAGCGTGCCGGTGACGCGGCGCACGGCCCGCTTGAGCTCGCTCGGCGCGGCCACCACGTCGGCGCCGAGCTGGCGGGCCAGGCGCTGCTGCTCGGGGTGCTTGGCGACGGCGATCAGCGTGCCGGGGGCGGCGTAGTGGCGCAGGGCGGCGATGGTGAGCAACCCGAGCGTGCCGGCCCCGAGCACCACGACCACCTCGCCGGCGACCGGGCCGGCGGCCAGGGCGCCGTGGACGGCGCACGCCGTCGGCTCGACCATGACCGCGGCCTCGTCGCTCATGTCGGCGGGGACGTCGTGCAGCTGGCTGGCGTGGGCGGCCATGAGCGTCGACCAGCCGCCACCGGTGTCGCAGCAGAAGCCGGTCTGCAGGCCGGGGGCGAGGTCGCCGAAGGCGATCCGCTCGCAGCTGCCCAGGTCGCCGCGGGCGCAGGCGTCGCACGGCGGCGAGATGTTGCGGGCCACGCAGCCGAGCACCGGCTCGACGACCACGCGATGCGAGCCGTCGGGCTCGGCCGACGCGTCGTCGGGGTCGACGAGGTCGGCGACGATCTCGTGGCCCAGCACGAAGGGGAACGACACGATCGGCTCGAAGTAGCGCGACGAGGAGCCGTCGATGGTGGAGAGGTCCGATCCGCAGATGCCGGCCAGGCGGGGCTTGATGTATCGCCACGACGGACCGGGCAGCTCGGGCACCTCGTGGTCGCGCAGCCTCAGCGGGCCGACCTTGGCCCCCGACCCGGGGGCGACCCGCCCGGCCGCCATCGCCGCGGCGAAGCGGGCTGGTCTCCTTTCGAACACCAGCGCCTTCATCGCGGGCCTCCAGCGACGAGCGGGTTGGCCAGGCCACCGGTGCGACGGCGGATGGGGCCGATGGGGATCAGCTCGCGGGGCGCGCCACCGGCCTTGTCGAAGTGCTCGACCAGCCACCCCCGCTTGCGGGCCAGGGCAGCCAGGCGGGCCTCGGGGTTGACCGCCACCGGGAAGCCGACGGCTTCGAGCATCGGGAGGTCGGAGGTGGAGTCGGCGTAGGCGACGCTCTCGCGCAGGTCGCAGCCGTGGGCGTCGGCGTAGTCGATGAGCACCGAGGCGCGCGTCTCGCCAGTGGGCGGCACGTCGGTGAGCTCGCCGACGTAGCGGCCGTCGCGGGTGCCGAGCCTGGCCGCGATCACGTCGTCGAAGAGCGGCTCGAGCGGCTTCACCACGAAGTCGAGGGCGCCGGTGATGAGCACGGTGCGGTGCCCGAGGCGCTGGTGCTCGCGCACCCGGCGGATGGCGGCGGGGAACGACTTGGCCAGCAGCAGCCGGCTGAACATCTCGGCGCTGTCCTCGTCGATCTGGTCGACGGGCGCCTTGTCGTAGCGCCGGTAGAAGAACCGCAGGAAGTCGCTGCGGTCCTTGCGGTCCTGGGCCAGCCAGCCCGGCGCGTCGCGCAGGGTCTGGGCGACGAAGCGGGCCCGATCGCGAGGTGGCAGGCGGCGGGTGGCCAGCCACGCGTAGGAGGCGACCACGTTGGAGGCGATGAGGGTGTTCTCGAGGTCGAAGGCGGCGAGCTGGCGCTCGGGGGCCAGGACCTGCTTGCGGAGCCGGCTCTCGCGCGACTCGCCCTGCTTGCCGCCGGGCGTCGTGCGCACCCGGGCGTGGTTCACGATCGACGGGAGGTGGATCTCGGTGAGGTACCGGTCCCAGTCGATCACCCGGGGGTCGAAGCAGTAGTCGGCTCGGTCGGCCTCGTCGAGCGTGTCCCAGAGGGCGAGCAGCCGGTCGACGCCGTAGAGCGCCTCGCACTCGGCGTAGGCGCCGTACAGGTCGACGTAGCCCTGGGCCCGCTCGACCTCCTCCAGCTTGTCCTCGACGGTGGTGGACCACTGGGCCTGCTTGCCCCGCAGCGGCAGGGCCCGGAGGACCTTCTCGGCCCGCGTGAGGGTGGCGTTGGCCCGGTTGAGCTGGCCCTGGACGCGGCCCCGACCGGGGAAGGTCCACTCGGGCACCACGATGGGCTGGCCCTTCGCGTCGTAGAGCGGGTGCTCCTGGAACCACGTGCTGACCCCGTCGACGAGGCCGCGGTAGCGCAGCGGGTTCGTCGAGCCCGAGGCCACCTGCACGACGTCGGGCTCGTCCTGGGGGCCACGGGCGGCGACCGCGATGATGGCGCTGGCGACCAGGTCGACGGGGATCACGTCGATGATCCCCTCGGGCACGCCCGGGAACTCCTTCAGCAGCCCGCGGGCGTAGGAGATGATCACCGGGTCGGCCATGCGGAAGCCACGGATCCAGCCCGGGCGGGGCTCGGCCAGGGCGCACTCGATGATGGACGGCCGCACGATGCTCACCGGTACGTCGCCCCGCGACTCGAGCAGCGCGCGCTCGCCGAGCGACTTGGTGAAGGCGTAGGCGTCGGGCCACCCGAGCGACGCGGCCCGGGCCTTGCCCGCCTCGACCAGCCGGTCCGAGACCCAGCGGGCCCGGAGCTGCTCGGTCTTGTCGGCCAGCGCCGGGGTGCCGGCCGCGCCCAGCTCGGCGCGAGCCTCCTCGCGGTACTGGCGCAGGCGCTCGGGCGTCCGGCTCTCGGCCTCGGCGTCGCTGCGGGCGCGACGGGCGCCCTCGACCTCGGCCCGCCAGTCGACGTCGACGAAGAACGGGCTGTCCTTGACGTGCACCTCGGGGGCCGCGCCCCGGCGGCTGCCGGCCACGTAGCAGGTGGACACGGCGACGAGGTGGGGCCTCACGTCGAGGTCTTGCAGCGTGCGGGCGATGCGGGTCGGCCCGAGGAGGTTCACCTCGACGGCGGCGTCGAGCGGGGAGTCGAAGCTGACGGTGGCCGCCGAGTGGATGACGATGTCGCAGTCGGCCAGCGCGGCCCGGCCCTCGTCGTCGAGGCCGAGCCCGTCGCGGCTGACGTCGCCGGCCACCGCGGTGATCCGGCGGGCGCACAGGTCGGCGAAGCCGTCCTTGCCGTGCTCGGCGCGCAGGCGGTCGAAGGCGTCGTGCTTGAGGATCTCGCGCTGCAGCCGCTGGGCCACCGAGGAGCGCTTGCCGGGCCGCACCAGCAGCACCAGCTCGCAGTCGGGGACCGTGCGCAGCAGCCGCTCGAGCAGGTTCGTGCCCAAGAAGCCGGTGGTGCCGGTGATGAAGATGCGCTTGCCCGACAGGGCCTCTCGGATCACGGGCATGGTTTCTACCACTTGGTAGGGAAACGTGTCTACCATTCGGTAGATGGCGAGCAGGACGACGACGCCGGCGGCCTCCCGGGCCCGGGCCGGTCGGCCCCGGCGCACCGACGGGGCGGCCGACGACGACCGCAGCACCCGCGAGCGGGTGCTCGACGCCGCGCTGTCGTCGTTCGGGACCGACGGCTACGACGCCACCTCCCTCGACGACCTCGCCGCCGAGCTCGGCATCCGCAAGCAGACGATCCTGTACTACTTCCCCTCCAAGGCCGACCTGCTCGACGCCGTCATCGATCGCTCCTCGGCCGAGATCGCCGACGTGCTCGAGCGGGCGGTGCTCGGTGCCGGCGACGGCTTCGCCCGCATCGAGGCGATCGTGCGCTCGGTGTTCCGGCTGGCCGTGCGCCGTCCCGAGCTGCTCGGCCTGCTGCGCGAGGCCAGCCGCCTCGGCCCGCCGGCGGCCACCCGGCTGCTCGACAACGCCGGCCCCCTCGTCGAGCGGGCGACGGCCTACCTCGAGGCCGGCATGGACGACGGCAGCTTCCGTCGCTGCGACGCCCGCCTGCTGCTCGTCAGCGTGTACTCCACCATCGTCGGCGTGGCCACCGAGGTGGAGGTGCTTCGGGCCGTCGGCATCGAGCCCACCCTGCGGTCCACGGTCGAGCGCCGCCGCGAGCTGCTGCGCTTCCTGCACTCCGCCCTCGTCCCCGACGACGCGCCCAGCCGCTGATCCGGGGCGATCGGCGGTCGCGCTCGCGCCGTGGGGCGGTCGGTCCGCCGCAGACGTTCAGGGCTCGACGACGACGAGGTCGCCGGTGCGCACCGCGCCCGGTCGCAGCACGGTCGCGTACCAGCGGCTCCACCCCGGGTGGCGGGCGTGGTCGATGCGCCGGCTGTCGCCGTCGGCGAACCACCGCCCGTTCTTCGTGCACGGGACGGCCGCGGCGGAGATCTCGAGGCGGACCTCGTCGCCGACCGCCAGGATGGCGCCCGCCCGCAGATGGGGCCACGGGACGCCGGCGAGGGTCAGGTTCTCGCCGGCGTCGCCCGGCTCGATGGGGTGGCCCTCGTCGCGCAGGGCCTCGATGACGTCGAGGCTCCAGAGGCACACCGCCTGGAACGGGCGGCCGTGGTGGCGGCGGTCGGCCTGGCGGTCCCCGGTAAGCCCGGTGGGTGAGATCGTCGCCTCGGCCACGGGCCGCTTGGGCACGCCGCCGTCGCTCACGTTGATCCGCTCGACCCGACCCGTGGCCGACGGGACGCCGTCGCCCAGGGCGCGGCGCACCCGGCCGATGTCGTGGCCGTGGTGCAGCAGCTCGTGCACGGCGTGGCGCGCCATCCAGTCGATGTCCGCCACGCCCCGCTCGATCAAGGCGGTGGTGCGCCAGCCGGCCTCGTCGAGGTCCGAGAGCACGGCGGCCAGCCGGGCGCCCTCCTCGCCGGCGGCGGCCACGACGGCGGCCGGATCGGCGAACCGCCGGTGAGGGCCCGGCCGCTCCTGCAGGCCCTCGCCCCGGAGGTCGATGCCGGGTTCGCCGACGGCGGCCTCGGCGGCGAAGCGCCACACCCACAGGGCGAAGCGGATGTGATCGGCGTACTCGAGCGGTGACCACGTGGTCGAAGATGGGCGGGTGTCGGCCACGTCGTCGCCGCAGTCGTCGAGGGCCGCCGCCAGCAGGGGACCGGCCACGGCCAGGGTCGAGATCAGGTCACCGCGGGACCAGTCGGCCCACCGGAACCCGCACTCGTCGCAGTCGGGTCGTGGAGCCGGTGCCGCCGTCGCCATCGGACCATCCAACCAGACGGATCGACCGTGCCGAGCCCCGGTTCCATCGGGTTGGTGGGTCGGCACGCGTGCCGTCCGCCGGCGATGCGGCGCTCGGTCGGTCCGGTCGATCAGTCGACGCGGCGGCGCTGGCGGGCGTGGCGCTCGAGGGCCAGCGCCACCAGCTCGTCGATCAGCTCGTGGTAGGGGAGACCGCTCGCCTCCCACATCTTCGGGTACATCGAGATGGGCGTGAACCCGGGGATCGTGTTGATCTCGTTCACGAGCAGGCCACGGCCGCCCTCCTCGTAGAAGAAGTCGACGCGGGCCATGCCCTCGCAGCGCAGGGCGCGGTAGGCCTCGACCGCCATCGAGCGCAGCTCGTCGGCGACGCCCTCGGGGAGGGGAGCGGGGATCAAGAGCTTCGCTGCACCGTCGTGGTACTTGTCCTCGTAGTCGTAGAAGTCGGCGCCGGGCACGATCTCGCCGGGCACCGAGGCGCGGGGGTGGCGGTTGCCCAGCACGGCGCACTCGATCTCGCGGCCGTCGACGCCCTCCTCGACCACCAGCCACTCGTCGTAGGTGAGCGCCAGCGCGAGGGCGTCGGCCAGCTCGGCGAGCGAGGTCGCCCTCGACACCCCGATGGAGGAGCCCATGTTCGCCGGCTTCACGAACAGGGGCAGCCCCAGCTCGTCGACGAGCTCGCCGGGAAGGGCGTCGTCGACCTCGTCGGCGTGCAGCGCCACGAAGCGGGCCTGGGGGATGCCGGCCCCGGCGAACACCTCCTTGGCCTTGGCCTTGTCCATGGCCAGCGCCGACGACAGCACGCCGCAGCCCACGTAGGGCACGCCGGCCAGCTCGAGCAGCCCCTGCACGGTGCCGTCCTCGCCGAGCGGCCCGTGCAGCAGGGGCAGGACCACCGTGACCTGGTCGTCGTCGCCGTCGGTGGAGCGCCCGAGGTCGCCCCGAGCGGCCCGCGACAGCAACGGCAGCGGGTCGACGGTGGTGCCGCCGGTGGGCAGGGCCTCGGGCAGCGCGTCGGGCCCGGCCGCCAGGGCCCGGGCCGCCTCGGTGGCCAGGATCCACTCGCCCTGCTTGGTGATGGCCACCGGTTGGATGTCGTAGCGGGCGGGGTCGGCGGCGGCGAGGACGTGGCGGGCCGACACGCGCGAGACGTCGTGCTCGGCCGACTGCCCACCGAAGAGCACGACCAGGCGGATGCGGGGCGGCGGGACGTCGCTCATCGGCCCGACCGTACCGTCGGCGCCCGGCGGGCCGGGTGACCGTCGTGGCCGACCGAGCGGGGCCCGGTGGAGCCGGGAGCGGTCCGAGCGGGATCCGCCGTGACCGTCGTGGGTGTCCGCCCGTGTCTCCCTCGGGTCCGCCAGGCCGGCGGGCGCTGGGAGCGTCCACGGGATCGGCGCCCGGCACGGTCGATCGGTCCCCGCGCGTGGAGCGGTAGGTTGCCGTCGTGCGCTGGAAGGCCTCGCGGATCGCCGCGATCGTGGGCGGGCGGCTCGAGGGCCCCGACGTCGAGGTCGAGGGGGCCCGACAGGACTCGCGCGAGCTGACCGGCGGCGAGCTGTTCGTCCCCGTGCGCGCCGAGCGCGACGGCCACGACTTCATCGAGGCGGCGCTCGGCGGCGGCGCCGCCGCCTACCTCACCGCCCGGCCGCCCGTCGGTGGGACCGCCATCGTGGTCGACGACCCCGAGACCGCGCTCGCCACCCTCGGGCGCGACGCCCGCGGTCGCCTGCCCGATCGCGTGGTGGGCATCACCGGGTCGGTCGGCAAGACCACCGCCAAGGACCTCACCGCCGCGGCCCTGGGCCAGCGGTTCCGGGTGGCGGCCAGCGAGCGCTCGTTCAACAACGAGATCGGCGTGCCCCTCACCCTCGTCAACGCTCCCGGCGACACCGAGGCCGCCGTCGTCGAGATGGGCGCCCGGGGCCACGGCCACATCTCGCTGCTGTGCGACCTGGGCCGGCCCACCATCGCCGTGGTCACCACCGTCGAGGCCGTGCACACCGAGATGTTCGGCGAGCTGGCCGACGTCGCCCGAGCCAAGGGCGAGCTGGTCGAGGCGCTGCCGTCGTCGGGCGTGGCGGTGCTCAACGCCGTCAACCCCTTCACCGCCGGGATGGTCGACATCGTCCCCGCCGGTGCCCGGGTGCTCACCTTCGGCACCGGCCGATCCGACGTGTGGGCCGACGACGTGGTCGTCGACGACGAGCTGCGGCCCGCCTTCCGGCTGGTGACGCCATGGGGTTCCGAGCAGGTGCGCCTCGGTGTCCGGGGTCGCCACAACGTCATGAACGCGCTGGCCGCCACCGGTGCCGCCATGGCGGCCGGCGCCGGCCTGGCCGAGGTGGCCGCCGGCCTGTCCGACGCCGCCCTCTCGCCGTGGCGCATGGAGCTGCACACCACCGCGTCGGGGGCTCGGGTGCTCAACGACGCCTACAACGCCGGGCCAGCGTCGATGGCCGCCGCCCTCCAGGCGCTCGACCACCTCGGCGCCGATGGTCGGCGCATCGCCGTCCTCGGGCCGATGGCCGAGCTGGGCGACCGTTCCGGGGAGGCGCACCGAGAGGTGGCCACGCTGGCCCACGAGCTGGGCATCGAGCTGATCGCCGTGGGGGCTCCCGACTACACCGGCGCCCCGGCCCTGCACGTCGCCGACCGCGATGCGGCGCTGGCGGCCGTCGGGGCCCTGGGCCCGGGCGACGTCGTGCTGGTCAAGGGCAGCCGGGTGGCCGGCCTCGAGGCGCTGGCCCAGGCCCTGCTGGCGTCGTAGCCGGCGGGCTCGCCCTCGTCGACCGCTCGGGCGTCGTCCGGGGAGCAAGCCGGGTACCGAGCCGGGGACCGCCCCCAGCCGACGATGGGGGTCAGCACCCGGAGACGGGCCGGTGCGGTCGTGCGCACCATCCCGCCATGCCCGCCACCACCCTCCGTGCTCCCGTCCGCGCCATGAACGCCTGCGCCCGCTCGGCCGCGCCGGCCCGGCGCCGGTCGGCATCGAGCCCCGCCCCGGCGTCAAGGCCCGAGGCCGGTCCCGCCACGGTCGACCGGGACCCGGTGGTCGACCTGCTGCGGGCCGCCAGCATCGTCGTGGTGGTGACCTGGCACTGGGTCGCCAACCTCGTGGTGTGGGGCGACGACGGCCCCTACGCCGTCAACCCCATCGGTGAGGTCCCCGGTGGCTGGCTCGCCACCTGGGTCCTGCAGGTGATGCCGCTGTTCTTCGTGCTGGGCGGCTTCGCCGCTGCGGGGGCGTTGGCCCGGGCCGGGGGCTCGGGGCCCTTCGTCGTGCGCCGGCTGCGGGCCCTGGCCGGGCCGGCGGTGGTGCCGCTGGCGGGGGTGGCCGCGGTCGCCGTCGGCCTGCACCTGCTGACCGGTGGGGCGGCGTGGGTGGTGCCGGCCGCGCTGCTGCTGGTGATGCCCTTGTGGTTCCTCGCCGTCTACCTGGTCCTCGTCATCGCCTTCCCCGCCATGGCCGCCGCCCACCGCCGAGCGGGGCTCCTCGCCGTGGTGCCGTGGGCAGCCGTCGCCGTGCTGCTCGACCTGGGCCGGTTCTGCTGGGGGTGGTCGCCGTGGATCGGGATCTTGGCCTTCGTCGCGGTCTACGGGTTCGCCCACCAGCTCGGCCTGTCCTGGGCGCGGCTGGTGGCCGACCGCAGGCGCTGCTGGGGCCTGGTCGCCGTCGGGCTGGCCGGGCTGGTGGTGCTCACCGGACCGGTCGGGTACCCCCGCTCGATGGTCGGCATCGCCGGCGAGCCCGTCTCCAACATGGCGCCGCCGACGATCCCGGTGCTCTTCCTGTGCCTGCTGCAGTGCGGCCTCGCCGGCCTGGCCCGCCCGTGGCTGGCCCGTCGGCTCGCCGAGCGCCGCGGCCTCCGCCGCACGTCCTCGTGGATGAACGCCAACGCCATGGCCGTGTACCTCTGGCACGTGGCCGGAGCGGCGGCCGCCGCCGGCGTCCTGCTGGTCTCGGGCCTGCCTCGGCCCGACCGCTTCACGGGCACGGCCTGGATCGAACGCCCGCTCGCCGTGGCGGTGGCGGCGGCCACCACCGCCGGCCTGCTCGGACTGTCCGGTCGGGTGCGCCGCCGCCGGGCCACACTGTCGGCGTGCCCGCCCCCGTCGCCCTCCTCGACCTCGACGGCACGCTGATCGACCCCCGGCCCGGGATCACGCAGTCGGTGCAGGCGGGTCTGGCCGCCGTCGGCATCGAGCCCCGGCCGGCCGACGCCTACGTCGGGTGGATCGGCCCGCCTCTGCGCCAGTCGTTCCTCGAGCTGGGTGGTGTGGCCCCGGGCGACCTCGACCGCGCCGTCGCCGGCTACCGGGCCCGCTTCGACCGGGTCGGTTGGCGCGAGCACGACCTGTACCCGGGGGTGGTCGGCGTCCTCGCCGAGCTGCGCCGAGCCGGCTGGCGGCTGGCGGTGGTCACGTCCAAGCCCGAGGTGTACGCCCGCCGGATCGTCGCCCACCGCGACCTCGACGACGCCTTCGACGACGTGGTCGGCTCCGAGCTCGACGGGCGCCGCTCCGCCAAGGCCGAGCTGGTCGCCCACGCCCTCGAACGGCTGGGCGGGGTCGAGCCGGCCGACGCCGCCATGGTGGGCGACCGCGAGCACGACGTCATCGGGGCGGTGGCCTGCGGCGTGGCCGCCGTCGGCGTGGCCTGGGGGTACGGCGACCCCGCGCTCCTGCTCGCCGAGGGCGCGGTCGTCGTGGTCGAGCAGCCCGCCGACCTCCCGACCGTGCTCCAGCGCACGGTCCTCGGCACCGCGACCTGACCGGCCTCGTCCGGCCGGTGAGCCGTCGAACGACGCCTTGGGCTGGTCAGGTGTCGATGACGGCCAGGTCGGTGCCGAGGACGACCTCGCCGTCGAAGGCGTCGGTGGCCAGGTCGATCCACTCCTGCTCCATCCCGGGCATGACCGCGGGGACCATGTGGGTCAGCACCAGCGTGCGGACGCCGGCCCGGGCGGCGGTCTCGGCCGCGTCGCGCACGCTCGAGTGGTAGTCGGTGACGTCCTGGAAGCGGGGGGACGGGACCTTCTCGATGAGGTCGGGCCGCACCACGGTCTGCACGTAGACGTCGGCGCCGGCGCAGAGCCGGTCGAGCCCCTCGCAGGGCACGGTGTCGCCGGCGATCACCACCGCCTTGTCGCCGACCTCGAAGCGCAGGCCGATGGTCGGGGCGACCGGCGCGTGGTCGGTGGGGGCGGCGATGACCCGCACGCCCGGGAAGACGTCGACCTCGCCATCGGCCACCTCGGTCACGTGGTTGTCGGGTGGGTGCTCGAGGTCGTCGTGGTGGGCGATGCGGTAGCCGAAGTCGTGCTCGAGCATCTGCATGGTGTGGTCGATCAGGCGCGAGGTCCCGGGCGGCCCGACGACGGTCAGGGGGTTGGGGGCGAACGACATCGCCCACCGGGTGGTGATCACGTCGTTGAGGTCGGTGAGGTGGTCGCTGTGCATGTGCGTCAGCAGCAGCCCCCCGAGCGACATCGGCAGCACGCCGGCACCGGCCAGGCGCATGAGCACGCCCCGCCCGCAGTCGACCAGGAGGTCGGTGCCGCCGGCGCGCACGAGCGTGGCCGGGCCGGCCCGGTTCGGGTCGGGGATGGGGCTGCCGGTCCCCAGGAGCACCACCTGCAGGTCGTCGGCCACCATGCACCCCCACGTTCGCCGGTCGGACGGACCCACCGTAGATAGTGGCAGTCGAGGTGTCAATAGATTGCCGGCGGTGGGGGGCGGCTGGGTCCGGCGTCGGCCGTCCGGCCCCGCCGATCGACCGCCGCCGGACGCGGCACCGGGGCGACCCGTGGGCCGCCCCGGTGTCCGGTGCTGCAGTGCGTCAGGCCGCCGCCGTCATTGCGGGACGGTGGCCTGGGCCATCTCGTAGGAGGGCAGCTGCTCGATGCGGGTGAGCACCCAGTCGAACTCGCCGCTCATGACCGGTGCGTGGCAGTACTTGCAGATGCCGGCCAGGTCGAGGTCGAGCGGTGCGCCGCAGTTCGGGCACTTCTTGTTCATCGTGCCGTTGTTGGGCTTGGTGACCGCCTTGGACGAGCGCTGGTAGACCCAGTCCTCGGCCCAGTCCTCGATCTGCTTGCCACCCCGGACGACCTTGCGCTTCTCGTCGTCCAGCTCGATGTCGTAGTCGGCACAGCTGGCGAAGTAGCGCACGGCGATCGTGTCGAACGACTCGTCGGAGTTGGCCGCCACGATGCGGCTGTTCTGGATGGCCAGGTTCTCGAGCACGTTCTGCTTGTTCGCCGAGATGTACTGGTCGATCTGGAACTTGTGCTGCTGCCAGATGCCGTCGTGCATCACCTGGCGGCTCAGCTCGGGCTTCCGCTCGGTCCACGCCTGCTGGATCGTGAAGAACGCCCGGTTCACGTCGGACAGGAAGTCGTCCTCGTTGAAGGCCGGGTCGTGCTCCTTGATCTTGCCGATGCCGGCCTCGATGTCGGCCCGGGTGGTGACCTGGGCTGCGCCGGCGTTGCCGAGCATGGCGCCCGAGTAGGCCGCCGCCGCATCGGAGTCGAAGGTGGGCGGCAGCCCGGCGTGGTGGTCGCCGCCGCCCTTCTTCTTCGCCGAACGAGCGGCGCCGATGATGATCAGCACGATGATGAACAGGCAGATGCCGCCGAAGATCAGGGCGAACAGCGCCCCGATGGCGCCGCCGCCTGTGCCTCCGCTGCTGCTGCTCGAGGAGAAGCCACCGCCCGAGCTGCTGCCACCGGAGCTGCGGCCGCCCGAGCTGCCGCCGCCGGAGCGGCCGCCGCCCGAGCCACCGCCGGCGCGCAGCAGGATGTCACCGGCCACGGCATAGACGTGGCCCAACCCATAGCCCGCGATCGTCATCGCGCGTCAGCCGGCAGGGGGAGCGGGCGGCGCCGGGGGCGGCGGGGTGTTCGGATCGATGCCCTCACCGGCCGGCGGGGCCGGGGGAGCGGGAGGAACGGGCGGAGCGGGGGGTGGCGGGGCCTGCTCGTAGCCCGGCGCCGGGGGAGCCGGCGGCGGGGGAGCCTGCTCGTAGCCCGGGGCGGGCGGTGCGGCCGGGGCCGCGTAGCCACCGGCCGGCGGCTGGGCCTGGGCGGCGGGGTCGTAGCCCGGTTGGGGTGGCGGTGCCCCCGCCGCGGCCGGTGCTCCGGCGGCAGCGGGCACCGGCTGGCCCACCGGCGTGCCACAGCTGGCGCAGAACTTGGCGCCCAGGGCCAGCTCGGTGCCGCAGTTGGCGCAGAACTGGCGCTGGCCGAGGGCCGTGCCGCAGTTGGCGCAGAACTTGGCGCCGGGGGCGTTGGACGCGTTGCAGGCCGGGCAGGCGATGGCCGGGCCGGCGGCGGCGCCGCCCTGGGCGTAGCCGGCGCCGCCACCGGGGAAGCCGGGAGCGGGCGGCGGCGCGGCCGGGGCCGGGATGTTCTGGTTCACGATGCCCTGGCCCATGCCGAGGCCGGTGGCGAGGAAGGCGCCCTGGACGCCGGCACCGCCACCCTTGGACATGCCCTCGCCGGCCCCGATGAGGGCCGAGCCGGCGGCGTAGTTCTGGAACGAGCCGGCCAGGCGGGAGTAGGCGGTGTCCTTGGCGAGGCCCTTGAGCTTCTCCTCGTCCTCGTCGTCGAGGTTGACGTCGAAGTTGCCCATGCGGGCGATGGTCATGCCGTAGGTGGCCAGCTCGTTGTTGGCCGCGGTGATGACCGCCTGCTCGATCTCGGGCGTGTAGGCCGACAGGCCGAGGATGGGCCAGCCGTTGCGCACGATCTGGCGGGTGATCTCGGTGCGCATCACCTTCATCAGCTGCTGGTCGACCCAGTCGCCGATGGCGTCGTTGTTGGACACGTCGACGGTGCCGGTGAGGTTGAGGATCAGCTTCTGCGGGTCGACGACCTGCAGCGAGTACTCGCCGAACACGCGCAGGGTGATGATCAGCCCCGTCTGGGGGTCCTGCACGTTGTCGATCCGGCCACCGAAGGTCTCGCCGGTGTACTCGCGGGTGCCGACGAAGTAGATCTCGGCGCGGTAGGCGTTGCCGTTGGTCGCCCAGTCGATGACGATGCCGAGGAACATGATCTCGTCGGCGTCGAGCTTGTGCTGCCCCGGGCCGAGGGTGCCGAGCACCTCGCCCTTGTTCATGAACACCGCGACCTGATCGGCCTCGACGATGGCCCGAGCACCCTTGCGGATGGTGACGTCGGGCCACTTGAAGACGATCTGGCCCTTCTTGTCGTCCGGCACGGCGATGAACTGCCGAGCGACCTCGTTCCTGATGATGCCCATGACACTCCCTGGTGGGGGCTCGCGTGGAGCGTGGAATCCGGGGGCCGGGTACCCCCCGTGTGGCTCCGCAGGATACCAGTCGGGCCGAAGTCGGCCCTGAGCGGTTGCTACTCAACTCCGGCGGTCGCCGCTACTCAGGGGCCGACGTCCGCCGTCGGCTCCGTCGTCCGCCCGTGGACCCGGTGGGTGATGCCGGCGGCCCGGCGGGGCCCGGTACGCTCGCCGCTCGTCATGGCCCGCCCGAGACCCCCCGCACCCCCGCCCTCGACGCGGTCCCGCCCAGGTCGTCCGGCGCGGTGGCGTCCCGCCGTGCTCGTCGCCGTCGCAGCGGCGGCGCTGGCGGCAGGACTGGTGGCGTGCTCGTCGTCGGGGCCCGACACCGCTCGGGTCGACGCCTCCGGTCAACGGCGGCCCAACGTGCTCGTGATCATGACCGACGACCAGACGCTCGAGTCGATGCGCGTCATGCCCATCGTCGGCAAGCAGCTCGTGGCCGAGGGCACCAGCTTCTCGAAGTACTACGTGAGCTTCCCGAACTGCTGCCCGTCCCGGGCGACCTACCTGACCGGCCAGTACTCGCACAACAGCAAGGTCGAGGACAACCTGCCGCCGCTGGGTGGCGCCGGAAAGCTCAAGGCCGACGAGACGCTGCCGGTGTGGCTGCAGCGCGCCGGCTACTGGACCGCGAGCATCGGCAAGTACCTCAACACATGGGGCGAGGATGGCAACATCGCTCCGCCGCCGGGCTGGAGCCACTGGTTCGGCCTGATCGACCCCACCACCTACCAGTACTTCGGCTACAGCGTGTCGGTCGACGGCCAGAAGCGCGACTACGGGAGCTCGCCGCAGGACTACCAGACCGACGTCCTCGGCAAGGAGGTGGTGGACACCATTCGCTCGCGGGCCGGCCAGGACCAGCCCTGGTTCGTGTCGTTCACGCCGCTGTCCCCGCACGCCGAGAAGCCCGAGACCACCCAGAGCGAGCAGACCGAGAGCGACGGGCAGTTCCGCTGGGCGTTCCCGAAGCCGGCGCCTCGCTTCGAGAAGTCGATGGTGGCCAAGGCGCCGCGCGGACCCGCCTACGACGACGCCAACGTCGGCAAGCCCCCCGCCATGCAGGCCAAGCCGCCGCTCGGCGACGGGATGGAGAAGCTCATCGACCAGGGCTACCAGCTCGAGCTGGAGACCCTCCAGGCCACCGACGAGTGGGTCGGCAAGATCATGGACGCCCTCCGCGAGACCGGCCAGCTCGACGACACGGTGGTGGTGTTCACCTCCGACAACGGGCTCTTCCACGGTGAGCACCGCCTGGCCTTCGTCAAGTACTACCTCTACGAGCCGGCGGTGAACGTGCCGCTGGTGATCCGCGGCGGTGGCTTCCCCAAGGGCAAGAAGGTCAACCAGGTGGCGGTCAACGCCGACCTCGTGCCGACCATCGTGGGGCTCACGGGAGCGTCGCCGTCGATCCCGTCCGACGGTGTCGACCTCGGCACGCTGGTGAAGCCCGGCGCCAAGGGACAGCCCGACCGCGGCGTGCTGCTCGAGAACAAGTCCAAGGGCGGCGCGGTGCACAGCGAGGCGATCCACACCGACCGCTACGTGTACATCGAGAACGACGGCGGTTCGTGGGCCGAGCTGTACGACCTGCAGAAGGACCCCGATCAGCTGAAGAACATCGCCGAGGACCCGGCCAACGCCTCGTTGCGGGCCCAGCTGGCCAAGCGGCTCGACACGCTTCGCACCTGCGCCGGGTCGTCCTGCCACGACACCGGCACCGCGGGCTGACCTCGGGCTGCTCCGGCAGCCGGGGTGGGCGGACCGGACGGGCGCCCCGTGAGCCGCCCGTCGCCTCCGCCTCGCCGACCCGGTCCGACGGCCCTCAGCGGGCCCGGGCCTGGGCCGAGGCGGCGGCGTGCACGACGATGGTTCGGTCGCCGCCGGGCAGGGCCGGCGCGAAGACGTGGCGGGTTCGGCGGGCGGCGCGCACCGTGACGGTGGCGGCATCGGGGTCGACCTCGACGTGCACCGAGGCGGGGTCGAGGCCGGCCAGGCCCTGCCCGGCCAGCGACCGCTCGGCGGCGGTCCGGGCGCGGGTGGGGTCGAGGCGGACCGCGCCCGTGCTCCGCAGGGCAGTGGTGTCGATGCCAGCTCCAGCGGCGTCGTTGGCGGCCGACGCGGCGGCGTCGAGCAGCTCGCGCTGGGCGAGGTGCACGGCGCTGGCGTCGACGGCCAGGCCGCCGAGCACGAACACGATGAGGACGCCGGCCGGCACCAGCAGCAGGCTCGATCCAACGTCGCCGCGCCCCCGCCCTGGCCGAGCCGGCCGTGCTGCCGTCGTCATCCGGCGCATCGCGCCTCACCGGCGAGGCCTGATCGGTAGGGGTCGATCACCTCGGTGCGGGTGGACCGCACGGTCGTTCCCGAGCCGCGTCCGCCGACCCACGGCAGGACGAGCGCCGGCACGGTGTAGGCGGCGCGGACCCGCACCCGGCCGCACCGGCGCCAGCCCTCGGTCTCGAAGGCCACGGTGAGCCGCTCGGGATCTCGCCCGAGGCCTCGCGCCGCGTCGGCGGCCGCTCGTCGCGCCGACGCCTCGGCAGTGGTGGGGTCGGGGGCCTCGACGTAGGTCCGCACGGCGGCCTCCGAGGCTGCGGAGACGGCGAGCTTGCCGTCGACCACCGCCCAACCGCCGGCGACGACGAGCCCGCCGACGACGAAGACGAGCAGGCCGAACGGGAGCATCTCGATGCCGCCCGCCTGCCCCGCATCGCCGACGAGGCGAGGGCCTGTCATCGGGGGCGCTCCACGCGGAGGCGCACGGTGCGGTCGACGTGGTCGACGCCCAGGTGCGCCGAGAGGCCGGGGAGGGTGAAGCGCGGGTTGTCGACCACGACGCGAAGCGCGACCTCGTCGGCGGTGCTGGCGGACCAGTCGAGGTGGGCGGACGCGCCCTGGCGGCCGAGCAGCGAGCGGACGCGGTCCTCGGCTCGGCGGCGGGCGTCGGCCACCGCGACGGCGTCGTCCTGGTCGACCCGGGCGCCGGCGACGGCCCGGGCGCCGCTGTAGGCGGCGTCGGACACGACCGACTGGGCATGGAGGTCGACGAGCAGCTGCACGGTCAGGAGCAGGAAGCCGAGGAAGACGAGGACGCCGGCTGCGCTCGAGAGCAGCCCGGCGCCGCGGTCCCCCTGGCCCCGGGTCCGCCGGCGATCGGGCTGGCGCCCGCGCCGGATCCCGGTCACGGTGCGTCGTTGCCGATCTGCTCGACCTTCTGGTTCGTCGTGGTCTCGGTGGTGCGCCACATGCGCTGGAAGCCAACCCACATGGCGGCACCGAGGAACGCCATGATCAGCACGGCGATGGCCGCCGAGATCACCCCCTCGCCGGCGTCCCCGGCGAGTCGGGAGGGTCGCCGATCGACGACGGTGGCGCCCTCGATCGGGGTGGCGGGTCCGTCGTCGGCGGTGCGCAGGCGCGGGGGCGAGGTGGGCATGGTGCTCCTCCGGGTTGGGATCGCTAGGACTCGGTGAAGAGGCGCATCGCCTCGAGGAAGGGGACGGCGAGGAAGAGCACGCCGGGGACGAGGGTGGCCACGGTGACCGGGATCCAGACCTGCTGGGATCGGCGCTCGATCGCCTCCAGGAGTCGCCGGTGCACCTCCTGGCGGATGCTGCGGGCCTCGTCGCCGATGAGCCGGCCGAGATCGCTCGCCTCGCGGTTGAGCGACAGCACGGCGACGAGGCGGTCCAGCGCCTCGACGTCGGCCCGGCTCGCCCACTCCTGGAGGGCGGCGGCCTCGGACAGGCCGTGCCGGATGCGGGCGGCGACCCGTCGGAGGTCCTCTGCGCACACCCCGGAGCCGCGACGCCCGACCCGATCGATGGCGGCGCCCAGCGAGTAGCCGGCCGAGACGAGCATCCCCAGCTGCTCGGCCACGACCGGCAGCTCGTACAGCGTGCGCTGCTGTCGATCGGCGGAGGCGGTCGCCAGCTGCTGCTCGAGGACCAGGAAGGCCAGCAGCGGCGCACCGAGCAGGGCCAGCAGCGCAAGGGGGGCAGGCGGTCCCAGGGCGACGCACGCCACGCCGGCTCCGGCGAAGGTGGCCACGGACCATCCGAGCTGGCGCAGCCGGAACGCCTGGCTGTCGAGCGGTGAGCCGACCCGGTCGAGCCGGGCCGCGAGCGCCTCGCCGACGCCGAACAGGCGGGCCAGGCGATCGCCGACGTCGCGGGCCAGCGGCGCCGCGACGTCGCGGAACGACGAGGCCGAGATCCGCCCCGACCGCCGGCTCCGCCGACTCGCACCGGCCACGTAGGGCGAGATCCGGTCGACCAGGCGGGGCCGCCGGAACCAGGGGAGCTCGGCCAGCACGAGGACCAGGCCGGCGAAGAGGCAGAGGGTGGCGATCGCCAGCGCGCGGCTCACCGGTCGAACACCCGTCGCTCGTCGGGCAGGCGCATGATGCGGCCCGCCCACCACCAGCAGGCCACCGTGAGCACGAGCGCCGCGACCACGACCGCCTGCCCGGTCGGCGTCTGGTAGGCGTCGCGACCCGTGCCGACCGAGATCCCGGCCAGCGCCATCCCGAGCGGCACGATCAGGGTGAAGCGGCGGGCGAAGCGCACGCCGGCCTGCCGGGCCCGAGCGTCCTTGCGGCCCTGGCTGTCCTGCCGGCGGTCCTCGGCCAGCGCGTCGAGCCGGCGGCCGAGGTCGGTCCCGCCCACCTCGTGGGCGACGAGCAGCGTCTCGCAGGCGGCGTCGGCCGTCGGGTCGGCGAGCCGGTCCTTCAGGAGGTCGAGCGTTCGTCCGAAGTCGGTCGACAGCACCCACTCGCGCTGGGCGGCGGCGAACGCCGGGCGCAGCTCGGCGGGCCCGTTGGCGGCCGCCTCGAACAGGGCCTGCGGGACCGATCGTCCGCCGGAGGAGGTGAGGATGCGGATCTGCTCGATCAGCCGGGGCCACGCGTCCTGCGCCACGGCGCGGCGCGCCCGCTGCCGTTGGCGCCAGGCGCCCACCGGGGCGGCCATGGCCAGCCCGGCGAGCACGAGTGCCGGCACCGGCGCGCCGAACACCGCCAGGCCGACGAGCAGGCCGAGGAGGCCCACGCCGCAGAGCACCGCAGCGACCTCTCCCGGACGGACGTCGTCTCGACCGAGTGCTGCCGCCCACGTCCGGCGACGACGCCGGGGGACCAGCGATCGGGGACGGGGACCGGGGCCGACCCCGCGCCACCCGAGGGCGGCGGTGAAGCAGAGGAACGTGCCGTAGGCGGCGGCGACGGACGCGAGCACCGCGGTCATCGACCCGCGCCCTCCCGGCTGCGGCCCTCCGGTGCGTCCAGCAGGGCCCGGAGGTCGACCCCGGCGAAGCTGAAGGCGCGCTGCGCGCGCACCGGCACCACCCCGGTCGGCGCCAGCGGTTGGTCGGGCCCGGCCGAGCTGAACACCTCGCTGATCGTGAACCGGGTGCCGTCAGGGGACGTCGCGAGGTCTTCGACGGCGACGATCTCGGTGACCCGGGGGCCGTCGGCCGTGCGGGTGCAGTGCACGACGATGTCGACGGCCTCGGTGACGAGGGCGTTCAGCGCCGCCAGCGGGAGGTCGCTCGAGGTGTCGGCCAGCTGGGCGATGAAGCGCAGGCGGGTGAGCGCCTGCCGCGCCGATCCGGCGTGGATGGTGGTGAAGCCCTTGACGCCGGACGAGAGGGTGAGCAGGAGCGGCAGCGCCTCGCGGTCGCGGACCTCGCCGACGATGGCCACGTCGGGGGCCATGCGGAGGAAGCCCGAGACCAGACGGCGGAGGTCGACGCCCGGCCGGTCGGGTCGGGGTGGGCGGGTCTGCATGCTCGCGACGTTGGCCAGCGGCACGTCGGCCTCGAAGACCTCCTCGGCGATCACCACCCGGAGGGCGGGGTCGAGCTCGGCGGCGCAGCACGACAGCAGCGTGGTCTTGCCCGAGCCCGGTGCCCCGGCCACGACGATCGACAGGTTGGCCTGCACGCAGGCGCGCAGGAAGCGCGCCGCCGAAGCGGTCAGCATCTGTCGGTCGACGAGCTGGTCGAGCGACCGGAAGGCGACCCCGGTGAACTTGCGGATGTTCACCATGAGGTGGCCACCCCGGGCGACGTCGCCGTGGACGATGTGGAGCCGGGCCCCGTCGTCGAGCTGGGCGTCCTGCAGGCCCTCGGCAGGGTCGAGCGTGCGGTGGCTCGCCGACGAGCGGTCGAGGATGCGGGTGAGCGTGCGCACCACGTGCTCGTCGTCGTGGAACGCCTCGTGGTGGTAGCCGCTCGGCCCGCTGTGCCGCTTCACGAAGACCTGGTCGGGGGCGTTGACCATGATCTCCCAGACGTCGGGGTCGCCCAGCAGCGGCTCGAGGGGCCCGTACCCGGCCAGGTTGCGCAGGGCCCGCTCGGCGACGAGGTCGTCGTCGGCGAGGTCGATCGGACGTTGGCCCCGGCGGTGCGCGTCGTGCCACTCGGCGATCGCCTCGGCGATGAGGGAGGCGAGGGCGGTGCGCCCGTCGTCGTCGCCGAGGTCGAGCTGGGCGGCCTTGGCCCGCTCCTGCACGGTGGCCTCGATCTCGGCCAGCGGGGACGCCGCGGTGAGGTCGGGGCCGACCGGGAGGCGCTCGGTGGCCGGGGCTCGCCGCGTCCGGGCTCGACGATCGCCATCGTCCACGAGCGCGGTCATCCCGTCGCCTCCTGGTCGGTCCACCGACCGAGCGATCCGGGGGCGATCGGCACGGGTGCGATGGCGGTGGCGGGCGCCGCCCGGCGGACCACCTGCTGCACCACCGCCTGGACCCCGGAGGCGGCCGTGTCGGCGAGTCCGGCAGGGAGTGGTCGGCCATCGATGACGAGCTGGTCGAGCCGACGCCGCTCGGGCAGGAAGAGCACCGGGTTCACCGGATCGGCGCCATCGGGTCGTTCGAGCTCGTGCACGGCCGCAGCGAGCTCGGCGCGGGTTCGACCTGACCGCGGTGCCGCCACGACGCAGGGCAGGATCCGGGCCGGGTCGACGCCGAGCCGGCGGACGTCGCCCAGGAGGCGGACCAGGCGGTGGATCGAGGAGGCCGACGGCCGAGCCGTGACCACGACGACGTCGGCGGCACGGACGGCGCTGCGGGCCAGGACGTTGCGGTCCTCGACGTCGAGCGATCCGCACTCGCCCTCGCCCTCGAGGTCGCCGTCGCAGTCGGCGACCACGGCGGTGAAGGCCTGGCGGAGGCCGTCGATCGCCGCCTCGACGGCCCGAGGGCGCAGCACGGTCCAGTCGCGGTGCCGTCGGAGCCCGAGCAGGACGGCGTACGAGCGCGTGCCGAAGCAGAGCGCCCTGACGTCGTCGGGACCCGGGGCAGGCCCGCGGTGCGCCTCGACCAGCTCCTGCAGGCCGGGCACGACGTCGCCGACGTCGTGCAGCAGGCCCTGATCGGCGTCGAGGGCGAGGTCGGCGAGTGCGACCCGCCCCTGGTGGCGGGGATCGACGGCGAGGCCCTGGGCGATGGCCATGGCCGTCAGGGAGGTGCCCGTGCCCCCGGGGCCGAGCACCGTCACGAGGCGGCCACGCCACCGAGGGGCGTCGGCGTCCGTGGCTCGCACCGGGGTCGGCGCGTCGACCCTGCGGATCGGCTCGGCGTGCTCGACGAGCACGTCGAGCAGGGTCGGCGGATCGAACGTGGAGGGCAGCACCGCCTGCGCCCCCAACGCCGCCCACCGGCCGCCATCTCGCTCGTCCACCACCAGGACGGCGGCGCCGGCGTCGTTGGCCTCGGCGACGAGGTCGCGGTCGACGGCTCCGGTGGCGGCGTCCACGAGCAGGGCGGACAGCGGCTCGGGTCCGGCGAGGTGTGCCCGCAGCTCGCTGACCGACAGGCACTTGCGGAAGTCCAGCGGGAGGGCGGCCCCGGTCGACCAGCGGCTGACCTCGGCGAACCACGGGGCACGAGGCCGGGCCAGCCCGACCACCACGTACCGATCGGCGCCGCTCACCGCAGCACCGCCGTTCGCCCGATGCCCGCCGGTGGCACCTCAGCCCGTCCCGGATCCCGGCCGCACGGTGGTGGTGGGCGTCGACGAGGGTGCGGGGGCGCCTGCGCTGCCGGCGCTGCGGGCGCCGGTCGGCGTCCGCGCCTCGGGGTCGGGGGTGCCGGGTCCCGGTTCGATGGAGCGGACCAGCGTGACCGCGGCGACCTGGCTGGCGTGCGCGACGCGCACGACCTCGTCGTCGCTCGGCAGGCCGACGGTGACGGTCACCTTGCCGGCACCGCCGAGCCCACTGCCACGCCCGGCGTCGTCGACCCGGATGACCACGGCGCGGCGCGCCACGACCTGGGTGACGGCGGACTCGCCGGACCCGTAGGTCGCCAGGAGGTCGAGGGCCTCCCCGGCCTGCACGGCACCGTCGAGGGCGCGATCCCGGTCGAGCGAGAACGAGAGGACCCGCCGATCGTCGGGGAGCTGGTCGGCGGCGACCACGCCGGTGTGCACCACGGGGTCGCCGTCGGCCAGGGCGCTCAGCGCGACGCCGCCGGCGACGTCGTCGACCCGCGCGAAGGTGCGGTCGGCGAGCGCGCCCGGGAGGTCGGCGGTGACGATCCTCAGGCGGTCGGCGGTCAGGCGCTCGCCGGGAGCGATCGGTCCGTCGGCCACCACCACGGCCCCCTCCGGTCCGTGCTGGCTCGACCGCACCGAGGCGAAGACGAGCACGGCGGCCGTGGTCACGAGGAGGGCGCCGAGGAGCGCGCGCCCCGACGGCAGCGACCTCGAGGTCCGCAACCCCCGGAGGGCCCCGGCCGGTCGCTCGTCGCTCGGTGGGCCGGCGGGTGGGAGGGGGGTGGGAGCGGTGAGGGTCACGTGCGGAGGCGCCAGGGGGAAGCGGAGCAGCGGCCAGGAGGGACGTGCGTGCCGTCGTGCCGCGAGCGGCGACACGTTAGGAACCGCGCCGGGCACTGCTCAAGATGACATTGGACACATGGAAGAACCATGAGAAGTGGCCTCCGGGCCACGCTGCGCAGCGAAGGGGACGGCCAGCGGTCGGCACGAGACATCCCGCGCGCGCCGCCCCGCAGCCGGTGCGCGACCCGCCGCCCGGTGTGGTCGGCCGGTGCTGGGACATCGTCTGCATCGAAAGTGTCGAAAAGGGGACGACAGGGAGTAGGCTGGTGGCTCGTGACCGCCGAATCCGCCCCCGGCGACCCCATCCGCTGGCTGAGCACCGCCGACGCCGCGTCCCGCCTCGGCATCACCCCGCGCACCCTCTACCGGTTCATCGACGAGGGCCAGCTGCCGGCCTACCGGTTCGGTCGGGTGATCCGGCTCAAGGCCGACGAGGTCGACGCCTTCATCGAGTCCTGCCGCATCGAACCCGGCACCCTCGAGCACCTCTACCCCGAGCCCGCCGGCGAGGGCGACGCCGCCCGCTGAGGCCGGTCCCTCAGCCGGTCTCGGGTCCCGTCCAGGGGTCGTCGAGCAGGGTCAGCTCGTCGATCGCTCCGAGCGCCAGGTGCACCACGGTGCGGTCGTCGCGGCGGAGGGTCACCACGTCGACGCCCACGTGGGCGAGGTCGCCCGACTCGTGGACCGCGCCGGCTCGAGCCGCCACCCGCACGCCGTCGCCGGCGAGCCCGGACAGCAGCCCGTGCAGGTCGGTGGCCCCCACCGCCGGGCGGGGCGACGGCGGCAGCGACCGGTCGGCGGCCGACACCGAGACCACCGCTCGGGCCGGCACCAGCGTGCGCGGGCCCGCCGCAGAGGCGACGAGGAGGGCGTCGGTGCCCACCCACTCGATCCAGCCGGCGAGGCGTCGGCCACCGGTCAGCGCCACCGAGGCGAGGTCCTGGCGCTCGGCGAGGTCGGCGATGGCCCCGAGCAACGTGGCCTCCTCGGCTCGCTGGCGGGCCAGCGACGAGCGCCGGGCACGCACCCGAGCCGCCTCGTCGGCGCGCGTGGCGGCCAGCCAGGCGTCGGCGCCATCGCTGCGGCCGGCGCGGCGATCGGCGTCGGGACCGGCGGGGACGGCGCCGCCGGCGTCGTCTGCTGCTCCCGCCCCGCTCGCCATGGCGGGGGAGCGTAGAGGTGGCACCCCCGGGCCGCGCAAGGGCCGGCGCCGGTGATCGGTCGGCGGCCGCCCGGCCTGAGCGGCGGGCCCGTGCCGTCGGCGCGGACCGGAACCCCGGCGGTTCGACAGGCCCGAGTCGGTAGGATCGGCGCGCTCATGACCGGCACGCAGCTCACCATCAACGTCCCCGGAAACCACCTCATGGTGGGGCTGCTCGGCCAGCGCGACGAGCTGCTGCGCCTGGTCGAGCGCGCCTTCCCCGAGACCGCCGTGCACGTGCGCGGCAACGAGATCAGCGTCGACGGCCCGTCGGCCGACCAGGCCGCCCGGGTCTTCGAGGAGCTGGTGCTGCTGCTCGAGCTGGGCCATCCGCTCGAGCCGGCCGCCGTCAGCCGCACCATCGACATGGTGAAGGACGACGAGCGGCCCTCGGAGGTGCTCACCGCCGAGGTGCTGCGGGCCGGCCGGGGCCGGGCCGTGCGCCCGAAGTCGAGCGGGCAGAAGCGCTACGTCGATGCCATCCGGTCGAACGTGGTCACCTTCGCCCTCGGGCCGGCGGGCACCGGCAAGAGCTGGCTGGCGGTGGCCAGCGCCGTCCAGGCCCTGCAGGCCAAGGACGTCGACCGCATCATCCTCACCCGCCCGGCGGTCGAGGCCGGCGAGCGGCTCGGCTTCCTGCCGGGCGACCTCATGGCCAAGGTCGACCCGTACCTGCGGCCGCTGTACGACGCCCTCCACGACATGCTCGGCTCCGACGGCGCCCAGCGCCTGCTCGAGAAGGGCACCGTCGAGGTGGCGCCACTGGCGTTCATGCGGGGCCGCACGCTCAACGACAGCTTCATCATCCTCGACGAGGCGCAGAACACGACGCCCGAGCAGATGAAGATGTTCCTCACCCGCATCGGCTTCGGGTCCAAGGCGGTCGTCACGGGTGACACCACCCAGGTCGACGTCCCGGGCGGCCGCAGCGGTCTGCTCGGCCTCGAGGACGTGCTGGGCGGCATCGAGGGCCTGGCCTTCGTGCACCTGTCGAGCCGCGACGTCGTGCGCCACCGCATCGTGCAGGCCATCGTCGACGCCTACGAGCGGGCCGACACCTCGACCCGGTCGCGGTCGGGGCACCCGGGCGCCGAGTCGTCCGAGCGTGCCGGGTCGGTCGCGCCCGACCAACCGGAGCAGCCCGGCTGATGGACGCTCCGCCGGCGACGGGCCGCCGGCCGCAGGTGGCGGTCACCGACGACCAGGACGACGTGGCGGTCGACGTCGACCGCTGGGCGGCGTTCGCCGCCGACGTGCTCGAGGGGCTGGGCCTCGACGGCTCGGTCGAGCTCGCGGTGGCGTTCGTCGACGAGGCCACCATCGCCGAGCTGCACCTCGAGCACCTCGACCTCCCCGGCCCCACCGACGTGCTGTCGTTCCCGGTCGACGGCGAGGGGGCGGCGGCCTCGCTGGTGGCCGCGGTCGATCGGGCTGACGGCTCCCTCGTCGTCGACGGCCTTCCCTCCGGTCCCGAGCCGTGGCTGCTCGGCGACATCGTCATCTGCCCCGCCGTGGCGGTGGCGCAGGCGCCCGACCACGCCGGCACCCCTGACGACGAGCTGGCGCTGCTGCTGGTGCACGGCGTGCTGCACCTGCTCGGCCTCGACCACGCCGACCCCGACGACGCCCAGGTGATGCAGGCGTGGGAGCAAGGGCTCCTGGCCAGGCACCACGGGCGCCTCGCGGGCCACCCCTGGGGGGCGTGACGTGGACGGCACCGAGATCGCCCTGCTCGTCGTCATCTTCCTGCTCATCGTCGTGTCGGCCTTCCTCGCCCTGGCCGAGACGGCGCTCACCCGGATCAGCCGGGCGCGGGCCGCGTCGTTGGTCGAGGACGGCCGCCACGGGGCGGTCCGGCTGCAGGAGCTGATCGCGCAGCCCGAGCGCTTCCTCAACCCCGTGCTGCTCGTGGTGCTCGTGTGCCAGGTGGTGCAGGCGGCCCTCACCGGCGTGCTCGCCGACCGGCTCTTCGGCCCGTGGGGCATCGCCGCGGCCACCTTCGTGAACGTGGTGCTGGTGTTCGTCTTCGCCGAGGCGGCGCCCAAGACGTGGGCCGTGCTCAACCCCGACCGCGCCGCGCTGCTCTCGGCGGCGCCCGTGTCGGCCCTGGTGCGCTTCCCGCCGGTGCAGCTCCTGTCGCGCGGCCTGATCGGCCTGACCAACGTGATCCTGCCGGGCAAGGGCCTGAAGGAGGGCCCGTTCGTCTCCGAGGAGGAGCTGCTCGCCCTGGCCGACGTGGCGGTCGAGGAGGAGGTGCTGGAGGAGTCCGAGCGCGAGCTCATCGAGCAGATCATCGAGTTCGGCGACACGGTGGTGCGCGAGGTGATGGTGCCCCGGCCCGACATGGTCGCCGTGCCCGCCGACTTCCGGGTGGGTGACGTGATGGAGGTCGCCATCCTCAACGGGCTCAGCCGGCTGCCCGCCTACCGCGACGGCGTCGACGACATCGTCGGTGTGGTGTACGCCAAGGACCTCATGCGGGCCGAGCGCGACGGTCACGCGACCCTGCCGGTGACGGAGATCGTCCGGGCCGCACGCTTCGTGCCCGAGACCAAGAAGGTCGCCGAGCTGCTGCGCGAGATGCAGGCCGAGCAGTACCACCTCGCCCTTGTGGTCGACGAGTACGGCGGGACGGCGGGCCTGGTCACCCTCGAGGACCTCATCGAGGAGCTGGTGGGCGAGATCCGCGACGAGTACGACCGGGAGGAGCCCATGGTCGAGCCGCTGGCGACCGGCGGCGTCCGGGTCAACGCCCGCATGCCCGTCGACGAGGTGAACGACCTGCTGCACGCCTCGCTGCCCGAAGGCGACTGGGACTCCATCGGTGGGCTCGTGCTGCACCTGCTCGGCCACGTGCCGGCCACCGGCGAGGCGGTCGAGGCCGATGGGTGGGAGCTGGTGGCCGAGAAGGTCCAGGGTCGTCGCATCCGGTCCGTGTGCATCCGATCGCTCGCCGGCAGCCGACCGGGGCGGGACTGACGTGCGCTCCGGCTTCGTGACCCTCGCCGGACGTCCCAACGTGGGCAAGTCCACGCTGCTGAACCAGATCCTCGGCACCAAGGTGTCGATCGTGTCCGACAAGCCGCAGACCACCCGGACGCAGGTGCGGGGGGTGCTGCACCGACCCGACGCCCAGATCGTGTTCGTCGACACGCCCGGCATCCACCGGCCCCGCACCGCCCTCGGCGAGCGGCTCAACACGGTGGCCACCGAGAGCCTGGGCGACGTCGACGTCGTGTGCCTCGTCGTCGACGCCACCGCGCCGATCGGTCCGGGCGACCGCTTCATCGCCGAGCGGCTGCCGCCCGACACCGTCATCGTCGTGAACAAGGTCGACCGGGCCACGCCCGAGCAGGTGCTCGCCCAGCTCGCCCGGGCCGCCGAGCAGCTCGACCTCGGCGAGTACTACCCGGTCTCGGCCCGCACCGGCGAGGGCGTCGACGCGCTGGTCGACCACCTGATCTCCCGCCTTCCCGAGGGCCCCGCCTACTACCCCGAGGACATGGTCACCGACGTCCCGGAGCCCTTCTGGGTGGCCGAGCTCGTGCGCGAGCAGCTGCTGGCCGTCACCCGCGAGGAGCTGCCGCACTCGATCGCCACGCGGGTCACCGAGTGGGAGTGGCCCCGCATCCGGGTCGAGATCCTCGTCGAGCGCGAGTCCCAGAAGGGGATGGTGATCGGCAAGGGCGGCGCGGTGCTCAAGCAGGTGGGCACCCGGGTCCGCCGCCAGCTGCCCGAGGGTGCCTACCTGGAGCTGTTCGTCAAGGTCGACAAGGACTGGCAGCACCGCCCGCAGAGCCTCGACCGCCTCGGGTTCTGAACCCCCGGACGGGGCGCCGCTGGCGGCCGGAAGCGCCCGGCCTGCGAAGGCTTGACCGGATCTTGAGGCGCTGTTGAGGCGACCAGCGCCGTTCTTGTCCTAGGTTCGACGCCATGGCGGAAGAGCGACGAGCGATCCACGCGTACCTCACCATCGACGGCCACGACGCCTGGCACCGGGCGGCCGAGGAGGCCGGGGTCAGCCTCTCGGGGCTGCTCGAGGCGTTGGCGGCCGACCTGCAGGCCCACCCACCCGCCGAGGGTGGCCACGGCCGCTGGGGCGAGGTCATCCGGGCGGCGCGCAAGATCGACGCCCAGCGGCGCCGTCGCAGCCCCGCCTGACCTCGTCGTCCGCCCACGGCGCGGCCGGTGACCTCCGGCCGAGACGGTGTCGTCGCATGGCCAGCGCCCGCGCACCCGGACGATAGGGTGCGCCTGATGCAGGTCCCGGGCATCGATGCCACGCGCGTCCCCAACCACGTCGCCATCGTCATGGACGGCAACGGTCGGTGGGCCCAGCGGCGCGGGCTGCGGCGCACCGAGGGCCACGCCGCCGGCGAGGAGGCCCTGTTCGACACGGTCGAGGGGGCGCTCGACCTGGGCGTCCGCTGGCTCACCGTCTACGCCTTCTCCACCGAGAACTGGAAGCGGCCCCCCGACGAGGTCCGCTACCTGATGGGGTTCAACGAGTCGTTGCTGGTCCGCCGGCGCGACGAGATGAACGAGCGGGGCGTGCGCATGCGCTTCATCGGTCGCCGCGACTGGCGGGTCCCCAAGCGGCTGCTGCGCCGGATGGACGAGGCCATCGACCTCACCAGCCGCAACCGGCGGATGACCTTCACCATCGCCTTCAACTACGGCGGTCGGGCCGAGCTGGTCGACGCCGTGCAGCAGATCGTCCGGGACGGCGTGCCGGCCGACAAGATCACCGAGAAGACGATCCGTTCCCGCCTGTACGACCCCGAGATGCCCGATCCCGACCTGATGATCCGCACGTCGGGTGAATACCGCATCTCGAACTACCTGATGTGGGAGCTGGCCTACAGCGAGCTGGTCTTCACCGACACGCTGTGGCCCGACTTCCGGCGCGAGGACCTCTTCGCCGCCGTCCGCGAGTTCCAGTCGCGCGACCGCCGGTTCGGCGGCATCGAGGCGACGTGACCGCTCGGCTCCCGGTCTGCGGCGGCGCCGTCGCGACCGGGGGGCACACCGGCGTCGCCGATCAGGGGGCGGGCGAGCCGTGAGCCTGTACCGCGACGAGGGCGTCGTGCTGCGCACCTGGAAGCTCGGCGAGGCCGACCGCATCGTGGTGGTGCTGACGCGCGGGCACGGCAAGGTTCGGGCGGTGGCCAAGGGGGTCCGCAAGACCCGCTCGAAGTTCGGCGCCCGCCTCGAGCCCACCAGCCACGCCGCGCTGCAGCTGTACGAGGGGCGAGAGCTCGACGTGATCACCCAGGCCGAGTCCATCGATCACTTCCGCGCCATCCGCGACGACCTCGACCGGCTCACCAAGGCGGTGGCCATGCTGGAGGCCGTGGACCAGCTGGCCCAGGAGCGCGAGGTCAACCCGCGCCTGTACCAGATGCTGCTCGGCGCCCTGCGCTCGCTGGCGGCCGCCGACAGCGCCCTGGTCGTGCCCGGGTTCTTCCTCAAGCTGCTGGCCTTGGAGGGCTACCGGCCGGTGGTCGACGACTGCGTCGCGTGCGGCGCCACCGAAGACCTCGTGGCCTTCGACCTCGACAGCGGCGGCGTGCTGTGCCGGGGGTGCCGTCGGGGCCAGGCCGTCTCGCCCGATGCCCTCGACCTGCTCCAGCAGATCCTCGGCGGTGGTCTGGCCGGGGCCCTGCGCCAACCGGCCTCGCCGGCCACCCACGAGGTCGACCAGCTGGCCACGCGGTCCCTCGAGCACCACCTCGAGCGCCGGTTGCGGTCGGTCGCGGTGCTCGACCGCGCCTGAGCAGTCGGTCAGCGGCGCACCCCGCTCCGGCGCCGGGGGCGCCGGCTCGCGCCGGGTCAGGAGCGGGTCGGCGTCGGGCGGTTCAGCGGGCCCGCACCCACTCGCGCTGGTCCTCGTCGAACTCGACCCACTGGTGCTCGATGCCGTTCCAGCGCACGTAGGCACGCCGGTCGGGGTCCCACCGTGGCTCGTGGTCGCGGACCGGATCCAGGCTCGGCGGGCGCCCGCCGGTGAGCGAAGGTTGGGCCGGGGCGGCGGGCGTCGCGTCGCGCCGCCGCTTCAGCTCGAGGATGTCGACGTCGGGGGGCAGGTAGTCGCCCAGGGTGGCGAGGCGGTACGGCGTGAAGCCGCTGGCCGGGTCCTTGGGCAGGGCCACCGCGAAGGGCGGCGATCCGAGGTACTGCTTGTCGATCACCCAGGTCTGGGCCATGCGGTCGCCGAAGCGCTGGCCGCCCTTGGTCGACATGACCGCCGTGAAGCCGGTGAGCGGGAGCAGGTACGGGAACCCGTCGAGGAACCAGCCGAGCGAGCGCCGCCACGCGGCCGACGTCGAGCACGGGCGGCCGTCGGCGTCGACCACGCGGAGACCGGCGGCCGCCTTGCCGGGCGTGACGCCGGTGGCGCCCTGCACCAGCCCGTGCAGCACCAACCAGAAGGCCACGGCCGTGGTCACCCCGACGACGAGGCCCCCGGCGGTGCCGAGCAGCGCCCGGGCGAGGAGGAAGGCGACGACCAGCACCACGGTGCCGATGGTGGCGTCGATCGCCCACGCGCCGCAGCGCTTCCACAGCACGTCGGTCGGGTCGACCACGCGATACGGGTTCATGGCGTCCTCCCGGGGTGGGTCCGCCGTCGACCGGACCGGTCGCCCCCAGTGTGGCGCACCGCCAGCGGTCGCGACTCGCGGTATTCGGGCCCGAAGGGTGGGCCCGCCCGCTCAGATGGGTCGCCAGGACCCCGAGGCGGCGTCGTGGGCGGTCCACTGGGCGCCGTCCCATCGGACCCACGTGCCGCGCTGGGGGTCCCACTGGGCATCGGGAGCCGGCGGGGAGCCGGCGGGGCCGGCCGCCGGCGCCGCTGGCGCGGCCGGGGCGGTCGGCGCCGGCTGCGGCCCGGCCGCCGGAGCGCCGTAGGCCCCGGGGGCGCCGTAGGTCTGGGGGGCGCCGTAGGCCGGTGTCGCCACCGGCGCCGCCGCCCCGGGCACGACGACGGGGGTGCCGACCGCGGCCTTGCCGACGACGAACGTGCCGGCGGCCATGTCGCCCACCCGCTTGTGACCCTTCGACACGCCGGCGGTGATGGGCCCCACGAGGGGGACCACGCAGCCGATGAGATCGACCACGAGCAGCACGCTGCGCACGACGGCTCGGCCCACGCCGCAGGGCCGCCCATCGGCCCGGACGGTGCGGATCCCGCAGATCGCCTTGCCCGGGCTCGCGCCGGTGAGGCCCTGGAGGAGCCAGAAGACCAGGACGACGTACACGCCCCAAGCGACGTAGGCCCACACGAGGTCGGCCTGCTCGACCAGGTAGGTGGTGTTGCCGTTCGAGAAGCACAGCGCGCTGTTGCGCAGGCTGGAGCAGCTCAGGCCGAAGGGCACCTCGGTGTACTGCACCGTCAGCGCGGCGACGGCGCCGACGACGACGGTGAGGAGGATGTCGTCGATGATGAAGGCCAGGTAGCGGCGGCCCATCACGGCGGTCGGATCGGGATGTCCAGGGACCATGGCGGCAGTCTCGCACCCCGTCGCCGTCGGGGCACCGGAACCTCCCGAAGGGCGCCCGCCGCCGCGCCCATCCCGGTTCGGGGCCGAGAGGGGCGGGCACTACGCTCGCCCGCATGGCCGACAGCGACGACGGCACCGCCGCGCCCGAACCCATCGAGGTCCCCAACGACGAGTCCCTCATGGAGCGCGTTGTCGGGCTCTGCAAGCAGCGGGGCTTCGTGTTCCCCTCCGCCGAGATCTACGGCGGGTTCCGGTCGACCTACGACTACGGCCCCGTCGGCGTGCTGATGCTGCGCAACGTCAAGGACGCCTGGTGGCGGTCGATGGTGCAGCTGCGCGACGACGTCGTCGGCCTGGACGCCGCCATCCTCGGCCCGCCGGCGGTGTGGGAGGCGTCGGGCCACCTGCAGAACTTCACCGACCCCATGGTCGACTGCCGCAGCTGCAAGGAGCGGTTCCGGGAGGACACCCTCGACGACCTGACCACGTGCCCGAACTGCGGGGCCAAGGACAGCTTCACCGAGGCCCGCCAGTTCAACCTCATGTTCAAGACCCATGCTGGCCCCGTCGAGAGCGACGCCGCGGTGGCCTACCTGCGGCCCGAGACCGCCCAGGGCATGTTCGTGAACTTCGCCAACGTGCTGCAGGTCTCGCGCAAGAAGCCGCCGTTCGGCATCGCTCAGATCGGCAAGTCGTTCCGCAACGAGATCACGCCGGGGAACTTCGTGTTCCGCACGCGCGAGTTCGAGCAGATGGAGATGGAGTTCTTCGTCCCGCCCGACGAGGCGTCTCGGTGGTACGAGTTCTGGTGCCGGGAGCGCCACCAGTGGTACGTCGACCTGGGCATCCCGGCCGACAAGCTGCGCCTGCGC
Source organism: Acidimicrobiales bacterium (assembly GCA_046331175.1). GTDB lineage: Bacteria > Actinomycetota > Acidimicrobiia > Acidimicrobiales > Acidimicrobilacustridaceae > JAWKIW01. The sequence continues at coordinate 260,275 of JAXLRI010000005.1, forward strand.
CCCCACGACCCCGACGAGCTGTCCCACTACTCCTCGGGCACCTCCGATGTGGAGTTCGCGTTCCCGTGGGGCTGGGGCGAGCTCGAGGGCATCGCCAACCGCGGCGACTACGACCTCACCCAGCACGCGCAGCACAGCGGGGCCCGGCTCGAGTACTTCGACCAGGCGTCGAACGAGCGGTACGTGCCGCACGTGATCGAGCCGGCCGCCGGGGCCACCCGCACGATGATGGCGTTCCTGCTCGCCGCCTACGACGAGGAGCTGGTGCGGGGCGAGAAGCGGGTGGTGCTGCGCCTGCACCACCGGATCGCCCCGTACAAGGTCGCCGTGCTGCCGCTGTCGAAGAAGCCAGAGCTCACCGAGAAGACCCGCGAGGTCCTCGGCCTCGTGCAGGCGCGGTGGATGTGCGACTACGACGAGACCCAGTCGATCGGGCGCCGCTACCGCCGGCAGGACGAGCTGGGCACGCCGCTGTGCGTCACCATCGACTTCGACACCCTCGACGACGGCGCGGTGACCGTGCGCGACCGGGACACCATGGCCCAGGACCGCGTGCCCATCGTCGGCCTGGTCGACCACCTGCAGGCCCGCCTCGCGCTCTGAGCTCGCCGGCGCGGGCGCGGTGCCGTGGCCTTCGGTAGCGTCGACGCGGTGGGGGAGGACCCGGGTCCCGGGGCGCAGGACGCGCCCGACGCGCATGCGCTGGTCGGCGGTGAGCCGGAGTGGCTCCGGTGCAATCGCGCCGCGTGGGACGAGCGGGTGCCGATCCACGTGGCGTCGGCGTTCTACGACACCGAGTCGTTCCTCGCCGGGCGCAGCTCCCTGCGCGACTTCGAGGTGGACGAGGTCGGCGACGTCGAGGGCCGGTCGCTCGTGCACCTGCAGTGCCACTTCGGCCAGGACACGCTGTCGTGGGCCCGACGGGGTGCCCGGGTGACGGGGCTCGACTTCTCGGCCCCCGCCGTGGGCGCGGCGCGGGCGCTGGCGGGTCAGGCCGGCCTCGACGCCGAGTTCGTCTGCGCCGACGTCTACGACGCCGTCGACGCTCTGGGCGGCCGGCGCTTCGACGTGGTCTACACGGGCCTCGGTGCGCTGGTCTGGCTGCCGGACGTCGATCGGTGGGCCCAGGTCTGTGCCGAGCTCGTGGCTCCGGGCGGCTTCCTCTACGTGGCCGAGTTCCACCCCATCGGCAACGTCTTCCACGACGAGCGGCTGGAGGTGGGCTGGCCGTACTTCCAGCCCGAGGGCGCCCGCTGGGAGGACCCCGGCACCTACACCGACCCCGAGGCGCCGACGGTCAACAACGCCACCTGGGAGTGGACCCACCCCCTCGGACGGGTGGTGACGGCGGTGATCGACGCCGGCCTGCAGCTCGAGCTGCTGCACGAGCACGACCACACGCTCTGGGCCCGCTGGCCCTTCCTCGAGCGCCACGACGACCGCTCCTACCGGTTCCCGGCGGGCTACCCGAGCCTGCCGCTCATGTACTCCCTCCGGGCCCGGCGACCGGCCTGAGCCGCGGCGCCGCGGCCGGGGGCGGGGCCGGACGGCGCCCCGGCGGGGGCCGCTAGGCTGCGGCCCACGCCAGACCCCCACGCAGCGGCAGGAGCCCTACCGTCATGACCCTCGTCTACGACTTCTCCCACGAGCACCCGCGCCCCCCGATGGAGCTGAAGGACCTCCTCGGCGGCAAGGGAGCGAACCTCGCGGAGATGACCTCCGTCCTCGGGCTGCCGGTGCCTCCGGGCTTCACCATCACCACCGACGCCTGCCGCGAGTACATGCGGGGCGGGTGGCCGGTCGGGCTCGACGAGGAGGTGGCCGCCCACCGTGCCGCCCTCGAGGCCCAGATGGGCAAGAAGCTGGGCGACCCCGCCGACCCCCTCCTCGTCTCGGTCCGCTCCGGCGCCAAGTTCTCGATGCCCGGGATGATGGACACCGTCCTCAACCTCGGGCTCAACGACGCCTCGGTCAAGGGCCTCGCCGCCCAGACCGGTGACGAGCGGTTCGCCAACGACTCCTACCGCCGGTTCATCCAGATGTACGGCAAGATCGTGCTCGACATCGACGGCGAGCTGTTCGACCACGCCTTCGAGGAGCACCGCGACGCCAGCGGTGCCGGCACCGACGCCGAGATCACCGCCGAGGTGCTGAGCGAGATCATCGGCGACTACAAGCACATCGTCGAGGAGCAGACCGGCGCCCCGTTCCCGCAGGACCCGTCCGACCAGCTGCGGGGCGCCATCGAGGCGGTGTTCCGCTCGTGGAACTCGCCGCGGGCCAACGCCTACCGGCGGCGGGAGCGCATCAGCGACGACCTCGGCACCGCCGTCAACGTCCAGTCGATGGTGTTCGGCAACCGCGACGACCAGTCCGGCACCGGTGTGGGCTTCACCCGCAACCCCGCCGACGGCGAGGCCCACGCCTATGGCGACTTCCTGGTGAACGCCCAGGGCGAGGACGTGGTGGCCGGCATCCGCAACACGCTCCCGCTGGCCGAGATGGGCAACCTCTTCCCGGCTGCCTACGAGGAGCTGCTGGGGATCTTCCACCGGCTCGAGCTGCACTACCGCGACATGCTCGACACCGAGTTCACCATCGAGCAGGGCAAGCTCTGGATGCTGCAGACCCGGGTGGGCAAGCGCACGGGGGCAGCCGCGCTCAAGATCGCCGTGGCGCTCACCAAGGACGACACCATCCAGCTGAGCCCCGCCGAGGCCGTCCAACGGGTCAGCCCCGAGCACCTCGACCAGGTGCTGCACCCGCAGTTCGAGGCCACCGACGCACCGCTGCTCGGCACGGGCCTGGCCGCGTCACCCGGTGCCGGTGTGGGCAAGGCCTACTTCGACGCCGACCGGGCTGCCGACGCCGCCGATGCGGGGGACAAGGTCATCCTCGTCCGGCAGGAGACGTCGCCCGAGGACGTGCACGGCATGGCCGTGGCCGAGGCGATCCTCACGTCTCGCGGCGGGCTCGTCAGCCACGCCGCGGTGGTCGCCCGCGGCTGGGGCAAGCCGGCGGTGTGCGGCGCCGAGAGCCTCACCATCGGCGCGTCGTCGTTCACCTCCGCCGACGGCACGGTCGTCAACGAGGGCGACCTGATCTCCGTCGACGGGTCGACCGGCAGGATCTACCTCGGCGAGGTCGCGCTGGCCGAGGGGTCCGTGCCCGACGAGTTCGACGTCATCCTGGCCTGGGCCGACGAGATCCGCGAGGGCAAGCTGGCGGTGCGGGCCAATGCCGACACCGGCGAGGACGCCGCCCGGGCCCGCGAGTTCGGTGCCGAGGGCATCGGCCTGTGCCGCACCGAGCACATGTTCCTCGGCGACCGCCTCCCCGTGGTGCGCCGCATGATCCTGGCCGACACGCCCGAGACCGACGAGGCCGCCCTGGCCGAGCTCCTCGAGGTGCAGCGGGCCGACTTCGAGTCGATCCTCGAGGCCATGGACGGGCTTCCCGTCACCGTCCGGCTGCTCGACCCGCCGCTGCACGAGTTCCTCCCCGACATCGAGGAGCTCGTCATCGAAGAGGCCCGTGGAGAGCTGCCCGAGGAGGGCAAGGCCCTGCTCGCCGCCGCCCGCCGCTGGCAGGAGCAGAACCCGATGCTCGGCGTGCGCGGCGTGCGCCTCGGCATCATCAAGGGCGGGCTCTACAAGATGCAGGTCAAGGCACTGCTGCAGGCCGCCCAGATCCGGCGTGAGAAGGGCGGCACCCCGATCGTCGAGATCATGATCCCGCTCATCGTGACGTTCCCCGAGCTCGACCTGGTGCGCCAGTGGGTCGAGGAGGAGATCCGCGAGGTCCTCGGCGAGGACGGCGGCGAGAACATCCTCGTCGGCACCATGATCGAGACGCCCCGGGCCGCGATCCGGGCCGATGAGATCGCCGAGGCCGCCGACTTCTTCAGCTTCGGCACCAACGACCTCACCCAGATGACGTTCGGCTTCTCCCGCGACGACGTGGCCCCGATCCTCGAGAAGTACCTCGAGGAGGGGCTGCTCAAGGTCGACCCGTTCGAGTCGATCGACCAGCGCGGCGTCGGCGAGCTGGTGCGCATGGGCGTCGAGGGCGGCCGCGCCACCAAGCCGGCCATCAAGCTCGGCGTGTGCGGCGAGCACGGCGGCGACCCCGACTCGATCGCCTTCTTCTACGGCCTCGGCCTCGACTACGTGTCGTGCTCGCCGTTCCGGGTGCCCATCGCTCGGCTCGCCGCCGCTCGTTCGGTGCTCGACGCCGGCGGACCCGACGCCACCGCCTGACGGTGCCGCGGCCGCAGGCGCGGCACCCACCACGCGACGAGGCCCGGGCACGGATGCCGTGCCCGGGCCTCCTCACGTGCGGTCGAGGGTCAGCCGACCTTCGACGGATCGAAGCCGCAGGTGGCCTTCGACCACGCAGCGACGCGGTCGGACGCGTCGTTGGCGGCCTGGGTGCCCGAGCCCTGCATGTCCTTGAGGCTGTTGGTCTTCTGCACCTCGGCGTTGATGGTGTCCCAATCGGCCTTGATGACCGTTGGGGCCTGCGGGGCGAGGCCGCCGAAGAAGGCCTTCATCTTGGTGAGCATCGCCTGCACCTGGGCCGGGTCGTTCTCGTCGAGGTTCGCCACGCTGGTGGTGAACAGCTCGGTCAGCCCGGTCTTGAAGGCGGTGCAGAACGCCTGCTCCTCGGCGGAGGCGGCCACCGTCGAGCTGGTGCCTCCCGTGGCGGTGGTGGACGTGCTGCCGCCGGCCTTGGTGGTGGACGTGGTGCCGGGCGCCCGGGTGGTGCCCGGGGCGGCCGTGGTGGCCCTGGCCCCGCCGGAGTCGCGCGAGGCGGGCGCCGCCGTGGTGGGGGCCGGCTGCGGGTCGCTCGGAGTGTCGGACTTGCCACACGCCACCGTGGTGAGGCCCAGCCCCACCGTCACCGCGACGGCGAGACCCCACCGTCGTCCGGCCCGGCGGGCGGTCCTCGTCTCGTGGGCGATCGCCATGGACGTGCTCTCCTCGTTCGGCCCGCACCACGGTGCAGGGACCCCAGCGGCCCCGGTCGGCAACCGTGCTGGGCGGGACCCTAACCGCGGGGCGCCGCCCGAACCGGGCACCGACCCGCCGCCGGCGGAGCGGCGGCGGAGTGCCGTCCCGTCACCGGCCGCAGCCGCACCGGCCGCTGCTACGGTCGGCGGCGGAGGCCGTTCATGGGGATCGTCGACGAGGACATCGCACGGGTGCGTGAGGCCTCCGACATCGTGGCGGTCATCTCCGAGCACGTGCAGCTCAAGCGGGTCGGTCGCCGTTGGCAGGGCCTCTGCCCCTTCCACAGCGAGAAGTCCCCGTCGTTCTCGGTGAACCAGGAGGAGGGCCTCTACTACTGCTTCGGCTGCAGCGCGCGTGGCGACGTGATCACCTTCGTGCGCGAGATCGAGCACCTCGACTTCGTGAGCGCGGTCGAGCGGCTGGCCGGCAAGGCCGGCGTGCAGCTGCGCTACACCGACGCCGGTCAGGGCGAGGGCCGCAAGCGCAAGGCGACCTTGGTCGCCGCCGTCGAGAAGGCGGTCGAGTGGTACCACCAACGGCTGCTCTCGGCGCCCGACGCCTCGCGGGCCCGGGGGTACCTGCGATCGCGCGGCCTCGACGGTGAGACGGTGCGCACCTATCGGATCGGTTGGGCCCCCGAGGGCTGGGACGAGCTGGCCCGGGCCCTCAAGCTGCCGCCCGAGGACTTCGTGGACGCCGGCCTGGGCTTCCTCAACCAGCGGGGTCGGCCCACCGACGCCTTCCGTGGCCGGGTGCTGTTCCCCATCTTCGACGTGCAGGGCGACGCCGTCGGGTTCGGCGGTCGCATCCTTCCCGACGGGCAGGGACCCAAGTACAAGAACTCCGCCGACTCGGCCATCTACAACAAGTCGCGCCTGCTGTACGGCCTCAACTGGGCCAAGGCGGCCATCGTCGAGGCCGACGAGGCGATCGTGTGCGAGGGCTACACCGACGTGATCGGCTTCGCCGCCGCTGGCATCCCCCGGGCGGTGGCCACGTGCGGCACCTCGCTGACCGAGGAGCACGTGCGGGTGCTCAAGAGCTTCGCGCACCGGGTGGTGCTGGCCTTCGACGCCGACGCGGCCGGCCAGCACGCCGCCGAGCGGTTCTACGCCTGGGAGAAGCAGTACCAGGTCGACGTGGCGGTGGCCGCCCTGCCGCCCGGCGTCGATCCGGCCGATCTGGCCCGGGAGGACCCGGAGGCGCTCAAGGCCGCGGTCGAGGGCGCCCTTCCCTTCCTGCAGTTCCGGGTCAACCGGACCCTCGACGGCCTGCCGATGGACACCCCCGAGCAGCGGGCCAGGGCCGCCGAGTCGGCCCTGGCGGTGGTCAGCGAGCACCCCAACGACCTGGTCCGCGACCAGTACCTCATGGAGATCGCCTCGCGCACCCGGCTCGACCCGGAGCGCCTCCGTGCCGGCATGGCCGAGGGCCGCTTCCGTGCGCCACCACCCGATGCGGATCGTCGCGACGAGCGGGCTCGGCCTGGTGTCGTGGTGGTCGAGGATCGTCCTGCCCGTCGTGCCACCCGCCCCGAGGGTCCAGAGGTCGAGGCCCTGCGCCTGCTGGCCGGCCGGCCCGACGAGATCGCCCACCGCCTCGACGAGGCGCTCTTCGGCGATCCCACCACGCTCGAGGCCTACCGCGCCCTGCGCGATGCCGGCTCGGTCCGCGCCGCCCTCGACGTGGTGCACGACGACGACGCCGCCGACCTCCTCCAGCAGGTGGCCATGAGCGAGACCGACGCCGATCCCGACGACGTGGTGAGCCGGGTGGTGGTGGAGGCGGCGCGCCGCACGCTGCGCGAGCTCGAGGTGGAGGCGCGCACCGCCGAGGACCCGCTCAGCTACGCCGAGGCGATGGCGTGGCTGAAGCTGTCGATCGAGGACGTCCTCGACGAGGGCACCGGCATCGAACCCACCGAGCAGTTGCTAGCCTGGCTCTCTCAGCAGCCGGAGGAACGGACATGAGCGAGGGGGCGTCGATGCTCTCCCCTCTGGCGGAGGTCCCGGACGAGGAGTGGCGTCGTCTGCTCGACAAGGGGCGCCGCCAGGGCACACTCAGCCAGGAGGACCTCGAAGAGGTCCTCCGGTCCATCGACCTCTCCGGTGATGTGATCACGCTGGTCGTGGCCAGGCTGCACGCCGAGGGCATCGAGCTGGTGGTCGACGAGGTCGACGAGGCCGAGCTGGTGGACGACGAGCGCTTGGCCACCATCGAGGCGGTCGTCCCGTTGGTGCCGCTCGAACAGGAGGTCGCCGAGGGCCTCGACGCCGCGCTCGTCGACGACGTCGACGCCGAACCGGCCCACCAGAGCACCGACGTCGACACCGGCCCCGACCTCGCTCTCGTGGTCGGTGAGGGCGTCGACGCGGGCGTGGAACCCGCCGTCGAGGCGGCGGCGCACCCCGGGACCCGGTCGCCCCTGCGGCTCACCGCCCCGCTCGACGACCTCGACGAGCCGGTCGACGATCGCGCCCGACGCCGGCAACGGCACATGCAGCGCCCCGTCCACCGCGACACGGGATCGGGCGGCACGTCGGATCCGGTGCGCATGTACCTCAAGGAGATCGGCCGGGTCCCGTTGCTCACCGGGCCCGAGGAGGTGGCGCTGGCCAAGCGCATCGAGGCTGGCACCATCGCCTCCGAACAGCTGGCCGACCTCGCCGCGGCGGGCGAGCTCGACGGGCTCGACGCCGTGGAGCGCAAACGGCTCGAGCGGCGGGCTCGCGACGGCGAGCGAGCCAAGAGCGAGCTCACCCAGGCCAACCTGCGCCTCGTCGTGTCGATCGCCAAGCGCTACGTCGGTCGGGGCATGCTCATCCTCGACCTGATCCAGGAGGGCAACCTCGGCCTCATGCGGGCCGTGGAGAAGTTCGACTACACGAAGGGCTTCAAGTTCTCCACCTACGCCACGTGGTGGATCCGCCAGGCCATCACCCGCGCCATCGCCGACCAGGCCCGCACCATCCGGATCCCGGTGCACATGGTCGAGTCGATCAACAAGGTGCACCGGGTCCAGCGCCAGATGATCCAAGAGCTCGAGCGCGAGCCCACCATCGAGGAGCTGGCCGACAAGGTCGACATGACCCCGGCACGGGTGCGCGAGATCATGCGCATCTCCCAGGACCCCCTGTCGCTCGACTCGCCGGTGGGGGAGGAGGACGACTCCAACCTGGCCGACTTCATCGAGGACCAGCACGCCGAGGCGCCTGCCGAGATGGCCGCCCGCATGATGCTGAACGACGCCGTCGAAGAGGCGCTGCAGGAGCTCAACGACCGCGAGAAAGCGGTGGTGCGGATGCGGTTCGGGCTCGACGACGGCCAGGCCCGCACGCTCGAGGAGGTCGGGCGGGAGTTCGGCGTCACCCGCGAGCGCATCCGCCAGATCGAGTCGAAGACGCTGGCCAAGCTGCGCCACCCGCACCGCTCGCAGAAGCTGCGCGACTACCTCGACGGCGAGTAGCCGGACCGCCGTCGCCGTCGCCGTCGCCGTCGCCGCGCCGGCCGTGGTGTGCCGAGGCGGGTCGGCGGTCAGTTGAAGGTCGGGTCGCCGATGGGCGCAGTGGGGTCGTCGTCGGCGCCGAGCAGGGTCCGGGCTCGCTGCACCGGGTCGGGCACCACGGCCTCGAGCCGGGCCTGCACGTCGCGGTACAGGGCGGTGTCACGGACGCGGTCGAGGACGTCTTCGATCTGGTGGTAGCGCTCGCGGCCGGCCTTGGTGCCGTAGTAGTAGCCCACGGCGAGGCCGACCAGGAGCCCGATCCGGAAGCGCATGGCCACCGTTGTAGCGCCTGGTCGCCACGCAGTCGGGGAGGGTCGGTCCGGACCGAGCCCCGAGCGGCACGTCGGTCTTCGGCCTGGCGGGCGTCGGCGCCGCGCCGCTCGCCGGCTGTCATACGCCGTGGGCAGGATCGGCCCATGGGCTACCGCGGCAAGGTCGTCGAGCAGGAGCGGGCCCGCGCCCTGCGCGCCGAGGCGTGGACCCTGGCCGAGATCGCCGCCGAGCTCGGTGTCGCCCGCAGCTCGGTGTCGGTGTGGGTCCGCGACGTCGAGTTCACGCCGCGACCTCGACGGACCGCCCGTCGGCGGGGACCCAACCGGCTGCAGGTGGCCAAGCAGGCCGAGATCGACCGGCTGCGCCAGGAGGGCGTCGAGCGCTTCGGTGCGCTGTCCGAGCGGGACCTGCTGGTGGCCGGCACCGCCCTCTACGCGGGCGAGGGCGCCAAGCGCGACGGCTACGTCATCTTCGCCAACAGCTCTCCCGAGATGATCCTGCTCTTCTGCGCATGGCTCCGTACGTTCTTCGACGTGGAAGAAGCGCGGCTTCGCGTCCGGCTCTACTTGCACGAGGACCTCGACCTGGAGGCAGCCACCAGCTTCTGGAGCCAGCTGACCGGCATCCCGCCTAGGCAGTTCCAACAGCCATACCGAGCCGTCGCCGATCCCACGATGCGACGAAACCGCCACGAGCTCGGTTGCCCGTCGGTTCGCTACGCTTGCACGACGACCCACAGAAGGGTTATGGGCCTCGTGGAGGCGCTGCTATCCTGCGCCCCGCCATTCCGGGGTAGCTCAGCTGGCAGAGCGTCTGACTGTTAATCAGAATGTCGTGGGTTCGAGCCCCACCCCCGGAGCCAGGGCGGCTCGTCGGAGCCGCCGACCGCCTTTGTCGCCGCCTGCCATGATGGCGGGCCGGGGCTCGTAGCTCAGTGGTCAGAGCAGGCGACTCATAATCGCTCGGTCGATGGTTCGATCCCATCCGGGCCCACCACCACTGCGGGTCAGACCCGTCCTTCGCATCCGTACGCCGCTGGTGGCGGCCGGTACGCTCGCCTGCGCATGGGTGACCAGCCGACGGCCACGGCCGGGCGACGAGCGCGCAAGAAGGAGGCGACCCGGCAGGCCCTGCTCGACGCCGGGCGCCGCCTGTTCGCCGAGCGGGGCTACCGCGAGACGCGCGTCGGCGACATCGCGGATGCCGCCGACGTCTCCGAGGCGACGTTCTTCCGCTACTTCGGCTCGAAGGAGGACCTGGCTCTCACCGGGATCAAGGGCCGGGTCGACGAGGTGGTGGCCGAGCTGGAGGCCCGCCCGGTCGAGGAGCCGCCCCTCGCCGCCTGCCGGGCCGTGCTCGAGTCGTCGGGAGGTGTCGGCCTCGTCCCGGCCGGCGAGCAGCTGCTGGAGATCCAGCTCTTGGTGGGCGACCCCGGCCTCGCCGGGCACTTCTTCTGGCACGTCACCACGGTGACCAGCCGCCTGGCCGACGACTTCGGTCGCCGCCTGGGAACGTCACCCGACGATCTCGCGCCCCGTCTCCTCGCCAACGCCGTGATCGGCGCGCTCAACGCCGTGCTGCAGGTGTGGATGGCCGACCCGCTCGGCGTCGATCCGTGGGCGTTGACCCGGCGAGCTCTCGACGACCTGGGCCGCGGCCTCGAAGACGGCAGGGCCAACCCTCCGGCGGCGGCCCGCCGCCGCCGTCAGGGGAGGTCGGCGACGTAGCGCCCCGGCTCGAGGTATGACCTGAACCTGTGGATCGGCCACCCGCTCGAGGGCGCGACGTACCTTCCTCGTTGAACCAAACGAGTGAACGCCGGGGGTGCAACCCCGGCGAGGAAGGCACGCCGATGTTGAGAGTAGTGACCGATGACGACGCCCGCGCGGAGATGCGCTGGGCGCTGGACGAGATCGTGTTGGAGGGCGCCCGCCGCATGTTGGCGGCGGCCCTCGAGGCCGAGGTCGACGCGTACATCGCCGGGCTGGCGGACCAGCTCGACGAGCGCGGCCACCGCCTGGTGGTCCGCAACGGCCACGCCGAGCCGCGGACGATCACGACCGCCGCGGGCCGGACGGAGGTGCGGGCACCGCGGGTCGATGACCGTCGGGTTGACCCCGACACGGGTGAGCGGTGCCGGTTCCGCTCGGCGATCTTGCCGCCGTGGGCGCGCAAGAGCCCGAAGGTGACCGAGGTGTTGCCGTTGATGTACCTGCACGGCATGTCCACCGGTGACTTCGCGCCGGCCCTGGAAGGGTTCTTCGGGTCAGCCGCGGGGCTCTCCGCGTCGGTGATCACCCGGCTGACCACCCAATGGCAAGCCGAGCAGCGCGCCTTCGCCGAACGGCGCCTCGACGACCGCGACTACGTGTACATCTGGGCTGACGGGATCCACTTCAACGTGCGCCTCGAACAGGACCGCCTGTGCTGCCTGGTGATCGTCGGGGTCCGAACAGATGGCACCAAAGAGCTCGTCGCCCTCGCAGATGGCTACCGCGAGTCCACCGACTCGTGGGCGGACCTGCTGCGAGACCTCAAGCGACGCGGAATGCGGGCCCCGGTGCTCGCCGTGGGAGACGGGGCACTGGGGTTCTGGGGTGCGCTGCGCGAGGTGTTCCCCGAGACCCGCGGCCAGCGGTGCTGGGTGCACAAGGTCGCCAACGTCCTCTCCGCCCTACCCAAGTCGGCCCAGCCCACCGCCCGCAAGATGCTGGCGGAGATCCGCGACGCCGAAGACCGCGACCACGCCACCCGGGCTGCTGACGCGTTCGCCCGGGAGTTCGGAGCGAAGTGGCCCAAGGCGGTCGCCAAGATCGTCGACGACCTCGACCCGCTGCTCGCGTTCTACGACTTCCCCGCCGAGCACTGGATCCACCTCAAGACCACCAACCCGATCGAGTCCACGTTCGCCACGGTGCGGCTACGCACCAAGGTCACCAAGGGCCCCGGCTCGCGAGCAGCGGGCCTCGCGATGGCCTTCAAGCTGCTCGAAGCCGCACAGGACCGGTGGCGGGCCGTGAACGGACCCCACCTCGTCGCGCTCGTCCGGGCCGGCGCACGCTTCGAGAAGGGGGTGATCGTCGAACGCGAACAGAAGGATCAGGAAGCCGCCGCGTGATCAGCGGGACCGGCCGATCCACAGGTCTTGACGATTCCTCCCCCGGCTCGGGCGCCACCCCGTCGGGGCAGCCAGGAGGGCGCGAGGGGCTCAGCGGCCACTCGGCGTCGGGGCTGGTGGTGGGCAGCGGGATCGGGCAGACCGGCTCGGCCCGGGCCGGGGGCGGGGTCCCACAGCCGCTGAGTCCGAGGGCGGCCAGGACGCCGAGAGCGGCCGTGGCGGTGAGGACCGAGCGGGTCGACGCCCTCGGGCGCTGGGTCGGGCGACGGCACATGGGAGACCCTCCTCAAAGTGAGAGAAACTCTCAGTTGAGTCTGACTATCACGTCATATGGCGAGGGTGTGCTCCGCTCGCGCCCAGCGCGGCCGGAGCGGCCCGGATGGTGGGCGATCGCCCCCGTACCGCGCGGTGGCCCGTGGCCGAGGGACCGGATCGGCAGGCCGGGAGCCGGCGCCGGTCGTCAGCCGGCCTGGAGCTGGCGGCGCAGGATCTTGCCGGTGGCGTTGCGCGGGATCTCGTCGACGAAGGTGACCGAGCGGGGGACCTTGTACGTGGCGAGGTGGGTCTTGACGTGGGCGCGCACGGCGTCCTCGTCGAGGGACGAGCCATCGGCCGCCACCACGAAGGCGACCAGCCGCTGGCCGAACTCCTCGTCGTCGACACCCACCACGGCGACGTCGGCCACCTCGGGGTGGTCGGCCAGCAGGTCCTCGACCTCGCGGGGGAAGACGTTCTCGCCGCCCGAGACGATCATGTCGTCGTCGCGGCCCTCGACGAACAGCCGGCCGGCGTCGTCGAAGCGGCCGAGGTCGCCGGTGGACATGAGGCCGCCGACGACCTCCTTGGAGCCGCCCCCGGTGTAGCCATCGAACTGCATGCGGTTGCCGACGAAGATCCGGCCCACCTGGCCGCGGGGCACCTCGTGGCCGTCGTCGTCGAGGAGGCGGACCTCGGTGCCGAGCGGTGGTCGTCCGGCGGTCCCCGGGGCGGCCCGCATGTCGGCCGGATCGGCCACGGTGGCGGCGGCGACCTCGGTCGAGCCGTAGAAGTTGTAGAGGTTGTCGCCGAAGGCATCCATCCAGGCGGTGGCCAGCGAGCCCGGCAGCGCCGATCCGCTCGACACGACCAGGGTGAGCGACGAGCAGTCGTGGCGGGCCCGGACCTCGGGCGGGAGGGCCAGGATGCGCTGGAGCATGACCGGGACGACGGCCAGGGCATCGGCCCGGTGCTCGGCGACGGCAGCCAGGGTGTCCTCGGGGTCGAAGCGGCGCCGGAGCACCGCCACACCGCCCGTGAGGGCGCACATCAGCACCTGGGCGAGGCCCCAGGCGTGGAAGGCTGGTGCCGCGATGACGTACGTGAGGCCGACCCGGTACGGGATGCGGCTGAACATCATCGCCGCCGTCGACGGGTAGGGCGGCGGCTCGGGCCGGTTGGCGCCCTTCGGGGTGCCGGTGGTGCCCGAGGTGAGGATGACGATCTTGCCGGCGCGCGCCGGTGGCTCCGGCTCGACCCGCAGGTGCTGGGCGATGAGGTCGCCGGTCGACAGGTGGGCGCCGCCGCGGCCGGCCGCGGTGACCACGAGGAGCCGGGCGCCGCCGGCAGCGGTGACGACGTCGGTGAACTCCTCGTCGAACAGGACGGCCGACGCCTGTTCACGGTCGAGCACGTCGGCCAGCTGCGGTCCGGCGAAGCCGGTGTTCAGCAGGAGGAGGCGGGCCCCGAGCTTGGAGGCGGCGAGGCTGGCGTCGACGAAGCCCCGCCCGTTGCGGCACAGCACGGCGATGGTGTCGCGGCCGTGGACCCCGACCCCCTCGGCCTGCAGCCCCCGAGCCACGGCGTTGGTCCGCTGGTGCACCTCGCGGTACGTGAGGCGGCCCTCCTCGTCGACCAGGGCGTCGCGGTCGGGGGCGACGTCGGCCCAGGTGGCGTAGGCGCTGGCGAGCGCGTTGTGCCACCGTCGCTCCTGGCGCAGCAGCGTGGTCATGACCCGCGGGTGGCCCATCCCGGCCCGGCGCAGCACGTCGAGCGCCTGGGCCTCGAGCAGCCCCCGGCGGCCGAGGTGGCGGACGGTGGCCCGCAGATCGATCCCCACCGGCGGAACCTACCGCGGCGGGGGCGTCGCTCAGACCTCGTCGAGCCAGGCGGGGGCGCGATCGAGGAGGTAGGTCGACACCTCGTGGCAGGTGTCGAGCACCTCGCAGAGCTGCTCCTGGCCGAGGAAGATCCGATCGAGGCCCACCTCGATGCGCGACACGATGGTGAGCGAGCGCTCGGGGGCGTCGGTGACCGCGGCGTACGAGTCGATGGCCGACACCTCGAGGGGCAGGTCGGTGCCGCCGACGCCGGCCAGCTCGGTGGCCAGCACCAACAGGTCGGGGCTGCGGGGGAGCGGCGGAAGCGCCCAGGTGAAGATGAGCGGGAAGGCGTAGCCCTCGGGTGGGTCGGCGCCCTCGGGCAGCTCCATCATGCGGTCCTCGAACGACAGCATCGTGCGGGGGTCGACCTCGAGGGCGAGGTGCAGGTCGAGGGGGCCGCCGCAGGCGTCCTCGGGGTGCAGGTCGACCTCCCACACCTGTCGCAACGAGTAGGTCTCGACCAGGTGTCGCTCGTCGTGCACGTGGAACTGGTGGTCCACGGCATGGTCCTTGAGGTCGGCGACGAAGCCGGCCACGTCGATGACGGCCAACGCAGGCTCCTTCTGGGCTCCGGCGGGCATGCTACCGGGTCGGCCGCGCCCGGCTGCCCGGCGTCGACGGCGCCACCGGGGGCCGGTGCCGGGGTGCGACGTGGCTCGGTCGGCCGGTCGGATCCGGCGAGCGACCGAGTAGCGTCGTCGGGCCATGGACCCCGACGCCCAGCTCGTCCTGCTCGACGAGGTCGCCACCGCCGTGCGCGCCGCGCTCGGCGACCTGGAGGACTGGGGGCCGGCGGGCACCCGGGCCGGCCAGTACCGGTCCGACCTCGCCGCCGACGCCGCCGCCCGGCGCGTGCTCGACGGCGCCGGCGTCGGCGTGCTCAGCGAGGAGTCGGGTCGGCACCGCCCCGAGCACCCGGTCTGCGTCGTGGTCGATCCTCTCGACGGCTCGACCAACGCCGCGCGTGGCGTGCCGTGGTTCGCCATCAGCCTGTGCGCGGTCGACGCCGACGGCCCGGCGGCCGCGCTCGTGGTCGACCTGGTCCACGGTGACCGCTTCGAGGCCACCCGGGGCGGAGGCGCTCGGCGCAACGGGGGACCGCTCGCCCCCACCGGGTGCACGGCGCTCGACCAGGCCCTCGTCGGGCTCTCGGGCTACCCGGCCCGGTGGCTCGGCTGGAAGCAGTTCCGGGCGCTCGGCGCAGCCGCGCTCGACCTGTGCGCGGTGGCTGCGGGCGTGACCGACGGGTACGTGGACTGCAGCTGGAACGCCCACGGCTCGTGGGACTACCTCGGCGGGATGCTCGTCTGCCAGGAAGCCGGGGCCGTCGTGGTCGACGCCGAGGGCCGCGACCTCGTCGTGCTCGACCACGCCGCCCGCCGAACCCCGGTCGCCGCCGCCACGCCCGAGCTGCTCGACGAGCTGGTCGCGGCGCGGGCCGCCCTGCCCCCGCCGGCCTGGGCCACCGAGCGCCCGTGAACGGGTCTGCCGCAAGGCGGGGCTGGGCCGGTCGGGTCCACCGGGTCGCGCTGCAGGCCTACCGGCGGCTGCCGCGCGGCCTGCGTCGCCGCGTCGTCCGCCTCGTCATGCCCTCGTACACCGTCGGCGCCATCTGCCTCGTCGAGCGCCCCGACGGGCGGGTGCTGCTCGTCCGCCAGGCCTACCGGGAACGATGGGGGATCCCCGGGGGACTGTGCCAGCGGGGCGAGGAGCCCGCCGACGCCGCCCGCCGAGAGGTGCTCGAGGAGGTGGGGCTGCCGATCGAGCTGGTGGGCGAGCCCGCCGTCGTGGTCGACCCGTCACCGCAGCGGGTCGACGTCGTCTACCGGGCCCGGCCCGCGGCGCACGCCGTCCTCGGCGAGGTCGGGGCCCGCTCGCCCGAGATCGTCGACGTCGGGTGGTTCCCGCCCGATGGGCTGCCCGAGCTGCAGACCGAGACGGCACAGGCCCTCGTGGCCCTCGCCCGGGCCGCCGGCTCGCCGGTGGCGCCGGTCCTGCCGCCCGCCTGAAGCGGCGTCCAGCCCGGCGGCCCGGCTGTCGTCAGCCGAACCCGACGGCCGACAGCACGACGAGCACCAGGCAGACCACGAGGATCCACCACGGCAGCCCCAGGGCGACGGCCAGGCCGCCGGCTCCGAACACCACGACGGCGACGATCCCGGTGGTGGTCCACCGGTTCCGGCCGCTGCTCCTCATGAACCGCCCTCCCGCAAGCGGGCGGCTCGCGCCCGGCACTCGTCGAGGATCTCGTCGTGGTCGGCCACGACCCGGTGGCGCATGACCACCCGGCCGTCGACGACGGCCGTGTCGACGCAGGACCCGGTGGCCGCGTACACGAGGTTCGGCACGTGGTCGCCGACGCCCAGCTCGGGTGACCGATCGTCGAGCAGCAGGAAGTCGGCCCGCTCGCCGACGGCGAGCGGCGATCCGGCGAGCAGGGCAGAGCGTTGGCCGGTGGCGATGGCCAACACGTCGGTGGCCGGCAGGATCGACGGGTCCTCGGCGGTGTGCTTGTGCAGCAGGGCCAGCACCTTCATGTCCTGGAACAGGTCGAGGCTGTTGTTCGAGGCCGCCCCGTCGGTGCCGAGTCCGATGGCCACGCCGAGGGCGGCCGCCTCGTCATAGGGGAAGGCCCGCCCGGTGGCCAGCTTCATGTTCGACACCGGGTTGGTCACGACCGTCGCGCCCCGGTCGGCCACGAGGGCCAGCTCGGCGGCGTCGAACCAGCAGCCGTGGGCGAGCAGGGCGTGGGGACCCAGCAACCCGAGGCCGTCGAGGTAGGGGACCGGTCGCTGCCCGTGGGCGGCGATGCAGTCCTCCACCTCCTTGCGGGTCTCGGAGAGGTGGATGTGCACCGGCACGTCCAGCTCGGCGGACTGCTCGGCGACCCAGCGCAGGTCGTCGGGCCCCACCGTGTACACGGCGTGCGGGCCGAAGCACGGCTCGATCAGCGGTCCCATCGATCCGACCTCGTCGATGGTGGCGAGCGCGTCGACCCGCAGGGCCTGCACGTCGGCCCCGGCATCGATGAGGACGCCCGAGATCGTGGCGCGGATGCCGGCGTCGCGGGCGGCGCGGGCGGCATCGACGGCGTGCCAGTACATGTCGAAGAAGTGCAGCGTCCCCGACCGCAGCATCTCGGCGGCGGCCAACCGGGTGCCCCAGTAGACGTCGTCGCCCTCGAGTCGGCCCTCGGCCGGCCAGATGCGGGTCTGCAGCCACTCCATCAGCGGCAGGTCGTCGCCGAAGCCCCGGAACAGCGTCATGGCGGCGTGGGTGTGGCCGTTCACCAGGCCGGGGGAGAGCGCCATGCCCTGGGCGTCGACGACCTCGTCGCCGTCGGCGGCGGTCACGTCGGCGCCGAGCCCGAGGATCAGGCCATCGGCGCAGCGGAGGTTCACGGCGGTGCCGTCGAGGCGGGCATCGGTCACGGTCAGGGCCATGCCGCATGCTCGCACGACGGGCCGCCGGTCGTCCGGCTCGGGTGCGCGAAGGTCGCCTAAGGTTGGGCGGGTCCACGCTGCACGAGGGAGGCGATGAGCACCACCGGCGAGGGCGGCGAGGCCCACAAGCCCACCCCGGCTCCTGCCGTCGACCTCGGCCTCGAGGGCTACGACGGCTACGAGGAGATCGGTCGCGGCGGGTTCAGCGTGGTGTACCGCGCTCGCCAGCTGGCCTTCGACCGCACGGTGGCGATCAAGGTGATCTCGGGCGTGGTCGACGAGCAGACGCTGCTGCGCTTCGAGCGCGAGTGCCGAACCATGGGCTCGCTGTCGGGCCATCCGAGCATCGTCACGGTCTTCGGCTCGGGGGTCCTCGCCAACGGCAACCCGTACCTGGTGATGGAGTACCTCGAGCGCGGCTCGCTCGCCGACCGCCTCGAGCGGGGCCCGCTGCCGTGGGACGAGGCGGCCGACGTGGCCGTGAAGATCGGTGGGGCGCTCCAGGCCGCCCACGACGCCGGCGTCCTGCACCGCGACGTCAAGCCCGAGAACATCTTCGTGTCGAGCTACGGCGAGCCCAAGCTCGGCGACTTCGGCATCGCTCGGCTCGAGGGCGGTCCCAACACCCGGTCGGGCGTGATCACCGCCAGCGTCGCCCACGCTGCCCCCGAGATCCTCGACGGCAAGCGTCCCGACGAGGCCACCGACGTCTACTCGCTCGGTTCCACCGTGTACACGTTGCTGGCCGGCGCCCCCGCCTTCTCGTCGGCCACCGACGAGTCGATCGTGCCGATGCTCGCCCGCATCGCCATCGAGCCGGTGCCCGATCTGCGGGGGCGGGGCGTGCCGGCGCCGATCTGCGAGGTGCTGGAGGCCTCGATGGCCAAGGATCCGGCCCTGCGGATCCGCACGGCGCGGGAGCTGGCCGAGCGCATGGAGGCCGCCCGTCACGCGGCCGCGGGGGCGCCGGCGGCCCCGCTCGGGTCGCCTGGCAACCTGACCACGGTGGTGACGCCGGCCACCGGCGATCCCGTTCCCGGCACCACGTCGGGCCCCGTCCCGCCGGCGTCGGTCCCCGGGGTCGACGCCGGATCGGTGCCGCCACCGGGTGCCGTCGCCGTGCCGGCCGCGTCGGCGCCTGCGCCGGGCGTGGACTCGGGACCGGTGCCACCGCCGGGCTACGTCGCCGTACCGCCCACCCCACCGCCGGGCTACGTCGCCGTGCCGGCCGCGTCGGCGCCGGGTGCCGTCGCCGTGCCGGCCGCGTCGGCGCCTGCGCCGGGCGTGGACTCGGGACCGGTGCCGCCGCCGGGCTACGTCGCCGTGCAGCCGCCGCCGGGGTACGTCGCCGTGCCGCCCGCCCCCGGCACCACCTCGGGACCGGTGCCACCCGCGGGACCCGGTGGTCGAGGGTCGTCGGGGTCGGGCAAGGTCGTGCTCATCGTGGTGGCCGTGGTGGCCCTGCTCGCCGTCCTCGGTGGCGGCGCCGCCGTCGTGGTCGGTCGAGGCGGTTCGACGACGACCGTGTCGTCCACGTCGTCGTCGGGCGTGGCGCCGACGGTCTCGACCCCGCCGTCGACCGGTGGGGTCCCGCCGTCGTCGGCGAACGGCGTCCGCAGCCTCGACCTCACCGTCGGCGACTGCTTCGACCACCCCGACCTGCAGGGCGTGATCGATGGTGCCGTGACCGAGGCCGAGCTGGTGACCCAGGTGAGCTGCGACCAGGCCCACCAGCTCGAGGTGATCGCCGTCCAGCGGCTGACCGCCTCGTCGGGGTCGCCCTACCCGGGGACCGACGCCGTCGCGAACCAGGCCCGCAGCGTCTGCGACCGGGCCTTCCAGAGCTATGTCGGCGTCCCCCTCGACCAGTCCACGCTCAGCGTGATCTTCGAGTACCCGTCGGCCGACGAGTGGGCCGGAGGCGAGCGCCGCGTCGTGTGCTCGGCCTACGCGCAGGACCTCTCCTCCTCGCCGGGTTCGGTCAAGGACAGCGGACGGTGAGCAGATCGTGAACCCGCCGGGCGCAACGGGCCGTGCGCCGGAGGGTCGTCGCTGATGGTGTTCGCCACCAGCGACGCCGAGCGGACCGCCGCGTTCGTCTTCCTCGACATCGCCCTCATCGTGGTGGTGGCCCGCCTCATGGGCGCCCTCTTCCGCCGCATCCGCCAACCGGCCGTGGTGGGCGAGATCATCGCCGGCATCCTGCTCGGACCGACCCTGCTCGGGGCCTTCCCGGGCCAGCTCGACGAGAAGCTGTTCCCGCTCGAGGCCCGCCCCTACCTGAAGGTGGTGGCCGAGCTCGGTCTCGTCATCTTCATGTTCATCGTCGGCCTCGAGCTCGATCTGGCGCTCATCCGCGGCAAGGAACGGGTGGCGGCCGTCATCTCGGCGACGTCGGTGGTGCTGCCCTTCGCCCTCGGGTTCGCGCTGGCGGTCGTGCTGTTCACCCAGCACGGCACCGTCCGGGGTGAGGAGGTGCGGTTCTTCCCGTTCGCCCTGTTCATCGGGGCCTCGATGGCGGTCACCGCCTTCCCGGTGCTGGCCCGCATCCTCACGGAGCGCGGGATGTACCGGACCGAGGTCGGCGCTCTCACCCTGGCCTGCGCCGCCGTCGACGACATCCTGGCGTGGAGCCTGCTCGCCCTGGTCGTGGCCGTGGTGGAGGCCACCAGCATCGCCACCCTGCCGATCATCCTCGGCTGGTCGCTGCTGTTCATCGGCTTCATGTTCCTGGTGGTCAAGCCGCAGCTGGCCAAGATGGTCCCGCGGTTCCGCGAGGCGGGGCGGCTGACCCCGGGGATCCTCTCGGTCGCGCTGGTCGGCATCCTGGTCTCGTCCTTCATCACCGCCGAGATCGGCATCCACGCCATCTTCGGGGCCTTCCTCTTCGGCGTGGTGATGCCCCGCGACGCCGAGCTCACGCACGCCATCCTCGAGCGGCTCGAGAGCGTCAGCGTCCTGCTGCTGCTGCCCGTCTTCTTCATCGTCACCGGCCTCAACGTGAACATCCGAGGCATCGGCCTCGTGGGCCTCGGCGAGCTGGTGCTGATCCTGCTCGTGGCGTGCACCGGCAAGTTCGTGGGCGCGGCGACCGCGGCCCGCGCGCAGGGGATCCCCGGTCGCAAGGCGTCGGCCATCGGCATCCTGATGAACACGCGCGGCCTGACCGAGCTGGTCATCTTGAACATCGGCCTGGCCGCCGGCGTCCTCACCAACGAGCTGTTCACGCTGCTGGTGTGCATGGCCATCGTGACCACGGTGATGACCGAGCCCCTCCTGCGGCTCGCCTACCCCGATCGCCTCCTGCGTCGTGACATCGAGGAGGCCGAGCGGGCCGCGCTCGGTGCTGCCGACCGCGCCCGCGTGCTCGTCCCCATCGCCGACGCCGACGCCGCGCGCGAGGCGGTGGACGTGGCGGCGGCGCTGGCGCGGGCCGAGGACGGCGAGGTGGTGGTGTCCCGGTTCGTGGGCATGGACGCTCGGCTCGAGGTGGGCTCGGGCCTGGGCGGTGACCTGGTGGCCATGACGGCCTCGATGGAGGCCCTGCACCGGCTCACGGAGCGGGTCGAGGCCGCCGGCGGCGCCGCGGTCGCCCGGTCGCAGTTCTCCGCCGACCCCGACGGCGATGCCCTCGCCCAGGTGGATGCGGTCGACGCCGAGGTCGTGGTGGTCCCCGGCGCCCAGGGCGGCGGTGGGTCGGCGAGCGCCATCGCCCGCCTCCTCGCCGACGCCGACGCCGACGTCGCGGTGGTGCTCGGCAGCAGCCTCGACCCCGGTGCGGCCACCTCGCCGGATCTGGTGGTCGCGGCCGACGCTCCGGTGGTGGTGGTCGTCGACGGGTCCGACAGCGCCGGCGCCGCGTGCTCGGTGGCGGGCCGCGTCGCCGCCGGGGCACGACGTCCGCTGCGGCTCGTCGGCTCGGCGCTCGGCGGGCGGTCGGGTCGCCGGTTCGCGGCGGCCGCCGCCGCCCTGCAGGCCCAGGGTCTGGTGGTGGCGATCGACACCGAGGCCGACGCCCACGTGGCCACCGTCGGCCGCGACGCCGCCCTCGTGGTGGTGCCCTTGGACGCTGGCGCCGACGCCGGAGAGCTGGTCGAAGGCCTCACCGGGCGGGCGCCCGTCGTCGCCGTGCGGGGTCGGGCCGAGCTGGCCCCGCTCCCCGCCGCCGACCGGCTCACCCAGCTGGCCGACCGCCTGGCCGCAGTACGACGCCCTGCCACGGCCGATCAGCCGGCGCCCGGCGCCGGCCACGAACCCGGCGCCGCCCCGGCCGCCCCGACCTGACCGTCCCCGTCACCCCCACCATCCGATCCGGAGGTCGCCATGTCCCTGGTCGCCGCGGTCAGTCCGCTGCTGGCGCAGGCCGCACCCAACCCGGCGGCGGCCGCTCCGGCCACCGGCCTCAAGCCCGAGTTCGTGCTGGCGTTCGTCCTGCTCGACATCACGATCATCCTGATCGTCGCCCGCCTCCTGGGCGGGCTGTCGGTCCGGCTCGGTCAGCCCCGCGTGGTCGGTGAGATCGTCGCCGGCATCCTGCTCGGGCCGACGCTGCTCGGCCCGACGGTGTTCACGTGGACCAACCCGCCCACCTTCTTGCACTGCGACGTGTCGATGACGGCTCCGGGCTCGCCCGCCCAGCCGAGCATCACCGCCTGCTTGTTCCCGCAGCAGGCCAAGTCGGTGCTCGGGATCATCGGCCAGATCGCGCTCATCTTCTTCATGTTCCTCGTCGGCCTCGAGCTGCCGTGGCACCTGCTCAAGGGCAAGGGGCGGGGGATCGCGACGGTCTCCATCGGCGTCGTGGTCATCCCGGTGGCCCTGGCCTTCGTGATCGCGCCGCTGCTCTACGACCAGAAGTGGGTGGCCGGGTTCGGGACCGACAAGCAGCCGTCCCAGCTCGCCTTCACGTTGGTGGTCGGCGCCATGTTGGCGGTGACCGCCTTCCCCGTGATGGCCCGCATCCTGCAGGAGAAGGGGTTGGCCACCTCCGTGATGGGATCGGTCGGCATCGCTGCCGCGGCGGTGGTCACCGTGCTCATGTTCCTCATCGTGGCCGTGGCGGCCGGGGTGGCCGCCGACGCGCCCGCCGGCGACCAGGTGAAGCGGTTCGTCGGCGTCGTGGTGTTCATCGCCGCCCTGTTCCTGGTGGTCCGGCCGCTGCTCGAGCGCTCGATCGGCCGGCGCATCGAGGAGGCGGGATCGGTCGACGGCACGTCGTTCGCGGTGCTCGTGATCCTTGCCTTCGCCTGCGCCTACCTGGCCGACCGCATCGGCATCAACGTGATCCCGGGGGCGTTCCTCGCCGGCGCCGTCCTGCCCGCCCGCTCGATCCTGCAGCGCGACCTCTCGGCGAGGCTCGGCGACGTGACCATCATCGTGCTGCTCCCCATCTTCCTGGCCTTCTCGGGCCTGCAGACCGACTTCACCAAGCTGGGGTCGTCGTTCGTGGTGGGCATCGTCGTCTTCCTCGTGGCGGGCATCGTCTCCAAGTGGGGCGGCGGGGTCGTGTCGGGGCGCGTGGGAGGCATGAGCTGGGCCGAGGCGAACGTGCTCGGCATCCTCATGAACTGCCGTGGTCTGCTCGTGCTCGTGGTCGGCCTGATCGGGGTCAGCCTCAACGTGATCTCGGCCCAGCTGCAGGTGGCCGGCGTCCTCATGGCGCTGGTGACCACCGCCATGACCGGCCCGCTGTTCGACTGGGGCGCCCGGCGCCTGCCGCCCGAGGAGGAGGGACCGGCCGCGGAGGGGCTCGCCATCGACTCGTCGGGCTTCACCCAGCTGGAGGGCGCACCTGGCCCCGATGGCGACCCCGCCTGAGGGCGGCCGCACCGCCGGCGCCAGGGCCTGCCTCCTGCGGCCAGGTCCGTGCCTTCGGCAGCCTCGGCGGGCGATCAGCGCTGGTCGTGGGGCGACTCGAAGCGGAAGGCACGCTGGCCGAAGCTGGCGTGCTGCCCCGGCTCGAGGGCGACGGGCACGTCAGGGGTGAGGCGCTGCCACGTGCCCGTGGCCGCCATCCACACGAAGCTGCCGTTGGTGGAGCCGCGGTCGACGACGGTCACCCGCCACCCGTCGAGGCGGACCTCGGCGTGCACGCGGGACACGGTGCGGGCCGCGTCGTCGAGCAGCAGCGCGCGTGCGGCGCCGGATGCGATGCGCGGGTCGCCGTCGGGCTCGCGGCCCACCACGTAGTCCTGCTCGAGCGTGTAGGTGGCGCCGTCGTCGAACACGAGGAAGCCGAGTGACGGCCGGTCGCCCTCCACCAGGTTGTGGGTCTGGTGCACCATCGAGATGCCACAGTGGTCGCAGTAGTAGGCCTGCGGGTCGTTGAAGTGCCCTCGGCTGCAGAGGATGCCGAGGACCCGCGGCCGGGCCGGTGCCGGCGCGGCGCTGGCGACCGGCAACGGCGCGCGGGCGTCGTCGGGCTCGGCCTCGGCGTCGAGGAGCAGGACCGACGAGAAGGCCGGCGCGGCCGAGGCGGCGGCGTCGGCCGCCGAGGCAGGGGCGGGGGTCGGTGGAGGCGCGGGTTCGGCCACCGACGGGGTGGGCACGGTCGACGGGGCCGCCGGTGCGTTGGCGCCCGCCGGCTCGGGCGGCGCGTCGGCCATGGGCGCCGGGGCGACCGTGGCCAGCTCGGGTCCGGCGACCAGGGCGGCGGCGGGCACGATGCCTGCGGCCAGGTCGAGGCGATCGTCGGCGACGGGGTCGACGCCCACCGATGCCACGGTGACCCGGGTGAAGGGAGTGGTGCGCACCTCGTCGAGCCACTGGTCGGCGGCCACGGCGCGGCGCTCGTCGCCGGCGTCGGTCCCGAACGTCACCTCCATGCCGTCGTGGGCCAGGACGCGCAGGCCGGCGACCGTGTCGGCCAGGACGGCGAACGGGGGCAGCGCCCGGCTCGCGCCCAAGGTGCGCAGCCGCTCGATCACCGCGCCGCCGTCGCCGGCGCCAGCACCGCCCGCTGTGCAGGCGTCGAGCACGGCGCCCGCGCCCTCGTCGTTGGCCAGCACCACCACCGCCAGCCCGGGGAGGCGGCCGACGAGGCCCCGGCCGGGCACGGGGCGCAGGCGGAGGTCGGCGATGCGCGTGGTCACGCCGTCGCTCCGGTGACGGGCAGCGCCTCGATGGCCTCGGCCACGACCAGCGCGGTGGGGGGCCGGTTGGACGGCTCGGGGTCGATGCAGGCGGTCACGATCTGGGCGACGGCCGGGTCGAGGCCGGGGGCGACGGCGGGAGGCTGGGAGAGCACTCGTCGCAGGGCGAGCAGTGGGTCGCGATCGGGGAGGTCGCCGTGGATGCCCATGCCGGACACCGCGCGGTGCAGGGTGGCCCCCAGCGCGTAGATGTCGGTGGCGCGGGTGGCCGGCTCGCCGCGCACGATGGCCGGGTCGAGGTACTCGACCGCGGTGACCGACCCGACGCCGGTGGTGGTCTGACCCGGGTTGAGGATCTGGGCCAGGCCCAGGTCGGAGAGGTGGGCGCCCTCGTCGTGCAGGAGGATGTTGGCCGGCTTGATGTCGCGGTGGACCACACCGGCTTCGTGGAGGGCGTCGGCGGCCCGGGCGGCGTGGGCCACGGCCCGCAGCACCTCGGGTCGTTCCAGTGGACGGGCAGGCGCAGCCAGGGAGCCCAGCGGGTGGTAGGCCATGGCGTAGTAGAAGGTCCCGTCCTCCTGGCCGGCGTCGAAGAGGGCCACGAGGTACGGCGACCGCACGCTGGCGAAGAGCTTGAGCTCGCGGGTCGCCCGCCGGAAGGTGTCGTCGGTGGTGGGCCCCGACAGCACCTTCACCGCGACCAGCTCGTCGTCGATCGGCAGGCGAGGGGGTCGGCGGGCCACGTAGAACTCGCCGTAGTTGCCCTCGCCGATGGGGCGGACGAACTCGTAGTCGGCGATGCCGTTGCGTTGGGCCACGTGGTGCTCCGGTGCGGGATCGGGTGTCGGTTGCTGGATCGTCGCGCGAACGGCCGCCGCAGGTGGGCGGGTCCGCGTCGGCTTAGAAGATGCGCCCGCCGTTGAAGCGCCAGCGGATGAACAGGACCCGCATGGGGCCGTTGACGAACAGGAAGGTGCACAACCAGACGACGGTGAAGTCGATGGTGAACCCCAACGGGCCCATCTCCACGTTGACCGGCAGGCTCAGCTGCTGGAGCACGATCCAGGTGAGGATGCCCTCGTTGATGCCGGTGAGCAGGCCGAACAGGGTGGGCCAGTCCTTCTCCCACCGGAACTGCTGCAGCAGGTGGTAGATGGGCTCCCAGATGACCACCCCGACCACCGCCACGATGAGCAGGGCGGTGAAGGTGATGCCGTAGGTGTCGATCAGCAGCTGGTAGCCGAACCCGCTCACCGGTGTGGCGCCCGTGGTGATGGTGACCGGGAGGAACGGTGTCACCAGCAGGGTGGCGAGCACCCCGACGGTGGCCAGGACGAACAGCCGGGTCTGGATGCGCCCGAAGAAGGTGGGGGTCACGGCACGAGCTCCTTCACAGCGGCCGGTTCCGCATCCACTTGAACCAGTTCGACAGCGATCGCCCCACGCCGATGCGCGGGACGAACCCCTGGGCCGCCAGGTCGTCGGCGATCTGGAGCGCGGCGTACTGCAGGCCGAGGAACGAGTCGACGCCGGCGTAGTAGCCGCCCAGCGTGATCGAACCGGAGGCGTACATGCGACCCGGTTCGGCCCGCACCCCGCGCACCTCGAAGGTGCGCTCGACGTCGAGGCGCCCGAGCGGGTTGCGGCCGGCCCCGGAGTGGTCGAGCAGGTCGGCGAGGTACCGGTGCTCGCGGATGTCGGCCTCGAGCCCGGTGCAGTCGATGACGTAGTTGGCCGGGACCTCGAGCACCGAGCCGTCCTTCGCGCCGATCTTGGTGACGACGGTGTGGCCATCGGGGCCGGGGTAGACGTCGTGCACCTCGCCCACGTAGGTGCGGTACCAGCCTTCGCGCCGGCCGCGGTCCTGCTGCTCGATCCAGTACTTGCGGTGGGGCGTGTTGGTGCCGCCCAGGACCTCGTACAGCGCCTTGCGGTCGTCGCCCTCGAGCTTGGACAGCCGGTCGCGGATCTGGCCGCCCCACGCGCCCTTGGGCCAGTTGAAGCCCTGGTACGCCCAGCCGTCGGCCCCCTTGCGCCGCATGAAGATCGACGGACCGTGCGAGGAGGTGATGTAGGTGCGGAACAGGTGGATGATCTGGGTCTGGGCGCCGTGCTGGTCGCGGTCGTCGATCAGTCGCTGCAGCACCCGCGAGGCGACGATGCCGCCACCCCGCACGACGACCACGCCGGGACGGGAGCGCAGCTCCTGGTACACCTGCTCGTGGGGCTCGTAGGCGTTGACCACGCGCTGCTGGTCGCCGTACTGCTCGCGGTAGCGCTGGAGGTCGGGCAGGAAGCGCAGACCGGGATAGCCCACGGCGACGTGCACCCAGGAGGACCGGTAGGCGACGCGCTTGGTGGCCGACGTGCCCGGCGGCGGCGTGAGGATGGTGAAGTACCCGCCGCCGTGGCGCCGCCGCGACATGCGGACCTGGCCCTTGGTGACCAGGCCCCACCAGCCGATGCGGTCGGCCTCGCGCTGCATCTCCTCGAAGACCTGGCCGGCCTTGGGCGTCCAGTAGTCCGTGAGGATCGGCTCGGTGAGCACGTTGAACAGGGGGGCGAGCGTCTTGTCCTTGGCGGCCTCCCGCAGCGAGTAGGCGGGGAAGCCCCACAGGTTGCCGGGGCACGAGCCGCTGTCGGAGCGGAGCCGCTCGCCGGCGGGGATCTGGGAGACCTCGGTGAGGTACTGGTAGGTCTGCCAGGGCCGGTCGAGCACGCTGAGCACGCGGATCTGGTCGGGCCGCAGCCCGGCGATGCGGAGGTAGTCGGCCAGGACGAAGGAGCCGACGCCGCCGCCGATGGTGACGATGGGGACGTCGACGACGGGGATGCCGGCCTCGGCGACCATCTCGTCGGTCCACCAGTCGCTGTCGAGCAGCGTTGGCGTGAGGTCGCCGGGCGTCGCGGCCGACGCCACGGCCCGGTACTGCGCCAGGTCGGCGCTGTCGATGGAGATGGTCTCGTGGCCCAAGGACCCTCCGGTGCACGTCGTTGTCCCGGCGGATCGTAGTGGACGACGTGGTGCGGGGTCTCGGGGCGGCGGCCGGTCGAGGGGGCGTCGTCGGAAGGTGACCGGCTCGGTCAAGGCCGGCCGAGCGCCGGCAGGACGGCGGCCAGGGCCTGTCGGACGGAGCGCTCGTTGGCGGCCACGCCGGCGCGGAACTCGGCCTCGGTGAGCGGGTTGGCCGCCACCCCGTTGGCCAGGTTGTCCACCACGCACACAGCGGCGTGGGCCAGGCCGAGCTCGCCGGCGAGGATCGCTTCGGCGGCCAGCGTCATGCCCACCACGTCGGCCACCGTGGCGAGGAACCGGACCTCGGCGGGGGTCTCGAAGCGGGGGCCGATGGTCTGGGCGTAGACGCCGCCGTCGACGACGGACGAGTCGTGGGCCCGCCACGCCTCGAGGACGCGAGCGCGCCACCGAGCGTCGAACCCCGGTACTCGGTGCCCGCGTGCGTCGTCGAACCAGCTGGGCGTGACCCACGGCGCGAACACGTCGTCGGGGACGACGACGGTGCCGACGGGCCAGTCGGTGCGCAGCGATCCCACCGAGCCGAGGGCGAGCACGCGGTCGCACCCTGCGGCCACCAGCGCGGCGAGGTTGGCGTGGTGGTCGACGAGGTGGGCGGGCCGGAAGTCGTCGAGGCCGTGCCGGGAGCACACCACCACGTCGTCGAGGTCGAGCAGGGTGACGGTGGCCGGGCCTCGGGGGGACGCGACGTCGACCGGCACCCGGCGGGCCGGTCGGCCGAGGTCGAGGTCGATGAGGCTGTGGCCGACGAGCAGGCCGAGGCGGTCGCCGTGGACCTCGGGGACGGTCGCCACCGTCAGACCATCGCCGCCGAGCCGACGTCGGGGTGGCGGCGCATGAAGTCGACCAGCGTCGGCAGGTACGACGGCAGCGGCGGGCAGGCGACCCCCGTCCCGTCGAGGTCGGCCTGGGTGTTCGCGCTCAGGTAGTGCGTGGGCAGCGTCATGTAGTCGACGGCGTCGGACGGGATGCGCATCACCTGGTACACGCCGGGCAGCTTCTCGATGGCGAGCTTGGCCAGGCGGCGGGTGAGCGGCACCCGCAGGACCCGGCGCCCGGTGGCCCGGCCCATCTCCCGGTACAGCTCGTCGACCGTCAGCGGTCGGGGGTCGGCCAGCTGGTAGGTGCGGTCCTTGCTGCGCTCGTCGGCCGACAACGCCACGATGGCCTCGGTCACGAAGTCGCGGGGCACGATGTTGAAGCGCGACGCGGTCGGGTCGCCGATGACCGGCAGCACGGCGAGCGCCTTCGGCTGGCGCAGCAGCCACTGCAGGGCGAAGTAGGGCCCGTCGTACTTCTGGGTCTCGCCGGTGGTGCTGTCGCCGACCACGATGGCGGGGCGATACACGGTGGTGGGCAGGCCGCCGGCCCGCCGGGCCCGCACCTCGACCTCGGCGAGGAACTTGGTCTCCTCGTAGAAGTTGTCGAAGTGCTGGCCGACGTCGAGGTCGTCCTCGCCGAAGGGGCCGGTGTAGCGGCCGCTCACGTAGCAGGTGCTCACGTAGTGCAGCCGCTGGAGGCCGTCGGCCCGCTCGGCCAGGTCGCACACGTGGCGGGTGCCGTCGACGTTGACCCGCATCCCCAGGTCGCGGGCCACCGCCAGGTCGTACACGGCGGCCAGGTGCCAGATCTCGGAGAGGTTGGCGGCGATGCCGGCCGGGTCGTCGAGGCCGAGGTCGGGCACGGTGATGTCGCCCTCGACGAGGGTGATCCGCCCGTCGAGGCTCGGGTCGGCCCGCACCAGCTCGTCGGCCTTGCGGCGGGCGAGGTCGGCGAACTTGGCCTGGACGAGGCAGATGGCTCGCCGCTGCGGGTCGCGGCGCAGCACGCGCGGCAGCAGCTCGACGCCGAGGAAGCCGGGGAAGCCGGTGAACAGGGAGACCGTCATGGGGCGACGGTAGCCAACGACCCCGGCTGGCGCGCCAGGGTCGGAGGTCCCGCGGCGGCGTCGAGGGCCAGGGATCGGCCGATCAGGCCTCGGCCACGGCGGCGAGGACGTCGAGCCGGGCGGCCCGGCGGGCGGGGAGCAGGCCGGCCACCACCCCGGCCACCGCGGCCAGCCCCACGAAGGCGCCGAGCTGGCCGACGGGCACGACGTAGACGATGTCCACGCCGACCTGCACCGCCCGCACCATCACCCAGCCGAACAGCAGCCCGATGGCCACCCCGACCACGGTGCCCAGCAGGGCGATGATCACCGACTCGAACAGGACCATCCGCCGGACCTGGGGCCGGCGGGTCCCGACGGCGCGCAGCAGGCCCAGCTCCTGGGTGCGCTCGTGCACCGAGAGCACCAGGGTGTTGACCACGCCGATCACGCCGATGATCACGGCGAGCCCGAGGAGGGCGTAGAGGAAGGACAGCTGGCGGGTGATGTTGGCGCCCTGGGCGTCGCGCACCTCGTCGAGGTCCTGCAGCGCGGCCGTGGGGTAGCGGTCGAGGACCTCCCGCAGCGCCGCCTTGGCCGTCGCCGGGTCGGTTCCCCCGGCGAGTCGCAGGTACACGCTCTGGTCGACCTGGAGCGGCGCCGGGTACACCTCCTCGTGGAGCCGGTGGCCGGCGACCAGGCCGCTGCCCCCGCCGAAGAAGTCGCTGTCGACGATGGCGGCCACCCGCAGCGGTCGGTGGCCGGCGCTGGCGAAGTCGCCGTCGAGCGTCGTCCCGACCCGCCAGCCCTTGGCGCGGGCGGTCCCCGACGCCACCGCCAGGCCGTCGTCGCCCAGGTCGTCGAGCGAGCCGTCGAGGACGGTCACGTCGAGCACCTCGGCAACCGTCGCCGGGTCGACGGCGGCGAGGAACTCCGGGTCGCCGTCGATGCCGACCCGCCCCACGCGGATGCTGGAGGCCACCGCCACCTCGGGTCGGGCCCGCAGGTCGGCGGCGAGCTGCTGGGGGAACCCGAGCGATGAGTCGGCGGTGACGACGAGGTCGGCGCGGATGCCCCGGTCGACGGCCTTGGCCGCACTGGCCCGCAGCGACGCGCCGGCCACGGCGATCACGCAGATCAGGCCGACGCCGACGGTGAGGGCGAGGGCGGTGGTGGCGGTGCGGTTGGGGTTGCGCAGGGCGTTGCGGCGGGCGAGCCGCCCGGTGATGCCGGCGGCCCGGTCGATGGGCCAGCCGATGGCGCGGGTGAGCGGGGTGATGGCGATGGGCCCGAGGGCGAAGGCGGCGAGGAACGCGGGGATGGCGGCCACCAGCGCCCACACCACGGCCTGCTCGCTCTGGCCGGTCGTGGCGTGCCAGGCCAGGCCGACGCTGAGCAGGACGAGCGCGGCCGTGCCCAGGGCGCGCAGGCGGGGGCGGTGCGGTCGTTCGACGGCGGTGTCGCGCAGCGCGGCCACCGGCGGCACCGTGGTGGCCCGCCACGCGGGGACGAGTGCCGACAGCACGGTGGCGGTGATGGCCAGCACAGCGGGCAGCACCATGCGGCCCGGCACCGGTTGGAGTGGCGTGGTCGGCAGCTCGATGCCGATGGCGCGGATCAGCGACCGCAGCCCGGCGGCCACCGCCAGCCCGAGGACGACGCCGACGGCCGAGGCGACCACGCCCACCACGAGGGCCTCGGTGAGGACCGACCCGAGGATCTGGCGCCGGCCGGCTCCCACCGCCCGCAGCAGGGCCAGCTCCCGGGTCCGCTGGGCCACGATGATCGTGAACGTGTTGGCGACGATGAACATCCCCACGAACATGGCGATGACGCCGAACCCGAACAGCAGCCAGGTGAACTGCTCGACGAAGCGGCCGAACAGGTCCTGGTTCTCCCGGGTGAACGCTTGTCCCGTGAGGGCCTGGGTGCCGGCGGGCAGCACGGGGGCGATGCGCCCGGCCAGCTCCTGCTGGCCCACGCCGTCACGGGCCGCCACCGAGATCCAGTCGAACCGGCCGGGCTCGCCGACCGCGGCCTGGGCGGCCGCCGCCGGCATGAGCACGGCCTGGGCGCCGGAGAAGTCGTCGAGGTCGCCGAAGCGGGCGATGCCCACCACCCGGCGATCCGACGGGCCGCCCGCCAGGGCGAGGCGGACGGTGTCGCCCACCGCGTAGCCGCCGGTGGTCGCCGTGCGCCGGTCGAGCACCACCTCGTCGTCGGCGGTGGGCGCCCGGCCGTCCTCGAGGCGCCAGCCGTTGAGCTCGGGAGAGGTGAACCAGCTCAGCCCCAGCGTGGGCGGCGCGCCCCGCCCGCTGCCGAGCGGCTTGCCGTCCTTGCCGATGATGCGAAGCCGGCCCTGCACCTGGCCCTCGGCGGCGGCCACGCCCTCGATGCCGGCGGCCCGGTCGACGAGTGCGGCCTCGACCCGGGCCCGGTCCCGGCCGAACGGCGAGGTGGCGGCGTCGCCGGCGCGGACCACCACGTCGACGTCTCGGTACACGTCGGTGAAGACGTCGTCGAAGCCCTTCTGGACCGTGGCCCCGAGCACGAGCGTGCCGGCCATGAACGCCACGCCGAGCACGACGGCCACCATGGTGGCGGCCAGGCGGTACTTGTGGGCGGCGATGCCGCGGAGGGCGACCCTGCGCACGTGGGGGAGCGGCGGTGGGTCAGGCGCGGCGGCCGACGAGCGCGGCGGCGGCCTCGTAGGGGAGGGCCCAGGACGGGGGTGAGTCGTCGGCCGGGCGCCGGTCGACCTCGACGGCCGGGAAGCCGTCGACCACGACGCCCGGGGCGAAGGTGCTGTGCTGCTTGACGCAGGCGCCGGCCCGCACCAGCGAACCCGCTCCGAGCACGGCGTGGTCGCAGACGATGGCGCCCGGCTCGACGACCGTGCCGGCGCCGAGGTGGCAGCCGTGGACCATCGCCGCCGGCCCGACCACCACGCCGTCCTCGAGCACCAGCTCGTTGTCGGGGAGGAGGTGCAGCACGGCGTTCTCGAGGATCTGCACGTCGGCGCCGATGCGGACCGGCCCGTGGCTGTCGCCGATGATCCGCACGCCGGCGCCGATCACGCTGCGGGCGCCGATCATGACGTCGCCGGTGATCTCGGCCGAGTCGAGCACGACCGCCGTGGGGTCGATGGTGGGGGTGGTGCCGCGGTAGTCGTGGAGCGTTCCCATGGTGCCTCCGGGCTGGGCGATCTGCGGGTGGGGGCCGACCGTGGTGAGCGGGCCGGGCGGCGCGGGGGAGAGGTCGCCGCCCCGCAGGGCGGCGAGGCGGTCGAGGTCGGCGGCCGTCGCCGTGCGCACGATGCGACCCGGTCGCCCGACCACCACGGCCTCGTCGGGGATGTCGGCCCCGGCCGGGACGACGGTGCCCTCGCCGGTGAAGACGCGGTCGCCGAGGCGGGCGCCGGGCAGCAGGACCGTGCCGTTGCCGATCTCGCACAGGTCGCCGACGGTGGCGCCGACCACGACGGCGCGGTGGCCGAACACCGTGCGCGACCCGATGCGGACCGGCGCCGCGGTGGTGCCGATCACCACGCTGTTCTCGAGGACCGCCGAGCCGGCGCCCACCTCGATGGCGCCCGGATCGCCCCGCACGACCGTGCCCTGGGCGATCACCGCGCCGGCGCCGAGGGGCACCGGGGCGAGCAGGCGGGCCGAGTCGGCGACGAGCGGCGCCTGGTGCGGGGTCCCGTCGAGGTCGGCCGACGACATGGCCCCGACGCTACCGAGCACCCGCCGGGGAGCGGTGGTCGGCGCCGCCGCGCCGGGGTCGGTCCGAGCCGACACGCCTCTGGACGGCGGCTCCGGCGGCCAGGGGGTACGGTCCGCCCCGCGACCCACCCGCGTCGCACCCGCCGACCCAAGGGAGACGGCCATGGAGGTCCCGCTCACCATCCGCGACCACCTCGAGCGCGCCGAGCTCGTCTACGGCGATCGCGTCGGGATCGTCGACGAGCCCGACCAGCCGGCGCCCTCGCTCGGCTCGCTCTCCTACCGCCGCGGCGCCGAGCTGGCCCGGGCCCAGGCCGCCCGCCTCGACGAGCTCGGCGTGGGCCAGGGCGAGCGGGTGGCGATCGTGTCGCAGAACTCGGCCCGCCTCCTGGTCGGCTTCTACGGCGTGAGCGGGTTCGGCCGCACCTACGTGCCGATCAACTTCCGCCTGCAACCCGACGAGGTCTCCTACATCGTCGACCACTGCGGCGCCTCGGTGCTGCTGGTCGACCCCGAGCTGCAGGACTCGCTGGCGGGGGTCGGTGCCAAGCACCGCTTCGTGCTCGGCGAGGACGACGCCGACCTCTACCTGCCCGGCGTCGAGCCCGTGCCGTGGGAGCCCGACGAGTCGGCCACCGCCACCATCAACTACACGAGCGGCACCACCGCCCGCCCCAAGGGCGTGCAGATGACCCACCGCATGCTGTGGCTCAACGCCGCCATGTTCGGGTGGCAGGCCTCGATCTCCGATCGCGACGTCTACCTGCACACCCTGCCGATGTTCCACTGCAACGGCTGGGGCATGCCCTTCGCCACCACCGCCATGGGCGTGCCCCAGGTGGTGCTGCGCAAGGTCGACGGACCCGAGATCCTGCGCCGGGTCGACGAGCACGGCGTGACCCTGCTGTGCGGGGCGCCGGCCGTGGTCACCGCCATCCTCGACGCCGCCGCCGAGTGGGACGGCCCGGTACCGGGTGCCGGTCGCACCCGCATGGTGGTGGCGGGGGCGCCGCCGCCCACCCGCACCATCGAGCGGGTCGAGACCGAGCTGGGCTGGGAGTTCATCCAGATCTACGGCCTCACCGAGACCTCGCCGTTGCTCACCATGAACCGCACCCGGGCCGAGTGGGACGACCTCACGCCGGGGGAGCGGGCCGTGAAGCTGAGCCGGGCCGGTGCGCCGGCGCTGGGCGTGCAGCTGCGCATCGACGACCAGGGCGAGGTGCTGGCTCGCTCCAACCACGTGCTCGTCGGCTATTGGGAGCAGCCCGAGGCCACCGCCGACGCCATCGTCGACGGGTGGTTCCACACCGGCGACGGCGGCATCATCGACGACGAGGCCCACCTCACGATCTCGGACCGCAAGAAGGACGTGATCATCTCCGGCGGCGAGAACGTGTCGTCGATCGAGGTCGAGGACCGGCTGTTCTCGCACCCCGACGTCGCCGAGGTGGCCGTCATCGGCGTGCCCGACGAGAAGTGGGGCGAGACGGTGAAGGCGCTCGTCGTGCTGGTGCCCGGCAGCGAGGTCACCGAGGCCGACCTGATCGCCTTCTGCCGTGAGCGGCTGGCCCACTACAAGTGCCCCACCTCGATCGAGTTCCGCGACGAGCTGGCCCGCACCGCCACCGGCAAGCTCCAGAAGTTCAAGCTGCGCTCGCCGTACTGGGAGGGCCGCGAGAAGCAGGTGAACTGACGACCCGGCCCCCGCTACCGTTGCCCCTTCGCCGTGCCGCCCCTGGCGGCCCGGTCCCGGGCGCTTAGCTCAGTTGGCGAGAGCACCTCCCTTACAAGGAGGGGGTCGGGGGTTCGAGTCCCTCAGCGCCCACCCCTGTTGACCTGGGATTTCGCGATGACTTCGCCGCTCGACCGGCCGATCTGGGCGAAAAGACACCGGGTTTGACACCGGACCTCGCTCGGAACGGTACGGTCGGCGCTCGTGCGAGGGACTGCTCGGAAGCGCGCAGCGGGTCGATGGCAGATCCAGGTCTACGCCGGCGTCGACCCGCGCACCGGCAAGGAGCTCCGGGTGCAGCGCACGGTGGTCGCGCCGCACACGCGGGCCGGCCAGAAGGTCGTGGACCAGGCGCTCGCTGCGCTGATCGTCGAGGTCGAGACCGGGCGCATCAACCTCGGTGAGGATCCGCTGCTCGCCGAGCTGCTGGACCGCTGGATGACAGCTCGGTCCCCGGAGTGGTCGCCGAAGACCGTGATGGAGAACCGGCGCAACATCGAGCTCAAGATCCTTCCTCGGCTCGGCAAGATGCGCGTGTCGAGGATCCGACCCATGCACCTCGACGCCTTCTACGCCGAGCTCCGCACGCGCGGGGGAGCGAAGGGCCAGCCGCTTGCACCAGCGTCGGTCCGCAAGGTGCACGTGATCCTCCACGCCGCCTTCGCTCAGGCGATCAAGTGGGGCCTGATCGCGACGAACCCCGCCGACGCGGCGACGGCACCGTCCCAGCCGCCGAGCCAGATCACCCCACCGGCTCCCGATGCGCTCGCCGGTGCGCTGGGACGGATCGAGCGACTCGATCCCGACTTCGGGATGTTCCTCCGGATGGCGGCGACGACGGGCGCTCGGCGGTCCCAGCTGTGCGCTCTGCGCTGGTCGGACATCGACCTGCAGGCCGCGACCGTGACCTTCGCTCGTGGGGTCGTCGACGGCGGGCCGGGTGTCGGCCTCGTCGAGAAGTCGACCAAGACGGGCCAGGTCTGGAAGGTCGCCTTGGCCCCGGGGACCACCAAGCGGCTCGATGACTTCCACGCCGTGTGCGTTGAGCGTGCGACGGCGGTTCGAGCCGACCTGTCGCACGATGCCTTCGTGTTCGCCGTGCCACCTGACGGCAGCCGGCCGTGGCGCCCCGACAACGTGACGGCTCGCTGGCGCCGGCTGCGGACCAAGGTCGACCTCGGGGACTGCCGGCTCCACGATCTGCGGCACTACGTCGCCACCCAGCTGCTCGGTGCCGGTGTCGACCCCAGGACGGTCGCCGGGCGCCTTGGGCACGCCAACCCCAACGTGACGATGACCGTGTACGGCCACTTCCTGCCCGAGAAGGACCGTGCCGCCGCCGACTTCCTCGACGGGCTGCTCGACGACACCGCTTGACCGCGGCAGACGTCGGCCGCTCATCGTGGGTGGTTGGTCGTCATGCAGCGTCGCGGGGTTCGGATCCCTCGTCGTCCCCGGCCGCTGCTCCTCGAACGGTCTCGACCCCGGGCCGATCGATCAGCTCTTCGATCGCCCAGGCCGGGATCAGGGTCCGTCGCGTCGGTCCGAGGTCGACCGACGGCAGGATGCCACCGGCGACGAGGCGATCGACGGTGGGGCGCGAGACGCCGAGCATGGCGGCGACCTCGCGGGTCGAGAAGGCGAGCTTCGGCAGGGGAGAGCGACGGGCCACGAGTCCTCCTGGGTCGAGCGGGCAGGGCACGAGCACGATCGGGTGGCGAGCCCACCCTTCAGACCCACTGCCGGCGTCCCCTCGCGTCGCGCGTGCCCGATATCAGCCCGCCGCCGATCCGCGCCCGCGCCGGTACCCAGCACCTCGTCGACGCTCACGGACCGGCCTCGGCGTTGCCTCTCCGGCACCGCTCCCCACGCCCTCGCTCCCAGGGCAGAGACGAGTCCACCCACAGAAGATCACCGGAGGGTGTGCACCCGTTTTTCGTCGCGTCCGGATACTGTGCCTTGTCGCATGGTGCGTGCATCGAACCGAGGTCCTTCCGAAGGCGGCGAGCGCCCGTCGAACGGCGAGAGCGATCCGGCGCCGTCCTTGGCGTCTGCGGTGTCGACGCGTCGACCGGTGGGGCGGCCACGGAAGTGGGCGGACGAGGCCGAGCGGAAGCGGGCCTACCGGGAGCGGCGAGCAGCAGACCTCGCGGAACCGGAGCGGCTTCGTCGCGACCTGAAGGCGGCTCGCCGCCGAGAAGGCGAGTTGGGGAAGCGCCTCGAGAGGCTCGAGCGAGACCTGGCCCGTGCCGAGGCGAGCATCGACCGCGCCGAGAACCGGCACGCCGAGCTTCGTGGGCGCATCGAGGTCCTGGAGATGCAGGTCCAGTTCTGGCGGAGCCGAGCCGAAGCGCACTGACGCTGTAGGGGCGGCCCGCGTCGGCGTCGGTCGGGGCACAGCTCGTTCGCTCGGCCAGCGGCGCAGAGTCGAGGCCGTCTCGCCATCGTCCGCTGCACCTCGAGCCGACGACGAGCCTCCATGTGGGAGTCCCGGGGACGGTCCCGCCGAGGAACCCTGCGGCGGCCAGGCAGGGAGTGGGACCATCCCGCGGGACAGGGCACCCAGTCCTGTCGGTCCCAGTTCCCAACCGGTGCTTCCAGCGCGGTCGTTGACGAAGCATCTGGGTTGTGATCAGATCACCGCCGTCCGGCCCGGTCGGGGTGGGATGGGTCGGTGTGCGCGCGACGGTGGGTCTGCGGCGGCGGGTGCTGGCTGGTCGGGGTCAGCGTTCGGGGGGTCGGTTTGCGAGGTCCGTTTCGCCACGTGGTTGGCGTGGCCTTTGCCGTGGTGGCAGCACTCTCGTGGACAGCCTGCTCGGGCTCGCCCTCGGCGACCTCCTCGTCGACCACTCGGCCACCGGTGTCGTCGCCGGCGGGCCTGGCGCCGTCGGGGGTGAGCGGGACCTCAGCGTCGAGCCCGGTCCCTTCGAGCATCGCACCCGCTTCGGACGCCCAGGTGAGCGACCTCGCGGCGACCTTGTCGGCAGGGGCGTCACCGGAGGTCGGTGCGTGTGTGCAGTCGCGC
The DNA here is from genome assembly GCA_046331175.1 of Acidimicrobiales bacterium. Taxonomy (GTDB): domain Bacteria; phylum Actinomycetota; class Acidimicrobiia; order Acidimicrobiales; family Acidimicrobilacustridaceae; genus JAWKIW01. The sequence continues at coordinate 298,241 of JAXLRI010000005.1, forward strand.
CTCGGGGCGGACCGTGAGCTGGCCGGGGCAGCGGCCGCCGGTCCCGGGGCGCAGCGGTGGCCGGAGGTGGCGGCGATCTCGTCGGATTGTGTGAACGACGTGGTGTTCGCTCCGAGGTTCGCGGCGTCTCTCGCGGCGGCGGTGCCTGGCGGGTTGTCGGCTGAGCAGTCGCGGTGTGTGCAGGAGCGGTTCGCGGCGCTGCCGGCGGCCGATGTGGCGGGGTTGTTGTCGTCGGGGTTGGAGCCTTCGAAGGCTGATCCGGGCCTTGGGGAGCGGTTGAAGCAGCTGCTCACGGGGTGCGGGATCGATCCGGGGTCGGTGCGTGCACCGATGGATCCGGCGAACGACGGTCGGTGATGGCCGGCAGGGGTGTGGTCGTGTCGAGGCGAGGAGCGAGGATGCGCGGGATCGGTGCTCGACGGTGGCCGGCGCTGGTGTTGGTGATGGCGGGGTTGTCGGCGGTGATGGTCGTCGGCCAGGCGGCCCCGGCGGTGGCGGACAACTCGATGGTTCTGTCCCACGCTGGCCAGGTTTCGGTGACCGGCGTGAAATCGAATCCGAACGCGCAGTGGACTCAGTTCGTCAACACGACGGCGCCGGTAGCTGTGGCGGTCTGCGGTCCCTGCACGACGACGCCGAACACGGTGAGCCTTGGCGAGCAGCCGAGTGGCACCGAGGTCGTGGTGACCATGTACGTGCAGAATCCAGGGGAACCTGCCAAGCCCACCAAGCACTCCAACGTCGCCGGCGAGGCGACGGTCACCAAGATCTCTGACATCCAGTGGGTGGTCGACTTCGAAGACGGTGGTGGTCCTCCGACCGATGTGTTGGTCACGATCGACAACGGCGACCCCGCGGTGTACGGGACCAACGGTGGTGCCCCCGACTACGTGGGCCACGCCGCGGATCCGGTGAACACGGCGACGGGGAACTTCGAGCACTCGCTGCCGGTGGTGTCGTATCCGAGCCAGGTCTACGGGATGGGTCTGGTGGCGACCTACAACTCGCGGGACCCGTACGGGTCGTCGCTCGGGTTCGGGGTGGGGTGGGTGACGGATCTGGATGTGGCGTTGGTGACCGAGCCGAACGGGTCGCTGACCTACCGGGACCCGAAGGGCCGGCGGGTGGCGTTGGTGTCGTCGGGGGCCGACGCGTGGTACGCGCCGGAGGGGATCGTGGGGTCGGTGGTGCGGTTGTCGTCGCCGACTCGGTTCGCGATCCAGTTCAGCGCTGGGGAGCGCTGGGAGTTCGACTCGACGGGGCGGCTGGTCACCAAGTGCCAGGGTCAACCCGGCTGGTCAGGGACCGCCGACAGCTGCAGCGGGTCGTCCTCGACGGCGGGGCAGGTCGTCACGGTGTCGTGGACCGGGGCGCATCCGAGCGGGGTGTCGTCGTCGAACGGGATGTCCCAGTCGTTCACCTACGACTCGACGGGGTCGCGGGTGATGACGATCGTCGCGCATGACGACACCAACGCCGCCCATGACCGGCAGGTCGATGTCGGTTACAACACGGCGGCTCCGGCGGCGACGCTGGCGTTGCTCACTGCTCCCCGGTTTTCGACCGACACCGGGTATCCGATCTCCACGTTCGGGCGGGACACCTCGACGTCGTCGCGGTTCCGGTTGGCGACCTTTGCGGTGACAGCTGCGGACGGGTCGGGCTATCCGGATCCGACCCAGTCGGTGCGGGTGGTCGACAACACCTACGACGCCGACGGTCGGGTCACCGCCCAGACCCAGTCCTCGGGGGACCTGACCAGCTTCACCTGGAACGACACGGCGCACCTGGTGACGGTCAAGTGGTTCCCCTCGGCGTGTGATGGGGCCTGCCAGGCGACGTGCTCGGTGTCGTCGGGCTGTGAGACCGCGACCTACACCCACGACGCCAACCAGCGGCTCACGACGCTGGCTGACACCACCGGGCAGAGCACCGGCCGGACCTGGACCCAGCCCGGCACCGCCGGGTTCCCCCAGACGGCGGCGGCGACCTCGGCCCAGGATCGCACGGGCGGCAAGCAGGGCTTCACCTACGACAACGCCGGCCGGATGGTCCAGCGCGTCACCGGTGACCCGTCGACCGGGTACATCCCGTCGGACTCGACCAGCGACTCGTGTCACCGCGACCAGACCACCGGCGTCTACCCGGCGGCCGGGTCCGCCGGCTGCACGGGCAAGGCGTACACGATCGAGTCGTTCGCCTATGACTCGTCGGGTCGGATCACGTCGCAGACCAACGGCGCCGGCGAGCTCACCACCTACGTCTACAACGCGGGCAACGCCTCGGCGGTGCCCGATCAGATCCGCACCGGGGACAACACCGACGACTCCACCAATGCCCCGACCGTGGTCACCACCCTCGAGCACGCCGGGAACCTGATCACGTCGCGGTCCTCGGGGGGTTCCAAGACCTGCATGCTGTACGACACGGCGGGGCGGGTGACGGTCGAGACCCCAAACGTGGTCGGCGCCTGCCCGACGGCGTCGTCGTCGACGTCGACGGATTCGACGTATGGGGCGCTGGGTCAGCTGGAGTCGGTGGCGCGCCCCAAGCCGGACGCGTCCGGGAAGGCGACCTGGTCCTACGCCTACTACGGGTGGGGACCACTGAAGTCGCAGACGGATCCGACGTCGAACAACCATCCGACGACCTATACCTACTACCCGACCGGGGAGACCAAGACCGTCACCGACCCCTTGGGCAAGACCACCACCACCGCCATCGCCCGCTACATCACCGACACCGGCACCTGTGGGTCGGGGGTGGCGACGCCGTGCCGGACGGTGGTGCGCTGCGGACCCGGGGTCACCCCCTGTGACACCACCGCGGTCACCAACGTGGCCAACGACGCCACCGTCGATGTCTATGACACCGCCGACCACCGCGTCCGGTCGATCGCCGCGGGTGGTGCGGAGACCACCTACACCTACGGGCCCCTCGGGCGGCTCACCCAGGTCACCGCACCCCCCACCGCCACCACGACCAGTGGCGACCGGATCGTCACGAAGTACTCCTACGACAACAACGGTCGGGTCACCGGCGTGCAGGCCGGCAGCAACGACTCCGCGGCGGGGGTGGTGGAGTCGACCCAGTTTGACAGGCGGGGCCGGGTCACCACCCGCACCTCCCGCCAAGCCGATGCCGGCACGGTGGTCACCACCAGCTACACGTATGACGCGGCGGATCGGGTCGCCACCACCACCGTCGGCACCGGCGGCGATGCCAAGACCACGACGACGACCTACTTCAAGACCGGGGCGGTCAAAGAGACCAACCTGAACCGGCCCGACTACTGGCCCGGAACGATCCCCGAGTCGCACCGGTTCCGCTACGACAACGCCGGCCGGACCGTCGCCACGACCGACCGGACCGCCTACAACGTCTACAACTCCACCGAGACCGCGACGACCGCCAAGACGACGTATGACGCCGCCACCGGCAAGCCCGACAAGACCTACACCCCGCTGCCCGGCTCCCCAGACTGCACCGCCACCGGTGCCACCTGCGCGGTGACCGCCACCCAGTACTACGGCACCGGATCGATCCAGGCCACCAAGACCCCCGACCAGTTCGCGGCGCACCCGGCGTTCGACTCTGATCTTTTCCAGACGTCCTACGCGTATGACGCCGCCGGGCGCACCACCACGGTGACCACCCCGAACCCGGCGTACACGACGGTGGGGTCGCCGCCGTCGGGGACCCCGACGACGGTTGGGTCGACGACCTGCTACAACGATCGGGGTGATCGTGTGGCGGTGATCGATCCGGGGGGTGCGACCGTGTACGGCTACACCGACGGCGGCCGGCTCGCTGATGTGTGGGACCCGACCGGCACCACCGGTTCGACCTGCGCCACCGTCGCGGCGGTGTCGGGCAACAAGGGCCATGTCCGCTACGTGTACGACGGGCGAGGGAACCGCCTCGAGCGTCACGCCTGGGACGACGCCACCCCGACCCGCAACGAGCTCGTCGAGCACTGGACCTACACCCTCGACAACCGGCCCTCCACCTACACCGACGCTGCCGGGCGGCCCACCGCTACCAGCTACACCCTCGCCAACGGCCGGCTGACCTCCAAGGCGACCCAGACCGGCGATGTGTCGGACATCGACGGCGCCGGCAACGCGGCGTCATCGAAGCGGGTCACCACCGAGGACTACCTCCCCAACGGTGCCGTCGGCACCGTCACGGCGCGGGCCTATGACGCGTCGAACAGCGTGACCGGCACGATCGTCGTCGGCTACAGCTACGACACCGTGGGGCGTCGCAAGCAGGTGATCGCCAACCCCGGCGCTTCCCAGACGGTCAACACGTTCACCTACAACACCCGTGACCAGGTCCTGTCGCTCGCCTACCAGGGTGGTGGGACCGCGTCGTACGGGTGGAACCTGGGCGGCCAGCAGACCACGGCCACCTATCCGAACGGGGCTGGGTGGCGGTTCTTGTATGACCCCGCCGGCCGGGTCCAAGAGGTCGACCTGTTGGCGTTCTTCACGTGGAACCCGGTCGCCACCTACACCTACAGCGCCGGTGGGAACCCCACCTACGCCGCCCTCGCGTCGACCAGCGCGGGGACCCGCAGCTACACCGTCGACCCCTCGACCGGCGCCACGACGAGGATGTTGCAGACCGTGGCTGGGACGACCACGAACTTCGACATGGCCTTCGACAACGACGGACGTCTCGCCCTGGACTGTCGCTACACCCACACCGCCCCCTGTGCACCTGCGACGGACAAGCCGGTCACCTACGGCTACGACGCCGCGTCCCAGCTCACCACTTCGACGGTCGCGAACCCCGCCGTCGGTGATGTCAAGGCGTGGGGCTACAGCTACGGCAACCGCGGCAACCGTGCCACCTCGACGGTCACCACGAGGACCTCCGGTGCCGACAGCGTCGCCACCACCGCCTACACCACCGACGGCACCGGCCAGCTCACCGCGGCGGCCTCGAGCACCGGTGGGGACAACGCGACGTGGCGCTACGACAAGGCCGGTCGTCGGCTGGCGACGGTGCGCACCAGCGGCGAGAACCAGACCCTCACCTACGACCCGCTCGGCCGGCTCGCCGGTCGCACGGTGACCGGTGGCCAGTGGAACGGCACCGAGGCCCGCAGCTACGACGCCCTCGGCTCGCTCACCACCATCACCCGCACCAACGGCACCACCGACACCCTCGCCCTGTCCTGGGACCACTCCGGCCGGGACCCCGTCTCCCAGATCAACCTGTCCACCCTCAACGGCGTCGGCGACCAATACTCCTACGGCATCGACCGCGTCACCATGCAAGACAGCGTCGGCTACTGGTTCAACTACGACGACCTCGGCTCCACCATCTACAAACCCGTCACCGCCTACACCCCCAACGGCGGCCCCACCCCCGCCAGCACCAACACCGCCTGGAACTACTTCGGGTACCGAGCCGAGCTCACCCTCGGCAACCTCATCCACCTCCGCAACCGCGACTACGACCCCACCACCGGCACCTTCCTCACCCGCGACCCCCTCGACGGGGTGACTGGCACTCCGGCCGAGTCGAATCCGTACCACTACACAGGAAATGACCCTCTCAATCGGGCAGACCCTTCCGGTCAACGGCCGGGTGATGCCACGCTGATTCATGCTGTGGGATTCGGTGTGACGCCATTCCCAGCCGTCGACGACGGGATCTTCCTTGCGGACAACGACCCACGGTGCGCTCCGTACAAGGCGAGGTATCCGAACAGTCATATTTACACGGACGGCGTCACGTGCTTTACGGGTCCTGATGCACAAACGACAGTAGAGAGCGAAACGGATCGCGCCTTTGTTCCATTTGTGGGCCGGTATCCCGTACGGAGTGATTGCTCCTACGTGCGGCTCCCAGACTTTGCCAAGCGTATCCCGGGTGTCGACGACGTTCCAACAAGTTGCACCTTCTTCTTCAGCGAGAAGTTCACCACCTTCCTCTGGGACCTAATCTCCGGGAAGCACAAGACAAAGGATGACATTGTTCAGTCCATCTTCTGTGGATCCACATCGGGTGCCCAATTCAAGGCTCGCCTCCAGGAGTTTGGACGCTATGTCGGTACCACTGATTGCGTTCAATTTCTGAGCTCTGTGGTGGGAGAGTCCTTTGAACAGAATATATTGTGGGCACGCGAGCACAACGACGGCTGCCTGACGATTCGATATGAACTCGAGTTCCAGGTATCGATGGGCAGTCCCCCGGATCCCGTGATCAATGGGTACTACCCGAGAATCTGGTGGTCCTATGCCCGCTTCCCGGAGGATCTGCGATGCCATCCCTCCTAATGTGCCGCACATTCATTCTGCTGCTGCTGGTCGCCTGCCTCGCGGCCTGTAGCCGGGCCGACATTGAGGGCATCGATCGGACTCGGATAGACATTCCAACCGTTGGTGTCACCCGGACAACCAGCGGCGTCAGTGTGATTCTGCCAAGCTGCAGGCCGAAGCTTGGGACCCTGTCGCTCTACAGCGTGGATGGCTCTCACTACTGGGTGCTGGAGTCAGTGGATGGTGTTGACCGATCCGTTCGCTCAATATCCCTAGGTGAGGTTCCTGAAGGGATGCGTGAATCGGTGCGCTACACGCCGCCCCCGCCTGACAAAGAGGTGATGCTGACGATAACCAGCGCGGGCGTCGAAAGCGGCTCGATTCGGTATGCGGAGTTCGTCCCAGAATCGCTTCCTGTTCAAGGTCTGAAGGTCGGCGATTCTGTCGTACCAGCGGATGAGTTTCAGAAGGCGACTTCTTGTTGAATTGGGTGACTGTGACTTCGAGGCCACGCCGAGATCAAGTGCTGCCGCAAGCGCTACGTCGGCCGCCGGCCCTACCGACAGCTCGGACAATCGGAACCTGGAGTGATCTGGTCTTCGACAAGCAGCGGCTACCGCATCCCTCGCCTCGTTGACTCCCTGCTACGCCAGGCCGACGACGCGCTCAAGACCTGAAGTGAACCACCGTCGCACGGGTCAGCCTGGAAGACTGCTGGCGTGCGCGATGACCACGGGGTCTCACCGCGCTGGCCGGCGCCCACGAGCGGGGGTCTGCGGCGGGTTCGGTTGACGTCCCATTTGTAGGGTTCCCCCACCGGGTTCGTCGCTCAGGACTCGGCTGTAGGCCAGATCAAGGCGATCCGGTCGGCGTAGACGCCGCAGATCCACGGCCCAGGCTTCCGTGACCGCTGCACGATCCGATTGATGTTCGTGAGGAACCGCTCGCGTTGTTCTTCGCCGCGGAGTCCGGCGTTGGTGAGGCAGAACATCTTGACCCGGTGATGATGGACCGCCGCGAGCTCGACCGCTCGGCGGCGGATGGCGTCGTCCGTGGTGAACACCACCCAGTCGCTCTTGCCAGCGAGCGCGATCCACTCGTCGTCGCTGACCTCTTGCGCTCGGTCCTCGCCATAGACCGACGCCAGGGTGTGCGTCGTGAAGCCAGCCTGCCGTAGCGCGTCGGGCAGCAGGTGCCGGCCCAGGCTGCGGTCGACGAAGAACTCGGGTGGCTCAGGCTGCGTGCGGGAGCGAGGCACGGATGACGTCTTCGACGTCCTCGGGGCGCAGGTCGAAGTCCTTCGCCACGTCCTTGATGGGCTCGCCGGCTCGGAACCGGTCGAGGACGTCGTCCATCGGCGCGCCACCGTGAACGAACAGGGGTCGTCCGAAGCCTCTCTTCGGGTTGCACTCGATGACCGGGCGATCGGTGAGCGGGAGCACCAAGCGTTCGGCGAAGCCGTCACTCGCGTAGGTGATCCGCTGGAGGTACTCGCGGATGATGTCGTGGAAGACCCGCTGGCCGGTCACGACCACGGTGAGCAGCTCCTGGTCGTGCTCGCTCGTGGCGTAGTCGAACAGGATCGAGGCGCCGTCGGTGTAGAGCTGGCGTGAGGCGAGGGCATGATCGCCGCCGATCTCGTCGCGAAGATCCGTCAGCGAGCGGCGGATGTGCTGCATGGAGACACCGGCCCGGCGGAAGGCCGCAGCGACCATGCCTTCGACGAGACCGACGAACGGGACCTCAGGGTGGCGTCGAGGTGTCCGGATGGCCGTGAGGATGGGCCCGCCCTTGACCACAGGCCGGCCCTTCGGGTGAGCCTCGTAGCCGTGGGCCCACGTCGTGAAGGTCGACACCGGGACGTCGAGGAAGCGCGCCGCCTCGGCGACGGTGTAGAGCGGTGTCTCGAACCGGAGCTCATCCTTCGTCTTCGTCACGCCACCTCCTCGTGGGCCTCCCGAGCGTACCGGTACCTGCCGCCCCGTCCTGGGAGCGCTCCGGCCACGCTGACGAGTGGGCATTGCGCAGAGTCGCCGAATACGACGACCGCCGTGGAGACACCGGATTGACACCGGACTTGGAGGTTCTGGCGTCGTTTTCCGGCTCTGGCGGCTCACCGGTGAGCCGTATGTGCTGGTAGAGCCGCTGGTGCTCGTTCTGGGCTCGCTTACAAGGAGGGGGTCGGGGGTTCGAGTCCCTCAGCGCCCACCCCTGCTGACCTGGTCTTTTCTGATCTGGACCGGTCTCGATGGAGGTCACTCAGGCGAGTTGACACCGTGCTTGACACCGTAGGCCGCGCGGACGGGTGCGGTCGGCGACGTGAGAGGTACGGCGCGTCAGCGCGGTCCGGGCAAGTGGCAGATCCAGGTGTACGCCGGTCGTGACGAGACGACCGGCCGCGACATTCGGGTCACGCGCAGCGTCGCTGCGCCGCACACGAGGGCCGGCAAGAAGGTCGTCGACCAGGCGCTCGCCGCGCTCATCGTCGAGGTCGAGACCGGCCGGATCAACCTGGGCGACGATCCGACGCTCGCCGAGCTGCTCGACCGCTGGCACCGTCGACTACCGGAGCCCACTCGGTCCGATCGGTTTCGCTGTCGATCGCATCCGCCTCGAGCGGTACAAGGTCGAGCTGCTCCAGCGCCGAAACGAGTTCCTCCGCCAGGCCGCCGAAGCCGCAACCTGATCGCACATTCGCCCCGCATCCCCCGAGGTTCCTCCGACGTTGGGCCGAGCGACGAGCTCCTCCATGGCCCACGCCGGGATCAGCGTCCGGCGAGTGACCCCCGAACAGAGCCCTCACTCCACATCCCCACCCCGAAGCCGGCGCCGGTCACCCCGGTTCCTCGGATACTCCTTGCCAGGGGGCTACGAGCTGAGCGGCTGGTGCGCGATGCCGAGATCCTCGGCGCAATCGCGCAGCAGCTCGGAGTCGGTCGACACGACGATCGTGCTGTTGGTGATCAAGGCGACGGCGAGGGCTTCTGCCATCAGGCCGTTGGGGCGTCGCCGGGTCACGAGTGCGGCCATCACCGGCACGAGGACGCGAGGACCGATGAGGCCGATCCTGTCGGTCAGGTTGTCGATGCGTTCGGCGCGGAACGTCTCAGGGAGCCGCGCCAGCTTCCGCGACAAGGCACCGTCACCCGTACCCCGATGCGCTGCATTGGCCAGGCGGTAGTACCACGCCGCCGTCGTGTAGACGGCCGAGTGCGCGGATTCGACCCGCAACCACTCGGCCGGATCGTCGGCGAGTAGATCGAGCAGCAGGTGGTCGTCGACGACGATCGCCACAGCAGCGATGGCTACTGGTCAGCGAGCTCGGGATCGTCGGCGATGACTTCGGCCAGTGCCCGGTCGAACTCGCCGCTGTCCCGCCACTCACGAAGGACGGCTTGGACCTCTGGCGACAACGGTGAGCGGAACGGCTCTGTCGGCGGGTCGAGCAGTTCGCCGGCCTCGCGTGCGCCCTTGCGCGCTCGCTCGACGGCCTCGCTCAACTCGGGGCTCATCGTCAGCCGGTTCGCCATGGAGCAAAGGGTAGCCGGGCGCAGTGACAGGAAGGCGCCGACGATGCCGCTCCGCCTCCCGCTCATGACGTCATACACAGAAGGTCACCACAGGTGGGAATGTCAACCCGGATTGGCCCCACCGTGCTCATCTGATTTGGCCCCACCGGGTGAGCGTCGTTGGCGGGTGAGGCGGAGGCGGTAGGACTCGGTGCCGGTCTCGATGATGTGGGCGTTGAAGGTGACGCGGTCGATGACGGCGGCGGCGAGGCGCGCGTCGGGGATGACCTTGCCCCATTCGCTGAACGGGAGATTTGAGGCGACGGCCACGCTGGACTTCTCCTCGCGTTCGGTCAGGATCTGGAACAGCAGCTCGGCTCCGCGGGTGTCGAGCTGGACGTAGCCGAGTTCGTCGAGGCAGAGCAGGTCGAGCCGGCTGTAGCGGCCGACGAGGCGGGAGAGGCGTCGTTCGTCGGCGGCTTCGGCGAGCTCGTTGACGAGCTGGGCGGTGGTGACGTAGCGAACTCGAAGGCCGGCTTCGCAGGCGGCGTGGCCGAGGCTGATGAGCAGGTGAGATTTGCCGGTGCCGGAGTCGCCGAGCAGCACGACGGGATCTCCGGCTCCGATGTAGTGGCCCGCAGCGAGCGTCGCGATCGTGGCGGGGTTCACGGTCGGCGCGGCGTCGAGATCGAAGTCGGCGAGCCGTTTCGTGCGCGGGAAGCGCGCCTCGTTGATGCGGCGTTGCCGACGGCGTTCGGTGCGCGAGTCGACCTCGGTCTCGAGGAGCTCGGCGAGGAAGCCGAGGTAGGACAGCTTCGATCGCTTGGCGTCCTCAGCGAGGCGGGCCGCTTCGGCGCGGACCATCGGGAGCTTCAGCTCCCGGGCGGCGGCTTCGATGGCCGCTGCCGCGGCCGTGTCGGTGGTGGTGGTCATCGGGTGTTCCCTTCGAGGAGGTCGTCGTAGTGGTCGATGGATGGTTCGGGCCGGTCGAAGCCCCGGTGCGTGCCGATCGGGATCACGGGCGCGACGGTGTTCTCTGCGGAGCGGCGGGCCTCGATGAGCACGACCTGCGCGTCGACCGAACCGGCCGCGAGGGCCGCGTCGAGGCCGGCGACGATCGCTTCGGCGGGGATCGTGCGGTGACCCATCAGCACGTCGATGAGTGCCTTGGTGCCGTCGCGGTCGCCGAGGCGGCGGCGGGCTTGGTCCCAGAAGCGTTGGTGGGCCTCGGTGAACGCGCCCGATGCCCGGGCCCGGGCCAACGGCGTCGACGACACCAACGCGCCGGGCTTGCGGACCATCACGTCGAGGTAGTGATCCAGCGTCAGCACCTCGTCGCCTTTGCGGCCCCGTCGATGGCGGGCCACGACGGTGGCGCCGTCGAGGACCTCGATGATCTCGGCGCCGACGCGAACATCGAGACGTTGCCGGACGTAGCGGGCTGGGACCGAGTAGTGGGCCTGGCGCACGCACACCCGAGACTTCGTGTCGACCCGGTGCGAACCCAGCGTGGTGGCATCGAACGGCTCGGCTGGCAACGGCGCCAGCGCCGGGGCTTCGAGCTCGAAGTGCTCGCCGACCGTGATCCGCCGGTGCGCGATGAACCGGGCGTCATCCACAGCCATCGCCGCCGCGATCAGCTCGTTCAGCTCGTCCATGGTCTCGACGCGCGGGACCGGGACCAGGTGGTTGCGGCGGAACCGGCCGACCTCGCCCTCGACACCGCCCTTTTCGTGCGCGCCGTCCTCACCCGGTTGGCAGAACCACGACTCGAACCCGTAGTGCGACCGCAGAGCGGTGAACCGGTCCGACTCGATCCGGTCCCGCCCCTTGAGGACCTTGGCGACCGCGGACTTGAGGTTGTCGTAGCTGATCGTTGCCGGGACCCCACCGAAGTGATCGAAGGCTCGAACGTGGCCGTCGAGGAACACGTCCTGGGTCTCGTTCAGGTACGCCCGGCAGAACCCACGCCCTGACGCCGAGAGCCGCATCACGAACAGCGACACGTCCGTCGGGACACCAGCCAGCACCACCGTGGCCTCACCGAAGTCGACCTCGCCCTTGGCCCCCAACGGATGGTGCTGCGGCACCGACACGTCGGCGAGCGGGAACGTCTGACGTTCCCGAACCGCCTTCACGTAGCGGCGCACCGTCGACTCGCCCACATCCGCGCCGTGCTCGCGGACCAGCCGCTGCCACACCCGCCGAGCCGTGTGCCGCTGCTTGCGCGGCCACTTCTGGTCCTCCTCGAGCCAGCCGTCGATGATCGGCTTGAACTGGTCCATCTTCGGAGCCGGCCGCTCCGGCACCTTCCGCGGCGGCGGGACCGCCGACTCCAGCGCCGCTCGGACGTCTCGACGGTGAACACCGAACTCGCGGGCCAGCGCCCGGATCGACTTCGTCTCCTCCGACGCCCGGGCGCGACGGATCTGCTCGTAGATCTGCACCTTCGACCTCTTCGTCATCCCCACACGCCACCGCCACCAGCCACGCCAGTCGCGGACCCCCAAGGCGCCCCAAGGTGGGGCCAAATCAGACGAGCACTACCGCTCCAAGTGGGGCCAGATCAGGTGAGCACACCCACACAGGTGAGCATCTGACTTCCGTCCCGTCCGGTTCGTGTCAGGGCCGCGCCTCGTCGAGCCAAACCCGAGCACCCCGAGCTGCCGCTCGATTCGCTCGAGCTGGTGTCCTTCGAGCCGGACTCGGTGGCGGCCGACGAAGCCGAGCCGGCCCTGCGGAAGATGGGCCGGCCGAGGAAGTGGTCGAGCGAGGCAGAGCGGAAGCGCGCCTACCGCGAGCGCCTCGCGGCCGACCTGGCCGAGCCCGAACGGCTCCGCCGCGAGCTCGAAACGCGAAGCTTCGGGTCGCTGATCGAGACCGCCGGCTGGCCGAAGCCGAGCGCGATCTGGCCCGCGCTGAGGCCGAGATCAAGCGCAGATCGGAGCGCGAGATCGAGCTCAAGGCACCGTCCGACGACTCGAAGCGAAGGTCGACGACTGGCGTTCGCGACCCAACGCTCTCTCCAGGAACCTCGAGGCCGAACGCGCGAGGGCCTCCGTGCCGACCACGATGCCGCCGACGACTGGGACCATACCGAGTCGTCCCTTGTCACCGACGAAGCGGACGACTCCGAAGAATGCGCAGCGCCAGAAGCGGAGGTAGTCGAGCGCTAGTTTGGTGTCGTGTCCGGGGGAGGGGCAGAGGTGTCGAGTGGGACGCCGAGTGACCAGCTGTCGCCCATCCATCGCGTGTGGCTCGCTGCCGATGCGGTCGCAGTCGTGGGCTTCTTCGGCTTCCTCTTGTTCGGGTTCATCGGACTGATCCCGTTCGGACTCGGCGTCCTCCTGGCCTTCATCTGCGGCATCGTCCTGTTCCCGCTGGACCTCATGCAGCGTCGCTGGCTCGTCAAGGAATTCGAGCGTCTGATCCGGCGCCCTTCATGGAGTGCTGCGGCTCCCTGTCGCTTCCTCACCGCGGACAGGTATTCGTGTTCAGAGCCGAGGGTCGCCTCGCCGGTCGTTTCACGGCGCGGCCGGCAACGGCGGTGATCGGGTTCGACGAAGCGGCCTTCGTTGCCTTGGCGCAGGGTCCGATGCTGAGTCGCCAGCGGCGCTGCGTCATCGCGAAGGGCGAGCCGGTGGATCTCGAGGTCATGGTCAATAGCCGCGACTGCGTACTCGTCGAGCGCTCCAGTGGCCTCCGCCTGCAGTTGTTGGCCGGGAGTGGGACCGGCGCGGGAGTCGCTCGGCACTTCGGGCTCGACGGCGGGCATGCGGAGGTCGCAGACCAACTGTCGCCGGCACTCGCGTCATCCGGATGGCTCTGAGGAGCAGCCGCCGTTCGTTGACACCGGATTGACACCGGAGATGGCGGTTCTGGCGTCGATTCCCGGTTCTGGCGGCTCATCGGTGAGCCACATGTGCTGGTAGAGCCGCTGGTGCTCGTTCTGGGCTCGCTTACAAGGAGGGGGTCGGGGGTTCGCGTCCCTCAGCGCCCACCCAGCCTGACCTGGGGTCTCGGCACGGTGGTGCGTGCACCCGATGAGCCCGATCGGTGCCGAGACACCGGGTCCGACACCGGACCTGGCTCGGGCGGTTGCTCCGAAGCCCGTGCTTCGGATCGCTCGGCGGCGCGCCGCCGCTTCTCGGCCGAGGGCTCGGTCATGGTGTCGGCCTCCCTGCACCCCTAGGCGGGCGCCTGCTTGTCTGGAGGCGATCGCGTCTCGGCCGGGGCCTGCGTCGCCGCGGCGTGGGCGGCAGCGATCGGGGCCGGGATTCGTCCCTTGGCCGAGATCTCGTAGCCGTGGGCGATCGCCCAGGCGCGGATCTGCGCCGGCGTGGCCGGAGCGGCCGGCACCGGGCCCGCTGCCGGGAGCGAGCTGGCCCGCGGTCCGGCGGCGAGGTGGTCGGCGTGCTCCACGAGGGCGGCGCCGAGGAAGCGGTAGGCCCACTCCTGGGCGAGCGGGCGGGTCTCGGCGAACACGATCGGTACCGACGGGAAGCGCACCTGGGCCTCGGCGAGGCCCTCGACGACGATCGCGGGCCGGACGTGGGCCAGCTTGAACACGGCGGAGTAGCGGTCCTCGACGACCACTGCGGCGTGGGGGAGGTCGGCGAGGGCGGCGAGCAGGTAGCGGAGCTTGCCCGTGGTCATGGTGGACACGAGGTCGGCGAGGCTCTTGCGCTCGACGGCGGCCACGATCGTGCCGTCGACCTCGACCCCGTAGTCGCCGGCGGGGAGGGCCCGCTTGCGGGTGGTGGCCTGTTGGGCGGAGAACCGCCACGGGTACCGCTCGTGGCTGTCGACGAGGATCTCCAGCACCTGACCCGAGGCCCGCCGGGTGGGCACCGACACGTTCGGGCGGGCCTGGCGGGTGGTGCGGGCGCTCTGCCAGAAGATCACCTCGCGCCCTCGGGCCCGGGCGAAGACGAACTGGGAGCGGTTCTCCCTGCCTCGGTCGAGCACGAGGTCGATCGCCGCGCCTCGGCGGACGCAGGACCGCACCGGCACCCGTTCGACGATCTCCGGCTCGTCGGGCCAGTCCTCGGACGGGTGGCAGTACACCTTGGCCGTCCGGGGCCAGGTCTCGCGCACCTTCAGCACGACGCCGGACTCGGTCAGCGGCAGCCGCAACAGGTAGGGCAGCGTCGAGTCGGGATCCGGGTTGCGGGCGATGAGGAGGTCGTCCACGTCGACCATGCCTAGCGCCTGGAGGTCGTCGAGTGGCGCGATGCCGGCCAGGCGTCACCTCGCCATCGGCGGCGCCGAACCGCATCGTCGGCAGGGGCCCCGGTCTGAGCGGTCCGGTGCTGCCCGGTAGCGTCGGATCGCCGAAACGGTCGCGGCGGCGGGGCGGTCCCCGCCGACGTCGGGAGCGCAGGAGGAACGCCGTGGGCGACGCAGTGGTGAGGTTCCAGACGGTGGTGGTCAACGTGACCGACATGCCCCGGGCACGTGACTTCTGGACCGCGGTGCTCGGTGTGGGCGTGGCGCGCGACATCGGGGACTTCTTCTGCTGGCTCGAACCCCAACAGCCTGGCGGTGTCGCCGTGGCGCTGCAGCTGGTCGGTGATCCCAAGCAGGGCCGCAACCGCGTGCACCTCGACACCTCGGTCGACGATCTCGACGAGGCCCGCCATCGCATCGAGGCGCTCGGTGGCTCGTTCGTGGAGGAGCACGAGATGGGCGGGTTCCGGTGGTTCGTCATGGCCGATCCGGAGGGCAACGAGCTCTGCATCGCCGCCGGCTGACGCCGCCGTGCCGGCGGTGGTTGCGAGCGGGCTCGCGCCGGCGCGTATATTGACAGGTGACAACAACTCGTCCCCGTCCGTCGGTGGAGGTCGCCATGTCCGCAGCCAGGGAGCGTGCCGAAGGGGCGCCGCTCGGCCCCGGATCGCTGCTGTGGGGGATCGCCGGCGATCCCCGCAGCCTCATCCCGGGGACGGCCGCCGGGATCATGCAGCTGATGCTGCCGGGCCTCGGCGCCGGCGTCACCGACCACTCGAACTTCTTCGACGACCCCTACGACCGCATCTTCCGGTCGATCCCCTACATCTGGGGCTCGATCTTCGCCGCCGACGACGGCGAGGGCGACGAGCGGGGTCGCCAGATCCGCGACTTCCACCCCGACATCAAGGGCGTCGACGACAAGGGACGCTCGTACCACGCGCTCGATCCCGACGTCTTCTGGTGGGCCCACGCCACCTTCACCTGGGAGATGTTCCGGGCCCACGAGCTGTACTTCCCGATCCCGCTGCGCCGGGCCCAGAAGGAGCAGCTCTACGCCGAGACCGTCACGTGGTACCGCCGCTACGGCGTCAGCGACCGACCGGTGCCGCTCACCTACGACGCCTTCCGGGCCCGCTTCGACGAGATCTGCCGCGAGGAGCTCGAGCTCACGCCGGCGGTGCAGTGGGTGCTCGACCCGAACAGCAATCCGGCGTCGAAGGCCGAGCCCGTGCGCCTGCCCGGCCGGCTCGGCATCCTCGACGGGCTCGCCACCCACGTCGGCTCCGAGCTGCTGCGGGTGCTGGTGTACGGCGGCATGCCCGACGTCATCCGGCGCCGGTTCGGCTTCCGCTGGACCAACCGCGACCGGGCTGCCTTCGTCTCGGTCTGCGCGGGTCTGCGAGCGCTGACCCCGGCCATCGACCGGGGCGCGCTGGCCCTCGCGTGGCCCGAGGGCACGCCGCACCTGGCCCCCGGGACCGATGGCACCGTGGTGATCGCCGGCCCGAACCCCCGCCAGCGTCGCCGCCCCGAACCCGCCGCTGCCTGACCACCGACGTCGCCCGACCGCCGCCGGCCGAACCCGTTCGCCCCGCGAGCCGGTCGCCTGGGAGGGTGGGCCCATGGCCGAGCCCGACCCGTCCCCGAGCGACCCGACGACGACGCCCGTCACCACGGGCGCGCTCGTCGACCGCGTGCAGGGCGACCTCCGAGCCGCCCGCCTGGCGCGCGACCAGGTCGCCGCAGCCGCCCTCCGCAGCCTGCACGCTGCCCTGCAGAACGCCGAGGCCCCGCCCATCGAGATCGGTGGCGCCGTCCGGCTCGACGGCACCTCGCCGGAGGCGATCCGACACGTGCTCGACGCCGAGGCCGAGCAGGCGGTGGTGCGACGTGAGGTCGCCGAGCGCACCGAGGCGGCCGCGACCTACCGCCGCCACGGCCAGGACGAGGCGGCCGCCCGTGTCGAGGCCGAGGTGGCCGTGCTGGAGGAGTACCGCCGGTAGGTTCTCGGCGTGCCGCTGCACCTGCTCGACCACCCGCTCGCCGCCCACCGGCTGTCCCGGCTGCGCGACGCCACCACCGAGTCGGACCGCTTCCGCCGGATCATCCGTGAGCTGACGACCATGCTCGTCTACGAGGCCACCCGCGACCTCGACGTGCGGCCGGTGGTCGTGCAGACGCCGACGGGCGAGGCCAACAGCTACGAGGTGGCCCAGGTGCCGATCGTCGTGCCCGTGCTGCGGGCCGGGCTGGCCATGATGGACGCGGCCCTGTCCCTGCTGCCCGACTCGCGGGTGGGCTTGGTCGGGCTGCGCCGTGACGAGGCGACGCTCGAGGTCAGTGAGTACGCCGACACCGTTCCCCGCGACCTCGCCGGCCAGCCGGCGCTGATCTGCGATCCGATGCTCGCAACTGGTGGGTCGGTGCGCCACGTGATCGATCTGCTCGGCCACCACGACGTCGGGCCCATCACGGTGCTGTCGCTGGTGGCCTCGCCCGACGGGGTGGCCAACGTCCTCGACCACGATCCCGCCGTCGAGCTGTGGGTGGGCGCCGTCGACCACGGCCTCGACGACCGGGGCTTCATCGTGCCGGGCCTCGGCGACGCCGGCGACCGGGCCTACGGCCTGCGCTGACGTCGGCTCGCACCCGGTCCGGTCGGCTCGCACTGGCACGGGTGCTCAGGCCCGACGGATCCGCCACCGCCGGCGGGGCCGTGGCCCGACGTCGAGGCCCAGCTCGCGCCCGTAGGCGGCCAGTCCCTCGCTCGGTCCCAGCACGAACCGCTTCATCACCCGCTGCACCGGCCAGCAGACCGTGGTGTCGCTGAGCAGCAGCTCCACGTTCATCTCGGCCTCGTCGTCCTCGTCGTCGCCGTGCCAGGTGCCGCCGAGGTTCCGGCGCAGGACCTCGCCCACGTAGGCCCCCATGGCGAACACCCGCATGCCGAGCTGCACGTCGAGCAGGCCGCCCTTCACCGGCGCCCCGTTGCGGCTCTGCTCGTCGAAGAAGCGGTCGACCTCCCACAGCGAGGCCGGACTGAAGTCGGCGCCGTACTTCGAGGTGCGCAGCGCCACCGCCATCAGCTCGGCCGCCTCGAGGACGTCCTCGACGATCTCGCCCACCGGGCCGAACCTAACGCGCCCGCGACGTCGACGTCGCGGGAACGGCCGGCTCAGCGGGCGGCCGTCGCGTCCGCGTCGCGCTCTGCGACCGGCTCGTCGTCGGTCGACACCGCCCGGGCGGCACTGGCCAGCGAGGCGATCTCGTCGACGACGGCCTTCGTGAGCACGTCGACGTCGGGCGCGGTGTCGTAGTCACCGGTGACGCCGAAGGCGACCTGCCCGTTGTACGACAGGATGGCCGTGCCGACCCGCACGCCCTCCGACAGCGGCACGAACGGCAGGTACGCGACCATCTCGCGGCCGAGGCAGTACAGCGGCAGCTGGGGTCCGGGCACGTTGGTGGTCACGGTGTTGATCGACCGCTGCGGCAATCGCCGCATCAGCCGGATGGTGGCGCGGGTGCCGGCGCCGACCAGCATCGGCGGAGCCACCTCGCCCAGGCCCGTCACCACCTCGCCGGCCTCGGCCATGTGGGACGACTTCAACGCCTCCATCTCCTCGTGGACCCGAGCCAGCCGGGTGATCGGGTCGCGCTCGTCGATGGGCAGCTCGTACAGCAGGGCCGAGACCCGGTTGTCCGGCGTGTCGCGCGCCTCGCCGCGCACCGACACCGGCACGAGCGTTCGCACGACGGCACCGTCGAGGTCGTCGCCGCGGTGCTCGAGCAGTGCTCGGTAGGCGCCGGCCAGGGCCGAGAGCACGACGTCGTTCACCGTGCCGCCGAAGGCCCGTCGGGCCGCCTTGATGTCGCCCAGGTCGACCGAGGCGTGGGCCCAGCTGCGATGGGGCCCGATGGGGCCCTCGATCGACAGCGGCGGGGTCGAGCCGAGGTGGCGGCCGAACTCGATCAGTCCGGCGCCGAGGTCGCGGACGTCGTCGATCGTCCGGCGCGGGTCGCGGACCGCGTCCAGGGCACGCCCCGCGATGCGGCCGACGTCGCCGGCCAGCCCCCGCCACGCGTCGAGCACCATCTCGATGGGGGACGGGTCGGGATCGGGATCCCACGGTGCGGGCACCGCCAGCTCGGCGTCGGGCGTCAGGTCCAGCAGCGCCGACAGCAGGTCGACCCCGCTGATGCCGTCGACCATGCAGTGGTGGACCTTCGAGATGATCGCCCAGCGGCCGTCGTCGAGCCCCTCGACCACCCAGGCCTCCCACAGCGGCCGGTGCCGGTCGAGCGGTTGGGACATGAGTCGCCCCATGAGCCGACGCAGGGCTCGATCGTCGCCGGGCGCCGGCAGGGCGGTGTGGCGGACGTGGTAGGCCAGGTTGAAGTGGGGGTCGTCCACCCACACGGGTCGGCCCAGCTCGAGTGGGACCGTCCGGACCCGCTGGCGGTAGCGGGGGATGTGCTCGAGCTTGGACGCCAGCAGGGCGATGACCTCGTCGACGTCGGGGGCCGGTCCCTCGAAGACCGAGACGCCGGCGATGTGCATGTGGGTGATGCCGTCCTCCAGGTGGAGGAACTCGGCGTCGAGGGTGCTGAGTCGGTCCATGGATCCCCCCTTGTGCGCCGGGGGCACCGGGCGACTCGATCGGGCGGGGCCCCCGGCCGACGGCGTCCGTGCGGCGGCCGTCGGTCCGTGTCCTTCGAACCTACGAAGCCCGGCCGGGGGAGGGCAGGGGCGAACGTCCCGATGCCCGACCGCAGCCGGTGCTCAGCGGTACTCGATGGTGGCGCCGGCCCACGCCGGCACCAGCTCGATCCACGTCTTCCCCGGAGCGAACGGCACCAGGCCGCCGTCGGGGCCGTAGTAGCGGGTGGCCGACTCGAGGCTGTCGCGCTGCCACGTGATGGGCAGCGCCGTGCCCCCGCTGAGCAGCCACCCGCCGCCGCCGCCGACCATCCTGGCCTCGGGGATCTGGTTGCCCGAGCCGTCGTTCACCCCCGAGTCGACGTAGTCGACGAACTGGATCACGACGTTCTGGGGGGCGACCGGCCAGTTGTCGGCGTCGTAGTGGATCGAGCCGTTCTGCTCGCGCACGAAGGCGCCACCGCCCTCGTTCGGATCCCACCGGTACACCACGTTGGTGAAGCCGCCGCCGAACTGGAAGGCGGCGCCGACGACGGGGCGAGCTCCGGCGGGGACGGTGTTCGGCGCTCGGAAGGGCCACAGGGGCGTGGGGGCCACGGCGCCCGCCTGGCCGTACAGCGTCTGGGTGGACGAGTAGAGGTTGTGGGGGATCACCTTGGCCGGCGAGCGGTAGTAGGCACCCGGCCGGGCGTCGGCCCCGACGTCGGTGAGCGGCCCGTTCCGGAGGAGGTCGAGGAACGATCCGTTGGCCCCGGAGAAGGCGAACAGCGGCCGGTGCAGCTGGCCGGTGATGCCCAGGTCGGTGGAGCGGCCCGAGCGGATCGGGCCCACCGCATCGCTGTCGGAGCCGTGGAACACGGCGGCGAAGCGGGTGATGTTGCCCTCGACCCGCTCCTCGAACACCACGTCGGCCAGCGTCAGCCCCGACTGCGGTCGGGCGTCGGGGTCGAGGTTGTCGATCTTGACGACCAGGGCGCCCCGCCGCTCGATGCCGGGCACGTCGACGGGCTGATCGGTGAGGGGACCGGGTGGCCCGGTGCCCGGTCGCCGCGGCTTGCGGGTGGTGGTGGTCGTCCCCACACCGTCGGGGCCGGCGTCGGCCACGGCGGCGGCCGGGCCGGGGTCGGTGCCGGGGGCGGCGGCCTCGGTGGTGGACACGGGCAGGGTCGAGGCGACCGACGCCTGGTCGACGGTGGTCACGTCGCCGCCGGACCGCAGCACGCTGACGACGACCACCGCCAGCAGCACGGTGGCCAGCCCGACCCCGAGGGCGATCCGGGCCGTCGGCGTCTGCCACCAGCCGGCGGTCTGCGGGCCACCGTCGGCGGCCGTCACGTCGGCCGACGGCTCGGGCGCTCCGTCGCCGGGCTCCGCCGCAGCGTCGTCGGGCGGATCGGTGGCCATGGCGGTCGATGGTAGGTGAGGCCGGGAAGCGCATCGCGCCACCCCTGGCGGGCTGGCAGTAGGGTCGTGCGTGCTCGATGCCCGCGGCACGTGCCGGTGGGCCACCCCTCACGAGCCACCGTCAGGAGCACACCATGGGCTGCCTCGTCTTCCTCGCCGCTGCACTCTCGCCTCGGCTGGCGCTGTTCCTGCTGTGGGTGTTCGGTGATCGCCTCACGATCGCCTTCGACAGCTTCTGGATCGGCTTCATCGGCTTCCTGTTCCTGCCGTGGACGGCCCTCGCCTGGGCTGTCGCCTACCAGCCGTTCTTCGGGGTGCAGGGCTTCGGGTGGTTCATCGTGGCCCTGGGCTTCTTCTTCGACATCTCGTCGTGGGGCTCGGGCGCCCGCGAGCAGCGCCGACGCCAGACCGCCTACTAGCTAGCGCCAGCGTCGGTCGGGCGATCGCCACCCGCGAGTGCCGCGCTCGAGCGCCGGGCCGGCGTCACCCGGCCTCGGTCGTGCGGGTCTCCAGGGTGAGCACCTGGCGGCCGATGGCGGCCCGATCGCCGGGCTGGAGCCGCCGGGGCTCGGCGGGCACGAGCCGGACCCAGCGGCCGGCCGTGCCGTCCCACCAGAACGTGCCGTTGGTGCTGCCTCGATCCGACAGCACGACGTGCCATCCCTCGAGCCGCACCTCGGCGTGCACCCGCGACACCGTCCGCTCGGCGTCGTCGAGGACGAGCGGACGGGCCCGTCCGGCGACGACGAGCGGATCGTCGGCCGGCGCCCGCCCGATGACGTAGTCGGTGTCGAGCAGGTAGCTGGCCCCGCCTTCGAACAGCAGCAGGCCGAGCGGGGGCCGTGGTCCGGTGTGGCGCCGTCCGTCGGCCAGCGAGAGCGCCATGCCGCACTCGCGGCACCGGGCGGCGGCGACGTCGTTCAGGTGGCCGAGGTCGCAGAGCACGCCGTCGAGGATCGGTGGGCCGTCGCTCGGTCCCACCTCGGGCGCGACCCTCGCGGCGGCGCCGGCGATGGGGAGGGGCGGCCGAGCCTCGGGGCGGGTCCCCCGGTCGGGGACGAGCAGGACCGATCGGAAGCCGGGAGCGGGCAGTTCGGGCGCCCGGGGAGATGCGGGCGCGCCGGGCGCGCCGGGCGCGTCGGGCCGCGGGCCGGGCGGCGCCGGAGGGGCCGTGCCCGTGCCCGTCGAAGGGACCGGGGGCGCGGCGGCGGCCGTCGATCGGGTCGTCGGGGGCGCCACCGGCGCGCGTGCCGTGGTGAGGGTCAGCCGAGGCGTCGCCGCCACCACCAGGGCGCCGCCGCCGGCGACCGTGCCCGCCGTGAGCTCGGCGTCGGGGGCCCCGGCGGCGCCGTCGGCGGGGTCGAGGCGCAGCTCGAACGGGGCCGTGCTGGACAGGGGCCGGGCGACCACGGTGCCGTCGCTTGCTCTCACCGTGGTCGGGCCCGAGCGAACCGCCGCCGAGCCGTGCACCACGGCCTCGAGCCCATGGCTCCCATCGGCCACCACCGCCACCGCCGGCAGCGGGCGCAGGTCCGCGGCGGCCAGCGTGGCCAGGCGGGCGCTGATGGCGGCGGCCGGGGAGGGCCCGTCGGTGGCGGCGAGGCGGCAGGCCTCGGCGACCAGCGTCGGACCGTCACCGGGGCCGGGACCGATGACGGCCACCAGCCCCGGCACGCGCACCACGAGCCCGTCGCCGGCCACCGGCCGCACCCGATGTCCGTCGAGACCCGGCATGCGGGCGACGGTACCCTGCGCCCGCGTCGAGGGGCGGCGCCAGCCGACCCGCGGCCCCACCGTCGCCCGGATGGGTCGGTCGACCCCTTTTTCGGTCCCCCGGACCCGGGGCCCTGAAGTTGACGAGGACCCGGCCGACGAGAGCCCCATGGATCACGATGGGGGGAGCCCTGCGGACGCGGGGCCCGACGGGTTCGACGACCTCTTCGACGGCGATGATCCGGCGATCGAGCGGGCCGTCCTCAACGAGAGCGACGAGGGGCGGCGGATCCAGGCCCTGTTCGTCTCCGCCTTCGGCGCGTTCGTGCGCGATGAGCTCCGGCCGGTGCTGCGCGACGTCGCCGGCGCCGGTGGCCAGCCCCAGCTGCTGGTGAACGGGCTCGCCGACCTGCTCCGCTCGGTCGCCGACCAGATCGAGTTCCCTCTCGACCACCCGCGATCGGGCTTCCCCCCCGACCTCGAACGGTCGCCCTGACCCGGTGCCGCCGGTCGGTCGACCGACGGCTCGACGCCTCCGAGGAGGACCCGCATGGAGCGGTGGACGTTCTTGATCCTGGCCGATGACGACGGCGCCGCCGACGGCATCCGCATGATCCTGCGCGCCGGCGACGACGAGGCCCGGTGGCCCCGCCTCCAGATCCTCCTCGACGGGACCGAGGTCCCCCTCGACGACCGGCCCCACGACTACGAGGCACCGGAGTGGAAGGCCACCCAGATCGTCGATGGGGCCGGCATGCCCGCCGGCCGCTGGGAGCAGCTCAAGGGCTCGCTGCGCGATCGCGCCCCCGCCTGACCAGCGCCCCGAGCCCATGTGGTCCCGCCTCGTCGGGCCCGTTCGAGCGCGAGTCGAACCATCACTAGCGATGGCCACCGCCACGCGATAAAACAGGGCAGCGGAGTAGGGGTCGATGGGCGTGGGACCATCAGGCCTCTCTTGATGGTTCCCTGGGTGATTCGATGGCGATCGTGCTCGTGTTGGTGGTCCTGGTGGCCATCGGCGGTGGCGTTGCGTTCTTCCTGAAGGCCAAGAGCGGCGGTGAGCCGGCGCGCCCGGCGTCCACGCCGAGCAGCCCGGCCGTGCCGAAGGGCTTCGACGAACCCGTCGACAAGTCGATCCTGGCGCCCGTCCTCGCGCCGAAGCTCTCGACCGGGCTGCCGGCCGTGTCGCTGCCGAAGGACACCGCCGAGCCCGAGCCCGAGCCTCAGCCTCAGCCCGAGGCGGCGTCGCCCGAGCCGCTGCCGGTCCTCGACCTCACCGAGCCCGCCAGCGACGCGTCCGTCGCCACCGCGGATGAGGACGACGACGAGGACGAGGGCTTCGATCGCTTCGGCGCCCCTGGGACCCGGGCCAAGAAGGTCGACGAGAAGCTGACCAAGCCGATGGCCGAGTGGGCGGCGCCGACCGACGAGCCCATGGCCGAGGTGGCTGAGCCGGGGGCGGTGGTCGAGCCGGAGCCGGTGGCCGAGGTGGCTGCGTCGGAGCCGGAGCCGGTCCCCGTGGTCGAGCCGGAGCCGGTGGCTGAGCCGGAGCCGGTGGCTGAGCCGGAGCCGGTGGCCGAGGTGGCTGCGTCGGAGCCGGAGCCGGTCCCCGTGGTCGAGCCGGAGCCGGTGGCCGAGGTCGTGGCCGTCGACGAGGACACCGACGACGTCGATGACAACGTCATCGAGCTGCCCGAGCCCGAGGCCGTGCCCGCCGGCGACGCCGTCGACCACGTGCTGCAGGCGTTGATCAACCGGGCCAAGGAGCGCCAGGTCGGCATGGCCCAGGTGGCCGCCGAGCTGGTCGAGCAGGCCAACCTCGAGGATCGCGAGCTCGACGAGGTCCTCGGCGACCTGCTCGGGCGCACCGAGGAGGAGTCGGGGTCCGGCCAGCGCCTGGCCGAGCTGACGCTGTTCAGCGACGAGGTGCCCCAACGGCCCGGACAGCTCACCGACTTCGCCCGCCTGTCCGGCAGCGACAAGAAGCGAGCCCTCATCCGGGTGCTCTGCCTGCTCGTCGCCCTCCAGCAGGACGAGAAGCTCGAGCCGCGCGAGGCCGACGACGACGACGAGCGGGCCTGGCCCCTGGCCCGGGCCGTGTGGCCCGCCAAGCCGGCGGCCGATGCCGACGATCCGGACATGCCGAAGCGCTCTCGCAAGGATCGCCGGCTGACCCGCTCGCGCGGCGTCGCCTGACCGTCCAGGATCGCCCGGGCCTCGGCGGCCCGCAGGCAGGGATCAGGCCGGCGCGATCGTCGGGTCGTCGTCGAGCTCGCCGTAGGCGACGAGCTCGCACAGCACCCGGATGAACAGGCGCATCCGATCGGCCTCGCCCATGGTGGCGAACGGGTTGTCGTCGCGGGCGATGTGGACCGTGGTGCGCGCCGCCGAGCCGGGCCGTTCGGCGGTGAGATCGATGACCGCACCACCGCCCTCGGTCGACGGGGACGACGGCGTGACCCCGAGCGGCGACGTCGAGAGGTCGACGTCGGCGGCGGCGTGCGCTGCGTCGGTGGTCTCGAACGTCGTCATCGGGGCAGCCTCCGGGTCAGCGTCGGCGGGGGAGCGGGCTGAGGTCGTCACCGGCCTCGGCCGGCACCGACACCGGCGCGGCCGAGGAGCCCGCCAGCGAGCCGAGGCCGCCGCGGGCGGCGAGGTCCTCGATCGAGGCGAACTCGGTGCTCGCCAGGACCCGGTGGACCTCGGCCAGGGTGTCGAGATCGATGTGCTGGTGCTTGTCTTCCACGTTCGCCACCTTGCCTTCGTCGCCGACCGCCCGCGGTGACCGGGCGGTCGGATCAGGGTACGAGCGCTGTCGCTCGGATCGGGGGATGGTCGTCGGCATCGGCGGTGACCCGGGTCGCCACGGCGACGGAGGGTCGAGCGCCGGACCGGCTCAGCGCCGACGGGGCAGGTCGACCAGCTCGATGTCGCCGGAGCGGTGGCGGGCCAGGTGGGCCCGCGCCTCGTCCTCGGCGGCCACGGCATCGGCGATGCGCTTCAGGGCGGCGGCGCGCTCGTCGATGTCGCGCAGCACGGACAGCTCGGCCAGGCCGGCGAGCTCGACGGTGGGGGCCAGCAGCAGGTCGCCGTACTGGACTGGCTCTTCGAGCAACTGCTTCACGGCAGCCTCCTCGTCTCCGCCCGGAGCGATGGACGCCGCAAGGCTACGACCAGGGGTCGTCCAGGGCGCGGATGCTGCCGCCGGCGGACGGCGGTCGGCGGTCCGTCCGGCGGCCGGTCGGTGCCGCGGTGGGTCAGGCCGGCTCGGCGTCGGTGGTGAGCGCCTCGGTGGTGAGCGCCTCGGTGGCCGAGTCGGTGGCGTGCTCCCACTGCAGCACCTGCAGGTCGGCGAAGCGCTGGCGGACGGCCGGCGTTCATCAGGCCGAGCTTGTTGATGTTCGGCACGATCTTCGAGAACAGCATCTGGCGGAAGATGATCATCAGCGGGTTGCTGCGGGCGAACTCGGTGCCCTTGGCGACGTCGACGCCGACGCGCTCCCACACCTGCTCGAGCAGGAAGCGCTGGTGCATCAGGTCGATCGCCTCGAGCAGGAACTCCTCGCGGTCGGCCAGCTCGGCGGCGGTCAGCTCGGGGATGAACTCCTGCAGCGACAGCACGCCGAAGGCGACGTGGCGGGCCTCGTCGCGCATGACGTAGTCGGTGATCTGCTTGATGACCGGGTCGCGGAACAGCACGTTGCCCATGCCGAAGGCGGCCAGGGCCAGGCCCTCGACCATGATCTGCATGCCGAGGTAGGTGATGTCCCAGCGCTTCTCGGTCATGATGTCGACGAGGAGCGCCGACAGCGGGCTGGAGATCTCGTAGCCGTGCTCGGCGCCCAGCTTGGTGTTGATGTAGCGGGCGTAGGCCTCGACGTGGCGGGCCTCGTCGGCCACCTGGTTGGCGGCGTAGTACTTGGCGTCGATGTCGGGCACGGTCTCGACCAGCCGGGCGGTGGCCACGAGGGCCCCCTGCTCACCGTGCATGAACTGGCTGACCATCCACGACTGGAACTCCCAGCCCATGGCGCTGCGCTGCTCGTCGGTCATCCCGTGGAAGGGCGAGTCCGGGGAGTCGAAGCCCATGAACCCGTCGATCATGGCCCGCTCCTCGGCGGGGACGTCGGGGTCCATCTCGCCGAACACGACCTCGGGGGCCCAGTCGATGTCGGTCGTGGCGTTCCACTGCGAGACCTTGCCCTTCTCGTAGAGCTTGGTCAGCGCCGGCTTGGTCTGCTCGTAGCTCCACGTGAACAGCGTGCTCACGTCGGCCTCGACGTCGAGGTGGGTCGGCACGGTTGCGGGCTCGGTGGCGGTCATCGGTCCTCCGGTGGTGCGGATGGGTGGGGTGGTCGAGGTGGATCGTCAGGGGTGGCGGCGACGGTGGGGGACGCGCAGCGGGGGGTCGGGGGGCTGTTCGCCCAGGCCGATGCCCTCGGCGCCTTGCCACACGAGGGTCACGAGCTGGTCGACGAGCCGGCGCCGCGGGCGGCGGGCGCCTTCGGCGCCGACCCACCAGTCGCCGGCGAGGTGCACGAGGCCGACGATGCCGTAGGCCCAGGGTCGGGCGGCGTCGGCGTCGAGCCCACGCTCGGTCAGCAGCTGCTCGAGCACGAGGGCGACCTGCTCGGCGACCAGGCCGGCGAACACGTCGCGCCGGTCGCCGCCGGTGTTCACGGTGACGAACCGGTACAGGTTGGTGTCGTGCTCGATGAGCTCGAGGTAGCTGTCGATGGTGGTGGTGAGCAGGTGGAGGGGATCGGCCTGGCGCTCGAGCAGGGGGGCCAGCCGCTCGACGAGCGCCTCGACGAAGCGGTCGGCCACCTCCTGCACCAGGCCGTCGCGGTCGCCGAAGTGGCGGTAGATGATCGGCTTGGTGATCCCGCACTCGGCTGCGATCTGGTCCATCGACACGTAGGGCCCTTCGCGGCGGACCAGTGCGACGGCGGCGTCGAGCAGCTCGTCGTGGCGCCGCGCCCGTGCGGCCTCTCGCCCCTCCTGCACCCCCCGTGGCGTCATGCGTTACCGACCGTAACGGTTACGGCCGGTAACGGCAAGTGGGCGCCGACGGAGCAGATCGAGGAGGCATGGGAGATGGCGAGGATCGACGAGATCGGGCGGCGGCAGCGGGCCGCGGCGCTGTCGGCGCTCAGCCCGCCCGCCAGAGCCGCAGGGGAGTGGCGTCCCGAGGTCCGGTGAAGGGCAGGGCGACCTCGCCACCCGCGGAGCCCGCCGAGGCGTAGGCGGCGCACACGACCTCCAGCACGACCCGCCCGAAGGCCGCTCCACAGGTGACCGGCTCGCCGCCGGCCACCGCCAGGGCGTGGGCCAGCTGGTCGACGAAGCCGAACTGGTCGACCTGCGGGACGTCGACGCCGGCGCGCGCCGGAGGCAGGGCCACCGGCTCGCCGTCGTGCTCGAGGCCGACCGCCGGCGCGAGGTCGGCCCGGACCACCCCGGTGGCGCTGGACGCCTGGAGGTCCCACACCATGGCGTCGTCCTCCCACGACGCCTCGACGTGCGCCGTCAGGCCCGACGCGAAGTGCAGCCACACGTCGGCATGGGTGTCGACCTCGACGTCGGCCTCGCGCCGGAGGTCGGCCCGCACCGCCACCAACCGGTCGTCGCCGGCCAGCAGGAGGGCGATCGCCAGCGGGTGCACGCCCAGGTCGAACAGCACCCCGCCGCCCCAGCCCGCGGTCGTGAAGTCGCCCCAGTCGGGTCGGCCCTGCAGCGCACGGCACTCCACGTAGGTGAGCGGGCCCAGGGTGCGGGCACGTCCCACGGCGGCCCGCACCACCGGCGCGTGGACCAGGTTCTCGCCGTAGACAAGTCGGCCCCCGGCCTCGGCGGCCGCGACCAGCCGATCGGCGTCGGCCAACGTGGTGCACAGCGGCTTCTCGACCAGCACCGCCGCGCCACCGGTCATGGCCTGCAGTGCATCGGCGGCGTGGCGCGCCGGGGGGGTGGCCACCACGACGAGGTCGGCGCGGCCAGGGAGGTCGTCGTACGTGCAGGCGACGGCCCCCAGCTGCGCGGCCCGCTCGGCGGCGTGGGCGGGGTGGCGCGAGGCGACGGCGGTGACGCGCAGGTCGGGGAGGGCCGCCGCGGCCAGGGCGTGGACCATGGTGATGCGCCCCGAGCCGCAGAGGGCGATCCCGGTGGTGGGCTCGGGTGGCACGGCGGATCCGGCGACGGCGGCGACGACTGGTGGTGGCGACCGGTGGCGACCGGGGCAGCCGGGCGCTACTGGTCGGCGAGGCGGGCGATGACCGGGGCCAGCGCGTCCATGGCCTCGGCCTGGCAGCAGAAGTAGGACAGACCCCAGCGTTCGCGACGGGCCTCGAGGGACTCGCACATCTGGTCGACCGAGCCGATCAGCGCCAGGGGGACGTCCAGCACCTCCTCGGGGGACAGCCCGAACATCGGGGCGACGTTGCCGGCGAAGCCGAGCGGGTCGTCGGTCTGGGCGACGAAGAACATGAGGCAGTTCAGCTCGAGGTCGTCGAAGCGGTCGCCGGCGGCCACGCGCAGGCGGGCCAGCTTGCCGTCGTAGGCGGCGGCGGTGGCGTCCGACGCCGTCTCGGCGTCGATCTGGCCGGTGTGCAGCGAGGGGTTGACCCCGACGATGTCCGCCTCGCGGGCGGCGATGCCGAGCATGCGCGGGCCGCCGGCGCCGATGAGCACCGGGGGTCCGGGCCGCTGCACGGGCTTGGGCTGCCCGTCGAGGGCGGTGATCCGGTAGTGCTCGCCCTCGAACGAGAACGGCCCGTCGGCGAACAGGCCCTTGATGATGGCGAGGCCCTCCTCGAACCGGTCGATGCGCACCCCCGGGCGGTCGTAGGGCATGCCCGACTGCTCGTAGTCGGTGCGCATCCAGCCGGCACCGAGGCCGAGCTCGGTGCGGCCGCCCGAGAGCACGTCGATGGTGGCCATCTCCTTGGCCAGCACGACCGGGTGCTTGTAGTCGTTGTCGAAGACGAGGGCGCCGACCTTCAGGTCGGTGGTCGCGTCGGCGGCGGCCATCATCGCCGGCACCGGCGCCAGCTGGGGCCCGAAGTGGTCGGGCAGGAAGAGGGTGGAGAAGCCGAGGTCCTCGGCCTTGCGGGCGGCGGCGGCCCAGTCGGTGCCGGAGCCGGCCGTCGACAGCTGGACCCCGAAGCGGAACCGGCGCGGATGGGCCATGTCGTCCTCCCCCGAGGAGCGTGCGGGACGGGGGCACGCTACCGGGTGGCCGCTGGATCCGTGCCAGCCCGTGGCAGGGCGGCGGCCTGGGGGGCGACTTCGGATCGGCGAGCCGGGCCTGTATCGTCGATGCCCGGCGTGCGTACCCTCCTGCGACTCCTGCGCCTCGCGCTCCTGGTCGGCCTGTCGGCCGTCCTCTTGGCCGTCACGGTCGCCGTCATCGCGCCCTACGGCTACAAGGCCGCCAACGCCACCGACTCCGTCGACGAGCAGATCGACCTCAGCCAGCTCGACCGGTTCGCCGTCCGCTCGTACATGTACGCCTCCGACGGCTCGCTGCTGGCCACGCTGCACGGCCCCGAGAACCGGTCGCCGGTCAGCATCGACAAGGTGCCACCGTCGGTGAAGAACGCCATCATCGCGGTGGAGGACGCCGACTTCTACGAGCACCCGGGCGTCAACCTGCGTGGCACCTTCCGCGCCCTGCTCGAGAACGTGGCGTCGGGCGGCATCGAGCAGGGCGGCTCCACCATCACCCAGCAGCTGGTGAAGACATCGCTGCTCGACTCCAAGCAGGACCTCGACCGCAAGAGCAAGGAGGCGGCGCTCGCCATCCGCCTCGAGAAGCAGCTCACCAAGGACCAGATCCTCGAGAAGTACCTCAACACCGTGTACTTCGGATCAGGCGCCTACGGCGTCGAGGCGGCCGCCGAGACCTACTGGGGCGTCAGCGTCGACCAGCTGGGGTGGGCCGAGGCGGCGATGCTCGCCGCCCTCATCAACAACCCGGTCAAGAACGACCCGACCCTCAACCCGCAGAACGCTCGCCGGCAGCGCCAGCTCGCCCTCGATCGGCTCGTGGCCCTCGGGATGATCACCTCGGCCGACGCCGAGCGCTACGACCGCGTGGCGCTGCCCACCGCCCGCTGCGGCACCCAGTCCTCCGACCCCCGCCTCTGCAACGGCCAGCTCCCGCCGCCGCCCGAGGACTACTTCGCCGAGGAGGTGCGCCAGCAGCTGCTCGCCGACCCCAAGTACGGGCTCGGGCGCACCGAGGAGGAGCGGCGGGCCACCCTGTACGGCGGTGGCCTCAAGATCTCCACCACCCTCAGCACCGGTGCCCAGATCGCTGCGCTCAAGGCTCGCGACGACATCGTGCCCAAGACCGACTTCGGCCTCACCGCCGCCATGGTGTCGGTCGAGCCCGGCACCGGAGCGGTGCGCGCCATGGTCGGCGGCCCCGGGTTCAACGCCTTCCAGTACAACATCACCACCAAGTCCCCGGGTCGCCAGACCGGTTCGTCGTTCAAGACGTTCGTGCTGCTGACGGCGCTCGAGCAGGGCGCGGTGCCGTCCGACTTCGTCAACGGCGGCGGCGACTTCCCCAACCCGCAGGGCGCCCCCAACCCGTACCGCGTGGCCGGTCCCGGCGGCACCCTCGACAGCGTGACGACCGTGTCCTCCAACGGCGCCTTCGTGCGGCTCGGCCAGATCGTCGGGCTGAAGAACGTCATCGAGATGGCCCGCAAGCTCGGCGTCGTGGCCGACCTGCAGCCGGTGATCTCCCTCCCGCTCGGCGTCAAGGAGGTGACGCCGCTCGAGATGGCCACCGCCTACGCCGCCATCCCCAACGGGGGCATCTTCCAGCCGAACTACATGGTCGACAAGATCGAGGACCGCACCGGCAAGGTGATCTACGAGCACCAGTCGAACGGCACCCGGGCGTTCTCGGCCCAGACGGCGTGCCTGGCCACGCAGATCCTGCAGCACAACGTCGAGTACGGCACCGGCAAGCGCGCCGCCCTGCCCAAGCAGCCGGCCGCTGGCAAGACCGGCACCACCGACCAGGGTGCCGACGTGTGGTTCGTGGGCTTCACGCCCTACCTCACCACCGCCGTGTGGATGGGCGTCCCCGACAGCAACAAGCCGCTGCCCGCCATCGACGGCGTGGCCAACATGGGCGGCTTCTTCCCCGCGCGCATCTGGCAGGCGTACAACCAGACGTTCCACGACAACCTCGACCCGCGGCCCTTCACCGACTGCGGAGCCCAGCGGGGCGGTCGCAACGTCGGCGACGGGTCGAACAACCCGGCCGCCAACGCGCCGGCCACGGGTGACGCCCCGCCCGCCACCACCGGCGGCGGCGGTGGCGGCGGCGGTGGCGGGGGCGGCGCCCCCAAGCCCAAGACCCCGACGACGACCGCCGGTGGCGGCGGCACGCCCACCACGGTGGCGCCGTCCACCACGGCCGCGCCACCCACCTCGGCTCCGCCTCCGTCGTCGACGCCACCGCCGCCCAAGAGCCCCTGACCCGGGTGCGGACGCGAGCGGTCTCGGCGCGTGCCAGCCTGAGGGCATGACCTCCTTCGACGCCCTCCTCGAGCTGCAGGCCACCGACACGCGGATCGACCAGCTGCGCCATCGGCTGGCGACGTTGCCCGAGCGAGCGGCGCTGGCCGCCAACGACGAGGCGCTGGCCGGCCTCGAGCGGGCAACCGCTGCCGTCCAGGAGCGCCGGGAGGCACTGGCTCGCGACCAGAAGCGGGTGGAGGACGAGCTGGCGGGGGTGGAGGAGAAGATCGCCCACGTGCACGACCAGCTCTACGGCCAGGGCCTCACGTCGCCGAAGGAGGCCCAGGCGCTGCAGGACGAGCTGGCGGCGCTGAACCGGCGGCGCAGCGACCTGGAGGATCAGGTGCTCGAGGCGCTGACCGAGGCCGAGCCCGTCGACGCCGAGCTCGTCACCGCCGCGGCCGAGCGTGCCGCGCTGGACGAGCAGGGCCAGACCCTGCTCGCCGCGCTGGCCGAGGGCGAGGCGGCGGTCCAGGCCGAGCTGGCCGAGGCCGAGGCCGGCCGGGCCGACCTCGCCGCCCAGGTGCCGGCCGACCTGCTGGCCCGGTACGAGTCGCTGCGCCCGCAGCTGGGTGGCGTCGCCGTCGCGCGGCTCCAAGGTGGGGCGTGCGGCGGCTGCCACCTCCAGCTGGCGGCCGCGGAGGTCGATCGCATCCGGCACCTGCCCGAGGACCAGCTGGCCACCTGCGAGGAGTGCGGGCGCCTCCTCGTCCACTGAGCTCGGGCGCTGCCCGCCGATCTCCAGCGCGGACCTGCGTGCCGACGCGGCGCACCCTCCCCATGCCGGCGTTCGGGCTGGGGGCGGGCCGCGGCCGACCCCTACGCTGTCGCTCGTGCTCCTCTGGTTCTGCGGCGTGAGCGTCGCCGCCGTGTGGCTGGTGTTCCGCAGCCCCGCCATCGACTACCGCCTGGTCATGGTCGGCTCGGTGCTGCCGGTCGGCGAGGTGGTGCTCGGCGGCCCTCGCCTGCTGCACACGCTGCTCGCCAGCGTGAGCGTCCTGGTGCTCATCATGTTGGCCACCCGGCAGCGGCGTCTCCTGCGCCGCCGCCTCATCGGGTTGCCGATCGGCATGATGCTGCACCTCGTCCTGGACGGGATCTGGGCCCGCCAGGTCGTGTTCTGGTGGCCCTTCTTCGGCCCCGACTTCGGCGACGGCGGACTGCCCGAGCTGTCCCACGGCCTGGGCCTGGTCCTGCTGCTCGAGGTGGCGGGCGCGGCCGCGCTGGTGTGGTGCTGGCGGGCCTTCGACCTGGCGGACCCGGCCAACCGCAAGCTGTTCCTCACCACCGGCCACCTCAACCGCGAGGTCGTGACGTGACCCGGTGCGGTGGTCCGTGCTGATCCTCGCCCGTCACGGGCGCACCGAGCACAACGCCCAGGGTCGCCTGTTGGGCCGCCTCGACCCGTCGCTCGACGAGCTGGGCCGATCCCAGGCCGCGGCCCTGGCCGAGGCCGTCGTGGCCGACGCGGCCCGGCGCGGCGCCCGCGTCTCGGCCGTGGTCACGAGCCCACTGCGTCGAACCGCCGAGACGGCCGCCGCCGTCGCCGCCGTCGCGGGGGTCGAGGTGGTGGCCGACGAGCGGTGGATCGAGCTGGACTACGGCGACTTCGACGGGCGCCCGCTGGCCGACGTGCCGCCCGACGTGTGGAGGGCCTGGCGGGCCGATCCCGCCTTCGCCCCGCCCGGGGGCGAGTCGCTGGCCGACCTGCGCCTGCGGGTCGAGGCGGCCTTGTCGAGCCTCGGTCGCGATGGCGGCGCGCTGGACCCCCACGACGACGACGTGGTGGTCGTGTCGCACGTGTCGCCCATCAAGGCAGCGGTGGCGTGGTGCCTCGGCGTGCCCGACGAGGTCACGTGGCGCCTGCACCTGGCCCCGGCCAGCGTGTGCCGCCTGACCCTCGCACCCCACGGTCCGGTGCTGCACACCTTCAACGAGCTGGCCCACCTCGCCTGAGCGCCTCGCCGCGGGTACGGCGGGTCCCGGACGCGCCGGAGGCCGGGTCCGATCGAGAGGAACCCGGCCTCCGGGGCGTCGTGGCGGTGCCTACTTGCCGGCGGCGGTCTCGCTCCCCGGCACCGTCGTGGTGGTGGGTTGGTTGGTGCCGGGCCGCAGGTCGTAGCGGGCCTTGGCCGCCGACCCGTTGCACGACCCGCCGTCGGAGCCCGACTTCTGGGAGAGCTGCATGTCGAGGACGGGGCTGGCCCCGGAGAACATGCCCCATGGGCTCTCGCAGCCGGGGACGACCCAGGTGTGGTTCATCCAGCCGGCGGCGTTGGTGGCCTTCTTGCCGCCGAGCGCCGCGCACTGCTCCTCGGTGGTGGTGGAGTCGCCGACCACCATGGCCCCCTTCTGGCACAGGCCGATGTGGCGGTGGAAGTGGTCGTTCACCCCCGTGAAGCCCTGGGTCGGCTCGTTGTTGCCGGGCTGGATGATGTAGTAGCTGAGCCCGATGACGTGGGCGTCGAGGCCGTTGCCGTCGTAGAGGACCATCTCGGGCTTGTCGACCTCGAACTTGCCGTCGACGTAGGAGAAGTTCATCCAGTGGGCGCCGATGCCGGGCACGTACGGCGTGACCTGGGTGTAGCCCTTGGCCTTGGCGTCGGCGGCGGTGGGCATCGACAGGGCGACGTCGCGGGCGACCTGCAGCTCCTTCTTGAGCTGGTCGCACTGGGCCTTGTCGGTCATGGCCACCCAGGGGTTGGGGCCGATGTGGCCGCCGTGGCCGCCGGTGTCGTCACCGCTGGCGCTGTGGGTGTGGCCGGCGGCCTGCTGGCCCACCAGCAGGAGGAACGACTCGTACTCCTCGGGGGTGGCCTTGGCGAGCTCGGCGACGAGGATGCCGGCATCGACCTCGCTCGAGCTGCCCATCTTCGAGACCAGCTTGTCGACCAGGGGCGAGCCCCGGCCCTGCAGCGGATCAGGCCGGGTCGTCGTGGTGGTGCCCGACGCACCAGCGGTGCCGGTGGCGGCGGCGCCGTGGCTGTGGGCGTGGCCGTCGGACGCGGTGGCCCCACCCGAGGTGTCGGTGAGGGCGATCCCGACCGTGTCGATGCTGGCGATCTGGGCTTCCTGCCAGTACGAGGCCGGGTTGATGTCCTTGTCGCAGCGGTTCGCCTCGATGCTCGACAGCTGGGCCTGGATCGAGCCGGGGGCGGGGCCGCTGGCGGTGCTCGTGCCGTGGTCGTGCTGGCTGGCGGCCGGCGAGGCGATGGCCAGGGTGGTCAGCAGCAGGACGGCGACCGGGACGGCCGAGCCGACGACCAGCGCGCCGGGCGAGGCGTTGCGGGCCAGGTTCGGCTTGAGCAGGAGGGCGGCCGCCCCGATGATCAGCAGTCCCTCGAGCACCACCGTGAGGGTGTCGATGGTGTCGATCTTCTCGGCGACGCCGCTGTGGGCGCCGAACGGCAGCCCGAGCGTCCGGGACCAGGCCCAGGCGCCGATGAACACGAGGTTCGCCAGGACGGTGGCCTGCAGCCAGCGCCGGTTCGGCTTCACGACCAGCGCGGCGGCGACGAGCAGCTGGAACCAGCCGGACAGCGCGAACAAGATGCCCTCGGTCGGCGACTCGGCCGCGTGGATCGGGACCATGGCGAAGTGGATGACGCCCGCCCCGGCGGACAGCGCCGCCAGGGCCACGCGTGGTCCGATGCCGTAGCCCTCGTCGGTCGGGTTCGTGGGCGCAGGCGCGTCCGACGGTGTGACCGCAGTAGCCATGTGGTGCTTCCCCCTGGTCGCGCTCCGGCCGTGCGGGCAGGCCGAAGACGGGTGACCCGGGTCACAGTACGGATCGGGTCGTATGCTGCACGTTAGATTCCCCGACATACGGGGGTCATAGAGGCCGTTCGCCACGGTGACCCTGGTCACACCGGCGGTGTGGCCCGGCGTCGGCGTCGCCAGGACGCTCGGGAGGGTCCCCGGGGGTTCCCGAGCCATCGTCGGGGGCGACGCCGGTGGCGCCGTCTGCAGCGATGTCGGCCAGTCCAGGCCCGGGGAAGGGGGATCACACGTGCGAGTGCTCGTCGTCGAGGACGACCAGGCGCTGGCCGACGTGATCGCCCGTGGCCTGCGCCGCGAGGCGTTGGCCGTCGACCTGGCCCACGACGGCCAGGAGGCCCTCGAGAAGTCGGCGGTCACCGGGTACGACGTCGTCGTGCTCGACCGCGACCTGCCCACCGTCCACGGCGACGAGGTGTGCCGGCAGGTGACCGGCCGCCAGACCGGCGAGCGCATCTTGATGCTGACCGCCTCGGGCACCCTCGACGACCGGGTCACCGGCCTCGAGCTGGGCGCCGACGACTACCTCGCCAAGCCCTTCGCCATGAAGGAGCTCGTCGCCCGGGTCCGCGCCCTCGGCCGGCGGGTCCCCGCCGTGGTCCCGCCCCTGCTGGTCCACGGTGACATCGAGGTCGACGTGCCCAAGCGGGCCGTCACCCGGGCGGGCCGCGAGCTCACCCTGACCCGCAAGGAGTTCGGCGTGCTCGAGGTGCTGGCCGCCGCCGACGGCCGAGTGGTGTCGGCCGAGGAGCTGCTCGAGAAGGTGTGGGACGAGAACACCGACCCCTTCACCAACGCCATCCGCATCACCGTCATGACGCTGCGCCGCAAGCTGGGCGACCCGCCGGTGATCGAGACCGTCGTCGGCGTGGGCTACCGGCTGGTGTGAGGCGTGGTGTGAGATGACCCCGATCGACCGCCGCCTGTTCACGACCCAGACCGACGGGTCCGACGCCGAGGACCGTCGCGACGGCATCGGCACCCGCCGTCGCTCCACCATCCGCGTCCGCCTCACCCTCTTCTACGGCGCCGTGTTCGCCCTCTGCGGCGTGGCGCTCCTGCTCGTCGGCTACCTGATGGTGAGCGAGAGCCTCCTGCGCGACGAGGGCACGTCGGATCAGCGCGTGATCGAGAGCTACGGGTTCTCGCCCCAGCAGGTGAAGTGGTTCTACGACCTGCCCGTCCCACCGTCGGCCACCGGCCGACCGGCGTCCAACATCGGCGACGTGATCGTCGGTGTGCAGGGCGACATCCGCAACGACGCCCTGCACCAGCTGCTCGTGGGGTCCAGCCTGGCCCTCGCCCTGATGCTCGTGGTCGCCCTCGGCGTGGGCTGGTTGGCCGCCGGACGCGTGCTGCGCCCCGTCGGCCGCCTCACGGCGCGCGCCCAGCAGCTGTCCGAGGACAACCTGCACGAGCGGCTGTCCCTCGAGGGGCCCGACGACGAGCTCAAGGAGCTGGCCGACACGCTCGACGGCATGCTCGAGCGACTCGACCGCGCCTTCGGGGCCCAGCGGACCTTCGCCGCCAACGTCAGCCACGAGCTGCGGACCCCGCTGGCCGTCATGCAGGCCGAGGCCGACCTCGTGCTCGACCAGTCCGACGCCAGCGAGCGCGAACGGCGCCTCGCGGCGGCCGTCCGCGAGCAGGCCGGTCGCTCCGAGGCCCTGCTCGACTCGCTCCTGGCCCTGGCCCGCAGCGAGTCGACCATGGCCGAGCGGGCTCCCATCGACCTCGCCGACATCGCCGGCGAGGTCGTCGCCGAGCGCGTCGACGCCGCCGACCGCGCCGGCATCCACGTCGACCTCGAGCTCGACGAGGCGGTGGTCGACGGCGACCGGTGGCTGCTCGACCGGCTCGTCGCCAACCTCGTCGACAACGCCATCAAGTACGGCCAAGCCGACGGCTGGATGCGGGTGACGGTCGGCTCGGTGGGCCACGCCGCCGTGCTGCGGGTCGTCAACGCCGGTGAGCAGCTGGCACCCGAGGTGGTCGACGAGCTGCTCCAGCCGTTCCGGCGCGGCGTGGGCGACTCCCGGCCCGGCTACGGCCTCGGCATGGCCATCGTCGGCTCGGTGGTGCGGGCCCACGGCGGCACCCTCGACGTGGCCGCACGGCCCGAGGGCGGCCTCGACGTCCTGGTGGCCCTGCCCCAGGCCGGCTCGGCGTCGGCCGGCCCGTCCCCTGCCGCGCCCGCCACGCCCGAGCCGAACCGGCCCGGCAGCGGCCCCGGGCCCTCGGCTCCGGTGGCACCGTCGTCGGGCTCGCCGGGCTCGGCCGACCCGGTGGACGCCACGCCGGTCGGCCTCGGTCGCTGAGCGACGGGCTGCCGGCGAGACCCCACGTTCGCACCGACCGGCACGCGGCGCCCCGACGGGTCGTGCGAGGGGAGCGTGCCACGTTCGCACCGACCGGCACGCGGCGCCCCGACGGGTCGTGCGAGGGGAGCGTGCCGGGCTGGCACCGACCGGCACGCGGCGCCCCGACGGGTCGTGCGAGGGGAGGGCGGGGCGAGGATCCGCCTCCCGGGCCCGACGGGGCGTCCGCGGCTGGTGTTGGGGTCGAGGGCACTGCTGGAGCAGCGTCTCGCCAAGGGCAACGGCGGGCCGGCCGCTCCGCTTGAGCACGATGAGCCCGGCGGCCCACCGCGCAGAGCCGATCGGCCCAGCCCCTCGGCGGGCCCGGCGGTCAGGTGGCGGTCAGGCGAGGCTCAGGCGTCGTCGGCGAGGAACGGCACGCCTTCGGGGAGCCGCCCGACGGTGCCGGCATCGGTGAGCAGCATGCCGGTGAGCGTGCGGTCGAGGTGGTGGGCCCGCCAGTCGAGCATGGCTTGGGCCTCGGCCAGCACGAGGGTCGGATCGTCGATCTCGGTCCGCCATGTCGGGTCGGCGGCGAGGTCGTAGCAGCGCCACGAGCCGTCGCCGAAGTGCACGTAGGCCCGGTCCTCGGTGCGGCGCACCGCCAGCTGGCTCTGCTCGAGGCGACGGTCCCACGGCCATGCGGCGGCCACGGCCGGGATCAGGTGCTCACGCCAGTCCCACTCCCAGTGCGCCGCCGCTCGCCACCACGGGGGATCGACGCCGTCGAGGAAGGGCGTGAGCGGGACGCCGTCGCACTGGGTCGGGACGTCGAGGCCGAGCAGGTCGCACAGCGTGGGGAGGACGTCGACGTTCTCGGTGAAGCGCTCGACCACCGTGCCGTGCGTCGCGGGCCGGCGAGGGTCGCGCACGATGGCGGGGATGTGGTAGCTCGACTCGAACCAGCCGAGCTTCTCGAGCAGGCCCTGGTCGCCGAGCTGCTCGCCGTGGTCGGCGGTGACCACGACGATGGTGTCGTCCCACTGCCCGCTCTCGACGAGGGCGTCGAGCAGCCGGCCGACCTCGGCGTCGACGTGGCTCACCATGCCGAAGTACTGCGCCCGCAGGCGGCGCAGCGCGGCCGGGTCGGTGGGGGCGGCGACGCCATCGAGGGCGAGGACGATGTCGTGCAGCCAGTGGTGCTGCTCGCCGGACGGGATGGGGTCGCCGCACGCCTCGGGGTCGTAGCGGCGGGCGAACTGGCCGGCGGCGTCGTAGGGCGGGTGCGGGCGCAGGTAGGAGGCGTGGGCGAACCACGGGCCGTCCTGGCGATCGAGCCACGCCAGGAAGCGGTCGGTGAGGAAGGCCGACACCGAGTGCTCGGACGGTCGCTCGTGCTCCGTCGCGAGCATCATCTGCGAGTCGCCGACCTCGTAGCCGAGGTCGGCGAGGTGGGCGAGCCAGGGGGCCTGGGCATCGGTGAGCTGCACCTCGACGTCGAAGCCGGGGAGCACGCCCTCCCACGTGAACAGGCGAGGGTCGGTGGGGTCGGTGACGAGGCGGGGGTCGGCCCCCTGGTCGGTGTAGCCGAACAGCGTGGGTGCATAGCCGGCGCGGCGCGCGGCCCGGGCGACGTTGTCGAAGCGGTGGTCGAGCGGTGTGCCGTTGCCGACCACCCGGTTGTTCATCTGGTACGTACCCGTGTACAGCGCCGCCCGACCGGGTGCGCAGGGCGCGGCCTGGGCGTAGTGGTTGGCGAACCGCACGCCGGCGGCGGCCAGGCGATCGAGGTTGGGCGTCTGCACCAGCGGGTGCCCGGCGCACGACAGCACGTCGCCCCGGAGCTGGTCGAGCGTGATGAACAAGACGTTGGTCATCGCCGCCGCAGGCTAGCCACCGGCCGCCGTCGTCGAGCGGTGGAGGGGGCCGACGACCGTCGGTCCGGCGGCCGCCCGGAGCGGCCTGGCCCCATGCAGGGCAAGATGGCGAGGTGAGCGAGGGGCGCGGGGGTCGGGGCCGGTGGGTCGCAGGCGCGGCCGTGGCGGTGGTGGTGGTCGTGCTGGTCGGCGTGGTCGCCGCCCTGGTCGCCACGCAGCGGGCGTCGGGTTGCGAGGACGCCCGCCGCGACGAGCTGCTCCCGATCGTGCGCAGCGCCGGCGACGACGTGGTGCTGTCGTGGTCTTGGAGTGACGCCTGGGCGGCCGGATCCACGCTCGTCGTCTACGGCGACGGGACGACGATCGCCACCACGGAGCCCGGGCCCGCAGCACGCGAGGTGGCCCGTCGGTCCTCCGACGAGTGGGTCGCCGGGGTCATGAGCTGCGTCATCGAGGCCGGCTTCGACGACCTGCCCTCCTCGGTCGCCCCGTCCGCGCCGCCTGCGGACGGCGCAGGAGCTGGTTTCGTCCTGCGGACCTCGGCAGGGACCACCACGAGGAAGACCGCCCTCGCCTTCACCGGGTCGTCGACCGATCAGCAGCCACCGGGGTCCACCCGAGACGCGCTGGAGCGCGCGGCCAGGGTCGACGAGGCCTTTCGCACGGCGACTCGCAGTGCGGCGGCGGACTCGGGTCCGATGCCCGAGCGGGGCCGACTGGTCGTCACGCGCATCGATCTACGGCCGGCCCCGAGCACCCCGTGGACCGGCGCGACCTGGCCCGCCGTCGTCGATGGACCGCCGGCGTCGATCACCGACCTGCCGACCCAGGTCTTCGATCCCCCCAGGACCGTCGACGTCGGCGACGGCGATCCGCTCCGCGGGACGAGGGACTTCATCGGCCGATGGCCCGGGACGGCGGCGAGGCAGCTGCCCGACGGCCGCATCGCCTGGATCGCCTGGCGACCCGTCACCTGAGCCGCGGTCGCAGCACCACAGCCCCGTCTCGCCGACGGCAGGGACCGAGGCGCACGGAGCACTGATCGGCGCGGCGGGGGATGTCGCGGTCGAGGCGGATGGGCGGCAGTGCACCCCAGACGACGACATCACGCCTCGGCCCTCGGCTGCGCCGCTCGAGGACCCACACCGTTCCGAAGAACGTCGAGTACCGCATCACCAGGCGCTTGGCGTCGGTGGCATCCGCGGTGACGGGTCCGATGAGGTCGGCCGGAGGAGGTGGCGAGACGCTCTTCCACGCCACCCTCGTGCCGACCAGCGTGAGCCACTCCGCGCTGCTCACGACGTCGCCCTGTTCGCCCGATGGTGCCGCGCCACGTCACCAACGTACGGGTCGACTGTGATCGAGGCGGGCGACTTGTACCGTCAGGACCGTGGCGGCGTGTCGGGTGGTCTGCGATGGTGAGTCGGCCTGTAGGCGGGGTTCTGTCCAGCGCCTCCCGGCGCTTGGGTGACCATCCATCTGAGCGGCCTACCAGCGGGTGAGCCCACGCCGCTCCGAAGAGCGGTGCGGGCTCGGACGGGCCGTCCGTCCCGGCACTTGGCCTTGCTCCGGGTGGGGTTTGCCGAGCCGCCGGTGTCTCCACCGACGCTGGTGCGCTCTTACCGCACCGTTTCACCCTTGCCTGTGGGCCGGTCGCCGGAGCGGCCGACCCCATCGGCGGTCTGTTCTCTGTGGCACTTTCCGTCAGGTCGCCCTGCCCGGCTCTCGCCGGCACCCTTGCCCTGGGGAGCCCCGACCTTCCTCGACGAGGTCACCGGGTCGCCCCGACGCCCCGCCGCGGTCACCCGGCCGGCTCACCATCGCAGGCGGCAGTGTAGGCGCGTCGGTGCCGGCGCCCCCGAGGAGAACGCACCGCGGGTGGTGGGCTGTCGAAGCGCCGCCGAAGACGGCAGTGCAGGTGAGGTGCCTAGGGCGTGACGACGATCTGGCCCTGCATCCGCTCGGGATGGATGACGCAGATGTAGTTGTAGGTGCCCGGCTCGGCGATGGTGGTGACGAAGGTGTCGCCGGGGGCGAGCGGCTTCGACGCGAACAGCTTCTGGCCACTGGCGTCGGGCTCGGCCTGGACCTGGTGGGTGGACGCCCCGTCGTTGGTCCAGGTGATCGTCTCGCCCTTCTTGACCGACTGCGGGGTCGGGTCGAAGGCGAACTCCTTGGCCGTGATCGCCGCGCCCTGGTTGACCGGAGCAGCCGTGGTCGACGACGACGCGGTGGACGACGTGGTGGCGCTCGAGTCCGACTTGGAGCAGGCCAGCCCGCCGACCGCCACTGCGGCGACGACGAACGACCCGGCCATGATCCGCCCTGCGAGTGTCCCT
Source organism: Acidimicrobiales bacterium (assembly GCA_046331175.1). Lineage (GTDB taxonomy): Bacteria > Actinomycetota > Acidimicrobiia > Acidimicrobiales > Acidimicrobilacustridaceae > JAWKIW01. The sequence continues at coordinate 340,864 of JAXLRI010000005.1, forward strand.
CTCATCGTTCCCCTCTTCGCCGCCCCCGAGGGGGGCGGATCACATCTTGGTGGCCGCCGTCGTGCCGGTCCCACCGGCCTTGGTGGTGCCCGTGCCCCCCGCCGAGGTGGTGGTAGGCCCGGCCGTCGTGGTGGTGGTCGGCTGCCGAGACGGTACCGGCCCGGAGCCGACGGCGTTGGACGCCTCGCCCTTGAGCTTCACGGCGTCGGCGGTGCGGATGAACGCGAACGGCACCTGGATGAGTGGCTGGTTCGGCGTGGCGTAGCCGATGAGCACCGTGATGTGGCGGCCCTCGACGGCGCCGATCGACATGATCGCCTGCCGCAGCGTCTCGGTGGTGAGGATGCCGGAGGAGTACACGTAGGTCTCGGCGGCCACCGACTCGAGCTGCTTGGCCAGCTTGACCACGTCGGCGGCCGACGAGATGGCGCTGGCGGTCTCCTCGATGGCCTTGGCGAGCACCGGGTTCGGCTGCGTGTAGGGCTCGCCCCCGAGGTCCTTGGTGGTGCGCTCGATGAGCCCGGCATGGTCGCGGTGCTGGCTCTGGAACAGCTTGATGGTGTCGAGGAGCGACCCGGTCAGCAGGCCGTTGGCGTCGATGGCCTTCTGGTAGGTGTCGATGGCCAGCACCTCGATGGACTGGGCCGTGCGCAGCAGGGTGAGGTCGTCGGTGAACGAGCCGGCCGGCTTGGAGGCATCGGCCTTGGCCGTGGTGGGCGTGGTGCCCGTCTGGGCCAGCTGCTCCTTGGGCTCTCCGGTCTTGGTGCAGGCGGCCAGCACGGCGGCGCCGAGCACGGCGCTGCCGCCGAGGCGGAACAGGCGGCGGCGGCTCGGCACGCCCAGCAGCTCGGCCTTGGCCTCGGGCGAGACGGCATCGCCGTCGCCGAAGGCCTGCTTCATCGCCTCGTCGGCGAGCGGCATCGCCTCGCGGTGCGCGGCGTCGGCGTCGCGCAGCTGGCGGCGGATCTCGTCGTTGCTCATGGGGTCGGTCATCTCGGTTCGATCCTCGGCCGTCTCAGCTCAGGGCGTAGGTCTGCGGGGACAGGGCACCGGTCTGGGACTGGAAGGCCGGCAGGTACTCGCTCGGGTTGACGTTCAGCAGCTGGCCGAGCACGACGGAGTGCTGCGCCTCGACCGGCTCGATGCTGCCGGCGGCCCCGGCGACGGTCTGGTTGATGATCTGGCCCAGGGCGAACTGGTAGGTGGCGGCGGCGCCCTGCTCGAGCTGGTAGGCGACCTGCAGCACGCCGGTCTGGTTGGAGGCGTTGTCGATCTGGGGGGTGATGGCGTCGACCAGCTTCTGGTTGGCCTTGCCGGCCGGCGTGCCCTTGGGCAGCAGCCCGCCGAGGGCGTCGGCGTGCTCCTGGTGGTGACGACCGAACAGTCGGCACAGCTCGTTGGCGGTGTCGTCGAGCTGCTTGGTGTTGACGGCCGACACGTAGGCAGCGACCGCGGCGAGCTCGACGGACTGGGCGTAGCGCACGATGCCGACGTCGCTGTCGTCGAGCGGGGGCGGCGACGAGCTCGTCTGGGCGGCAGCCGGGAAGGTGGCGGCCAGCGGGATGGTGACCGAGCCGATCGTGATGGCGGCCCCGGCGACGGTGGCCCGGCGCAGGAACGAGCGTCGGGACGCCACCGCGGCGGGGTCACCCGTGCCGAAGTGGACCTCGCCGAGATCGTCGATCGACCGCATCGCCTCGCGATGCTGCTCGTCCACGTGGCTCGCCATGCGGCGCAGCGCCTTGTCGTCCATCGGTGCGGCCGGTCCTTCCTGTCGCGGAGCGCTCGGCGTGACGCCGGGCCGGGCGGGCCCTCGGGCCCAGGGCATTCTGACTTCCCGGGACCCCTCGGGGCCAACCACGTCGGCCCCCACGGGGGCGACGGGCGCGGGCTTCAGCGCACCGTCACGGTGCCCTTCATGTAGTTGTGGATGTCGCAGTAGTACGGGTACTGGCCGGGGGCGGTGAAGGTCTTGCTGTAGCTGGCCCCCGGCACGAGCAACCCGGAGTCGATCTGGCGGTCGACGCTGATCACGTAGTGGTTGAACCCGTCCTGGTTGACCCAGGTGACGGTCTCGCCGACCTTGACCTCGAGGTCGACCGGGTGGAACTCGTAGTCCTGGATGGCGACGGTGCCCGGGGCGATGATCGTGGTGCCCTTCGTGGTGCTCCCGGTGACCGAGGTGGTGGCCGGACCGCGACCGGTGGTGGCGGGGCTCACGCCCGACGTGGTGGGGGCCACAGCCGGGCCGCCCGGGGGCACGGCCTCCCGTCCGCACGCAGCGACCACCGCCGCCCCGACGAGCAGGGTGCCGGCGAGCAGCGGACCGATCCGGGATCGGTGGGGGGCGGCGAGGCGGGGCATGGGTCGAGGCGTGCCGGGGCGGCGCCGGAGATTCTGGCAGGTGGACCGGGGCGCGCCGGGGCACCCCGGTCGGCCCGTCCCGTCAGCCGGGGTCGCCCGCCGGCCCGCCAGACGGCGGGTGCACCGGGTGCCCCGCCTTCAGAAGTCGAGGCCGGACAGGTCGGGGAACCAGCGGGTGGCCCGGCGGCGGGCGTCGGCCCAGCGCTCGCGGTCCAGGGGCGCGCCGGGGTCGACGGCGGCGGTGGGGGACCAGGTGGCGGCGATGTCGTCCCAGCTGCCCCAGGTCCCGATGGCGAGGCCGGCCAGGAAGGCGGCGCCCAACGTCGTCGCCTCGGTGACGGGGGAGACCTCCACGGGGCGCTGGGCGGCGTCGGCGAGGGCCTGGACGAACGTGGGGTTGCGGCTCATGCCACCGTCGATCCGCAGCGTGGCGATGCGGGCCCCGGCGTCGGTCTCGGCGGCGTCGACGAGGTCGGCGCCGCGCTGGGCGACGCCCTCGAGCACCGCCCGCACGATCTGGGCCCGACCGGCCCCCCGGGTGAGCCCCAGCAGCGTGCCCCGGGCGCCGTAGTCCCAGTCGGGGGTGCCGAGCCCGAGGAGCGCCGGCACGTAGACGACGCCGTCGGTCGACTCGCACTGCTGGGCCACCTCGTGGGACGCCTCGGCCGAGTCGATGATGCCGAGGTCGTCGCGCAGCCACTCGACGTTGGTGCCCGCCGACAGCATGATCGCCTCGAGGCCCCACATCGTCTGGGCCCCTCGTCGCCAGCACACGATCGGGAACGTGCCCCCGCCGCCGCGGGTCTCGAAGCCGGGCCGGCCCTCGCCGAGCACGAGGTCGAGCATGCCGCCGGTGCCGAAGGTGATCTTGGCCGGTCCCGGGGCCACGCAGCCCTGGCCGACGAGCGAGGCCTGCTGGTCGCCGGCGAGCCCGCAGATCGGCGGCGAACCCGGCAGCACGCTCGCCTCGCCGACCGGGCCGCTGGAGTCGACCACGGCGGGCAGCATCGACACCGGGACGCGCAGCAGCTCGAGCGCCCGGGCGTCCCACGTGCCGGCGATCGGGTCGACCATGCCGGTCACGCCGGCGTTGGACAGGTCGGTGACGTGGGCCGAGCCCTGCGACAGGGTCCAGGCGATCCACGTGTCGACCGTGCCGAAGCACAGGTCGCGGCTGCGGTCGGGGTCGTGCTGGTCGAGGAGCCAGGCGACCTTGGTCGCCGCCATGTTCGGCGCCAGGCGCAAGCCCTCGCCCTGGAGGACCAGGCACTCGCCGACTGTGCGCAGGTCCTGCCAGCCGAGGCCGGGCGCGACGGGTTCGCCGGTGGCGCGGTCCCACACGATCGTGGACGCCCGCTGGTTGGCGATGCCGACCGCCTCGACCGGGCCGTGCTCGGCGAGGACCTCCTGCGCGAGCGAGACGGCGGCGTCGGCCATCGCCACCGCGTCGAACTCGACCAGCCCGGCCATGGGCGTGTCGGGCAGCAGCTCCTGGTAGCGCTCGGCGACGACGGTGGCGTCGCCGTCGACCACGGCGGCCCGCAGGCCGCTCGTGCCGACGTCGATCACGAGGATGCTCACGCGTCCCCCTCCTCGGTGGTGCGGATCTCTTCGGTGCCCTCGGCGGTCCGTCGTCGCTCGGCGTTGTCGGCGAGGTAGCCGCCGAGCACCCCGCAGCCGGTGGCGATCATGGCGAGGAACGGGATCGACGACCAGGTGACCATCTCGCCGCGCGCCAGGCGCGTGATCACCCCCACGCCCTGGACGGCGAGGTAGGTGACCAGCCCGGCGATGGCGCCGTGGGTCATGGCCATGGCCGGTCCCGCTCGGCCGGCGACGTACCCGCCGACGGCGAGGCCGACGAGGATCACCACGAACGTGACGTAGGCCCACGCGCTGCGGGTGGGCAGCAGCTGGCTCACGACGCCCGTGGGCACGGTGATGGCGACGGCCACCCCGACCCCCCGGGCGATGGCGCCGGCGCGCAGGCCGTTCACGGCCACCGGGCCTCGGCGAACGCGTTGTCGCCGAACGGGCTCGGGAGGCCGAGCTTGCCGGGGTTCAGGATGCCGTTCGGGTCGAGGGCCTGCTTGACGGCGGCCAGCACGTCGAGGCCGCCGTCGAGGGCCTCGCGCACGAACCGGGCCCGGTTGATGCCGACGCCGTGGTGGTGGCTGAGGGCGCCCCCGTGGGCGAGCACGGCGTTGGTGCCGGCGTCCCAGGCCGCCCGGTAGAAGCGGTCCTTGTCGTCGGGCTCGACCTTGCCGGCGAAGGTGAAGTAGAGGCAGGCGCCGTCGGTGTAGGCGTGGGACTGGTGGGCCGACGCGGCCAGCGTGCCGTCGACGTCCTTGATGGCGCCGACCGCCGCCCGGTAGATCTCGGGCAGCTTGCCCCAGGGCCCGGTGATCTCCATCGTGTCGACGACGAGGCCGCCCTCGATGAGCTTCTCGAGCGCCGACACGTCGTTGCGGTGCCCCATCCACCGCTCGACCAGGTCGGGGTCGAGGAGCAGCCCCGCCCGGCACTCCTCGTGCACCGCCGACATGGTGGCGGTGACCAGGCCCGGGTCGCCCTCGTCGAGGACGAGCAGGACGTGCACGTCGGTGGTGCCGAAGTTCCGCTGTGACTCGACGTCGTCGTACAGGCGCAGCACGGCGGGGGTCGCGCCGCGCCGGAGCACCCGTCGGCAGGCGTCGAGGCCCTCCTCGAACGAGGTGAAGCCCCAGGCCGCCCGGGCCTCGTGGACCGGTGCCGGGTGCAGCCGCAGGCGGGCGCCGGTGATGATGCCGAGCGTGCCCTCGGACCCGACGAAGAGCTGGTTGAGGTCGGGGCCGACCGCCTGCCGGGCGTTGCCGCCGGTGCGCAGCGTGGTGCCGTCGGCCAGGGCGACGTCGAGGCCGACGACCATGTCCTCGATCTTGCCGTACCGGGTGGACAGCTGGCCGGCGCCGCGGCAGGCGAGCCAGCCGCCGACGGTGGACAGGTTGATGGACTGGGGCCAGTGGCCGAGCGTCACGTTGTAGGTGTTGCGCAGCTCGTGCTCGAGGACGTCGCCGAAGGTGCCCGGCAGGACGTCGAGGATCAGCGAGGCGTCGTCGACGGCAACGATGCCGTCGAGGCGGCACAGGTCGAGCACGACGCCGCCGTAGAGGGGGACCGACGACCCGCACACCCCGCTGCGGCCGGCGGCGGCGGTCACGGGGATGCCGGCCTCGTCGCAGGTGCGGAGGATGTCGGGGACCTGGAACTTGTCGTCGGGGCGGACCACCACGCCGGCGAGGCCGGCGACCTGGCCCTCCACGGCCCAGGTCATGGCGAGCGGCCACCAGTCGCGGCTGGCCTCGGCCAGCTCGGCGGCTTCGGTGCTGACGGCGGCACCGGTGGCCTGCAGCCGGTCGATGACGGCATCGGGCACCTCGACCCGGGTGGTGTCGAGCCGGGCCGTGGCGGCGGCGGCGCCGCCGGCGATGGTGATGGGCGGGGTGGGGACGGCGGGGCCGGGCTCGGGCACCGGGCTGGGGGTGTGGTCGTCGGCCATCGTCGCTCCTCGGTCGCGCCGACGGGCGGGGTCGGCGGGTCGGCGGGTCAGTCTTGCCGATCGGGGGCGGTGCGCGGGCGGGCCGCGGCGAGCCGTCGCCGATCAGCCCCCGAGCACGGCCTCGAGGGCGACGGCGGGGAGGTCGGCGGCGGTGCGCTCCTCCTCGATCGCGGCGCGGTAGGCCTCGACCTGGGCGGCCTGGTCGGCGGCGTCCCAGCCCAGCTCGTCGGCGAGCAGCTCGGCGACGCGCGGGGCGGCGGCCGCCGAGTCGTCGCGGCCGAGCAGTCGGGCGCGGGTGCGCCGAGAGAGCACGTCGTCGACCGATCGCGCCATCTCGTAGCGAGCCGCGTACCGCACCTCGGCCTCGAGGTAGGGGAGGCCGGGCACGATCGGCGCGGCCAGCTCGGGCCGCCGCTCGACCATGGCGAGCACCGTGCGGGCGTCGCTGCCGTAGCGGGTGAGGAGGTGCTCGACGGTGGCGCGGTCGAGCGTGGACGACAGGTCGGCGGCCCGGGCATGCAGCTCGGCGAAGCCCTCGGCACCCCGCAGGGGCAGGTGCTTGGTGCGGCTGCGGCGCTGCACGCCGACCGGCAGGTCGCCGAGGTCCTCGACGACGGCGTCGACCGTGTCGGCGGCCATCCGCCGGTAGGTGGTCAGCTTGCCGCCGGTGATGGTGATCACGCCGCTGGCCGACCGGGCCACCTTGTGGCGCCGGGACAGGTCGGCGGTCTTCTCGCTGTGGGCGTCGGCGACCAGCGGCCGGAGGCCGGCCCACGTGCCGACGATGTCGGCCTCGGTGATCTCCGACGAGCACGAGCCGTTGATGGCCCGCAACAGGTAGGCGATGTCGTCCGGGGTGCACTGCGGATCGTCGAGCGGGCCGTCGTAGTCGGTGTCGGTGGTGCCGATGTAGGTGAAGTCGCCCCACCCGACCACGAACACCGACCGCGAGTCCTTGGGGACCGGGATCACCACCGCGATCTCGTTGCGCACCAGCCGCCACGGGACGGTGATGTGGATGCCCTTGGCTGGGCGGATGGTGTGCGGGTGCTGGCCCTCGTCGAGGGCCCGCACGTCGTCGGACCAGACGCCGGCCGCGTTCACCACGACCGTGGCGTCGACCTCGATCTCTCGCCCGTCGGCGCGCACCGTGGCCCCGTCGGCCATGCCCCGGGCGTCCTTGTGCAGGCCCACGACCTCGCAGCCGTTGACCACGACGGCGCCGTGCTCGATGGCGGCGGTGCGGGCGACGGTGAGCGTCAGGCGGGCGTCGTCGGCCTGGGCGTCGTAGTAGAGGTACGAGGCGGCGAGCCGGTCGCGGGGGAGGGTGGGCATGTAGGCCACGGCCTCGTCGGCGGAGATGCGCTTGTGGAGCTTGCCGATGCGGGCCCCGCCGGTGAGGTCGTAGGTCCACATGGCGCTGCCCAGCGCCCGGGCCAGCTTGGGCGGGATGAACCCGTCCTTGGAGAAGATCGGGAGCAGGAAGGGCAGCACCTTCACCAGGTGGGGCGCGTTGCGGCGCAGCCGCTGGCGCTCGGCGAGGGCCTCGTAGACCAGCCCGATCTCGCCCTGCTGGAGGTACCGCAGGCCGCCGTGGACCAGCTTGGAGGACTTCGACGACGTCCCCGAGGCGAAGTCGTCGCGCTCGACCAGCGCCGTGCGCAGCCCTCGGCTGGCGGCGTCGAGGGCCACCCCGGCGCCGGTGATGCCGCCGCCCACCACCAACACGTCGAAGGTGGTGTCGGCGAGGCGGCGGAGGGCGTCGGTGCGGTCGAAGGCGCCGGTCATGGGCAGGCTGCTCCCGGGTCGTGGTGGCGCGGTCACTGTAGGCAGGCCACGGGCGGAGGGCCTCCCCGGAGGAGCAGACGTCTCCGACACAATCAACAATGGTTGTTGATCAGCAACTGATGTTGCTAGGGTGGCCGGCGTGAAGTCGCCGGCCGAGCTCACCGAGCTGTTCCGAGACCAGGGCCTCAAGATCACGCCCCAGCGGGTGTGCATCTTCGAGGCGCTGTTCGGCAGCACCGAGCACCCCACGGCCGAGACGGTCTACGAGCAGGTGCGGGCCGAGATGCCGACCATCTCGCTGCGCACCGTGTACCAGACGCTCAACGACCTGGCGTCGATGGGGGAGCTCGGCCAGCTCGAGCTCGGCACCGGGTCCGCCCGGTTCGATCCGGCCCTGGAGCCGCACCAGCACCTCGTGTGCGAGCGGTGCGGCACGGTGCAGGACGTCCACGTCGACTTCACCGACGTCCGGGTGCCGCGGGCCGAGCTCGCAGGCTTCCGGGTGGCGACCACCCAGATCGTGTTCCGTGGCCTGTGCGCCGCGTGCCAGGGGGAGATCCCCGCTGGGTGACCGGCCCGCACGGGTCGTTGGCTAGGTTCCGAGCGTCCATCAACGAGCAACCACACCAAGGAGCAGGCGATGCCTGATCTGCAGGGGTCCAAGACCCACGACAACCTCAAGGAGGCCTTCGCCGGCGAGAGCCAGGCGAACCGCCGCTACCTGTACTTCGCCCAGAAGGCCGACGTGGAGGGCTACCCCGACGTCGCCGCCCTGTTCCGCTCGGTCGCCGAGGGTGAGACCGGCCACGCCTTCGGGCACTTCGACTTCCTCGCCGCTGCCGGCGATCCGGTGACCGGCGAGCCCGTCGGCCCCACCGACGACAACCTCAAGTCGGCCATCGCCGGCGAGACCTACGAGTACACCGAGATGTACCCGGGCTTCGCCAAGACGGCCCGCGAGGAGGGCTTCGAGGAGATCTCGGAGTGGCTCGAGACGCTCGCCCGCGCCGAGAAGAGCCACGCCGGCCGCTTCACCGAGGGCCTCGAGTCCATCTCGTGACGCACGGGTGCGCCGTGGGGGGCCTCGGCCCCCCACGGACGCCACCCCGGTGGGTGCCGGTCGCCGCCGTGGCCGGGGCCCACCCCTGACCGTCCGCCTCGTCGACCACCGGAGCCCGCCGTGACCACCACCTACGACCCGTTCCACCCGAAGTACTTCGACGAGGCCGACCTCCGCGAGGAGCTCACCCGAGTCTACGACCTGTGCCACGGGTGCCGGCTGTGCTTCAAGTACTGCACGTCGTTCCCCACGCTGTTCGAGCTCATCGACCGCTTCGACGACCAGGACGCCGCCCGCCTCACGCCGGCCGAGCAGGACCAGGTCGTCGACGAGTGCTTCCAGTGCAAGCTCTGCTACATCAACTGCCCCTACATCCCGGGCCAGAGCGAGTGGAACCTCGACTTCCCCCGCCTCATGCTGCGAGCCGACCAGGTGCGGGTGCGCAACAAGGAGATCTCGGGCAAGGAGCGGCTGCAGAACCAGGCCCTGGCCCGCACCGACCTCGTCGGCAAGGTGAACACCACCCTGGCGCCGGTGGTCAACAAGGCCATGACGCCCGGATCCTTCGGCCGCAAGGTCATGGAGAAGGCGGTCGGCATCGCGTCGGAGCGGATCCTCCCGCCCTACGCCAAGCAGCGCTTCAGCAGCTGGTTCAAGAAGCGCCCCGCGCCCACGCCCTCGGCCGTCGAGGGCGAGCAGGGCAAGGTGGCGCTGTTCTCCACGTGCCTGGTCGAGTACCAGGACCCCGAGATCGGCAAGGATCTCGTCAAGGTCTACGAGCACAACGGCGTGGCGTGCTCGCTGCCCGAGGGCCAGCAGTGCTGCGGGGCGCCGTGGTTGCACAGCGGTGAGGTCGACAGGTTCGTCGCCCAGGGCCGCAAGAACGTCCGGGTGCTGGCCGAGGCGGTCAAGGCCGGCCACGACATCGTCGTCCCCCAGCCCACGTGTGGCTACGTCCTGAAGAAGGACTACGTCGACTACATCGGCGGTCCCGACGCCGAGCTGGTGGCCGAGCACACCTACGACGCCGCCGAGTACCTCTGGAAGGTCCACAAGGGCGACGACACGTCCATCGACACCGAGTTCCCCGGCGACGTCCCCGAGGCCGTCACGTACCACGCCCCCTGCCACCTGCGAGCGCAGAACATCGGCTACCGCAGCCGCGACCTGCTCAAGCTCACCGGCACCAAGGTCACCCTGGTGGCCGAGTGCTCGGCCATCGACGGCACGTGGGGCTACCGCGAGCAGAACTACGAGATCTCCCGCAAGGTGGCCAAGAAGATGGCCGACGCCATCGAGGCCGCCGGCAACGACGTGGTGGCCGGCGACTGCCACCTCGCCAACGGCGGGATCGTGCAGGAGACCGGGAAGCAGCCGGTCCACCCCCTGCAGGTCCTCGCCCGCGCCTACGGCATCCCCGCCGACGACACCCCCGCCGGCTGACCGCCGGCCCACCGATCCGCGGCCTGGCCGTCCGGCGCTCCCGCCGGACGCCTGGCGACCCGACCCCGAGGAGCCGACCATGCCCAAGCTCACCCTCGACGACATCACCGACCTGCGCGCCTACGAGCGAGAGCGCGAGGAGTTCCGAGCGTCGGTCATCGCCCTCAAGAAGAAGCGCCGCGTGTCGGTCGGGCCGTTCGTGACCTTCGTGTTCGAGAACCGAGACACGGTGCGCTTCCAGATCCAGGAGATGGCCCGGGTCGAGCGGCTGATCACCGACGAGGCCATCGAGACCGAGCTGCGGATCTACAACCCGCTCATCCCCGAGCCCGGGACCCTGGCCGCCACCATGTTCGTCGAGCTCACCTCCGACGACGAGCTGCGGGAGTGGCTGCCCAAGCTGGTGGGCATCGAGCGCGAGGTCGAGCTGCGGATCGGGGAGGGTGGCGCCGCCACCGTCGTCCGCTGCCTCGTCGACGCCGACCACGAGGCCCAGCTCACGCGCGACGACATCACCTCGACCGTGCACTACCTGCACTTCGCCCTGGGCGCCGCCGACGTCGAGCGCTTCGCCGAGGGCCCGGTCCGCCTGGCCCTGACCCACCCCGAGTACCACCATGCGGTGGTCCTGGGCGAGGAGACGAGGGCCGAGCTGCTGGGCGACCTGCGCCACGGCGGGTGATCGCCGTTCACCGCGGCGCTCGTCCTCGGGCGCCACGGCACCGCGTCGATGCCCGCCTCCCGGGCGAGGGTCGCGCCGACCGGGGCGATGTCGTGCCACCTCGGTGCCTCTCGGCCCCCTTCGGGGAGCGTGCGGGAGCGCGCTCCGCACCTCGCCCGGCGGGCCCGCGGTCATTTGGACAACGCCGCCGGGGCCGGACGATACTCGGCGCCACGTGACCGTCTTCGTGTGGGGAACGACCAGTTGAACACCCAGCCGTGGCGGGCCAAGGCCGCATGTCGAGGCCTGGATCCGTCGATCTTCTACCCGTCCTCCGACGAGGAGGACGAGGCCGCTCAGGCCAAGGACGTCTGTGCCGTGTGCCCGGTGCAGGTCGAGTGCCTCGAGCACGCCCTCGGCTTCCGGGAGCGGGAGGGCGTCTGGGGCGGAGCCACCGAGCGGGAGCGGCGGCGGATCATCCGGCAGCGGCGCCGGGCGGCCTATGCCGCAGCGGCCAAGCGCAGCGCCTGAGCCCACCGGCGGCGGCATGACCTTCGACGAGCTCGGTGGCTGGCGGACGATCCTGACCGAGCTGACCGCCGGTCACGACCTGACCGCGGCCCAGGCCCGGGCCGCGATGGGCGAGATCCTCGCCGGCGAGGCCACGCCCGCCCAGATCGCCGGCTACATCGTCGCCCTCCGCATGAAGGGCGAGGCCGTCGACGAGGTCTCCGGGATGGTCGACGCCATGCTCGGCGCGGCGGCCCCCATCGACCTGGGCGACCTCGCCGCCGTCGACATCGTGGGCACCGGTGGTGCCCCCACCCGCCGTGTCCACGCCCTGAACGTGTCGACGATGGCGTGCTTCGTGGTCGCCGGGGCCGGCGTCGCCGTCTGCAAGCACGGCAACCGCCGGGCCTCCTCGACGAGCGGCTCGATGGACCTGCTCGAGGCGCTGGGCGTGGCCATCGAGCTGTCCGGTGACGAGGTCGCGCGCTGCGTGCAGGAGGCCGGTGTCGGCTTCTGCTTCGCCCGGGCCTTCCACCCCGCCATGCGCCACGCCGGACCCGTGCGGGCCGAGCTGGGCGTACCGACCGTGTTCAACGTGCTCGGCCCGCTGTCGCACCCGGCGCGGGTCCAGCGGCAGGTCATCGGGGTCAGCGATCCCCGCATCGCCCCCACGGTGATCGGTGTCCTCCAGGCCCGCGGCGCCCCGCGGGCCATGGTCGTGCACGGTCACGACGGGATGGACGAGCTCACCACGACCGGGCCCACCACCGTCTTCGAGCTGCGCGACGGGGAGGTGCACGAGCGCCAGCTGGTGCCCGGCGACGTGGGGCTGGCCGTCGCCGACGCCGAGCAGGTCAAGGGCGGCACGCCGGTCGACAACGCCGCCCTCGCCGATCGTGTCTTCGGCGGAGAGGCGGGGCCCTACCGCGACATCGTGCTCCTCAACGCCGCCGCCGGCCTCTGGGTGGGCGGGGCGGTCGACGACCTGGCCGAGGGCGTCGATCGTGCCGCGGCGTCGATCGACGAGGGCCGGGCCGCGGCGGCGCTGCGCGCCCTGCGCGAGCTGGCGCCGACGGCCACCGACGGCTGACCCCCGGGGGCTCGGCCGGCGGTCACCGCGAGGACGACCGGCCCGAGGTCACCGGCCGGCAGCCGGAAACCGACCCGCTCGCGACCCGACGCGACCGGATCGCGGCCCGCCGCCGGCCGCCCGCCGCCGGGCCGACGCTGTGGTCCTCGGGACCTGGCCGGTGTCAGGGGGTGGGCGGGGTGGTCCGACCCGGTGCCGGTGCCGGCGCCGCCGCGGGTCGGGGTGGCATCGGTGGGATCTGATCGTGGCTGCTCGGCGGGGGCAGGGGCACGGGGCGGCTGCCGGGCGGCGGCGGGGGCGGCTGGTCGGTGGCGGCGGGGCCGGGGGCCGATCGTGGTGCCGGGTCCGAGGCCGGGGACGACCGGGGAGCAGGGGCGTCGCCGGCCGCGGCTCGCGTCGCCAGGTCGGCCGCCACCGCGTCGAGGTCGAGCAGGCCGGAGGCCCGCTCGAGGTGGGCGATCTCGGCGTGCGCCTCTTCGATCATGTCGAGGCGCTGCGCGAGGTCGGCCAGGGCCTCGGGTGGGGCGGGCCGGGTGAGCCGGTGCACGGGATCGTCGGAGAGGGTGAGGGCGACGAGGCGGTGGGACAGGACGTCGAGCTGCACCACCTGCTGGTCGATGGCTCGCAGGGCCAGCCGCCGCTGCGGGCGACGCTGGTGGGTGGCGTGCACGACGTGGCGGTCGAGCTCGACCGCCTGGTCGACGAGCTCGGTGGTGAGGCCCTCGGTGGCGCCGGTCGGCCGTCGCTGCAGCGCGGCGACCTCCACCCGGGTGACCGAGTCGCGCAGCCGGCGGTGCATGACCGCGGGGCGGCTCGGCGAGATCAGCCACACCATCGGGGCGAGGCTCGGGACGTCGGGGGCCACGCGGTTGCGCCGCTCGAGGTGGCGGGCGAACACGGCGACGCCGGCTGCGGTCAGCAGCAGCCAGGTGAGCAGGAAGCCCAGCAGGATCCAGAACGCCGTCACGGGGTCGAGGGTACCGGGGGGCGTCCGCCGCCGACACGGCAGCCCGTCATGTCGTCCCGCCAACCGGTCACGGTCGCGGTCGAGCGCCCTGGACGATCCGCGGTCGGGCGAGGAGGCGTGGTCAGGACCCGGTGGGCCGGAAGGTGGGCAGCGCGGGCAGGGGCGACGCCAGCACGCCGTCGCAGGCGAGCAGGTGGGCCCGCCCGGCCACCTTGTCGACCCAGCGGGCGACGCACGCCAGCTCGTCGGCCTGCTCGGCGGGGACCACCGTGGTGGCGGCCGCCGGCGCGCCGGCGAACAGCGCCGGCTCACCTCGTCGGGCCCCGGCCGGCTCGGCCACCACCACGAGGCCCTTGCCGGTGGCGTCGGCCGGGGGAGCGGCGGCGAAGAGGTCGAGCCGGGGCGGACCCGGACCGGCCCCCGGGGCCCAGGCGTCGACGAGGATGCCGTTGCGCAGCTCGGCGCCGCCGTGACCCGGCACGTCGAGGACGAGGCGGGGGGTGCTGGCGAGCAGGCCGAGGCGGCGCTGCTGGTGGAGCGCTCCCACGAGCGCGGCGGCGCGGTCGCGGGTGCTGGCGGCCTCCTCGAAGCGCTCGGCGGCGGCCAGGGCCTCCATCCGCTCGCGGAGCGGATCGACCAGCAGGTCGGGGCGGGTGGTGAGCCCGAGGCGGACCACCTCGACCAGGTCGGCGTAGGCCTGCTTGCCGATGGTTCCGGCGCAGGGGCAGGTGGCGACGCCGAGCTGGGCCGGCGCGCACGGACCGGATCGGGGCGTGGCGCCCGGCCGGGAGGTGCAGCGCCGCAGGGGCACGACCGACTCGATCGCCTCGACCACCCGGCGGGCGGCGGCGGTGGACCCGACCGGACCGAGGTAGAGGGCGCCGTCCTCGCGGGCGCGGCGCACGATGGACAGGCGGGGGAAGGTCTCGCCCAGCGTGAGCTTCACGTAGCGGTGGCGGGTCCAGTCCTTGGCCTGGCGGTTGTAGCGGGGCTGGTGCTGGTGGATCAGCCGGACCTCCCGCACGGCGGCCTCGAGCTGGTTGGCGCACACCTCGTGGTCGAGGCGCTGCGCCTCCCGGAGCAGGTTGCCGACCTTCCGCCGGTCGTCGCTGGAGAAGTAGGACCGGACGCGCTGGCGCAGGTTGGCCGCCTTGCCGACGTAGAGGACCCGGCCGCTCAGGTCCCGGAACAGGTACACGCCCGGCTCGCGCGGCAGCGACGAGGTCATCGACAGCTTCCGGGCCTGGGGGTGGCCCCCCATCTTCGGCAGGCCGAGGAGGTCGTCGAGGCCCGTCACGCCGAGCCCCGCCGCCCGCTCGAGCAGCACGTGCAGCAGGTCGACGGTGGCCAGCACGTCGTCGAGGGCGCGGTGGGTGGGCCGGTGGTCGAGGCGCAGGCGGTCGGCGAGGGTGCCGAGCCGGCAGTTCGGGACCTCGTCGCGCACCAGGCGGCGGGCGAGCGCGCACGTGTCGACGATGCGGTTGGTGAACCGCGGGCGTCCGGTGCGCTCGAGGGCGGCGTGCAGGAAGGACACGTCGAAGCGGACGTTGTGGCCGACGATGACCGCGTCGCCGACGAACTCGACGAGCGACGGCAGGACCTCGTCGATCCGCGGCGCCGGCAGGACCATGGCCTCGGTGATGCCGGTGAGCACCGTGATGGACGGGGGGATGGCCGAGCCGGGGTTCACCAGCGTCTGCAGCGACCCCAGCACCTCGCCGCCGCGGACCTTCACCGCGCCGACCTCGGTGATCTCGCAGTCGGCGGGCGACCCGCCGGTGGTCTCGAGGTCGATCACGCAGAAGGTGACCTGGTGCAGCGGGGTGCCCAGGTCGTCGAACGTGCGCTGCACGTGCGGCTGGGCGAGCTCCTGGGCGAGCTGCTGGGCGGGGGCGGCACCGGCGGGAGCCATGGCCCGCCATCCAACCCGAACAACCGTTCGCCGTCAAGAACATCTGTTCGTCTCGGGCGGCGGCGACCTCCCGCCGGTTCGGGCCGGGCCTCCCGGGGTGGCGGGTACAGTCGCCGCCGTGGCCACCCGATACCGCTGCACCGCGTGCGGCAACCTCACCCGGTTCGACGTCGTGACCGCTCGACGCACCCGCGCCTTCCACCACTTCTCCGTCGGCGGCGAGCTGTCGGTCGAGGACGAGGAGGTGCTCGAGGAGCGGGTCGAGGACGTGAGCTGCCGCTGGTGCGGGTCGGGGGCGTCCGTCGTCGAGCTCGACGAGGCCGAGGTGGTCGGCGCCGAGGGCGACCCGGCCGGAGGATCGTCGAGCTGACCGCCGACGCCGAGCGCTCGCTGCTGCGCCCGGCCCTCGAGGCGGCGCTGCTGGTGGCGCAGGCCGACGAGCGGTCGGTGCCCCGTCGTCCCGCGCCGCCCTCGCTGCGCCCGTTCCTGCACTTCACCCGGTTCCCGCCCCCGGCGCTCGACGCCGCCCGGCGGGCCCTCGACGACGACGGGTTCCGAGCCCGGGTGGTCGAGCTGGCCGACGCCGAGCTGGTGGGCGACGTGGCCATGCTCGTCCTCGACCGACCGGTGGGGTGGCGGTCCGCGCTCGCCGAGCGGGTGGCCGCCGTCGCCAGCGAGGCCGAGGCGGGGGCCGAGGCGCGCGAGGTCCAGCGCCTGTCCCGCCAGCTCGAGCGGACCGCCGAGCGCCTGTCGACCGCCGAGGGTCGCGTGGACGAGCTGGTGGCCGAGCGGGACGCCGCCAAGGCCACGCGGGAGGCGCTGCGGGACGAGCTGGCCGCAGTCCGCCAGGAGCTCGAGGCGGTGCGCGCCGAGCGGGCCCGGGCGGTGCGCGAGCTGAAGGCCACCGAGGAGCGCGCCCACCGCCGAGGCGCCGAGCTGGGGTCGGCCCGGGCCGAGGTGCAGGCGCTGCAGGCGCGGGTCCGCCGGCTCGAGGAGGCCCACGCCCCTCCGGTGGGTGCCGCCCCGGCCGACGCCGTCGGTCCGACCAGTCGCACCGGTCCCGCCGGGGCGACCGATCCGACCGCGTCGTCATCCGGGCCGGGGGTGGGCCCGCAAGGCGGGGAGCGCGACCCCGGACCCGCATCGTCTCCGCCGGTCGACCTGGCCGCGGTGGCGGCGGCCGTGGCCGATGCCTCGCGGGCCGCCGCCGACCTGGCCGCCTCGCTCGACCAGGCCTCCGGGGCGCTGCAGGGGACGACGGCGCAGCGGGAGGCGGGCGGCGCGAGCGCGGCGGGGGAGCACGAGGCGAGCGGCGCGGGCGCGGTGGGCGACGGCACCGGTCCGCGTGGCCAGCCGGGTGCGTCGGGTCGCGGTGCCGTCGCACCGGAGGGGGTCGTCGGCCCCCCCGTCCGGCCCCGCCGTCGGCACCGACGCCCCACCCGACTGCCCGGGGGCGTCCTCGACGACACGCCCGAGGCGCTCCTCGCGCTCGCCCGCACCCCCGAGATGCTGTTGGTGGTCGACGGCTACAACGTGGCGAAGACGGCGTGGCCCGACCTGCCGATCGCGGTGGAGCGCGAGCGGCTGGTCGACGGGCTTGCCGACCTGCAGGCTCGCACGGGCGTCGACGTGCTCGTCGTGTTCGACGGCGCCGAGCAGCCGGGGCCGACGGGGGCGCCGCCCTCGCCCCGACCGATCCGCGTGCGCTTCTCGCCGCCGGACGTCGAAGCCGACGACGTGATCGTCGCCCTCGTCGCCGACCTGCCCGAGCAGCGGCCGGTCACGGTGGTGTCGAGCGATCGCCGCGTGCAGCGGGGCGCGGCCGACGGGGGCGCCAACGTCGCCCAGGCCGCCCAGCTGGTCGCCCTCCTCCGCCGCTGAACCGGTCCGGGACCACCGCTGGCGGCGTTCCTGTCACACCCCCTTCCTAGGGTCGTCCGGGTAGGGGTCGACGGTCCGCCACCCAGGGTGGACCTCGGCGGACCCGGACCGAATCGTGGCCGTGCTCGTGCGGCCGCCCCCAGGAGGAAGCCCGATGGCCGAGCCGGTGGTGATCGATTGCGCCGACTGCGTCATGCAGCACACCGATGCGTGCGACGACTGCGTCGTCACCTTCTTGTGCACGCGCGAGCCCGACGACGCCGTGATCGTCGACGTGAGCGAGCTGCGCGCCCTGCGGGCGATCAGCGAGGTGGGCCTGGCCCCCGAGCTGCGCCACCGTCGGCGCACCGGCTGACCAGCGCCGGCCGGCGCCGTCGACCGGCGCATCGCGGTCTCGCGCGACCATGGCCGCCGTGCCCCGTCCCTCCTCCGCCGAGCGGTCCTCCGGTGCGACGCCCGACGCGTCGTCGTCGGACCCGTCCGCGGGAGCACCGTCGGGCCCGGCCGCCGACCGCCGCTCGGTCGCCGCCGACGAGCTCCGGTCGGTGGGCCGCGCCGCCGGCCTCGACCTCGTCGGGCTCACCGGCGCCGAGCCGCTCGAGCGCACCCGCCGCGCCCTCGAGGAGCGTCGTGCCGCCGGGCTGCACGGTGGCATGCAGTTCACCTACCGCAACCCCGCCCGCTCGACCGATCCGTCGGCGACGCTGGCCGGCGCTCGGACGGTGGTGGTCGGAGCCCGCCGCTACGCCGAGGTGGGGCGGACCACCGAGGATCCGCCCCCAGGTGGGCCGTGGGGCCGGGTGGCGCGGTACGCGCGGCTCGACCACTACGCCGACCTGCGCGTCGCCCTCGGCGCGGTGGCCGACCACCTCCGCGCAGCCGGTTGGCGGGCGGTGGTGGTCGCCGACGACAACGCCCTGGTCGACCGGGCCGTCGCCCACCGGGCCGGGCTCGGCTGGTCCGGCAAGAGCACCAACCTGCTGGCGCCGGGGGCCGGCAGCTGGTTCGTCCTGGGCAGCGTGATCACCGACGCGCCCATCGGCGTCGACCAGCTCGACCGCCCGGTGGACGACGGCTGCGGCCCCTGCCGTCGGTGCCTCGACGGCTGCCCCACTGGTGCCATCGTGGCGCCCGGCGTGCTCGACGCCCGTCGCTGCCTGGCCTGGCTGGTGCAGGCGGAGGGCGTCTTCCCGGTCGAGCACCGCACCGCCCTGGGCGATCGGGTGTACGGCTGTGACGACTGCCAGGAGGTCTGCCCCCCCAACCGGGTGGCCACCTCCGGCCGGGAAGCGTCCCGGCGCGACGTGCCGGTCGAGATCGCCGGAGCACGCGGCGGCCCGATCGGTCCCTGGCTCGACGTCGTCGCCCTGCTCGCGCTGGCCGACGACGACCTCCTCGACGCGGTCGATCGCTGGTACGTGGCCCGGCGCGACCCGCAGCACCTCCGCCGCAACCTGCTCGTGGTGCTGGGCAACGTCGGCGACGGCGACGACGCCGAGGTGATCGGCGCGCTCGGCCAGGCCCTGGCCGATCCCCGACCGCTGGTGCGGGCCCACGCCGTCTGGGCAGCCCGCCGGCTGGGTCGCGACGACCTCGTCGCGGCCGTCGGCGAGCCCGCCGACGAGGTCGCCGACCCGGACGGCCTGGTCCGCGCCGAACTGGCGCGCGCGGTCCCGCGCCGCGCCGCCGCCGGAGCGCGACCGTGACCCACCTGCTCGTCACCAACGACTTCCCACCCAAGGTGGGGGGCATCCAGTCCTACCTGTGGGAGCTGTGGCGCCGGCTGCCGCCGGGTGAGGCGACCGTGCTCACCACCCCGCACGCCGGGGACCTCGCCTGGGACCGCGAGCAGCCCTTCCGCGTCGTGCGCAGCCGCCGGCGGGCATTGCTGCCGACGCCGGGCCTCGTCCGCGAGGTCGACCGGCTGGCGGCCGAGGTGGGGGCCTCCCTGGTGCTGCTCGACCCGGCGTGGCCCCTGGGCATGGTCGGCCGCCACCTCGACCGGCCCTACGGCGTCGTGCTGCACGGGGCCGAGGTCACCATCCCGGGTCGGCTGCCCGGCACGCGGGCGCTGCTCGGCCACGTGCTGCGCGGGGCCCGCCTCGTCGTCGCCGCGGGCGGCTATCCGGCGGCCGAGGGCGAGCGGGCCGCCCGATCGTCGCTGCCCTCGGTCCTCGTGCCCCCCGGGGTCGACGTCGAGCGCTTCGTCCCCCTCGAGCCCGAGGCCCGCAGCGCGGTCCGAGCCCGGCTGCTCGCCCGGTCGACGACCGACCTCGGCGCCCCGGCGATCGGGACGGCCGCCCGATCCCGGCCCCTGGCCGCCGATGGCGGGCCGGGACGGGCGACCGAGGCCGACGCCGACCTGCCGTCCACCGACCTCGCGGAGGCTGATCGGCCCAACCCGGAGGTCGACCTGGTGCTCTCGGTGAGCCGGCTCGTGCCCCGCAAGGGGATGGACGTCCTCATCGAGGCGGCCGCCCTCCTGGCGCCCACCCACCCGCGCCTCCGGGTCGTCATCGCCGGCGACGGGCGCGACCGGGCCCGGCTCGAGCGCCTCGTCGCCCGCACCGGCGCGCCGGTCCGCCTCCTCGGCCGCGTCGACGACGACGACCTGCCGGCGCTGTACGGGGCGGCCGACGTGTTCGCCATGGTCTGCCGCAACCGGTGGGCGGGTCTCGAGCAGGAGGGGTTCGGCATCGTCTACCTCGAGGCGGCGGCCGCCGGGGTCCCCCAGGTGGCCGGCCGCAGCGGTGGCTCCCACGAGGCCGTCGTCGACGGGGTCACCGGCGTCGTCGTCGACGACCCCCGCTCGGTGCCGGCGGTCGCCGCCGCGCTCGCCGGCCTGCTCGAGGATCCGGCCCGGCGGGCCCGGATCGGCGCCGCCGCCCGACGCCGGGTCGTCCACGAGCTGACCTACGACCGCCTCGCGGTTCGGCTGGCCGACGCCCTCGCCGGCGTGTGAGGGTGGCGTGGTGGACCCCACCGAACCCGACGCCCTCGGTGACGACGGT
The DNA here is from genome assembly GCA_046331175.1 of Acidimicrobiales bacterium. Lineage (GTDB taxonomy): Bacteria > Actinomycetota > Acidimicrobiia > Acidimicrobiales > Acidimicrobilacustridaceae > JAWKIW01. The sequence continues at coordinate 361,089 of JAXLRI010000005.1, forward strand.
GCACCCGCCGACGGTCCCGATGGCTCCGGCCCGGGCGACGCCGCCGACGCGTCCACGCCGCCCCCGCCCGCCCCGCCGGCGCTGGAGATCCCCGACGAGGTGCCCGAGGGGGAGTGGATGGTCAAGGCGTCCCTCGGCGGCACGGCGCTGTTCGTGGTGACCGCCCTGGCCGCCACCGCCGTTCCCGAGCCGCTCGTCTACGTGTCGGTGCCGGTGGCGCTCGTGCTGTTCGCCCTCGGATCGGCCGCCTTCCTCCTCGCCTACTGGAACGCGGTGCAGCGATCGCGCGAGTCGCTCATCGGCATCGGCGGCCTGTACTTCCTCGCCGGCTGCGCGCCTCGCCGGGTCCGCAACCTCATGAACGCCAGCCTGGCCGTCGAGGTGGGCGTGGCCTTCCTGACCGCCTCGCTGCGCGTGTTCACCCCGCTGGCCTTCGGTCTGCTGGTGCCGATGTTCGCCCTCGGCATGTCGGGCCTCTGGGGATCGCGCTTCGGGGTGTTCCCGCCGCGTCCCCCCGATCCGCCGAAGGTCCGACGGGCCCGCAGCGCCCAACCGCCGGCGTCACCTCGCGCCCGGCGCGATCCCCGGTCGACGCCCTCGCCCGATCGCGGCGACGGGTAGTGTGCCCGCCGATGGTCGAGACCGCGAAGGAACGCACCACCATCGACGCCCCGGTCCAGGCGGTGTTCGACACGCTCGTCGACTTCGAGGCGTACCCGCAGTGGGTGCCCGACCTGAAGGCCACCCGGGTCGTCGACACCGACGACGACGGCCGCGGCGTCGAGGTCGAGTTCCGGGCCGCGGCGATGGGGCGCAGCACCTCGTACCGGCTCGCCTACGACTACGAGGAGGCTCCGGCCCGCCTCGGGTGGCGGCTCGCCGCGGGCGACATCCAGCGCGAGCTCGACGGCGCCTACCACCTGGCCCCCGCCCCCGGGCACCCCGACCGGACCGAGGTCGTCTACGAGCTGTCGATCGACCTCATCGTGCCCGTCCCCGGGTTCGTCAAGCGCCGGGCCGAGTCGCGGATCGTGAAGGCGGCGCTCGAGGAGCTGAAGAAGCGGGTCGAGTCGCGCCGGTGATCGACCGTCGTCGCCCACCCGACCGATGACCCGCATCCTGCTCTTCACCGGCAAGGGCGGCGTCGGCAAGACCACCACGGCAGCGGCCACCGCCGTCCACGCCGCCCGGAAGGGCGTGCGGACCCTCGTGCTGTCCACCGATCCGGCCCACTCCCTGGCCGATGCCGTGGGACTGCCCATCGGCACGGAGCCGACCGAGCTCGGCGACCACCTCCACGGCCAGCAGCTCGACGCCACCGAGCGGATGGAGGAGTCCTGGTCCGAGATCCGCTCCTGGCTGGTCGAGGTCTTCGACTGGGCCGGCGCCGACGCCGTCGAGGCCGAGGAGCTGTCCGTCGTGCCCGGGCTCGACGAGGTCTTCGCCCTCGCCGACCTGAAGCGCTTCGCCACGTCGGGGGAGTGGGACCTGCTCGTCGTCGACTGCGCCCCGACCGCCGAGACCATCCGGCTCCTGTCGCTGCCCGACGTGCTGGCCTGGTACATGGACCGGGTCTTCCCGACGACCCGCCGCCTGGCCCGCCTCGTCGGCCCGGTCCTCCAGCGCGTCGGGCGGCTGCCGGTGGCCGGTGACGAGGTGTTCGGTGCCACCGCCCGCCTGTACGAGCGGCTCGATGGGGCCAAGGAGCTGCTGACCGACGCCGACCGGGCATCGGTCCGGTTGGTCGTCAACGCCGAGGCGATGGTGATCGCCGAGGCGCGCCGCACCCACACCTACCTCTCGCTGTTCGGCTACCACGTCGACGCCGTCGTGCTGAACCGGTTGCTCCCCGACGAGCTCACCGATCCCTGGTTCGACCGTTGGCGTGAGCTCCAGGCGCTGCACCGGGACGAGATCGAGTCGGGCTTCGCCCCGCTCCCCGTGCTGCCCGCACGCCTGGCCGGGGACGAGCTCGTCGGCATCGACGCGCTCGGGGGGTTCGCCGACCGCCTGTACGACGGCATCGACCCGCTGGCGGTGCTGCACCGCGGCACCCCCCTGCGGATCGCTCGCGCCGGAGCCGACGCCTGGGTGCTCGAGATCGACCTCCCCTTCGCCGACCGGGGCGAGCTCGACGTGGCCCGTCACGGCGCCGAGCTGCTCGTGCGGGTCGGCCCGTACCGGCGCGCCGTCGCCCTCCCCGACTCCCTGCGGCGGCGCACCATCACGTCGGCAGCCCTGCGGGACGGCACGCTTCGGGTAGCCTTCGGGCCCAAGGCCGGCGGGCGGGGGTCCTCAGACGAGGGCGCGGCAGACCCGGAGGGCACATGATCGGCGAGCACGACCACGACGGCGACCGCGCCGCTGAGGCCGTGGACCACCTGCAGACGGCGGCGCTCGAGATGATCGCCGCGGCGCGCGCCTTCCTCGACGTGGTCGAAGACGTCGTCGCCGACCGCGAGAAGGTGGCCGAGGTCGTGGCCACCGTGGGCACGGTCGCCGATGCCGCGGCCCGGGCCGCGACCCGCGGTGCCGCGACCCGCGGTGCCGCGACCGCCCCCTCCCCCCACCACGACGCGCCGGCCGATGCCGGCATCCAGCACATCGAGGTGTCCTGACCATGCGGCTCCTGCAGCTCAACCCCAACGGCTCGGAGGCGTCCGCCCTCGACCTCCACCCGATGCTCACCGTCGTCACCGGCCTCGGGCCGACCGGTCGCGACGTCGTGCTCAAGGCGATCGAGGCCCTGCCCGCCGCCGACGACCCCGGCTGCGCCGGCCTCGTCGAGGCCCACGGCGTCCTGCTCGACCTCGGGGTCGACGCCCTGCGCCTGCTCGGCCTCGACGGCCCCAAGGACGTGGTGATCCGGCCCGCCGACCTCCCCGACCACGCCCCGGGAGCGGCGACGCCGGCGGCGCCGGCGCCGAGCGGACCTCGGCGCAGTGCCGAGCAGGTGATCGCCGAGACCCCGGTCGGGCAGCACCCCGACCTCGACGCCGCCCGGCAGGCCCATGCCAACGCCAACGAGGCGCTCGCCGTGCTGCGCGAGGCCGCCGCCTCGTCCCGGGTGCGCTACGACGAGGTCGCGGCCCGCAAGCGCCGGGCCGAGGCCGCCCTGGCGGCGGCCGCCGAGCCGATCGCCCCGCACCTCCGGCTGGTCACCGACGCCGAGACCGGCGCCAAGGTGGCCACCGACGACACCGACGTCGAGGAGCTGCGCCGCCACCGCCGCGAGCTCGCCGGGCGGATCGACGACCTGGGCGAGCGGCTCGTCGCCATCGACCGCAGCCTCGAAGAGCTCTCCGCCATCGACACGCGACCGCTGGTCGTGCTCCTCGATGCCATCAAGAACCCCCAGCCGATCGAGTACGTCCCCTCCGAGCGGGCGCGCGAGCTGGCCGACGAGTTCGTCGAGCTCCAGGGCCGGGTCAACGAGCTCGAGGGGGCCCTCGAGTCCCAGGGCCGGGGCCCGGCGTCCACCCTCAAGCGCCTCGAGGAGTGCCGCACCGAGCTGGCGTCGGCCGAGAAGGCCATGCAGAAGCCCGAGCTCGGCCCCGACGACATCGCCGAGCTCGAGGCGGCCCACGAGGCGGTGCTCGAGGCCGAGAAGAAGGCATCCGGCGGCCTGCGCAAGAAGGGCGGCCAGAAGGCGCTCGAGGAGGCCCAGGCCCGCGAGCAGGCGGTGCTCGACCGCGTCGGGTTCCCCACCTGGAGCTCCTACGTGATGGGCGCCAGCCTCCTCGCCATCGACCACACCGCCGAGCAGCGGCTCGAGCGGGCCCGCTTCGACCTCGAGGCCGCCGAGGCGGCCTGGGCCCAGATCAGCGCCGAGATCGAGGCCAACCCCGAGCACAAGCAGCTCCTCGACCGCCTCGAGGCCGTCTACGTCGAGGCCTACGACCTGCTCGGCGGCGAGGAGCCAGAGGACGTCGAGACCGCCCTGCGCGAGCTGCAGGTCCCCAAGCGCGAGGTCACCACCGAGGAGCTGGCCGACGCACTCGCCTACCAGCTCGAGCTGGTGGGCCTCGACCTGGGCCCGAGTGCCTCGGTCGACCTGACCGTCATGGCCGCCGAGGCGTTCGTCGAGGAGGCATCGGCCATCTCGGGGCGCATCGAGGAGCTCAACGAGGAGAAGGGGCAGGCCCTCGCCGAGCGCGACGTGGCCGAGGCCAAGCTGGCCGAGCTGCCCGACGTGCCCGAGCCCGAACCCGTCGAGGACGACGGCGCGTTCGCCTCGTTCGAGGGCTTCGGCACCGAGCCGGCCGACGGCGACGCGAGCGGTGCCGACGACGACGACGCCGGGTTCGAGGGCTTCGACGCCTTCCCCAGCCTGGTGGGCGAACCCGACGACGGGTCCCCCTTCGCGGAGGAGGAGCCGGCCCCGGTCGAGGCCCACGCCGCCGACCTCGCCGACCTCGAGCGGGAGGTCGAGGTGGCGACGGAGGAGGAGGCCGAGTACCGCGAGTGGTTCGAGTCGCGCGACGCCCTGGTCGATGCCGCCATCCAGGTCGAGACCGTCGCCACCTCCCGCCTGATGCGCGTCGCGGCCGAGATCGCCGAGCAGGAGGCTGGGGCGATCGTCGGCGACGGCGCCGCCGATCCCTCGGATGCGATCGTCGACGACGGCGGCGAGGAGGGCGACGCCGAGGCCGTCGAGTTCTACCTCCTGGCCCGGCTGTCGGCCCTGCGGGCGGTGTCGTTCGCCGGTTCCGTGCCCCTCGCCGTCGACGACGCGCTGCGCGGCCGCTCGCCGGCCGAGGTCGAGCGCCTCCTCGGCGAGCTCGAGCGGATGTCGTCGAGCGTGCAGGTCGTCTACCTCTCCGACGACCCGACCGTCGTCGACTGGGCCAACCGGGTCGGCTTCGAGCGAGCGGCGGTCGTCCCCGCACCGGAGGCCTTCGCCCACTGATCCGCTGGCGGCCGCCGGCCGCCGGACCGCCGGCCGCCGCGCCCTGGCCGGCGAACGTCACCTGCTCCGGCGCCGCGCTCGCCACGGGCCGCTCGCGGACCATCGGCCCGACCAACGGCCCTTCCGAGGGCCCGGGTCGGTCGGGCTACCCTTCCGGCGTTGCCCGCGACCCCGGGGGAGGACCTGTGGCTGTCATCACCGTCGAGGAGATCCGAGAGCTCGCGTCGTTCCGGAGCACCGATGCTCCGGTCACGACCTGCTACCTCGACGTGGACGGGGCGCGCTTCGTGCGCCTCGCCGACGTCGAGGCCGAGCTCGACCGGGTCCTGCGCGGTGCCCGCGCCGCCTGGGGCGACGACGGCTCGGTGGCCGACGACATCAAGCGCATCGAGGAGCACGTCCGCACCGGGCTCGACCGGTCTCGGGTCCGAGGTCTGGCCATCTTCTCGTGCGCGGCCGAGGACCTGTGGCGGGTGGTGCCGCTGCCGGTGCGCGTCACCAGTCGCGTCGTCGTGAACTCGGCTCCGGCGGTGGGCCAGCTCGAGCAGGTCGTCGCCGAGCTCCAGCGGTTCGGCGTGCTGCTCGCCGACAAGCAGCGGGCCCGCATGTTCGTGTTCGAGCTGGCCGAGCTCACCGACCGGTCCGAGCTCTTCGAGGAGCTGCCCCGCGACTACGACCACCGCGGCCACGGCGACCAGGGCTACGACCGCGAGCAGCACCACGTCGAGGAGCTCGCCCACCAGCACCTGCGGCATGCCGCCGAGGTCGCCTTCCACGTCTACCAGGACACCGGCTTCGAGCACCTCGTGGTCGGCGCGCCCGACGCCATCGCCCACGAGCTCGAGGGGGCGCTGCACCCGTACCTCCGCGACCGGCTCCGCGGCCGGATCAACGTGGCGGTCGGCGCCTCCCTGGAGGACATCCGCAAGGCCGCCGTCGAGGTCGAGCTGCGGGTCGAGCGGGCCGAGCAGGCTGCCACCGTCGAGCGCCTGCGCGACGCCGTCGGGTCCGGGTCGCGCGCCGTGGCCGGGTTGGCGCCCGTGCTGGCCGCGCTGCACGAGCGCCGGGCCGGCGAGGTGCTGGTGTCGGCCGGCTTCAGCGAGTCGGGCTGGCGCTGCGGGTCGTGCGGCGCCCTGGCCACCATCGGGCGCACGTGCCCGTCCTGCCAGGCCGAGATGGACCACCTCGACGACGTCGTCGAGGAGGCGGTCGAGGAGGCGCTGTCCCAGGGGATCAAGGCCGAGGTGGTCGTCGGCAACGCCGACCTCGACGTCCTCGGGCGCATCGGCGCCTTCCTCCGCTACTGAGCCGGCCGGCGCCCGTGGTCGTCGCCGACGCGCCCGTCGTGGGCGTGGACCTCGGGGGCACGAAGGTGCTCGGCCTGGCATTGCCGCGCCGCCGCGACCGTCCAGCAGATCTTCCTGCTGCGGCCGGTGGCGTCCGTTCGGCCGGCGGTCCGGCCCTCGCCTTCCACCGCGCCGACACACCTCGCGGGGGTGCGGCGGTCGGTGAGGCCATCCTCGATGCCATCGCCGCGGTCGTGACCGCCGTCGACGACGAGCTGGTCGCGTCGGGAGGCGCACCGGCCGCCGCCGTGGGTGTGGGCGCGGCGGGCCTCGTCGACCACGATGGCGTGCTGCGCTTCGCCCCCAACCTGCCCGGGGTGGTCGACCTCGACGTGGCCGACGGCCTCGGCCGGCGGCTGGGTCGCCCGATCGTGGTCGACAACGACGCGAACTGCGCGGCGTGGGCCGAGCACGAGCTCGGCGCGGCCGCCGGCGCGGCCACCAGCGTCCTGGTCACCCTGGGCACGGGGATCGGTGGCGGTCTGGTGGTCGACGGCGTGGTGCAGCGGGGGGCCTTCGGCTTCGCCGGCGAACCGGGCCACATGCTGGTCGATCCGCACGGGCCGCCGTGCCCGTGCGGGCGGCGCGGCTGCTGGGAGCGGTTCGCCTCCGGCTCGGGGCTGGGTCGCCTGGCCCGCGACGCCGCGGCCGCCGGCCGGGCCGACGCCATCGTCGAGCGGGCCGGCGGCGACGCCGAGGCGGTGCGCGGCGAGCACGTCACCGACGCCGCGCGCGACGGCGACGAGGAGGCGCAGCAGGTGCTGGCCGAGTTCGCCTGGTGGGTCGCCGTCGGCGTGGCCAACCTCGTCGACCTGCTCGACCCCGAGGTCGTGGTGGTCGGTGGGGGGCTGGTGGAGGCCGGCGATCTGCTCCTCGGCCCCGTCCGCGAGGCCTACGCGGGGTTGGTCCTGGCCCACGACCACCGTCCCGCCGCCCGCATCGTCGGTGCCGCCCTCGGCGCCGACGCGGGGGCGGTGGGCGCTGCCCTGCTGGCCGGCGCCTGACCCCATCGGCGACGCCTCGGGCGGGCGCCGTCCGGCCGGTTCACGCCCGTGACGGGGGCCCGGAGGCCCGAGAACGTGGTTCGGTCGGCGAGGGGCCTCCGACTAGGTTGGGCCCATGGAGTTCCGTCGCATCACCTCGCTGCCGCCCTACGTCTTCACGATCATCGACTCGCTGAAGATCGAGGCCCGGCGAGCCGGCGTGGACGTCATCGACCTCGGCTTCGGCAACCCCGACCTGCCCTCGCCCGAGATCGCCGTCGACAAGCTCACCGAGGCGGTGCACAACCCCCGCAACCACCGCTACTCGGCCAGCCGGGGCATCCCCAAGCTGCGCCAGGCGGTGTCGGACCTGTACCTCCGGCGCTTCGGGGTGTCGCTCGATCCCGACACCGAGGTGATCAACACCATCGGGGCCAAGGAGGGCTTCTCGCACCTCATGTGGACGCTCCTCGGGCCCGGCGATGCCGCTCTGGTGCCGTCGCCGTCCTATCCGATCCACATCTACGGACCGCTCTTCGCCGGCGCCGACATCCGCGAGGTGCCCCTCGGCACCGGCCAGGACTTCTTCGAGAACCTCCGCGAGGCGTGGGAGTACTCGTGGCCCAAGCCGCGGGTGATCGTCATGTCGTTCCCGCACAACCCCACCACCACGTGCGTCGACGTCGACTTCATGCAGAAGGTCGTCGACTTCGCCCGCGAGCGCGAGGTGGTCGTGGTGCACGACAACGCCTACGCCGACCTCGGCTTCGACGGCTGGTCACCCCCCTCGATCCTGCAGGCCGAGGGGGCCAAGGAGGTGGCCGTCGAGCTGTACTCGATGACCAAGTCGTTCTCCATGGCCGGCTGGCGCGTGGCCTTCATGGTCGGCAACCCGGAGGTCATCGCCGCGCTGGCCAAGCTCAAGAGCTACCTCGACTACGGCGCGTTCCAGCCGATCCAGATCGCCGCCACGGTCACGCTCAACGAGGCGCCCGACTACCCGAAGGTCGCCAACGAGATCTACCAGTCGCGCCGCGACGCGCTGTGCGGCGGCCTCAACCGCATCGGCTGGCCGATCGAGCCGCCGAAGGGGACCATGTTCTGCTGGGCCCCCATCCCCGAGCCGTACCTCGAGATGGGCTCGGTCGAGTTCGCCAAGCTCCTCGTCACCGAGGCGGCGGTGGCGGCCTCGCCAGGGGTCGGGTTCGGTCCGGGCGGCGAGGGCCACATCCGCTTCGCCCTCATCGAGAACGAGCAGCGCATCGGCCAGGCCATCCGGCACCTCAAGAAGACGCTCACCCGGCTCGAGAGCTGAGGGGCGGTCGGCCGGCGACGGTCGGCCGCGGCCGGAGGTCGATCAGCGGGTCGAACCGACCGGCTCGGCCACGAGGAGCCCTTCCAGCACGACGGTGACCGCCGCATCGGCCACCTCGTCGGTGGGCTGGTGGCGCTCGTGGAGGAACACCCGGGCCAGCTGGGTGGTGACGCCGAGGATCGCGTGGGCGAGCAGGTCGGGGTCGAGGTCCTTGATCTGGCCCGACGCGATGCCGTCGCGCACGTGGCGAGCGGCGTCGCGCACGGCCACCTCCTGGCCCTTGCGCAAGGCGGGGGCGAACCGCTCCTCGGTGGCGGCGAACTGCACCAGCTTGTTCAGCTCGTGGTGCTCGGCCGACCAGCCCATGGTGGCCCGGATGCCCAGGGCGATGCGGCGGACGGGGTCGCCCTCGCCGTCGATGGCGACCCGCTGGGCCCGGCGGAGGTCCTGCTGGGCCTCGCGCAGGATCTCGAGGAAGAGCTCGTCCTTGCTCTCGAAGTACCAGTAGAAGACGCCCTTGCCGACCCCGAGGCCCTGGACGATCTCGGCCACCGAGGTGGGGTGGTAGCCGTTCTCCGCGAAGCGGGTGGTGGCGAAGTCCATGAGCTGGCGCCGCCGCTCGCGGCCACGGGGGGTCAGCCGGCGGTCCATCGAGGGTCACGCTACCGCGCTTGACCGGTCGGTCAAGTTGACCGACGGCGGACCCGTCGCCGAGGGGAACGGTTCGCACGGCCGTCGTGCCGGCGAAACACGGCGTTCACGCGCCGTCCGTAGCGTGCAGGCCCATGAGCACCTACGTGATGCGGCTCTGGCTGCCCGACCGCCCCGGTGCGCTCGGCGCGGTGGCCAGCCGGGTCGGCGCCGTCGGCGGCGACGTCGTCGGCATCGACATCCTCGAGCGGGGCGCCGGCCGGGCCATCGACGAGCTGGCCGTCGAGCTGCCCGGCGACGACCTGGTCCCGCTGCTGCTGCAAGAGGTCTCCGAGGTCGACGGCGTCGACGTCGAGCAGATCACGCCCGTGGCCGACGCGCTGCACGATCCTCGCCTCGATGCGCTCGAGACGGCGGCCGTGCTGGTCGGTGCGGCGACGGCCTCCGAGGCGCTCGACGAGCTGTGCCACCACGCGGTGCGCACGGTCGGGGCCGAGTGGGGTGCCGTGCTGGTGCTCGAGACCGGCGAGGTGCAGGCGGCCCACGGTGAGGCGCCGGAGCCCGGGTGGCTGCACGCGTTCGTCGTGGGCAGCCGCGAGAGCAGCCACGTGACCACGGGGATGGCCGGTCCCGACGACGTGGTGTGGGCGCCGTTGCCCGGTGCGGGCATGGCGTTGGTCCTGGGGCGTCAGGGGGCGCCGTTCCGAGCTCGGGAGCGCCGTCAGGCCGCTGCCCTGGCTCGGATCGTGGACACCCGGTTTCGTGAGCTGAGGGTGGCCGAGGCCCGGGCGCTGCACCCGTCCCACGTCTGAGCGCGACCGCCGATCGGGCGCGTCGCCCGCGCCGCCTGCTCCGCCGGCCCGGGCGATCCGGAAGCTACTCCTCGGACCAGTCGCGGCTGCGGGCGACGGCCTCGAGCCAGCGGGCGTGGGCCTCGTCGGCCTCGGCGGGATCGGCCGACGGCCGCACCTCGACGTCGAGCGCCCAGTTGTCGCTGACGTCGTCGAGCGAGGCCCAGAAGCCCTCGGCCAGGCCGGCGAGGTAGGCGGCGCCCAGCGCCGTGGTGTCCTGCACCACCGGCCGGGCCACCGGCACCCCGAGCTGGTCGGCCTGCAGCTGCAGCAGCAGGTCCATGGCGGTCGCACCCCCGTCGACGCGCAGACCCTGCACGGACGTGCCGGCGGCGCGACCCATGGCCTCGACGACGTCGCGGGTCTGGAAGGTCATGGCCTCGACGGCTGCCCGGGCCAGGTGGGCGCGCCCGGTGCCGCGGGTGATGCCGACGATGGTGCCCCGGGCGTAGGGATCCCACCAGGGGCTGCCGAGCCCCGTGAAGGCGGGGACGAACACCACGCCCTCGGTGCTGTCGACCGACGCCGCCAGGGGTCCGGTCTCGGCGGCCTGGTCGATGATGCCGAGTCCGTCGCGCAGCCACTGGATGGCGGCACCGGTGACGAAGATGGCGCCCTCGAGGGCGTAGGTCGTGGTGGGCCAGCCGCCGGCGGCGTCGGCGAGCTGCCAGGCCACCGTGGTCAGCATCCCGTCGACGGGGTCGGGACAGGTGTCGCCGACGTTCATGAGCACGAACGACCCGGTGCCGTAGGTGTTCTTGGTCATGCCCGGGGTGAAGCAGGCCTGGCCGAACAGCGCGGCCTGCTGGTCGCCGGCGATGCCGCTGATGGGCACCCCGGCGCCCAGGCCGGCGACCCCGGCGGCGGTGACGCCGAGACGGCCGCTCGAGGGCCGCACCTCGGGCAGCACGTGACCGGGAACGCCCAGCAGGTCGGTGAGGACGTCGGACCACCGCAGGTCGCGGATGTCGAAGAGCAGCGTCCGGCTGGCGTTGGACACGTCGGTGGCGTGCACGGCGCCAGCAGCCTCGGTGCCGCCGGTGAGGTTCCACAGGATCCAGCTGTCGACGGTGCCGAAGGCGACCTCGGGGCCGGGCTGGAGGCCGCCCTCGGTGAAGAGCCACTCGAGCTTGGTGCCCGAGAAGTACGGGTCGAGCACGAGGCCGGTGCGGTCGCGGACGAGGTCGAGGTGGCCGGCGTCGCGCAGCTCGTCGCAGCGGGCGGCGGTGCGCCGGTCCTGCCAGACGATCGCCCGGTGGAGGGGCTCGCCGGTGCGGCGGTCCCACACCACGACCGTCTCGCGCTGGTCGGTGATGCCGACGGCGGCCACGGCCTGGCCGTCGAGGCCGGCCACGACCTCGGCCAGCACCACCTCGACAGCCGCCCAGATCTCGGCGGCGTCGTGCTCGACCCAACCGGGTCGGGGGAAGTGCTGGGTGAACTCGCGGTACGAGGAGCCGACCACCGTGCCGTCGCGCCCGAAGGCGATGGCGCGCACGCCGGTGGTCCCTGCGTCGATGGCGATGACGACGGCCATGGCCCCGCAACCTATCCGTCGGGCTGCCACCGGGCGGCGGCCGGTGGCGCGACCGCGGCGGGGACCCGGCGATGCTCGGGCCCTCCGCGCTGTTCACCGCGAGTTCACAGGGGACCCGGGCCCGCAGTCGTGGGGCATGGGTAGGGTGGCGCGACCGAGCACGGGCCCGGACGGGCCTGCGAAAGGGGTGCGAGCGATGCGCGTCGCGATGCTGACCGGTGGCGGTGACTGCCCGGGGCTCAACGCCGTCATGCGGGCCGTGGTCCGCAAGGGCGAGCGGGTGTTCGGGGACGAGATGGTCGGGTTCCTCGACGGCTGGCGCGGGGTGATCGACGGCGACACCATCCCGCTGTCGGTGGAGTCGTTCCGCGGCACGCTGCCCCGTGGCGGCACCATCCTCGGGTCGTCACGGACCAACCCCTTCAAGATCGACGAGGGCGTCGAGAAGGCCAAGGCCAGCCTCGATCGGCTCGGCATCGACGCCCTCGTGGCCATCGGGGGCGAGGACACCCTCGGCGTGGCCAACAAGCTGTTCGACCTCGGCGTGCACGTCGTCGGCGTGCCCAAGACGATCGACAACGACCTCTCGGGCACCGAGCTCACCTTCGGCTTCGACACCGCCGTGCAGATCGCCACCGAGGCCATCGACCGCCTCCACACCACCGCCGCCTCCCACCACCGCGTGATGGTCGTCGAGGTGATGGGTCGCCACGCCGGGCACATCGCCGTGTGGTCGGGGATCGCCGGCGGGGCCACCATGATCCTCATCCCCGAGGAGCCCTTCGACATCGACGAGGTGTGCGCGGCCCTGCGCAAGCGCCACGAGGCCGGCAACTTCGCGTCCATCGTGGTGGTCGCCGAGGGTGCCACCCCGGTCGAGGGCACCATGTCGCTCCTGTCGGGCGAGGTCGACCAGTTCGGCCACCCCCGCCTCGGCGGGGTCGGGCAGCGCCTCACCGAGGAGATCGAGGACCGCACCGGCTACGAGACCCGTGTGACCATCCTCGGCCACGTGCAGCGGGGAGGCACGCCCACCGCCTTCGATCGCGTCCTCGCCACCCGCTTCGGCATCGCCGCCATCGACGCCGTGCACGACGAGGCGTGGGGCCAGATGGTCGCCCTGCAGGGCGGCGAGATCGAGCGCATCCCGCTGTCGGTCGCCGTCGGCACGCTCAAGACGGTCGACCCCGCCCTGTACCACGGCGTCGCCGAGCAGTTCTTCGCCGTCTGACCGGCGACGCGTCGCCGGCTCGGACGCGTCGCCGGCTCGCCGCCGGCGCCGCGGCTGGGCCACGCTGTCGGCGTGGAGCTGCTCACCGCCGACCGGTCCGAGCGCGACCAGCGCGCCGTCGCCGGCGGGCTGGCGGCGCGCGGGTTGCGAGCCGGCGACCGGGTCGCCCTGGTCACCTCGTCCAGCGGCGCCATGCTCTCGGCCATCCTGGGGGCGCTGCGCACCGGCATCGTCCCCGTCCTCCTGAACGGCGGCCTCCTCGACCACGAGCGGGCGGCCCTGCTCGACGACGCGCAGCCCGCGCTCGTCGTCGACGACGAGGAGCTGGCCCGCCTGCTGGAGGGTCCACCGGTCGACCTGGCCCCGTGCCCCCTGGCCCGGCCCATGCACTACACATCGGGCACCACCGGCGCGCCGAAGGGCGTGTGGTCGGGCGTCCTCGAAGAGGACGAGGCCGCCGCGCTCCTCGCCGAGGAGCGCGAGCTGTGGGGGTTCGCTCCCGACGACGTCCAGCTGGTGTGCTCGCCGTTCCACCACTCGGTCGCCATCCGCTTCGGGGGCGGCACGCTGCTGGCCGGCGGCGACGTCGTCGTGCTCGGTCGCTACGAGGCGGCCGTCGCCGCCCGGGCCATCGCCGAGCACCGTCCCACGACCGCGTTCATGGTCCCGGCGCACCTGCAGCGCCTCTTCGCCCACGCCGACGACGTCGGCGGCCTCCCCGACCTCTCGTGCTTCCGCCTGCTGGCCCACGCCGGCGCGCCCTGCCCAGCCCCGCTGAAGCACCGCGCCATCGAGGCCTTCGGCGCCGAGCGGGTCTGGGAGTTCTACGGTTCGACCGAGGGCCAGTTCACCGCCTGCTCGGCCGGGGAGTGGCTCGACCACCCGGGCACCGTCGGCCGGGCCCGCCCGCACCGGCGCCTCGACGTCGACGACGACGGCACCATCTGGTGCGAGGTGCCCGGCTACGCCCGCTTCACCTACTGGCGCGACCCGGACAAGACGACGGCGGCCTGGCGCCCGCCGTCGACGGATCGGCCCGATGCCCACGGGGCGTTCACCGTGGGCGACCTCGGGCGGCTCGACGACGACGGCTACCTGTACCTCGACGGGCGACGCGACGACCTCATCATCACCGGAGGGGTCAACGTGTACCCGGCCGAGGTCGAGCACGTCCTGGCTGCGGCCCCCGGCGTCCGCGAGGTCGCGGTGTTCGGGCGCGACGACGAGCGCTGGGGCCAACGGGTGTGCGCCGCCGTGGTGCCGGCCCCGGGCCCGCCCGTCGACCCCGATGCGGTGCTGGACTTCGCCCACGAGCACCTGGCGGGGTTCAAGCGACCCAAGGAGGTCCACGTCACCGACGCCCTGCCGCACACGTCGACCGGGAAGGTGCAGCGGCTGCTGGTCGCCGAGGCGCTCGGCCTGCCCCGCTGACCGACGGCCTGATCAGCCCCCGGGGGTCGGGGCCGGGAGCGTGGTGGGGGCGGCGGTCGTCGAGGTGGTGGACCCGCCGAGCAGCTGGTTGAGCTTGGGGAAGTCCTGGCGGGTGATCGGCTGGCTGGCGGCCGAGGTGCGGTCGTCGAGGGGGATGGTGGCCGGCTCGCCGTCGATCTCGAAGCGCACCGCCGAGATGCCGGGCAGCTCGGTGGCGGTGAACACGATCTGGGCCGCGGCGAGGCGCTGCTTGGGCCCCTCCACCTGGCCGAGGCCGGACAGGTCGACGGTCAGCACGCCGCTCGCCGGGTCGGCGGTCACGGACCGCACCCGGACGGTGCTGGGGATGTCCGAGCGCAGCCCGAGCGACTTCTGCTCGGCGGTGGGCAGGCGCAGCAGCTGGTCGATGACCGCGCGCGGCGCGTCGGCCGGGTCGGACGGCACCCGCACCTGGGTGCGCACCGGCTGGAGCGAGTCGGTGCCGTCGGGGGAGGTGGCGGCCTTCACGAGGTAGACGCTGCGGGTCTCGGTCTCCGACGCCGGTTGGGGCACCGTGGTGCTCGGCGGGTCGACCAGCTGCGGGGGCAGCGACACCCGCTCGACCGCCTGGGGCTTGCTGTCCTCGGGGATGGCGCAGCCGGCGAGCGGCGTGCCGGCGAGCGACGCGCCGGCCAGGAGGGCGACCCCGACGGCCAGCCGACGGTGGCCTCGTCCGATGGCGGGGGTCACGCCACCACCTCGGCGGTCTCGGGCTCGCCCTCGTCGGCCTCGGCGGTGGCCTCGTCGGGCGGCTCGGGCACGATGGGCAGCTCGACGACGAACCGGGCGCCGGCCCGACCGTCGTGGCGCTCCTCGACCCACACCCGGCCGCCGTGCAGGCGCACGTGCTCGTCGACCAGGGCCAGGCCCAGGCCCACCCCGGTGTCGGCGCCGCGGTTGCCGCCCTCGGTCCCGCGGGAGAAGCGGTCGAAGATCACGTCGCGCTCGCCGTCGGGCACACCGTGGCCGGCGTCCTCGATGGCGATGCGCACGACCTCGGGCTCGTCCTCCTCGGTCGGCTCGGGCCCCAGCTCGACGATGACGGCGGTGGCGCCGCCGGCGTACTTCTTGGCGTTGTCGAGGAGGTTGGCGATGACCCGCCCGAAGCGCCGCTTGTCGACCTCGACCACCACCTCGCTCACGTCCTCGTCGTAGACCACCGGCACCGGTCCGACGCCCGCGGCGCTGACCGCCTGGATCACCATCTCCGAGACCAGCACCTCCTCGAGGAACAGCTTGATGGCGCCGACGTCGAAGCGGCTGATCTCCAGGAGGTCCTCGACCAGCTGCTGGAAGCGGTCCATGTCGGCCTTCATGAGCTCGAGCGCGGTCTGGGCGCGGTCGGGCAGCTCGTCGCGGGTGTTCTCGAGCACCTCGACGCTGGCGGCGAGCGTCATCAGCGGCGAGCGCAGCTCGTGGCTGACCTCGGACGCGAAGCGGGCGTCGCGCTCGAGGCGGTCCTGCAGGGCCTGGGCCATGTCGTTGAACGAACCCGACAGGGCGTCGAGGTCGGGGTCGCCGCTCATCACCAGACGGGTGTCGAGGTTGCCCTGGGTGATGGCCTCGGCGGCGTCGCGCACGTCGGCGAGCGGCAGGAGGGCCCGCCCGCTGACCAGGTAGCCGATGAGCCCGCCGGCGAGCGTGGTGAGGGCGGCGGCCCCGAGCAGCGAGATGGCGAGGCCGTCGAGGGTCTTCTGCACCTCCTCGAGGGGCACGCCTTCGAAGTAGGCGGCCTGGGCCGCGGGGATGGGCACGCCGACGGTCAGGTAGGGGAGGCCGTCGTGGCTGTAGCGCATCGTCGAGGGCTGGCCGGCCTCGACCGCGGCGCGCAGCGACGCGGGGATGGCGTCCTGGCCGAACTCGACCGCGTTCTTGGCGTGCCACTCGTCCTTGTAGAGGATCACCGGCTGGGCGCCCTCGGGGGTGGGCAGCGAGGAGAGCAGCCGCTCCCACGCGATGTTCTGGCCCTGCAGGTCGCCGCTGACCGTCACCGCGTTCGACAGCACCCGGCTCACCGCGGTGTCGTCGCGCTGCTTGAGCAGGTTCTCCCGGGTGAGCCACCAGGTCATGAGCGACAGGCCGGCCGACAGCAGGGCCGCGCCCAGGGCGAAGCCGATCGTGAGCCGGGCCCGCAGACCGAGCCGCCGGGTGCGGGGCAGCCGAAGCATCCTCGTCATTGTGGTGCATCCTCGCCCGCGGACCACCGCGTCGGCAGGACCGGGTCGCCCGCCACGTCAGGTCGAACCGGGATCAGGGCTGCAGCTTGTACCCGAGGCCCCGCACGGTGACGACGTGGCGGGGGTTGGCCGGATCGGCCTCGACCTTGGTGCGCAGCCGGCGCACGTGGACGTCGACGAGGCGGCCGTCGCCGAAGTAGCCGTAGCCCCACACCCGCTCGAGCAGGACCTCGCGGCTGAACACGCGCCCGGGGCTCGACGCCAGCTCGACGAGGAGGCGGAACTCGGTCTTGGTGAGGTGGATCTCCTCGCCGGCCCGCAGGACCAGGCCCTCCTCCGGGACGATCTCGAGATCGCCGAACTTCAGGTGGGAGATGGCCGGGTCGGAGGTGCGGGCCCGCCGCAGCAGGGCGCGGATGCGGGCCGAGAGCTCCTTGGGGGCGAAGGGCTTGGTGAGGTAGTCGTCGGCACCGGCCTCGAGCCCGGCGACCACGTCGTGGGTGTCGGCCCGGGCGGTCACCATCACGATGGGCACGTCGGAGCTGCGCCGGATCGAGCGGCAGACCTCGAAGCCGTCGACCCCCGGAAGCATGATGTCGATCAGCACGACGTCGGACGGATGTCGGGCGAACGACTCGAGTGCCTCCTCGCCGCTCTCGGCCTCCTCGACCTGCCAGCCCTCGTCTTCGAGGGCCATCTTCACGGCGGTACGGATGCGCTCGTCGTCCTCCACGGTCAAGATGCGCGTACCCACGGGCGCCATCGTGCCCGATGGCCGGGCGCTTCGTGTTGATGCTCGGGAAGTTTTTTCGATCGGGGAGGCCGCTGAGCGGTGGTCGACCCGCTGCGCACGGTCGCTCGTGGTCGTCGGCGGGTGGGCCGCGGTCGGTCGGGGCGGTCGCCCGGGGGCGCCGCCGGCGCCGGCCGGAGGTCCCCTCAGGCGTCGGCGGCGCCGGCCGAGCGGAGCAGCTCGGCGAGGGCCTCGAACAGCGCCGGCGGGGCGGCCAGGGTGAAGGCCGTGGAGGGTGGCCCGCCGCCGAGGTCGCCCACCCGGGCGCCGGCCTCGGCGGCGATCAGGGCCCCGGCCGCGTGGTCCCACGGGGCGAGGCCCTTCTCCCAGAAGGCGTCGACCCGCCCGCAGGCGACCGAGCACAGGTCGACGGCGGCCGCGCCCACCCGCCGGATGTCGCGGATGCGCGGGAGCACCTGCGTCAGCACGGCGGCCTGGCGGGCCCGCCGCTCGGGCTCGTAGGAGAACCCGGTGGCGACGAGCGCCACCGCCGGGTCGGCGACCTCCGAGCAGCGCACGGGATCGCCGTTGCGGGTGGCCCCGCCACCGAGCACGGCTCGGAAGGCATCGCCGTGCATGGGGTCGACCACGGCGCCGGCCACGACCCGCCCACCCTGCTCGGCCGCGATCGACACCGCGAACCCGGCGTGGCCGTAGAGGTAGTTGGTGGTGCCGTCGAGCGGATCGACGATCCAGCGGACGCCGGAGCGGCCGGCGCGGTCGGTGCCCTCCTCGCCGAGGATGCCGTCGTCGGGGCGGGCGTCGAGGAGGCCCTCGGTGATGATCCGCTCCGCCGCCCGGTCCATGTCGGTGACCATGTCGGTGGGT
Source organism: Acidimicrobiales bacterium (assembly GCA_046331175.1). Lineage (GTDB taxonomy): Bacteria > Actinomycetota > Acidimicrobiia > Acidimicrobiales > Acidimicrobilacustridaceae > JAWKIW01. The sequence goes on from JAXLRI010000005.1 coordinate 379,177, forward strand.
GAGGTCTTGGTGTCGACCGCGGTGCGGCGCTCCCCGAGCCCGGCGACGAGCGCGGTCGCGGCCCGCTCCGCCATGGCCAGGGCCAGGTCGGCGAGGGCGTCGCGGTCGGGGTCGGGTCCGGTCACCGCACGCGGGGGCGGCCGCGGGTGCCCCCGTCGGGGACGCGTCGGGGCGGGACCCGTTCGGGGCGGGGCGACGCCGCCTGCACCCGGCGCCACTCGTTCATGGCCCGCAGGGCGAGGACGGCCACGATGGCGACCCCGCCGGCGCCAAGCAGCGCGCCGATGAGGGCGCCGAGGCCCTTGGGGGTAGAGCAGTCGCCGGTGCACTGCAGGTCGGTGATGGCATACCCGATGAAGCCGCCGGCCGCGCCGGCCAGGACGATCGCCACGAAGGCGAGGATGCGCGCCAGCTGCGGTGGAACACCGGTGGTCGGTGGGCCGGCGGTGCCGGAGGGGTCGCGGTCGTCGGGGTCCTCGGCCATGCGGCGCCCATCGTAGGGTGCCGGGCCGGCCCGCCCCACGTCCGCCGACGGGCCCACGCCCCTCGTCTGCCGACCCCGGCCCGGCCCACGACCGCCGGCGGGCGGGCCGTGGTCGGCCGGGCGGTGTCGGACCGTGCTCCGGGCGTCGGGTTGACCGCCCTCGGGGGTCCCGGCCGCGTAGAGTCTCGGGCCGTGAGACCGCTGGTCGTGCTGCCCACCTACAACGAGGCCCTCAACATCGACGAGGTCCTCGACCGCACCCGTGAGTCGGCCCCCGAGGCCGACGTCCTCGTCGTCGACGACGGCAGCCCCGACGGCACCGCCGACCTCGCCGAGCGCTGGGGCCGCGACCACGGCGGCGGCGTGTCGGTCATGCGCCGGGCCGCCAAGTCCGGACTCGGCTCCGCCTACCGGGCCGGCTTCGCCGAGGGCCTCCGCCAGGGCTACGACATCCTCATCGAGATGGACTCCGATCTGTCGCACGACCCGGCGGCGCTCCCGAGCCTGATCTCGGCGGTCGAGCACGGTGCCTCCCTGGCCATCGGCTCCCGCTACGTCCCCGGCGGCACGATCCCCAACTGGAAGTGGCACCGCAAGGCGCTGTCGCGCTGGGGCAACCGCTACGCCGGCATGGTCCTCGGCCTCGAGGTGCGCGACGCCACGGCCGGCTTCCGCGCCTACTCGGCCGACGCGCTCTCCAAGATCGACCTGGGCGAGATCAAGGCCGACGGCTACGGCTTCCAGATCGAGATGGCGTACGAGGTCAAGAGCAACGGCGGGCGCATCGTCGAGGTGCCGATCTCGTTCACCGACCGGGTCCGGGGCGAGTCGAAGATGTCGAGCAAGATCGTCGTCGAGGCCCTCGGCCTGGTCACCTGGTGGGGCGTGCGCGACCGCGTGCTGCACCGCCGCCGCGCCAAGGCCTGAGCCGGCGTCCGCCGGAGGCGGGCCCGCGGCATCGGCCGGCGACGACGTCGGCCGGGGGCCGATCGGCGCGCGAGGGCGGTTCGATCGGGCCAGCAGCTGGGGCGATCGGGACCGATCCACGCTCCTCGCGGCGGCGCGACCGCGGGCGGTGTCCACCCGTGGCGCAGGGCGGCAGATGTGCCGACGGACCGTGGCGTCGGGCGCCATGGCCGGTCCATACTGGCCGCCGTGACCACCCCCACCCTCGTGCCCCCGGTCCGCCTCGGTCGGCTCCTCGGCGAGCGGCGGGCCGCCGCCGGTCGGAGCCCGGACGAGCTGGCCGCCGCGTCCCACGGCTGGTTCACCGCCGCCGACCTCGCCCAGGTCGAGGCCGGCGATCGGCTGCTGTCAGACGCCGAGATCGCCGCCGTCACCGAGCTCTACGGCGTGTCGGTCGACGAGCTCGTGCCCCAGCGCAGCGTGCTCACCATCGACCTGGAGGAGCGCCAGATCGCGGCCGGCGACGAGCAGCGTCGCCTGCGGGGCAAGGACCCCGAGCCCGACGAGGTGCTGGCCACCTACCTGTCGATCCTCTACGCCCTGCGCCACGCGACCCCGGGCACCCCGCTGACCCTGCGGCACGCCGACCTCGAGGTCCTGTCGCGGGCGTTGCGGCTCGGCCCGGTCGAGGTCGAGCAGCGCCTGGGCGGCCTCATGGCCGACCCCGACCGCGTGCTCGCCACCCGGGCCGCCGTCCTGCGGCGGCGGGTGCTGGTCCCGGCGGCCGGCGTGGTCGTCGCCGTGCTCGCCGCCGGTGCCCTCGTGCTCGTGCCGCGCTCGGCCTCCACCGACCAGCCGGTGCCGACCAGCGTCGCGTCGGCCACCGACGGCGCCGATCCGTCCGCCACGCCCACCAGCGTCGCGGCGCCGGCCAGCACGGTGCCCGAGGTGCCGACGACGGCCCCCGAGGTGCCGCCCACCACCGAGGCGGCACCTCCCGCCGAGGGGCCGTCCACGCCGCCCACCACCGTCGGGTCGGCGCCGACCACGGTGGGCCGCCCGGCCCCGCCGCGCCCGACCCCGTCCACCGGGCCCGGGTCCGTGGGCCTCATCCCGCCGGCCACCGCCGAGCGCCCGCCTCCGCCCACCACGCCGCCGACCACCACCACCCCCGACGGCGTCGTCTTGATCCCGCCGGTCACCGTGACCCGCGACCCGGTTCCGGGCCCGGTGCCCGGCCCGGGCGACGCCGTCCCCGACGCCCCCTGACCGGGGCTCCTCGGCCAGGCCGCCGGGATCCCGGCCCGCCGGCACGCGGGGTGCGTTGAGCGCTCGGGTCCGGACCGGTAGCGTCGCCCGCCGTGATCCGCTCCCACCGCCTCCGCGCCACCGCCGTCGCCTCCGCCCTCGCCCTGGCCACCGTCCTCGGCATCGCGGCCTGCTCGTCCTCGGATTCGTCGTCGGGCTCGTCGGCGTCGACCGCCGGCCACGACGCGTCCGGCAGCGACGGGGGGCTCGACCTCTCGTCACCGGTCGACCTCACCGGCAAGACGGCGGTCGAGATCCAGGTCAAGGACAACTTCTACGAGCCCAAGGTCTTCACCGTCGATCCGGGCACCAAGGTGACGTTCAAGAACGTCGGGAACAACGCCCACAACGTCGTGCCGGTCCAGGACGGGGCCTTCCCCGCCATCACCACCGGCAACCTCGACCCGGGGATGTCCGCGACGATCACCGCGCCGGCCCCTGGCGAGTACCGCTTCTACTGCTCGATCCACGGCTCGCCGAACAAGGGCCAGCGCGGCGCCATGATCGTCGCCGGCCCCCGGCGCTGAGCTGCGGTCGGTCGGGACCGCGGCCTGTGCCGCGGCCGGCACCGTGCGTCACGCGGGCGTCAACGTCTCGTCAGGTGGAGCAGCGCGCTAGCGTGCGCGCCCATGTGTCGATCGTCACGTCTCTCCGCCCGCGCCGCCGGCCTCGTCGTGGTGGCCGCGGTCGCCGTGTTCGCCGCGGCGTGCTCGTCGAGCACCTCCACGTCGTCCACCGCCACCACGTCGGGCGGGTCGAGCGGGCGCACGCTCAAGGTCGGGGCCGACCAGGACTACAAGACCATCCAGGCCGCGGTCGACGCCGCCAAGGCGGGCGACATGGTCCTGATCTCGCCGGGGGTCTACAAGGAGTCGGTCACCGTCGAGAAGGAGAACCTCGTCATCCGGGGCCTCGATCGCAACAAGGTGATCCTCGACGGCGAGTACCAGAAGGACAACGGCATCAAGGTGCTGTCCGATGGCGTGGCGGTCGAGAACCTCACGGCCCGCAGCTACAAGGGCAACGGTGTCTTCTTCACCGGTGACTACGACAGCCAGTACGTGCTGAAGGGCTATCGGGCCAGCTACGTCAGCGTGATCAACAACGGCGACTACGGCATCTACGCCTTCAACGCCACCAAGGGCCAGTTCGACCACGTGTACGGCTCGGGCCAGCCGGATTCGGCGTACTACATCGGCCAGTGCACGCCGTGCGACGCGGTGGTCACCGATGCCGTGGCCGAGAACAACTTCCTCGGCTACTCCGGGACCAACTCCACCGGCGTCAGCATCGTGAACTCGATCTGGCGGTGGAACCGCATCGGCATCTCCCCGCAGTCCCAGGACGGCGAGAAGAACGCCCCCAACGACGGTGGCCTGATCGCCGGCAACCTCGTCTACGACAACAACAACCCCAACACCCCCCAGCGCGACCCGAAGCTCGCCGTCGCCTACGGCACCGGCATCGTCAACCCGGGGACGAACAACTACACGATCACCAAGAACCGGGTGGAGGGGAACAAGAAGGCCGGGATCGTGATCATCCTGTGGCCGTTCGGCAAGACGTTCGACCCGAACAACAACAAGGTCACCGACAACATCGCCACCGGCGCCGAGCGCTACGGCGACCTGGTGCTCGCCCTGTTCGACACCAGCGGGGGCACGCTGGGGAACTGCTTCTCGGGCAACCAGTTCGCCACCAGCCGGCCGAAGGACATCGAGACGGTGGCGCCGTGCAGCGGGACCGGCCAGTCGGGCTTCGAGGCGGTCGACGCGTCGGTGCTGGCCGAGGGCGCGCCGGATCCGATCGACTACAAGGCCATCCCGATGCCGGGTGACCAGCCGACCATGCCCGACGCCGCCACCGCTCCGGCGGTCAACGCCGGTGGGTCGTGGAAGCCGATCGCCGTCGACCCGGCCACCATCAAGGTGCCGACGATGGACCTCGGCACGTCGACGCCCGGCACGAGCAGCGAGACGGTGAGCGGGCTGCCCAAGGCGACCACCACCACCAAGGCCTCGACGCCCACCAGCGCCGGCTGACCCGCCGATCTGCGCGCCGGCGCCGCCGCGCCCGCCGACCTCGATCCCCGCCGGCGCCGGCCGGTGGCACCGTCGGACCCGGGGGCCGCCGGGTCGGCTGACCGGCGTGGCGCGGCCGTGGGGCATGATGGCGGTGTGCAGGCGTGGCTCGTCGGGGGTGCGATCGTCGAGGGTCCCGAGGGGATCCTCCTGGTGCACAACCGGCGACGTGGCGGCCGCACCGACTGGAGCCCGCCGGGCGGGGTGATCGACGAGGGCGAGGACCTCATCGGCGGGCTCACGCGCGAGGTCGCCGAGGAGACCGGGCTGGTGGTCTCCGAGTGGCTGGGGCCGCTGTACGAGATCGAGGCCGAGGCCCCCGACCTCGGGTGGCACCTGCGGGTGGAGGTCCACTACGCCCTGGCCTACGAGGGCGAGCTGCGCGTCGACGACCCCGACGGCATCGTCGACGCCCTCGGCTGGTTCCCCGTCGACGAGTGCGGTGGCCGCCTGGTCGACGCGCACCCGTGGGTGGGGGAGCCGCTGACCGCCTTCCTCGCCGAGCGCTGGGAGCAGCCCCGTCGCTTCGGGTACCGCGTGCACGGCGCCGACCTCGCCACGCTCGAGGTGGTCCGGCTCTAGCGACCAGTGCGGATGCCGCCTGGTCGACGCGCACCCGCGGGTGGGGGAGCCGCTCACCGCCTTCCTCGCCGAGCGCTGGGGGCAGCCCCGTCGCATCGGGTCCCGCGTGCACGGCGCCGACCTCGCCACGCTCGAGGTGGTCCGGCTCCAGCGGCGCGACCGGCCGGCCACGGGCCGAGGGCGGCGACGACCCGGCAGGGGAGCGGTGCCGAGGCCGTAGCCTCGGCGGGGTGACCGACGGGGCCGTGCGCACCATCCTGCACGTCGACATGGACGCGTTCTTCGTGTCCGTCGAGCTGCTCGACCGGCCCGAGCTGCGCGGCCGCCCGGTGATCGTCGGCGGCTCGGGTGGCCGAGGTGTGGTGGCCGCGGCGTCCTACGAGGCGCGCGCCTATGGGGTCCACTCGGCCATGCCCTCGGTGCAGGCCCAGCGGTGCTGCCCCCACGCGGTGTTCCTCGACGGCCGCTACGACCGCTACGCGGAGGTGAGCGAGCGGGTGATGGCGATCTTCCGGTCGACGACGCCGCTGGTCGAGCCGCTGTCGCTCGACGAGGCCTTCCTCGACGTCACCGGCGCCCAGCGCCTCCACGGCGACGGGCCGACCATCGCCGCCGAGCTGCGCCGACGCGTGCTCGCCGAGGAGGGGCTCACCTGCTCGGTGGGGGTGGCTCCCACCAAGTTCCTCGCCAAGCTGGCGTCGGAGGCGGCCAAGCCGAAGGCATCGCGCGACGGACCGGTCTTCGGCCGCGGCGTCCACGTCGTCGAGGTGGGCGGCGAGCTCGCCTTCCTGCACCCGCTCCCGGTGCAGGCGCTCTGGGGCGTGGGGCCCGCCACCCTCGCCCGCCTCCAGCGGCTGGGCATCGTCACGGTGGGCGACCTCGCCGCGCTGCCGGCGGACGTCGTGGTGGCCGCCATCGGCCGGGCGGCCGGGAACCACCTGCACGCGCTGGCGTGCGGTCGCGACGATCGGGAGGTCGTCACCGACCGGGCCCCGAAGTCGATCGGCCACGAGGAGACCTTCGCCCACGACCTGCACCGGCCCGAAGCGCTCGAGCGCGAGCTGGTGCGCCTCGCCGATGGCGTCGCCGATCGGCTCCGCCGCCACGACCTGGTCGGGCGCACCATCACCTTGAAGCTGCGCTACGCCGACTTCCAGACGCTCACCCGCTCGACCACCCTCGACGTCGCCACCGCGTCGGCGGCCGTGATCGGCCGCGAGGCCAAGGCGCTGCTCGGCCGCATCGACGTCGCCGCCGGCGTCCGACTGCTCGGGGTCTCCGTCAGCGGCCTCGCCGAGGCCGGTGAGCCCCGCCAGCTGCGCCTGGACGACCTGTTCGCCTCCGACGGCGACGCCGCCGCGGGGGCGGCCGACCGGGCCGGGCCCGGCGCCCGCTCGCCCGCCGACGCCGACTGGGAGGAGGCCGAGGCCGCCGTCGACGCCATCCGTGCCCGGTTCGGCACCGGTGCCATCGGCCCGGCGACCCTCGTGGGCGAGGGCGGCCTGCGGCGCAAGCGACGGGGCGAGCAGCAGTGGGGGCCCTCGGCCCCCGCGCCCGACGCCGAGCCGTCCCCGCCGGGCGGCTCGGCCGGATCGGGTTGAGCGGTCGCCGGCCGCGACCGGCGAGGTGGCGACGAACCGCTCGAGATCGCTCAGGGGCGCCCGGGTGCCTGCCGATGGGGAGGGCAGGGCCGGTCGGGTCCGCCCCGGTGGGCGACCACCGCGGTGCTCCGGACCGGTCCGACCGCAGGGGTGGGCGACGCTCGCCACCGGCGGGTAGCCTGCCAAGGGCACGGAGCGACGGGCGCGTTGTTGCCCATCGCTCGCTGTGGAATGATTGGGACCGGGGCCTCCACCGATCGTGGGGTGGCGGAGCTCCCGGGAGCGAAGGGGAAGTCGAGCGTGCCGCTTTCCGAGGACGAGCAGCGCATCCTCAGCGAGATCGAGGCCAACCTCTACGAGACCGATCCCGCCCTCGCGCGCGACATCGCCGACACCACGATCTACAGCGTCGCCGTCCGGCGCATCAAGTGGTCGATCCTCGGCTTCGTGGTCGGCCTCGTGGTCCTCGTCGCCACCCTCTCGCTGTCGTTCGTGGTCGCCTTCGGCGGCTTCTTGATCATGCTGGTCTGCTCGCTCAGCATCGTGGGCAACGCCCGCAAGATGGGCCGAGCCGGCATGGACCACCTGACCCGATCCATGCGGGCCGCGGGCCTGCGCGACGTGCTCGGCAACGGCACCCAGCGCATGAAGGACCGGTTCAAGCGCGACGAGCCCTGAGCCGCCGCCGAGCCAGCGGCCCCTGATCCGGGGGCTGCCCGACCGCCGTGCCGCTGGGCACGGCGGCGTCGCGTCCGGCCGGGGTCCGCCCGGCCGGGGCCGGTCAGCCGCCGCTGCGGGCGTCGTGCCAGGGGCGGCGTCGGCGCCGGCCGGCGAGGAGCGGCCGAGGGTCGAGGTGGCGTCGCCACCGGGCGGTCGCCCCGACCTCGGTGTCGACGGCTGCCGCGACCGCCTCGGCGGCGGCGACGGCGCGGGCGGAGGCATCGGCGTCGACGAGGTCGGGGGCGTAGGTGGCGGCGTCGGTGTCGCGGGCCAGCTGCACGAGCGGCCCGGCCACCGTCGGCAGGGCGCCGCCGGCGCGGGAGGCGAACTCGTCGTGGGTCTCCGACGGCGTCGGCACCGTGCCGACCAGCGCCAGCTCGTCGAGGGACTCCTCCCACGCGACCCGGACCCGGGCGCCGGGATCGGTGCCGGCCCGCGCTCGCCGTCGTCGCCGCTCGGCGGCGTAGAGGGCCGGGACGCCGGCGAACAGGGCGAGCAGCACCAGCAGGACCACGGCGACCACCACCGAGACCAGCGGGTGGTCGGTGACCGTGGCGATCGGGCCGCTGTTGCCCTCGCCGGCCGCCGAGGCGGGAGCGGCGGTGGTGGACGGCGCCGCGGTCAGCTCGGGCACCTGCACGCCGGTGCCCGCCGGGTCGGTGCCGACCGTGGTGGTGGCGGTCGTGCTCGTGCCGGAGCCCGCCGGGCTCTCCGACCCGCCGGCCTGGCTGGCCGACACGCCGGTCCACGCCTCGCTGTTGGGGGCGCCACGGCCGGGCGTCGGCTCGAAGGCGACCCAGCCGTAGCTGCCGAGGTAGACCTCGGGCCAGGCGTGCGCGTGGCGCCCCTTCACCCGGTACAGGTCGGGGGTGGCCGGGTCGGCGTCGCCCCAGGTGAACCCGACGGCGACCCGGGCGGGGATCCCGAGCGAGCGGGCCATGGCCGCGAACGTGCCGGCGAACTGCTCGCAGTAGCCCTTCTTGTTGGTGAGGAAGTCGGCGATGGCCCCCTCGCCGTGGCCGGGCTGGACGTCGAGCGAGTAGGTGAACTGCGTGCGGAAGTAGTCCTGCAGCTTGCGGGCCCGCTCGTAGTCGCTGGTGGCGCCGCGGGTCTGCTCGCGGGCGACGAGGGCGGCGGCGCCCTGCGGGAAGTCGTCGGGCAGGGACAGGTACCGGGCCCGCACGTCTTCGGGGATGGTGCGGGGGGCGGCGGCCAGCTGGTCGGCGGAGTACGTGGGGAGCGCCGACCGCACCGCGTAGGACAGGCCGTCGGAGGTGTCGAGCGACGTGTCGACGATGAGGGTGCCCGAATCGGCCTCGTAGCGGGCGGGCGCGTCCTCGATGCGGTCGACCTGGTAGGCGGCGGGGATCCACAGTCGGGCGAGGTTGCTGATCGTGTACTGCTGGGCCAGCTCGGTGGTGCCGGCCGAGGGCGGCCGGGGCGTGTCGAGGTCGCCGTCGGCCACGGTGAAGCGCCCCTTGGACCGCCAGCTGGCGCCGTCGAAGGTGTCGAGCGAGGTGAGGCGCCAGTAGGCCGGGGAGCTGGCCTTGACCGTGAACAGCTCGGTGTCGGACTGCTGGACCAGCCGGGAGCTGATCTCCACGAGAGGGCTGACCGTGAACCGGTCGCCCTTGGGGCCCTCCGAGCCGCGCCAGCTCACCAGCGCACCGCTGTCGGCGCCGGGGAGGCGCTGGCCGGCCACCACGCCGCCGAGCACGGCGACGACCCCGAGCACGGCACCGGCCCGCAGGAGGGCGTCCGAGCCTCGGGCCACGTCGCTGGTGACCCACCCCGACGAGGTCTCCCGCTTGGCGATCCGGTGGCTGAGCAGGAAGGCGGTGGCGGCGCCGGCGAAGGCCACGGTGGCGTCGAGGCGGTGCTGGGTGGAGCCGAGCAGGGCGCAGAAGACGAACAGGGTGGTGGCCGGCACGATGGCCTCGAAGGTGGACCAGAGGCGGAAGGCGGCCCAGTCGGAGAGGAACACGGCGAAGAACAGCGCCACGGACGCGGCCAGCAGGAAGCCGTCCTCGACCGGCGCCGGCGCCACCACGCTCTGGAAGGTGGACCACGAGCCCGACAGCGCGCCCCGGGCGGCGTCGAGGGTGGCGCCGGAGGGGAGCCCGTAGCGCGTGGTGTCGGCGAACAGCACGTAGGTGAGGAGGAGGGCCAGGCCGACGAGCCCGATGAGCAGCGACGTGAGGATGCCGAGGCCCCGTCGGCGCAGGACGGCCAGCGCCACCGACGAGTAGACCGCCACGATCACCAGGGTCGGGGCGAACTCGTCGGTGGTGAACACCCGGCGGAACCCGTAGACGGTGGCGAGCACCAGCAGGCCCAGGGTGACCTCGGCGACGGGGAGGTAGCGGATGCGGCGGACGGCGGCGGCGGCCGTGGCGCCGGCCCCGCTGGCGGTGGCGGCGGTGGAGCTGGTGGCGGTCATCGGCGGACCCCGGCGGACGCCGGCCGTCGGCCGGGGCGCATGGCCGCGTCCCACACCTCGACGAACGGCCGGGAGCGGGTGACCCACAGGAGACCGTCGCTCCCGTCGCGGGGCACGTCGGCGGCGGCGGGATCCCACGCCGAGTCGTCGAAGCACACGACGGTCAGCGAGCCGAAGCGGGTGCGGAGGCGGACCAGGCGGTCGCGGTCGGTGGCGGGCAGGTGCGACGTGCACACCACCACGAGGGCACCCCCTGAGGACGATCGAGCCATCCGCTCGACCACCGGTTGGAAGGTGGCGTCGGGGCCGGCCTCGACGCTCGCCAGGTGCTCCATGATCGCCTCGATGTGGGCGTGGCCGGCGGCGAAGCCGGAGTCGGCCCCGTCGGTGGTGAGCAGACGGACGAGGTCCTGGCGCCGGGCACCGGCGTTGACGATGCTCGCCGCCGCCGAGATCACCAGCTCGAGGCCCTCGGGCGTGGTGGCGGCGGCGCGCACGTCGGCGAGCACGGTGGCCCGGCCCTGCCACGGCAGCTCGTCCTGGCGCACCATGAGCTCGTCGTGGCGGGCGGTGGAGGGCCAGTGGACCCGGCGGAGGTCGTCGCCCACGACGTACTGGCGAAGTGCGTAGAAGTCCTCGCCGTTGCGGCCGAGGGCGTTGGGGTGCTCGGCGCCCGCCAGCGGGTCGTTGCCGGTGGTCTGGGGGACCGCGGCGATGTCGTCGATGTGGGGGTACACGGTGAGCTCGGACACCCCGCTCGCCGTCATCGACAGCTCGGCCATGCCGAACGGATCGCCGAAGGCCACCTTGAGGGGCCCGATCTCGAGCACGCCCCGCCGGTCGGTGGGCAGGCGGTAGGCGGCCTTGGCCACCCCGCCGGCGGCCAGGGGCCCGACCAGCAGCTTGGCGCCCCGGGTGCCCGACACCGCGTCGCGCAGGCCCAGCACCGGCGACGTCCGACCGCCCTGGTTCTCGACGCGCAGGTCGACGCGGCTCGGCGACCCGGCGTGCACGCGCGGCGGGTGGAGCTCGCGGGTGACGTCGATCTTGAGCCGCCGCAGGGCGACGTAGGCGACGCAGACCAGGACGAGCGCGGCCAGGCAGGTGCCGAGCACGAACAGCTCGGTGGTGCCGAGGATCCGGCCCGCCGCGACGAACAGGATGGCCACCACCGCGCAGAACCATCCCTGGCGGGTCAGCATGGGACCACCTTCGCGCGGGGCCGGCGCCCTAGGACGTCGCGCCGGTGGGGACCGGCACGGCGGCGAGGATCTCCTCGACGGCGTCACCGGAGGTGATCCCCTGGAGCTGGGCCTCGGGCGTGACGAGGAGCCGGTGGGCCAGCACCGGCTGGGCCAGCGTCTTGATGTCGTCGGGGATGACGTAGGCCCGGCCCTGGGACGCGGCCCGGGCCCGGGCGACGCGCTGCAGGCTGAGCGTGGCGCGCGGGGACATGCCGAGGGCCAGGTGCGGATGGCGGCGGGAGGCGTCGGCCAGGTCGACCAGGTAGCTCTTCAGGCTCGGCGCCAGGTGCACCGTGCGCACCGCGTTGATCATCCCCTGGATGTCGGCGGCGGTGGCCACCGGTCCGATGTCGGCCAGGGTGTTGTGGTCGCCGTGGGCGTCGAGGATGTCGAGCTCGGCGTCCCGGGCCGGGTAGCCGACCGACACCCGCATGAGGAAGCGGTCGAGCTGGCTCTCTGGCAGCGGGTAGGTGCCCTCGTGCTCGATCGGGTTCTGGGTGGCGATCACCATGAACGGCGGGCCGAGCGGGTAGGTGACGTTGTCGACGGTGACCTGCCCCTCGGCCATCGCCTCGAGCAGCGCCGACTGGGTCTTCGGCGAGGCCCGGTTGATCTCGTCGCCCAGCACGATCGTGGCGAACACGGGGCCGGGCCGGAACTCGAACTGGCCGTCGGCGCGGTTCCACACCGTCACGCCGACCACGTCGCTCGGGAGCAGGTCGGGCGTGAACTGCAGGCGCCCGAACGAGCAGTCGACCGAACGGGCCAGCGCCTTGGCCAGGCTGGTCTTGCCGACGCCGGGCACGTCCTCGATCAGCAGGTGCCCCTCGGAGACGAGGCACAGCAGGGTGAGCTCGACGACCGCCGGCTTGCCCTGGATGACCTGCTCGATGTTGGCGCCGATCGCTCGGAACAGGTCCGAGAAGGTCGGGGTGCGCGCGGCGGTCTCCTGCGTGGTCACCGGGGCGGGCTCCTTGTGGTGGTCGGGGGCCGGGCGACCGCCCGGGTGGTGCGAAGCCCCATCAGGTTAGGCGGCCGGACGCCGTGCGCCTCGTCCCAGCGGCCGCGGTAGGTTCCGGCTCCGATGTCCGACCCCGCGCCGCCGCCCCCACCGACCGCCGCAGCGGGGACGACCACCACGGGCTCCGCCCCCGACGCGGGCGACGCCGAGGTCGTCCTGGCCATCGACATCGGCGGGACGAAGATGGCGACCGGCCTCGTCACCCGCCATGGCGAGGTGCTGCTTCGCCGCCAGGTCGCCACCCCGGCCACGGCGGGGGCCGAGCTGCTCTGGGAGGTGCTGGCGGCGCTCGTGGGCGAGGTGCGCGCCGACGGGAGCCGACGGGGAGCACCCGAGCCGGTGGCCTGCGGTGTGGGCTGCGGCGGGCCGATGACCCGGGGCGGAGCCGCCGTCTCCCCGGTCAACATCCCGGGGTGGCGGGGGTTCGCGCTGCACGACCACCTCGCCCGCCTCACCGGCCTCACCACGGTCGTCGACAACGACGCCAAGGCCCTGGCCCTCGGCGAGGGCTGGCGGGGCGCCGCGGTCGGGGTGGCCGACTACGTGGGGATGGTGGTGTCCACCGGCGTCGGCGGCGGCCTCGTGACCGACGGCCGGCTGCTCGACGGCGCCGACGGCAACGCCGGCCACATCGGCCACGTCATCGTCGAGCCCGATGGCCACCGCTGCGGCTGCGGGGCCCGGGGCTGCCTCGAGGCCGAGGCATCGGGCACGGCGATCGCCCGCATCACCGGGCGCCCGGCCGCCGAGGCCACGCCCGACGTCGTCGAGCGCACCGGCACCATGGTGGGCCGGGCGGTGGCGTCGGTGGCGGTGCTGCTCGACCTGCGGCTGGCGGTGGTGGCCGGCTCGGTGGCCCTCGGCTTCGGCGACCCCTTCTTCGCCGCCGCGCAGGCCGAGATCGATCGCCGGGCCCGCCTCGACTACGCGCGGGGCACGGTCATCCGCCCGGCCGGGCTGGGTGCCGATGGCCCCCTCGTGGGCGCCGCCGCCGTCGCCTGGGCCCACCTGGGCGACCCGATCCTCGGCGCGGCCGCCCCCCGCCGCGGTGGGGTCGGCGCCGACGGCCCACCGGTAGGGTGACCACCATGGCTGGCTCGTGCACGTCGGCGGGCGTCGGATGAGTCGCTCCACCGGCTCCTCGGGGTCCACCGGGACATCGGCGTCCCTGCCGGTGTCCCCGTCGGCGCTGGCGCGGGTCGTGACGGCGGTGCTCCGGCGGCCCTCGCTGTGGGGCACCGCCCTGCGCCAGGTGCTCGTGCTGGCCCCGGACGGGTGGTGGCGGCGGGCCCCGTGGCTGCCGCTGCCCGATCCCGCCTACCTCCGCTTCCGCCTGCAGACGATGTACGGCGACCCCGGCCACGCCCCCGAGCCCGACGACCTCGTGACCTACCTGCAGTGGTGCCGGGCCTGGCCCGAGGTCGCCCGCCGTCGCTGACCGACCGTCCGGACCGGCCGGCCGTCGTGCCGCGCCGGCCCGAGGCCCGGGCGACGAGCACCGGGCCGGCGGGCGCCGCCTCGGCACCGTCGGACCGCCCCGTGGCGGTGGCGTGGCCGGTTCCAAAACCCGGGTCGCGTCCGGGGTGCCGGCACTAGCCTGACGGGGCGATGCGCCGGTCCCTCGTCCTCAACGCGACGTACGAGCCGCTCGGCGTGGTGTCGGGCCGGCGGGCCGCGGTCCTCGTCCTGGCCGACAAGGCCGAGGCGCTGCACGAGTCGGGCGAGGCGCTGCGGGCCGAGCGGATCGCCCTGCCCGTGCCGAGCGTCATCCGCCTGCGCACCTTCGTGCGCGTGCCCCGCGAGCGCCGGGCGGCCCTCAGCCGTCGGGCGGTGTTCCTGCGCGACGGCGGTCGCTGCCAGTACTGCGGCACCCGGGCCGAGAGCATCGACCACGTGGTGCCCCGGTCCAAGGGTGGGCCCCACACGTGGGAGAACGTGGTGGCCGCCTGCCGCCGGTGCAACACCGTGAAGCGCGATCGCCTCCTCGAGGAGACGGCCATGCGGCTGAAGCGCCTGCCTCGCGCCCCCCGCCACGGCGGGTGGGTGGTGGTGGCCGGCCACGAGGTGCCCGACGACTGGGCGCCGTACCTCGGTCCGGCCGGCGCGCTGTCGGCGTGACCACCGGGGCGGCGGGCGGCGCCGGTCGAGCCGACGGCCGGGGTGTCGACGGCCACGGCGGCGAGCTGCTGGTGGGATCGCTGCCGGAGGCGGCCCGTCGGGCGGGCATCACCCACCTCGACCTGCACCACGTGCACACGCCCCTGCGGTCACCGTTCACCGCCGCCCACGGGACCGAGTCCGACCGGGAGGTCGTGCTGGTGCGGGCGACGGCCGACGACGGTGCCGAGGGCTGGGGCGAGTGCGACACCCTGTCGACGGCCACCTACACGGCCGAGTGGACCGCCGGGGCGTTCGTCGCCCTGCGAGACGCGCTGGGCCCGGCGGCGCTGGCCGGCGACGACGTCGAGTGGATCGCCATGGCGTCGGCGCACCCGATGGCGGCCGCAGCCGTGGAGCTGGCCGTCGTCGACCTCACGTTGCGGCGCGCCGGTCGGTCCCTGGCCGCGGCCCTCGGAGCGTCGTGCCGCGAGGTGCCCGCGGCGGTCGTGCTCGGCCGGCCGGCGACCGTCGACGACCTGCTGGCGGCGGTCGGCGCCGCGGTCGAGGCCGGCGCGCCGCTGGTCAAGGTGAAGGTCGCCCCCGGTTGGTTCGCCGAGCCCCTCGCTGCCGTCCGGGCCGCCTTCGCCGACCTGGCCCTGGCCGCCGACGCCAACGGCTCGTTCGCGGTCGACGACCTTCCCGACGTCGCCACCACGGCCACGTCCCTCGGGCTGGCCTACCTCGAGCAGCCGGTGTCGCCGACCGCCGACGCCGCGCTCGCCGGGTGGCCGTCCGGTGCGCCGCCGGTGGTGGTCGACGAGTCCGTCGGCGGACCCGACGACGTCGTCCGCATCGCCGGCATCGGCACCCCCGTGCCGTCGGGTGTGAACGTGAAGCCGGCCCGGGTCGGCGGCCTGCGGGCGGCGATGGCGGTGGTCGACACCTGTCGGCGGACCGGGGCGCCCGTGCTGGTGGGCGGGATGCTCGAGCTGGGCGTCGGCCGGGCGGCGGCGGTGGCGCTCGCCGCCAGGGTCGCCGACGAGGGCGCCGCCTGGCCCACCGACGTCGGCCCGTCGGGTCGCTACGTCGATGCCGACGTCACCGAGCCGGTGCTCGCCGGCGGGCCGGGCACCGTGGCGGTGCCGGTCGGGCCGGGCATCGGGCGGACGCCGGTGGCCGAGCGCCTCGACGCCGCCACCCTGCAGGTCGCCACGGTCGTCCGATGATCGACGGGGCCGAGGCGGGGTCGAACGTCGGCGCGACGAGCGGCTCGGACGGCCGCCGCGCCACCACGCCGGGGGGCTGGTGACCGCCCCGGCCGCCTGGGGTCGGCGCGACCGACGAGGTGGCGCCGACGAGCTCCACGGCCTCGACCTGGATGCGAGCGAGGGACCGTCGGTGTGGCGCCTGTCGATCGATCGTCCCGCCGTCGTCCTGGGCAGCGCCCAGCCCGCCGCCGACGTCGATGTGCCGCTCGCCTCCCGCCTCGGGTTCGGCATCGCCCGTCGGCGCAGCGGGGGAGGGGCGGTGGTGCTCGTGCCGGGGGAGGTGGTGTGGTGCGACCTGGCCGTGCCGGCCGGCGACGCCGCCGCCGTCGTCGACGTCGGCGGCCAGTTCGTGGCGGCGGGGGAGCGGTGGCGCGCCGCGCTGGGGGCGTGCGGGGTCGCCACGGACCGCCTGGCGGTCCTCCCGGGCGGCACCCGGCCGGGCATCCTCGGCCGGGTGGTGTGCTTCGGCGGCCTCGGGCCCGGGGAGGTGGTCCAGCGCTCGCCCCGGGCCGGCGCCGCCGGCCCCGACGGGGCCAAGCTGGTCGGCCTGAGCCAGCGCCGGACGCGGGCCGGCGTGCGGGTCCAGGGGCTCGTGCACCGCCGCCTCGACGCCGGGCGCACCGCGGCGCTGCTGGCTCCCGGGCTGCGGCGGGTCGGCCTCGACCCCGACCGCGCCGCCGCCGAGCTGGTCGCGAAGGTGGCGACGATCGACGTCGACGAGGTCGCCCTGGCCGACGCGCTGGCCGACGTCGACGTCCCGGGCGCCGGGTCGCCCCCGCCAGACGAGCGGTAGCGTCCGGCCATGGCCGACGCACCCAAGTCCTTCCTGCTGACCCCCGAGCTGCACCGCTACGTCGTCGACCACAGCACGCCGGTCGATCCCGTGGCGGCATCCCTGATCGCCGAGACGGCGGCGCTCGGACCGATCTCGGGCATGCAGGTGGCCCCCGAACAGGGGGCGCTGCTCGGGGTGCTGGCCGCGGCCATGGGGGCGCGCACCGTCGTGGAGGTCGGCACCTTCACCGGCTACTCCACCCTCTGCCTGGCCCGGGGGGTCGGGCCCGCGGGGCGGGTCCACGCCCACGACGTCTCCGACGAGTGGACCGCCGTGGGGCGGCGGCACTGGGAGGAGGCCGGCATCGCCGACCGCATCGAGCTGCGCCTCGGCCCGGCCGCCGACACGCTGGCGACGCTGGAGACCGCCGCCCCGGTCGACCTCGCCTTCATCGACGCCGACAAGCCCGGGTACGCCACCTACCTCGACCTGCTGCACCCCCGGATGCGCGCCGGCGGGCTGATCCTCGTCGACAACACGCTGTGGAGCGGCCGGGTCCTCGACCCGTCGGCGACCGACGACGACACCGTGGCCCTGCGCGCCTTCAACGACGCCGTGGCGACCGACGACCGCTTCGAGGCCGTGCTGGCTCCGATCGCCGACGGCCTGACGTTCCTGCTCGTGCGCTGACGGGTGCCGTGGCGGGCGCCAGGTGGCCGGGGTGACGTTGCTGCTCGTGTGCTGACGGGTGCCGTGGCGGGCGCCAGGTGGCCGGGGTGACGTTGCTGCTCGTGTGCTGACGGGTGCCGTGGCGGGCGCCAGGTGGCCGGGGTGACGTTGCTGCTCGTGTGCTGACGGGTGCGGTGGTGGGCGCCAGCAGACCGGGGTGACGTTCCTGCTCGCGCGCGCCGTGCACCGACCCCGCCCGCAGGGCCGACGGCGGGCGGCGGATCAGGCCCTCGCGCGCTCCGCGCGGCTGCCCTCACGAAGGGTGTGGGGGGCGGACGCGGGGCGCGGTGGGACCAGCGGTTGACCTGGTGGGGGGAAGTGGCATAGAGTGGAGCGCAGTGGGGCCCAGGGGTGGACTTCTTCCCAGTCGTCTTCTCGTCCGGCAACGGCGCCGGGCGCCTCGCTCAACCGAAGGCTCGGACCGCTCCGGCGGGACGGGCACCAGGCACGGTCCCGAGACGGTCACCCGCACTCGGAGGCGCCGACCGGTGGAGAAGGCATCGTGTTCGTCGGAACGTTTGAGCACTCGCTCGACGACAAGGGGAGGCTGGTCCTGCCCTCCACGTTCCGTGCGCACCTCGCCGACCGCGGGTTCGTCTCCCAGTACGAGCGCTGCCTCGGGCTGTGGACCGAAGACGGGTTCACCGACGTGGCCCGGCGGCTGACCGACAAGGTCCGCGAGGGGCTGGCATCGCACGACGCGGTGCGGGCCTTCGCCGCCAACGCCTCCGAGGTGCGACCCGACTCCCAGGGGCGGATCGTCGTGCCCCAGCGCTTGCGGGAGTTCGCCGGTCTGCAGCGCGAGGTGGTCGTCATCGGGGCGCTGGACCGGATCGAGATCTGGGACGCCGCCCGCTGGGGCGAGCTGGCCGGGTCCGCCGACCAGAGCCTGGTGACCGCCGTCAGCGAGCTGGGCATCTGAGGCCGGCGCCCGCCGGCGACCGACACGAGACGCGACGAACACGAGAGGAACGACCACCGAGGGAACGCACCACGACCACGAGCACAAGCCGGTTCGCTCATCCGCAGCCTTCCGGTCGGCACGATGGAAGGCCCCTACTCCGCCCGCTTCCCATCGAGCTCGACCGGGAGAGACAACCCGCCGTGCGCCCGCCGACCGGAGGGCTGCCGATGGGCGAACCACCGCCGGGGCTCGAGGCTCGTCACTGCGATCAGATCGCTCACGCACCACAGCAGTGTGCACCAGCCACGTGGCCAACGTCGCCACCTCTGGCATCACCAGCCACACCCGCCGCACCAGTGCCGACGACGGCACCGGAGCGCACCACGGGGGATGGCGTCCGCTCCGGCGGCACGGAAGGCATCGGCATGGCCGGGGAATCCACCAGCTTCACCCACGATCCCGTCATGATCGAGGAGGTCGGCGGGCTCCTGGGGGAGGTCCCGCCGGGGATCGTCGTCGACGCGACCGTGGGGGGTGGCGGCCATGCCGAGGCACTGCTCGACGCCCGACCCGACGTGTCGGTGCTGGGGGTCGACCAGGACGCCGAGGCGCTCGCCGCCGCAGCGGCCCGGCTGGAGCGGTTCGGCGCACGCGTGACGTTGCGACGGGCGCGGTTCGATCACCTCGGCGAGGTCGTCCGGGAGCAGGGACACGACGAGGTGGCAGGCGTGCTGTTCGACCTGGGGGTGAGCTCACCGCAGCTGGACCGCGCCGAGCGCGGCTTCAGCTACCGGTCGGCCGGCCCGCTCGACATGCGCATGGACCCCGATGCCCCCCGCACCGCCGACGACGTCGTCAACCGCTACCCGGAGGCCGAGCTGGCCCGGGTGCTGCGGCGCTACGGCGACGAGCGCTACGCCGGCCGCATCGCCGCCGCCGTGGTCGCCGCCCGTCCGGTGCACGACACCCTCGAGCTGGCCGGCATCGTGCGCGACGCCATCCCGGCCCCGGCCCGCCGCCGCGGCGGCCATCCCGCCACCCGGTCGTTCCAGGCCATCCGCATCGAGGTCAACGCCGAGCTGGAGATCCTGGCCGGCAGCATCGACGGCGCCATCGACCTGCTGATGCCCGCGGGCCGCATCGCCGTGCTCGCCTACCACTCGGGCGAGGACCGCATCGTGAAGGACCGGCTGCGCCAGGCCGCGACCGGCGGGTGCACCTGCCCCCCCGGCCTGCCCTGCACCTGCGGCGCGGTGCCCACCGTCCGCCTGCTCAAGCGCGGCGCGTGGAAGCCCTCGACCGACGAGGTCGCCGCCAACCCCCGGGCTGGCAGCGCCCGCCTGCGGGCCGCCGAGAAGCTGGCGCCGGAGGTGGCGGCGTGACCGCGGCCCGCGCCGCCGCCCGGGCCGCCGCGCCCGCCGAGGCGCCCCGCCCGCGGGGTGGCCGGCACCTCTCGGTCGTCGCCGAGGGCGAGGCCGTCGGCCGCCGCCGGCGCCGGGTGCGGTGGGGCGCGCTGTCGCTGGTGGTGCTGTTCCTCGCCGTCTTCGGCGTCGTCGTGTTCCAGGCGCTGCTGGTCCAGGCCCAGGGACGTCTCGACGACGCCGACCGCGCCATCGCCAAGGAGGAGGAGCGGGCCCGCGACCTGCGCCTGGCCCTCGCCGCCGCCGAGTCGCCCGAGCGCATCGCCCAGGCGGCCCGGACCCGGCTCGGCATGATCGTGCCCGCCGAGCAGGTGTACCTCCAGCCCGAGCCCACCGACGAGGGCCGAGCCGCCTTCGACCCGGCCACCGCCCCGCCCCCGTCGCCCACCACGACCGTGCCCACCACCGTGCCCGGCGCGGGGACGAGCCGGGGGGCGACGACGCCGACCGCGCCCGGGAGCGCGGCGAAGGCGGCCACGCCCACGACGCCGGTGCCGTCCGGCGGCGGGGCCACGGCGACGACGCCCACCACCGCCGCCAAGCCCACCACGCCGACGACCACGGCCAAGGCCCCCACCACGCCGACGACCGCGAAGGCGACCCGCCGATGAACCCGGGGCCGGCAGCTCCGCCGACCTCCGGGTCGCGCGCCCGCCGTCCCGAGACCCGGTCCGATCTGGGCACCACCGCGGCTGCCGCTCGGGCACGGGTCGCCGCCACCGCCCGGGGCCAGCTTCGGCCGCCCGCTGCCACCTCCACCCGCCGGGGCTCGTCCCGTGGCGCCGCCGACCGGGGCGACTCCTCCCGGCGGGCCGCCACCTCGGGGTCCCCGGCCCGAGGGCGCTCGCGGACCGAGCGGTCCACCTCGCCGCGCCCCACCGTCGTCTCCACCACGCCGACCGTCCGGTCCGGCTCATCGCGGTCCGGCTCGTCGCGGTCCGGCTCGTCGCGGTCCGGCTCGTCGCGGTCCGGCTCGTCGCGGTCCAGCTCGTCGCGGTCCAGCGCATCGGGGTCCGGCTCGTCGCGGTCCGGCTCGTCGCGGCGCCCGGCGTCGCGGGGCGGCGCGGTCGGGTCGTCGGCCACCGCGGCGGCGGCTGGCTCGCGGGCCCGCCGCCTCGATGCCGGTGAGGCCCGGCGCGTGGCCGGCCAGGTGGGCGCCGCCGCCGGCCACACCGCGGCGGGCATCGGGCGGCTCGGGCGCAGCGCCGTCGCCGGGTTCTTCGACAAGACGCGTCCGCCCACCGCCTCGCGGCTCATGACCACCGTCGAGATGAGCCCCGAGCGCACCCGCAAGCGGCTCGTCGCCGTCATGGTCGTGCTGGGGCTGCTCTTCGGCACGATCGTCGTGCGCATGGTCAGCCTGCAGGTGCTCAACCCGGCGCCCTACGAGCAGCTCAGCGAGGCCCAGCGGACCCGCACGGAGAAGCTGGCCGCCGATCGCGGCGCCATCCTCGACCGCAACGGCGTCGAGCTCGCCCTCTCCCTGCCGCAGACGTCGGTCTTCGTCGATCCCAAGCTCGTCACCGATCCCGCCGGCGAGGCGGCCCGGCTCGCCGATGTGCTCGGCGCCGATCCGGCCGAGATCGAGCGGAAGATGCGGGCCGACAACCGCTTCGGCTACGTCGCCCGCCACCTGCCCGACGACGTCGCCGCCAAGGTCAGGGCGCTCGCCCTCCCCGGCGTCGCCTACCTCGAGGAGCCCCGGCGGTTCACGCCGTCGGGCGACCTCGCCTCGGGCATCGTCGGCACCACCGACGTCGACGGCAACGGCATCTCGGGGCTCGAGCGCCAGTACGCCGACGACCTCACCGGTGACCCGGGCAAGGTGGTCATCGAGCAGACGCCCGAAGGCCGCACCATCCCGATCGGGCAGAACCAGGTGATCCCCGCGGTCAAGGGCAAGGACCTGGTGCTGACCCTCGACCGCAACCTGCAGTTCGACGTCGAGCGCATCCTGGCCGACCAGGTCCGGGCCTCGGGGGCCAAGGGCGCCATCGCGGTGGTGAGCAAGCCGGCCACGGGCGAGGTGCTGGCGATGGCCAACGTGCGGGCCGACGAGAAGACCGGCGAGGTGAAGCCGAGCGCCGACAACGCCGCCCTGACCGGGGTGTACGAGCCGGGCTCGGTCATGAAGGTCGTCGCCGCCAGCGGGGCCATCGAGGAGGGCAAGGTCACGCCCGACACCGTGCTGTCGCTGCCGGCGTCGATGACCCTCGGCGGCGCCGAGTTCACCGACGCCGAGGCCCGTGGTGCCGTGCCGTGGCCGGTGTGGAAGATCATCTCGGAGTCGTCGAACATCGGCACGATCATGCTGGGCCAGAAGCTCGGGAAGGAGAAGGTGGTCGACTACCTCCACCGCTTCGGCTTCGGTCGGTCGACCGGCCTCGGCTTCCCGAACGAGCAGCGAGGCGTCGTGCCGCCGGCCAAGGACTGGTGGGACTCCTCGATGGGTACCGTGCCCATCGGCCAGGGCGTGTCGGTCACGCCCATGCAGATGCTGCTCGCCTACAACGTGGTCGCCAACGGCGGCACGTACGTCCCCCCGAAGGTCGTCAACGCCGTCGTCGACGGCGGGGTGAAGCGCCCGACCGACGCCGGCGAGGGCCACCGGGTCATCTCCGAGGACACCGCCGACAAGATGAACATCATCCTGCGGGGCGTGGTCGCCACCGGCACCGGCACCAAGGCCGCCGTGCCCGGCTACACGGTCGCCGGCAAGACCGGCACCGCCCGCAAGCCCCAGCCGGGCGGCGGCTACAAGGACGCCGCCGGCGTCACGCACTACGAATCGACGTTCGTCGGGTTCGCGCCGGCCGAGAGCCCCGAGGTCTCGGTCATCGTCATCATCGACGACCCGGGAGGCGGCCAGATCTACGGCGGCCTCGTCGCCGCCCCCGCCTTCGCCAAGATCACCGAGTCGGCCCTCCGCCTCCTCGGCGTGCCGCCGCCCTCGGTGGACCAGCCCGCCGGTGGGGGCCCGGCCGCCTCGGGCGAGCAGGCCAAGTCCGCCGGTGCCGCCGCCGACGACACCCCCGCCTACGAGGTGGCGGCCGATGGCCGCAAGCGGGCCCTGCCCGCAACCGATGCGCCCGGCGCCCCGCTGCCCGGGACGGCCGGCCCGGCCACCGCAGCCCCCGGTGGGGCCACGGCGACCACCGGCGCGGCGACGTCGGGGGCCGGCGGCGCGACCGCCACCACGCGCGCCCCGGCGACCACGGCGACCACTCGGCCGGCGACCACCGCCACCACCGCTCCCGGGAGGCGCTGACCCGTGCGCCTTGACGACGCGACCGACCGCCTCGCCGACCGGCGGCTGCTCGGTGACGCCTCGGTCGCCGTCGACGACGTGGTGCACGACAGCCGCCAGGCCGGCCCCGGGCGGCTGTTCGCCTGCCTCGTGGGCGCCACCCACGACGGCCACGACCACGCCTCGGGGGCGGTGCACGCCGGTGCGCCGGCGCTGCTCGCACAGCGGCCCCTCGACCTCGACGTGCCGCAGGTGATCGTGGCCGACACCCGGGCTGCGCTCGGCCCGGTCGCCGCTCGCGTCCACGGCGATCCCTCCCGGGCGCTGACGATGGTGGGCGTCACCGGCACCAACGGCAAGACCACGACCACGTCGCTGCTGCGCAACGTGCTCGCGGCCGACGGGCGCACCGCCGACGTCCTCGGCACCCTCACCGGGGTCCGCACCACGCCCGAGGCCACCGACCTGCAGCGGTGGTTGGCCCAGGCCCGCCGGCGCGGTGTCGAGGCGGTCGCCATGGAGGTGTCCTCGCACGCGCTCGACCAGCGCCGGGTGGCGGCCACCCACTTCGACGTGGCGGTGTTCACCAACCTCAGCCGCGACCACCTCGACTACCACGGGACGATGGAGGCCTACTTCCAGGCCAAGGCGCTGCTGTTCACCCCGGAGTACTGCGACCGGGCCGTGGTCAACCTCGACAGCCCGCACGGGCGGCTCCTGCGCGACTCCGCCAAGGTGCCCACGACCGGTTTCACGCTGGCCGATGCCGTGGACCTCTCGCTGCACGCCGGCGGCTCGACCTTCCGGTGGCGGGGCCACCGCGTCGAGCTCCAGCTGGGGGGCCGCTTCAACGTGGCCAACGCCCTGGCCGCAGCGGCCGCCGCCGAGCAGCTCGGGATCGACGACGCCGTCGTCGCGGCCGGCCTCAGCGCGCCGGTGGTCGTGCCCGGTCGCTTCGAGCTGGTCGATGCCGGCCAGCCCTTCACCGTCGTCGTCGACTTCGCCCACACGCCCGACGGGCTCGAGCAGCTGCTCACCGCTGCGCGCGAGCTCGCCGGCGATCACCGGGTCGTCGTCGTGTTCGGCTGCGGTGGCGACCGCGATCCCACCAAGCGGGCCCCGATGGGCGAGGTGGCGGCCCGACTGGCCGATCGAGTAGTCCTGACCGCCGACAACTCCCGCGGCGAGCGAACCGACGACATCATCTCCACCGTGAAGCAGGGCTACGACACCGCCGCCGACCGACGGGCCACCGACCTGGTGGTCGAGCCCGACCGGGAGTCCGCCATCGCGCTGGCGCTGGCGGGGGCGGCCGAGGGCGACCTCGTCGTCGTCGCCGGCAAGGGCCACGAGACCGGCCAGACCATCGGCGGGGTGACCACGCCCTTCGACGACCGCGAGGTCGTCGCCCGCCTGCTGGGGGAGCGGACCCGCCCGTGATCCGCCTCCTGCTGGCCGCCGCCCTGGCCCTCACCTGCTCGATCCTCGGGACGAAGGTGCTCATCGGCGTGCTCACCCGCCGCCGCATCGGCCAGCCCATCCACGAGGACCTCGTCGAGGCCCAGCAGACCAAGGCGGGCACGCCGACCATGGGTGGCATCGCCATCGTGGCGTCGGCCGCGTTCGCCTACGTCGTCAGCGACCTCGTGCTCAAGCTGACCAACCGGCCGGGTGTGTTCACCTACACGGGCATGATCACCATGGCGGCCATCATCGGCGCCGGCATCGTCGGCTTCCTCGACGACTGGATCAAGGTCACCCGCGAGCGCAACCTCGGGCTCAACAAGCGGATGAAGATCCTCGGCCTGCTCGTGGTGGCCTTCGGGTTCGCCATCTCGCTCGTGGTTCTGACCGCGCAGCACACCACGCTCAGCTTCACCCGGTTCGACCTGCCGGGCTGGGAGCTGGCGAAGCCCGTGTGGGTGCTGTTCGCCGTGGTGCTCATCCTGGCGTCCACCAACGCCGTGAACCTCACCGACGGCATGGACGGCCTGGCCGGCGGCTCGGCCGCGCTGGCCTTCGGTGCCTTCACCGTCATCGGGTTCTGGTCCTTCCGGCACGAGGCCATCTACGACACGCCCCACGCCCTCGACCTCGCGGTCATCAGCGTCGCCATGCTCGGCGGCTGCGTCGGGTTCCTGTGGTGGAACGCCGCGCCCGCCCGCATCTTCATGGGCGACACGGGATCGCTGGCCATCGGTGCGGCGCTGGCGTGCCTGGCCCTCGCCCTGAACACCCAGCTGCTGCTGATCATCATCGGCGGCCTGTTCGTGATGGAGACCACCTCGGTGATCATCCAGGTCACGAGCTTCCGGCTCTTCGGTGGGCGCCGCGTCTTCCGCATGGCGCCGATCCACCACCACTTCGAGCTCATCGGTTGGCCCGAGACCACCGTCATCATCCGCTTCTGGATCCTCGCCGGCCTCCTCACCGCCTTCGGCCTCGGGCTCTACTACTACGACTTCATCGCCATCCCCGGGGTCACCGAGTGAGCCCTGCGAGCGACCCGCGGCCAGAGGCGGTCGAGGGCGGCGGCATCCGCCTGGACCGGCCGCTGGTGGTGGGCCTCGGGGTGACCGGAGCGGCGGTCGCCGGCGCGCTGGCGCGGCGCGGCCACGACGTGCTCGTGGTCGACGACCATCCCTCGGCCGAGCGTCGCGCCCGAGCAGAATCACTCGGCGTGACGCTGGTGGAGGCCCCCGACGACGAGCTGCTCGCCGCCCTCGTGGCCGGTGCCTCCGTCGTGCTGCCGAGCCCCGGCGTGCCCGACCGTCACCCGGCCTTCCGGGCGGCGTTCGTCCACGGGGTCGGCGTCGCCTCCGAGTTCGACCTGGCCCGCATGTGGGACGACCGCCCGCTGCTCGCCATCACCGGCACCGACGGCAAGACCACGGTCACCACGATGGTCACCGACATGCTGGTGGCCTCGGGACGGTCGGCGGTCGCCGCCGGGAACACCGAGGTCCCCCTGGTGGCGGCCATCGACGACCCCGCGGTCGAGGTCTTCGTCGTGGAGGCCTCGTCGTTCCGCCTCGGCCACACCCGCCACCTCCACCCGCAGGCGGCCACGTGGCTCAACTTCGCCCCCGACCACCTCGACGTGCACCGCAGCCTCGACGCCTACGAGGCGGCCAAGGCACGGGTGTGGGCCGAGCTGGACACCGAGGGCGGTGCCGTCGCGGTGGCCAACGCCGACGACCCCGTCGTCATGCGCAACGTCGTGCCCACCAATCGCACGCTCACGTTCTCCCTCGTCGACCCCGGCGCCGACTACCACGTCGCCGGCGACCGGCTCGAGGGCCCCGACGCCGTGCTGGTCGACGTCTCGGCGCTGGGCCGCTCCTTGCCCCACGACCTCGCCAACGGGCTGGCGGCCGCCGCCACCGCCACCGCTGGCGGCGCCACCGCCGAGGGCGTGCGCGCCACGCTGGCCACCTACCAGCACCTCCCGCACCGCGTGCAGCTGGTCGGCGAGCACGCTGGCGTGCGGTGGTACGACGATTCCAAGGCCACCGCGCCCCACGCCACGCTGGCGGCGCTGGCCGGGTTCGACTCGGCGGTGCTCATCGCCGGCGGGCGCAACAAGGGCCTCGACCTCGGCGAGCTGGTCGAGGCCACCGACCGCCTCCGCGCCGTGGTCGCGATCGGCGAGGCGGCCGCCGACGTCGCCGCCGTGTTCGACGGGCGGCGCCCCGTGGTCGTGGCCGCCTCGATGGCCGAGGCGGTCGACGCGGCTGCCGGCCTGGCCCGTCCCGGCGACGCCGTCGTGCTGTCGCCGGGGTGCGCGTCGTTCGACTGGTACGGCTCCTACGCCGCCCGGGGTGACGACTTCGTCGCCGAGGTGCGCCGTCAGGTGCTCGGCGACGGGGGAGCGTCGTGACCGCCACCGCCCGCCCCGGCCGCCGCGGCGGCGTGCGTGGTCGCCGCACCGACGCGGGTCGCGCGCACCGCGGCCGCTGGCCCCTGCCGCGGGAGGCGCCCACCGGTCGCCGGTCGTCGGAGTTCCTCGGCCTGTTCGGACTGCTGGCCCTGCTGAACGTCGTCGGGATGGTGATGATCCTGTCGGCGTCGTCGGTGACCTCGCTGTACGACTACGGCTCGCCCTGGTACCAGTTCACCCGGCAGCTCATGTGGCTGGCCATCGGCGGCGTCGCGTTCGTGCTGGCGCTGCGCACCGACTACCGGAGCTGGCGGAGGTGGACGCAGTGGCTGCTGCGCATCTCGCTCGGCCTGCTCGTGCTGGTGCTCATCCCACACGTGGGCGTCGAGGTGAACGGCTCTTCGCGGTGGCTCGGTTGGGGCCCCGCCCGCATCCAGCCCTCCGAGATCGCCAAGCTGGCGGTGTTGCTGTACGTGGCCGATCTGCTGGCTCGCCGATCGCACCGCATCGGCGACACCCAGCTCAGCTTCCGGCCGGTGCTCGTGATCCTCGGCGCGGTGGCCGGACTGATCATGCTGCAACCCAACCTCGGCACCACGCTGCTGATCTTCGCCATCGTCTTCGTGATGCTGGTGGTGGCCGGGGTGCCGGGCAAGCACCTGGCCATGTTGGCCGGCACGGCGGTCGCCGCCGGCGCCGCCTTCGCCATCCTCACCCCGTGGCGGCTGCAGCGCCTGATGGCCTTCCGCGACCCGTGGGCCGATCCCCACAACACCGGCTACCAGAACCTGCAGTCGAACGCCGCGCTGGCCAACGGCGGCTTCACCGGCACCGGCATCGGGATGGGCCGGGCCAAGTACGGCTTCCTGCCCGAGGCCCACACCGACTTCATCTTCTCCGTGCTCGGCGAGGAGACCGGCTTCATCGGCGGGGTGCTCCTCCTCGCGGTGTTCATCGCCTTCGGCGTCCTCGGCATGCGGGTCGCCATGCGGGCCCCCGATCGCTACGGCACCATCGTCGCCGCCGGCATCACCACCTGGTTCCTGTTCCAGGCGTTCGTGAACATCGGCGCCGCGGTGGGCGTGCTCCCCGTGGTGGGCGTCCCGCTGCCGTTCGTGTCGTTCGGCGGCTCGTCGCTGGTCGTCAACATGGTGGCAGCGGGGATCCTGCTGAACATCGCCCGGCACACCGGGAGCCCCGCCCGCGCCACGACGCGCTGATGGGCACCTTCGCCGTCATCGCCGCCGGCGGGACGGGAGGACACGTGGTGCCCGGCCTCGCCGTGGCCCGGGCGCTGGTGGCCGCCGGGCACGCCCCCGACGAGATCCACTTCGTCGGCAGCCGCCGGGGGATCGATGCCGAGGTGGTGCCAGCCGCCGGCTTCCCGCTCACCACCCTGCCGGGCCGAGGCATCGAGCGCCGGCTGAGCCTCGCCGCCATCGGTGCCGTCCTCAGCATCGTCGCGGGCGTCTGGCGCGGCATCGGCGTGGTCCGGCGGCT
This sequence comes from Acidimicrobiales bacterium, assembly GCA_046331175.1. GTDB lineage: Bacteria > Actinomycetota > Acidimicrobiia > Acidimicrobiales > Acidimicrobilacustridaceae > JAWKIW01. The sequence continues at coordinate 407,388 of JAXLRI010000005.1, forward strand.
GCGGCCGTCGGTCGTCGTGGCCTTCGGCGGCTACGCCGCGGTGCCCTGCGTCGTGGGGGCCGTGCTGTGGCGGGTGCCCCTGGTGGTGGTGGCCCGCGACGCGCGCGCCGGCGCAGCCGACCGGCTGGCCGCCCGGTTCGCCGCCGCCTGCGCCGTGCCCTTCGCCGACACCGACCTGCCGCGCGCCGTGGTGACCGGCAACCCGGTGCGGCCCGAGGTCCTGGCCGTCGACCCCGAGCGCGACCGCGACGTCGCCCGGGCCGAGCTCGGCCTGCCGCCCGATCGCACCGTGGTGGCGGTGTTCACCGGATCGCTGGGATCGGCCCGGGTCAACGCCGCCGTCGCCGAGCTGGTCCGCCGCTGGCGCGACCGGAGCGACGTCGCCATCCGCCACGTCACCGGCCGACGCGACTTCGACGAGCTGGCCGCCGATCCCCCCGGCCTGGAGCCCGGCGGGCTCGTGTACCAGCTGGTGGCCTACGAGGACCGCATGGACTTGGTGCTGGCCGCCGCCGACGTGGCCGTCACCCGTGCCGGGGGGGCCACCGTGGCCGAGCTCGCCGTCGTGGGGCTGCCCGCCGTGTTGGTGCCGCTGCCCATCGCCACCCGCGACCACCAGACCGCCAACGCCCGCTCCCTCGTCTCGGCGGGCGCCGCGGTCCTGGTGCCCGACGACGAGCTCGGCGCCGACCGGCTCGAGGCCGAGCTGGGACCGCTGGTGGCCGACCCGGCCCGGCGGGCCGACATGGCCGCCCGGGCCCGTAGGCTCGGCCGCCGCGACGCCGCCGACGCCGTCGCCCGACTCGTGGAGGACCATGCCCGCCGACGCTGACCCGTCGACCGCCGACGACGCGCTGCTCGCCCGCCCCCGCGCCGTGCACGTGGTGGGGGTCGGGGGCGCCGGGATGAGCGCCATCGCCACGGTGCTGGCCGCCATGGGTCATCGGGTGTCGGGCAGCGACCTCAAGGAGTCGGCCGGGCTCGACCGCCTCCGGGCCGCCGGGGTGGCGGTGACCGTCGGCCACGATGCCGCCAACCTCGGACCTGCGGTCGACCTGGTCGCCATCTCCACCGCCGTCCCGCCCACCAACCCCGAGGTGCAGGCGGCGCGCGCCCGTGGGGTGGCGGTGCTGCGCCGAGCCGAGATCCTCGCCGCCATCGCGGCGACCCGTGCCACCGTGGCGGTGGCGGGCACCCACGGCAAGACCACCACCTCGTCGATGCTCGCCCTGGTGCTGGTCGAGGCCGGCCTCCACCCCTCGTTCATCATCGGCGGCGAGGTGAACGAGATCGGCTCAGGGGCGGTCTGGGACGACGGCGAGTCGTTCGTCGTCGAGGCCGACGAGAGCGACGGCACCTTCCTCGAGCTGCCCCGCCGGGCGGCGATCGTCACCAACGTCGAGCCCGACCACCTCGAGCACTGGGGCGGGGTCGAGGGCCTCTACGCCGGCTTCGCCCGCTTCGTCGCCGAGACCGACGGGCCGGTGGTGCTGTGCGCCGACGACGTCGAGGCCGCCCGTCTGGCGGTCGGGGCCGGCCCGTCGGCGGTCACCTACGGCACCGCGGTCGATGCCGACTACCGCATGGTGGGGCTCACCTCGAGCCGCGAGGGGTGTCGCTTCGAGGTGGTCCACGAGGGCGACGTGGTGGCGCGCGTGGCCATGCCGCTCACCGGCGAGCACAACGCCCGCAACGCCTGTGGGGCCCTCGTCGCCGGTCTCCTGCTCGGCGCTCCCGCCGACGCCGCCGAGCGGGCGCTCGGCCGGTTCGCCGGCGTCGCCCGGCGGTTCCAGTTCCGGGGCGAGGCCGCCGGCGCCACCCTCGTCGACGACTACGCCCACCTGCCCACCGAGGTGCGCGCCGCGCTGGCCGCGGCGCGCGACGGCGGGTGGGGCCGGGTGGTGTGCGTCTTCCAGCCCCACCGCTACTCGCGCACGTCGGCCCTGTGGCCCGACTTCGCCGAGGCCTTCGACGCCGCCGACGTGCTCGTGGTCACCGACATCTACCCCTCCGGCGAGGCGCCCCGGCCCGGCGTCACCGGCAAGCTCGTCGCCGACGCCGTGCTCGACGCCCACCCGCGGCGCCGCCTCGCCTACCTGCCCACCCTCGACGACGTGGTGGCCTTCCTCGAGCGCGAGCTGCGCCCCGGCGACCTGTGCCTCACCCTCGGGGCGGGCGACCTCACCGTCGTGCCCGACCGGGTGCGGGAGTCGCTCGGTGCCGCCGGCTGATCCGGGCTCGTCGCCGGGCGGCGCCGTCGGTGACGGCCCCGGGGGCACGACGGGCGACGAGACGGCCGCGGAGGCCCGCACGGCGCTGCGCCGCGCCGCCGAGCTGCTCGGCCGGCGGGCGCGCCCGGACGTGCCCCTCGGTCCGCTCACCACCTACCGGGTCGGTGGGCCGGCGTCGCTGTTCGTGCGCATCGACGACGAGGACGACCTGGCGGCGGTGGCGGCGACGGTGCGTGCCACCGCGGTGCCCACGCTCGTCGTCGGCAAGGGCTCGAACCTGCTCGTCGCCGACCGGGGCTTCGCCGGCCTCGCCCTGCAGCTCGGCGAGGGGTTCGCGACCATCGAGGTGGATGGCAGCACCGTGCAGGTCGGGGCCGCCGCCGCGCTGCCGGTCGTGGCCCGCCGCACGGCGGCGGCCGGGCTGACCGGCTTCGAGTGGGCGGTCGGGGTGCCCGGCAGCATCGGCGGGGCGGTGCGGATGAACGCCGGTGGGCACGGTTCTGACCTGGCTGCCTCGCTGGTGGGGGTCCGCGTCCTCGACCTGCGCAGCGGCGAGGATGGTGCGGTGCCGGCGGCCGCGCTCGACCTGTCGTACCGCCACTCCAACGTGGCCCCCCACCAGCTCGTCCTCGCCGCCGAGCTGCGCCTCGCCGCGGGGGACCGGGCCACATCCGAGGCCGAGATCGCCGAGATCGTGCGCTGGCGGCGCGAGCACCAGCCCGGCGGGCCCAACGCTGGATCGGTCTTCACCAACCCACCGGGCGACTCGGCCGGCCGCCTGATCGACGCCGCCGGGCTCAAGGGTGCCCGGATCGGCACCGCCGAGGTGTCGACCAAGCACGCCAACTTCATCCAGGCCGACGAAGGCGGATCGGCCGACGACGTCTTCGCCGTGATGGCGCTCGTGCGCACCACGGTCCGCGACCGCTTCGGCGTCGACCTGCAGCCCGAGACCCGCCTCGTCGGCTTCCCGGCCGAGCCCGGGGCCCGCTGATGCCGGCCTTGCTCACCCGCGCCCGCCCGGCCGGCGACGACGAGGTCATCGACCCGCGGATCCGGGCCCGCCGCGACGAGGTGGCACGCGGAGCGGGCCGCCGCCGGCGGCGGGTGCTGCTGGCGCTCCTCGTCGTGGTGGCCGTCGGCGCGGCGGCCTTCGGGCTGTCCCGCACGCCCCTGCTCGACGTCGACGACCTCGGGATCACCGGTGCGGCCCAGACCCCCGCCGACCAGGTGGTCGCCGCCGCCGGCATCCAGCTCGGCCAGCCCCTCGTCGGCGTCGACGAGGGGAGCGCGGCCGCCCGGGTCGAGCGCCTGCCGTGGGTCCGGTCGGCCTCCGTGACCCGCGGGTGGGACGGCCACGTCGGCATCGACGTCACCGAGCGCACCGCCGAGCTGCAGATGGCCGACGGCGCCGGCGGGTTCCTCGCCCTCGACGGCGACGGCCGCGTGCTCGGCGCCGGCGCCCGACCCGCCCCCGGCGTGCCCGCCGTCGAGGGGCTCGCCCCGGCGCCGGTCGGGACCACCGTCGACCCCCGGGTCCGCGATGCCGTCACGGTGGCGCGGGCGCTCCCGCCCTCCCTGCGCACCCGGGTCACCGCCATCCGCCTCCTCGACCGCGGCGCGATCGAGCTGGGGTTGCGCCCGGCCGGTCGGGTGCGGTTCGGTCCCGCCGAGGCGGTCCCGGCCAAGGTGCAGGCCCTGGTGACCATCTTCGGCCAGGTCGACCTGCGCGACCTGTGCGGGATCGACCTGCGCGTGCCCGAGGCGCCGGTGTTGACCAGGAGTCAGCCATGTGCCTAGGGTTTCGCCCCATAGCAGAGGTTGAGCAAAGTCTCAACCTCTTGTCGAGCGTCAGGCCGGGGGGCACGGGAGGCGCCCCGGGGCACCCCCTGCGGGCCCAGCAAGTCGGGGTGCGCACCCATGCCTGATCGCCTGTTCGACGTCGACGACCTGGATGGCGGCCCCAAGCGCTCGCGCTCGAAGGCCACGCAACCCTCGACCACCTCTTCACCCTCGACCACACCCCCGGAGCCGAAGCCCGCTTCGCATCCGGCACCCAGCGCGGAGGACGTACACGACATGGCCGGCAACCCCCAGAACTACCTGGCTGTCATCAAGGTCGTCGGCGTCGGCGGCGGCGGGTGCAACGCCGTCAACCGGATGATCGACGCCGGGCTCAAGGGGGTCGAGTTCATCGCGGTGAACACCGACGCCCAGGCGCTGCTCATGAGCGACGCCGACGTGAAGCTCGACATCGGGCGCGAGTCCACCCGGGGGTTGGGTGCCGGCAGCGACCCCGAGGTCGGCCGGGCCGCGGCCGAGGCGCACCGCGAGGAGATCGAGGAGGTGCTCAAGGGCGCCGACATGGTCTTCATCACCGCGGGCAAGGGCGGTGGCACCGGGACCGGCGCCGCCCCGGTCATCGCCGAGATCGCCAAGACCATCGGCGCCCTCACCATCGGCGTGGTCACCCGGCCGTTCGGCTTCGAGGGTCGCCGCCGCGCCGTCCAGGCCGAGCAGGGCATCCAGCGCCTGAAGGAGAAGGTCGACACCCAGATCGTCATCCCCAACGATCGGCTGCTCACCGTCTCCAACGACAAGACCTCGGTCCTCAACGCCTTCAAGATGGCCGACGAGGTGCTCCTGCAGGGCGTGCAGGGCATCACCGACCTCATCACCACGCCGGGCCTGATCAACACCGACTTCGCCGACGTGAAGATGATCATGAGCGACGCCGGCTCGGCCCTCATGGGCATCGGCTACGGCTCGGGCGAGGGGCGGGCCCTCACCGCGGCCCGGGCCGCCATCTCGTCGCCGCTGCTCGAGGCCTCCATCGAGGGTGCCCGCGGCATCCTGCTCACCATCGCCGGCGGCTCCGACCTCGGTCTGTTCGAGGTCAACGAGGCCGCCGAGGTCATCCACGGCGTGGCCCACCCCGACGCCAACATCATCTTCGGCACCGTCATCGACGACGAGATGGGCGACGAGGTCCGGGTGACGGTCATCGCCGCCGGCTTCGACCGCTGGGACGAGGGCCGCGAGTCGGGCCGGGCCTCGGCCTCGTCCTCGTCGTCGGGGGCCGTGCGCCAGCCGACCCCCGAGCCGGTCCGCGACGTCTTCGGCACGGTCGAGGACGACGACGCCGACCTCGGTGACGGCGACGACGACTTCGACGTGCCGTCGTTCCTGAAGTAGTGCGCGCCGGCGCCGATCCGGCGGCGCCCCTCGGCCCCACGTTCGCGGCCGCCCTGCCCGGCGGCTCGATCGTCCGGGCCGGCACCACCACCAGGGCCGCCGGCGACCTGCAGATCGACGGCCCCGCCGACGTCCTGGCGGCGCGGCGCCGCGCCGTGGTGGACCGGCCGTGGGCCTGGCTGCGGCAGGCGCACGGCGCCGACGTCGTCACCGTCACCGACGGCGACGTCGCCGACGGGCTGGCGCGGGTCGTCGGCGCGGAGGCCGACGCCCTGGTCACCACCAGCGCCGCCGTGGTCCTGGCCGTGCAGACCGCCGACTGCGCGCCGCTGGCGCTGTGGAGCCCCGAGGGGGTCGTCGCCGCCGTCCACGCCGGGTGGCGGGGGATCGAGGCGGGGGTCGTCGGCGCCGCCGTCGACGCGATGCGGGCCGCCGGTGCCTCCTCCGTGGCGGGTTGGCTGGGCCCGTGCATCCACGCCGAGTGCTACGAGTTCGGCGCCGACGACCTCGCCCGGCTGGTCGACGGGCTCGGCCCGACGGTGGCCGGCCGGACCGCGGCCGGGCGGCCCGCCCTCGACCTGCCCGCGGCGGTCGTCGTCGCCGCCACGCGGGCCGGCGTCGAGCGCCTCGACGGCGACGGCGGCTGCACGGCGTGCGACGCCGACCGGTGGTGGTCCCACCGCGCCCGCGGCGATGCGGCACGCCAGGCCACCGTCGTGTGGCGCGAGGTCCCGGGGTGACCCCCGACGTCGCCGCCGGACCCGGCACCGGGCCAGGCCGGATCGACCCGGCCGTCGTGGCGGCCCGAGCCGACGCCGTGCGCCAGCGCATCGCCGACGCCGGGGGCGATCCCGAGCGGGTCCGGCTGCTGGCGGTCACCAAGGGCTTCGGCCCGGAGGTGGCGGCGGCGGCGCTGGCCGCCGGGCTGGCCGACCTCGGGGAGAGCTACGCGCAGGAGCTGGTGGCCAAGGCGCCGGTGCTGGCCGGCGGCCCGGTCGCGCCCCGCTGGCACCTCATCGGGCGCCTGCAGCGCAACAAGGTGCGGACCTTGGCGACCCTCGTGCACCGCTGGGACAGCGTCGACCGCCTCGAGCTCGGGCGCGAGATCGCTCGTCGAGCTCCCGGGGCCACCGTGCTGGTGCAGCTCAACCTCACCGGCGAGGCCCAGAAGGGCGGCTGCGAGCCCGCCGCCGTCGACGGCCTGGTCGCCCAGCTCCAGGCCGAGGGCCTGGTGGTCGAGGGCCTGATGGGCGTGGGCCGGGCCGGTGACGCCGACGCCACCCGGGCCGGCTTCGAGGTGCTCGTCGACGCCGCCGACCGCCTCGGCCTGCCCGAGCGGTCCATCGGGATGTCGGGCGACCTCGAGGTTGCGGTGCAGGCCGGCTCGACGATGGTGCGGATCGGCCGGGACCTGTTCGGCGAGCGGCCGCCGCGGTGAGCGTCCCGGGGTCCGGCCCGGCGGTCGCCGGGGACGCCCGGAGCCGGGCCAGGGGTGCCCTGAGCGGTGTCATCCAGGCGGCTGCACCCACCACCATGGGCACCGTGGTCGGGTCCGGTTCGACGCCGAGGGTGCCGGTCGTGCGAGACTAGAGGGCCGCCGAGGAGGAACGATGGCTTCGACATGGCGACGGGCGATGCTCTACCTGGGGCTCGGACCCGACGACGAGTACGAGGAGTACGACAGCGCCGGGCCGGCCGCCGAGCCGGCGCCCGTCCGCGAGTCCTCGGCGGTCACCACCCGCCCGGCGGGCTCGTCCTCGGTCACCGCCCGTCCCGCCGCACCGGCCAAGGCCAAGCCGGCCAGCCGCCCGGCCCCGCCGCCCGCCGACGCCGGCCCGGCCCCCGCCAAGCCCGCGCCACCGCCCCCGGTGGCCGCCAACCGCCCGGCTCCGCCCCGTTCCCGCCCCGCACCGCCGCCCCCGGCGGCTGCCGCTCCGCCACCGCCGGCCAAGAAGGCCGCCCGCCCCAAGGCCAAGGCGGCGCCCCCGCCCCCGGCCCGCAGCCGCCCGGCCCCACCGCCACCCGAGGCCGGTGGCGCCCCGCCGGCGCCACCCGAGCCCAAGCAACCCCGCCCCGTCGTGCGCCCGGTGCCGGCCAACGCCAAGCCCCACGTGGTGACCCCCGGGCACTTCAACAACGCGCAGGAGATCGCCGACCGGTTCAAGACGAACCAGCCGGTCATCGTCAACCTCCAGAACGCCGACCGCGAGCTGGCCCGCCGGGTCATCGACTTCTCGAGCGGCCTCTGCTACGGGCTCGGCGGGCACATGGAGAAGGTGGCCAACCAGGTCTACCTGCTGACCCCCGCCAACGTGGAGGTGTCGCCCGAGGAGCGCCGTCGTGCCCTCGAGCGGGGCCTCGTCGACGCCTGACCCCCGGCCAGGACCCCTCGCGTGTTCGGCATCATCCGGTGGCTGCTGCAGGTCTACCTGCTGCTGCTGTTCGTGCGCATCGTGCTGTCCTGGTTCCCGATCTCCGGTGACAGCCCGGTGGCGGGGATCTACCGGGCGCTGTTCGCGGTGACCGAGCCGGTGCTGGCGCCCCTCCGGCGGGTGCTGCCCCCCGTGCAGATGGGCGGCGTCGCGCTCGACCTGTCGCCGATCGTGCTGGTGCTGGTCATCTCGATCCTCACCCGCGTCCTGCCCGCGTAGCGCCCCACGGCCCTCACCGGTCGGGCGTCGGTCGCCGCCGGGCCGCCGGTCGGGGCGCGACGGTCGACGCGGCGCGGGCCCCCGGGGTGGCGCGAGCATTCGGCTCGCCGAGGCACCCTCGCACTAGCATCGCCGTCCATGGATGCCCCGCTCATCGTCACCAACGTCGAGTTCTCCGAGGTCAAGAAGGGCTACGACCCCGAAGAGGTCGACAACTACCTGCGCGGCGTCGACCAGCGCCTGGCCCAGGTCCACGACATGCTGCGGGACGCGGTCGAGCGGGCCGAGGCCGCCGAGGCCAAGCTGGCAGAGGCCATGCGAGCCAAGGCCACCGCCGACCAGGCGGCTGCCGAGGCCCAGGCCCGAGCCAACGAGGCCGAGCGCAAGGCGTCGGAGGCCGCCGGGGGCGACGACGGCACCGACGCCCTCAAGAAGATGCTGATGCTGGCCCAGCGCACGGCCGACTCGGCCGTCGAGGAGGCCCAGGCGTCGGCCAAGAACATCGTCGCCGACGCCCGCTCCAAGTCGGCCGAGATCGTGGCCGACGCCGAGAACCGGTCCGAGCGCATCCTCGTCGAGGCCCAGAAGGTGGCCGACGAGCTGCGCCAGGAGCGCACCGCCTCGATCGCCGAAGAGGTCGACGCCCTGCAGACCCGCAAGGGCGAGCTGCTCACCGACATCGACGCCCTCGAGACCCACCTCGAGGCGCACCGGGTGCGGCTGCGCTCGGGCATCGAGTCGCTGTCGGCCCTCCTCGACGGCGACCTCCGCCTCGACGACCGGCCCGTCGTCCACGCCGACCCCACGCCCGAGCCCACGGCCGAGCCCACCGCCGAGCCGGCGCCGGCCCCCAAGCCCACGCCGGTCGCGGTGGCGCCCGCCGAGCCCCCGGCCGAGCGGGCCGCCAAGGTGGGCGACCTGCAGGAGGCTCCGGCCCCCACCGCCGCGCCCGAGGCCACGCCGCCGGCCCCGGCTGCCACCGAGCCGACCAGCGCCCCGAAGGCCGAGGCGCGCCCTGCCGAGGCGTCGGCTCCGGTCGAGCCGGCCTCGGCCCCCGTGGTCACCCGGGACGAGCTCGACGCCGGTGGTCCTCCCACCCAGCCGATCTCAGCCGTGGCCCCCGCTTCGTCCACCGAGGCGCCGCGGCCGGTGTCGATCGGTGACGGCCCGGGCACCGAGGACGAGGCCATGCGCCGCTTCTTCGAGGACGACCTCGAGGTCTCCGACGAGAAGAAGGGCGGCCTCTTCCGCAAGAAGTAGGCCCGGGCGGGTCGGGTCCACCGCCGGTCGCCGTGCGCCCCGACCACCCTCCGCGTCGATGAGCGATCGGCACCCGACGCCGATCGGGGGCGCAGTGCCGTCGGTCGTGGTGCTGCGCGACGCCACCGTCCGCTTCGGCGATCATCCGGTCCTCGACGCCGTCGGGCTCACCTGCCCCGCAGGGACGGTGCTCGAGCTGCGAGGCCGCAACGGCTCGGGCAAGACCACGCTGCTGCGCCTCCTCGCCGGGGTGCGACGCCCGACGACGGGCCGTCGGACGGGACCGCGCCAGGTGGCCTTCGTGCCGGCGGCCGTCGAACCGCCGGCGATCCCGGTCGCCGCCTGGCTCGGGGCGGTCCGGCCTCGGCGGCGGTCGGTGGCGCCGGTCCTGGCCCGGCTGGGGTTCACGGGTTCGCTCGACGCGCCGTGCCGGTCGCTCTCCTACGGGAACCTGCGCAAGGTGCTCCTCGCCGACGCGTTCACCGCCGACACCCTGCTCGTGGTGGTGGACGAGGCCCGGGAGGGCCTCGACCCGGCCGGGCTGGCGGGCCTCGAGGAGCTGGTGCGCGACGCAGCCGCCGCCGGGGCCGCGGTGGTGCTCGCCGACCAGGCGGTGCACCCCGCCCTGCCCGGGGCCGAGCTGCTGGTCGTGGGGGCCGGGCGGATCGACCGGCGGTCGGAGGCGGCCGCCGCCGAGGCCGAGGTCCGCCGGCGGGGGCCGGCTGTCAGCCTGCCGGCGCTGCGCGACCAGGCCCGCCGCCTCGGCTTCGCCGAGATCGCCGATCCGGACGGGCAGTACGAGGCGAACGATCCCGACGGGCAGCACGAGGCGAACGATCTCGACGGGTCGAACGAGACGAGCGAGGCGAACGATCTCGACGGGTCGAACGAGACGAGCGTGGCGAACGATCCGGACGGGCAGCACGAGGCGAACGATCTCGACGGGTCGAACGAGACGAGCGAGGCGAGCGATCCCGACGGGCAGAACGAGGCGAACGAGCCGGACGGGGGTGGTTCGGTTGGCTGAGGTCGGGCGGTTGGCCGCCGACCGCTACGCGGTTGGCCTGACCCTGCGCCTCCTGGGGCGCACGCTGCGCTGGGTGGGCCCGCTGCTGCTCGAGGTCGCCTGGCTGGCGGTGGTGCTGGCCCAGCCCGGTCCGGTGCCGGCCGCGGCGGTCGGGACCTTCCCGGCCCTGGTGCTGGTGGGGTGCTGGCTGGCGGCCGGTGCCGGCAACGTGGACGACGACGGCCACCGCGAGCTGTGCACGGCGGCGGTGGGATCAGCGGGCCGGCTGGTGGCCGACCGGGCGCTCGCGGCGGCCGCGGTGGCCGCCGTCGCCGCCGTCGTGGCCGCGCTCGCCGTCGCCGTCGGCGGCTCGCCGCGGGTGGCCAGCCCGGGGGAGGGAGCGGTGGCCCTGGCGGTGTGCGGGGCGGGGGCCGCCCTCGGGGTCGGGCTGGGGTCGCTGCTGCACCGACCGCTGGTGCGGCGCCCGGGGCCGGCGGTGCTCGGTGGGGTGGCCGGCGCGGTGGTCGTGGTGGCGGCACCCCCCACCACGGCGCTGCTGCGCTCCGCCGACCGCGGCGACGTCGGCGCCGCGGTGGTGCTGGCGGCGGCGGCCCTCGGCACTGCCCTGGTGCTCGTGGCCCTGGCGGCGCTGCTCACCGAGCACCGGGTCCGCTGACCGGGGCTCGCTCCCGTCGACCACCGGCGAACCGTCGGAGCGGCCGGGCGGCGCCGACGATCAGGCCGGGGCGAGGGTGACCCGGACGGGCAAGCCGTCGATGGTCAGCTCGTGGTCGCCGGGGCCGTAGGCGATCGTCGTGGCCAGCACCTCGCCGGCGATGGTGGTCTCGTGGGCTTCGATGGCGGGGCGGAGGGCCTCGTCGGGCTGCAGGGTGACGGTGATCCGGTCGGCGATGGCGAAGCCGGCCTCCTTGCGGAGGTCGTTGAGCGAGCGGATCAGCTCGCGGGCCCACCCCTCGGCCCGCAGGGCGTCGTCGACCTCGAGGTCGAGGGCCACGGCCCAGCCGTCGTCCTCGGCCAGGGCGAAGGCCTCGTGGTGCGACGCCCGCAGCTCGACGTCGTCGGGCCCGAGCCGCTCGCCGGCCACCTCGATGGACCCCTCGGCCTCGAGCTGGGCCTGCAGGGCGGTCCCGTCGGCGGCGGCCAGCGCCTGCTTGACCTCGTTGACCTTCGGGCCGAGGCGGGGGCCGAGGGCCTTGAAGCTGGGCAGCACGGTCCACGACATCAGCCCAGAGAGCGTGTCGATGTCCTCGAGGGCCTTCACGTTGAGCTCGCCGACGATCTCGGCCTCGACGTCGGCGGCCAGCTCGACGCCGGGGTGCAGCAGCAGGGCCCGGGGGAGCGGCTGGCGGGTCTTCACCTTGGCCTCGGTGCGGGCCGAGCGGCCGAGGGCCACCAGCCGGCGGGCCGCCGCCATCTGTTCGGCCAGGACCGGATCGGTGCGGCCCTTGGGCGTGGGCCAGTCGGCCAGGTGCACCGAGCCGGCGCCGGTGAGCGTGGCGTAGAGCTCGTCGGCGAGGAACGGGCAGAACGGCGCCAGCAGCTCGGCCACCGTGACGAGGCACTCGTGGAGCGTGGCGTGGGCGGCCGGGTCGCTGCTCTTCCAGAACCGCGGCCGTGACCGGCGGACGTACCAGTTGGACAGGTCGTCGACGAAGGTGGCCAGTCGCCCCGCCCCACCGAAGGCGTCGAAGTCCTCGAGCGATGCGGTGACGGCGGTGATCGTGTCGTCGAGCTCGCCGAGGATCCAGCGGTCGAGCACGTGGGTGGCGGGCTCGGCCGGGGCGTCGGCGGGGGTCCAGCCGTCGAGGTCGGCGTAGGTGGCGAAGAACGAGTAGCAGTTCCACAGGGTCAGCAGCGTCTGCCGGGTGGCCTCGCGGATCCCGTCGACGTAGACGCGCCGGGGCGTCCAGGGCTGGCCCGACGACAGGAAGTACCAGCGCAGGGCGTCGGCGCCGAGGTCGCCGAAGATGTCCCACGGGTCGATGACGTTGCCCTTGGACTTCGACATCTTCTGGCCGTCCTCGTCGACGACGAGCCCGAGGCAGACCACGTTCTTGTACGGCGTCGAGTCGAACACCAGCGAGTTGACGGCGAGCAGGGAGTAGAACCACCCGCGGGTCTGGTCGATGGCCTCGCAGATGAAGTCGGCCGGGAACGACGCGTGGAACTCGTCGGCGTGCTCGAACGGGTAGTGCTGCTGGGCCGACGGCATCGAGCCCGAGTCGAACCAGGCGTCGAGCACGGGCTCGAGGCGGTGGGCCTCGCCGGAGCAGCCGTCCTCGGTGCAGGCGAAGGTGACGTCGTCCACGTAGGGGCGGTGCAGGTCGAGGTCGCCGAGGTCGCGCCCGGTGCGCTCGGCGAGGTCGGCGACCGATCCGATGCAGGTGTCGCGGCCGCAGTCGGTGCAGCGCCAGATGGGCAGCGGGGTGCCCCAGTAGCGATCCCTCGAGAGCGCCCAGTCGATGTTGCCCGCCAGCCAGTTGCCGAAGCGCCCGTGCTTGATGTTCTCGGGGTGCCAGCCGATGCGCTCGTTCTCGCGCAGCAGCAGGTCGCGCTGCTCGGAGGTGCGCACGAACCAGGAGGTCTTGGCCCAGTAGATGAGCGGGGTGCCGCAGCGCCAGCAGTGGGGGTAGCTGTGCTCGTAGGCGAGCTCGCGCACGAGCAGCCCGCGGGCGTCGAGGTCGGCGATGATCCCGCGGTCGGCCTCCTTGACGAACAGCCCCCGCCACAGCGGCACGCGGTCGTCGAACCCACCCTCGGCGTTGACCGGGTTGAGCACCGGCAGCCCGTGCTCCTTGCACGCCCGGGCGTCGTCCTCGCCGAAGGCGGGGGCGAGGTGCACGATGCCCGAGCCGTCGTCGGTGCTCACGAAGTCGGCGGTGAGGACCCGCCACGAGCGGTCGGCCTGCTCGACGTCGTCGACGGTGAGGTAGGCGAAGGGACGCTCGTAGCGCCGGCCGGCCAGCTCGGCGCCCGACCAGCGCTCGACGATGCGGTGCTCGGCGCCCTCCGGGAGCCGCGAGACGGCGGCCACGAGGTCGCGGCCCGTGGCGCCGAACACCTCGGCGGGGACCCGCGCGTACTCGATGTCGGGGCCCACGGCGGCGGCGACGTTCGAGATCAGCGTCCACGGCGTGGTCGTCCACACCAGGAGGTCGGCGTCGTCGTCGACCAGCGGGAAGCGCACGTAGATCGACGGGTCGACGACGTCTCGGTAGGCGCCCGGCTGGCCCAGCTCGTGGCTGGACAGGGCGGTGCCGCAGCGCGAGCAGTAGGGGACGACGCGATGGCCCTCGTAGAGCAGGCCCTTGCTCCACATCTGGGCGAGGAGCCACCAGACCGACTCGACGTAGTCGTTGGTGAGGGTCCAGTAGGCGTCGGCGGTGTCGATCCACACGCCGCTGCGCTCGGTGAGGCGGGTCCAGTCCTCGACGTAGCGGGTGACCGACTCGCGGCACCGGCGGTTGAACTCGGCGATGCCGTAGGCCTCGATGTCGTGCTTGGTGGACAGCCCGAGCTCCTTCTCGACCTCGAGCTCGACGGGCAGGCCGTGGCAGTCCCAACCGCCCTTGCGGGGCACCTGCTTGCCCCGCATGGTCTGGAAGCGGGGGTAGAGGTCCTTGAACACGCGGGCCCAGACGTGGTGCAACCCGGGGCGGCCGTTGGCGGTGGGCGGCCCCTCGTAGAAGATCCACGGCTCGCCGTCCTTGCGGAGGCGGCGCACGGCGTCGATGACGTCGTCGTCGCGCCAGCGGGCCAGCACGCGCTCCTCCAGCGCGACGAGGTCCAGATCGTTGTCCACCGGGCCGAACGCCATGAGCGCAGAGCCTACGCGGTGCCCCTCGGGGCTCCGACATCGATCCGGCCCGGTGCGCCCCGCGCGAGCCTGGGGGTCGTGCCCCGCCGACCCGACCACGACCGCGCCGACCCCCTCGGCGGCATCGGTCCCGGGGAGACGGCCGGCCTGGCCGCTGAGGACCTGGCGTCGGTGGCGCCGGTGGCGCGCGCCGCGGGCGCCGACCTCGTCGTGCGCGTCCTGGTGCAGCCCGGGGCCCGTCGCCCGGCGGTGGTCGGACGGCACGGCGACGAGCTGCGCCTCCGGGTCGCGGCCCCTCCCGAGCGCGGCCGCGCCAACGCCGAGGTGGTGCAGGTCCTGGCCGAGGCCCTCGGCGTCCCATCCGCAGCGGTGGCGATCGCCCGGGGTCCGGCGGGGCGCCACAAGGAGCTGGTGGTGCGCGCCGGCGCCCGATCCGACGTGGTCCGCCGCCTGGCCGCCGCCCTCGACGGCGACGCGCGGCCTGGTTGACGTTCGCCGGGAGGGGGGCATACGCTCCGTCACCCTTTTGGCGTGGACGAGGAGCTCTGCATGGCATCAGCCAAGAAGGCCGCAGCGAAGAAGGCGGCCCCGGCGGCCAAGAAGGCGTCGACCAAGAAGTCCGCTCCGGCCAAGAAGGCGGCGCCGGCCAAGAAGGCGGCCCCGGCGAAGAAGGCTCCGGCCAAGAAGGCGGCGCCGGCCAAGAAGGCGCCCGCGAAGGCGGCCCCGGCCAAGAAGGCGGCTCCGGCGGCCAAGAAGTCGGCGCCGGCCAAGGCGGCGGCGCCGGCCAAGAAGGCGGCGGCGAAGAAGGCCGCCCCCCGGAAGCCGGCCTTCGGGGCCAAGTTCCTCGAGGACCAGCGCAAGCTCCTGCTCGAGGAGCGGGCCACCTACACCCGCCAGGCCGAGCACCTGCAGGCCGAGGCCGACGAGCTGGCCAACCTCCGCGAGCCGGGCGACGTCCAGTTCGACGAGGAGTCCGGCGAGGGCGACACGCTCGCCGTCGAGCGCGAGCGCGACCTGGCCCTGTCGGCCCAGGCCCGGGCCGCCATCGAGGAGATCGACCACGCGCTCGCCAAGATCGACGTCGGCACCTACGGCATCTGCGAGGTGTCGGGCCAGGCCATCCCCAAGGAGCGCCTCGAGGCGATCCCGTGGGCGCGCGAGCGCGTCGAGTACAAGGTCGGAGGGTTCGGGCGCCCCTGAGCGCCCGGACGTCGCCGTGCCCGCCGCGGACCCCTCGGCCCCCGACGGGGCCGCGACGGCTCCGGACCCGGACCCGGCGTCACGCCGGTCGCACTGGCTGCTCGTCGCCGTCGTCGCCGCCCTCGTCGTCGGCCTCGACCAGCTCACCAAGTGGTGGGCGGTGCAGAACCTCAGCACGCGCACCGTCGACGTCGTGTGGACGCTGCGGCTGAACCTCACCTACAACCCCGGGGCGGCCTTCAGCACCTTCTCGGGCGGTCGGTGGGGTCCGGTGATCGCCGTCCTGGCCTTCGTCATCATCGGCTACCTCGTGTGGCAGGGCCGCACCCTCACGAGCCGGTGGGGCGCGGTCGCCATCGGCCTGATCATCGGGGGCGCGCTCGGCAACCTCGTCGATCGCGTCGCCCGGGGCGACGGCGGGTTCCTGTCGGGGCGGGTGGTCGACTTCATCGACCTCCAGTGGTGGCCGGTGTTCAACGTCGCCGACATGGGCGTCGTGGTCGGCGGCATCCTGCTCGTCGTGGTCACGGTGTTCGGGTCCGACCCCGGCGCCCCGGCCGCCGACGCCTCGTGACCGGGTCGCGCCGGTGACCGAGCACCGCGAGGTCGTGCCCGCGGCGCTCGACGGCGAGCGCATCGACCGGGTCGTCACGCTCATCACCGGCTGCAGCCGCAGCGAGGCCGCCGTCCTCATCGCCGACGGTCGCGTGCACGTCGACGGCGAGGCGGTCACCGTGCGGTCGCGCCGCCTGGCCGAGGGCGACGAGGTGGTGGTCGACCGCGACGTCACCGCCGAGCTGGCCGCGCCCGAGCCGGATCCGTCCGTCACCTTCACCGTGGCCCACGCCGACGACGCCGTCATCGTCGTCGACAAGCCACCGGGCCTGGTCGTGCACCCGGGCTCGGGCAACCGCGGCGGCACGCTGGTGAACGGCCTGCTGGCCCGCTACCCCGAGATCGAGGGCGTCGGGGGCGATCCCGACCGGCCCGGCATCGTCCACCGCCTCGACAAGGACACCTCGGGGCTGCTCGTGGTCGCCCGCACCGAAGCCGCCCACGCCGACCTCGTCGCCCAGCTGCAGGACCGCTCGGTCGAGCGGAGCTACCGGGCCCTGGTGTGGGGTCGCTTCGAGGTGCCCGCCGGCCTCATCGAGGGCGGCATCGGCCGCTCCCGCCGCGACAAGACCCGGATGGCCGTGAGCGCCGCCGGCAAGGAGGCCCGGACGCGCTACGAGGTGCTCGCCACCTACGCCGAGCCGGTCGACGTGTCCCTGCTGCGGTGCCGCCTCGAGACGGGGCGCACCCACCAGATCCGCGTGCACCTGTCGTCGATCGGCCACGCCGTCGTGGGCGACGCCACCTACGGCGGTGGCCGCGAGTCGTTCCCGGTGCCCCGCTTCTTCCTCCACGCCGCCGAGCTGGCCTTCGACCACCCCGACGACGGCGGGCGCCGGTCGTTCTCCTCGCCCCTGCCCGACGACCTCGCCGCCGTCCTCGCCCGCCTGGCGTGACGTGGTCGCCGGCCGCCAGCCCGCTCAGCCCACCCCGGGCCAGGGCGCCTCGCCGCGGGCCATCACGACGATGTCGGCCAGGGTGGTGCCACCCAGGTAGCGGCGCATGTGCTCGCTGACGTCGGCCCAGATGGCGAGCAGCACGCACTGGCCCTCGTGGTCGCAGGCGCCGTTCTGGTGCGGCTCGCCGAAGTCGCCGACGACGATGGGGCCGTCGACCGCCGACAGGATGTCGGTGAGGGTGATCTCGTCGGGCGAGCGGGCCAGCACGTAGCCGCCGCCGACGCCCCGCTTGGAGCGGACCAGCCCGGCGCCCTTGAGCGCCAGCAGGATCTGCTCGAGGTAGGGCTGGGGGAGACCGGTGCGCTCGGCGATGTCGCGCACCGACGTGGGGCCCTCGACGTCGGTGTGGAGCGCGAGCGAGAGCAGGGCGCGGCTGGCGTAGTCGCCACGGGTCGAGACCTTCACGGCGACCACTGTAGGGGCGACCCGGTCGGGTCGGTGGCGACGTCGCCGCCGCCGAGGGCGCGACGGCGGGTGCGACGGTGGGTGCGACGCCGATCGGACCGTCGCCGGCGCGAGGTGGAGCCGGGGGTCGGCGGGGGCTAGCGTCGGCGGGCGGGGCGAAAGGGAAGACGGTGGACGATCAGCCGCTGCTGCCGGACTACGAGGCCGGGTGCATCACCAACGTGATGGCCGCGCTCGTCGAGCCGCCCGATGCCGCCCCCGGGTGGATGCCCGTCGCTGCCACCGAGGCCGACCAGATCGTGCTGCTCGTGCTCGACGGCCTCGGGTGGCTGCAGCTGCAGGACCGCCTCGCCATCGCGCCCGTGCTGGCCGGCATGGCCGGCGGGTCGATCACCACGGTGGCGCCGTCGACCACGGCCACCGCCCTCACCTCGATCACCACCGGGCTGACCCCGGGCCAGCACGGGGTCATCGGCTACCGGATGCACGTCGACGGCGACGTGCTGAACGTCTTGCGCTGGCAGGCCAACGGCCGTGACGCCCGTGCGCTCATCCCGCCCGAGAAGGTGCAGGCGACCGAGCCGTTCCTGTCCCAGCGGCCCGCCGTGGTGACCAAGGCCGAGTTCCGCAACAGCGGCTTCACCATCGCCCACCTCGACGGCACCCGGTTCACCGGCTACCGCATGCCCTCCACGCTGGTCGCCGAGATCGACCGGCTGGTCGGTCAGGGCGAGCCGTTCGTCTACGGCTACTACGACGGCATCGACAAGGTCGCCCACGAGTACGGGTTCGGGCCGGTCTACGACGCCGAGCTGCGGTCCGTCGACCGCCTGGTCGGCGACCTCCTGGCCGCCCTCCCGCCGCGGGCCGCGCTCGTCGTCACCGCCGACCACGGCCAGGTCGAGGTGGGCGACCGGCTGGTGCCCCTGGCCGCGGACGTGGTGGCGGCCATGTCGATGCAGTCGGGCGAGGGGCGGTTCCGATGGTTGCACGCCCGACCGGGGCGAGCCGTCGAGCTGCTCGAGGCCACCCGGGCCTCCCACGGCGACACCGGCTGGGTGGCCCCCATCGAGCAGGTGCTCGACGAGCAGTGGTTCGGTCCCGTGGTCACCGACGCCACCCGGGCCCGTCTCGGCGACGTGGCGCTGCTGGCTCGCGCCGACGTCTCCTACGTCGATCCCGACGACAGCGGCCCCTTCGAGCTGGTGGGGCGCCACGGGTCCCTCACGCGCGCCGAGATGCTGGTCCCGCTGCTGGCCGCGCCGGGCGGGCACTGACCCGACCGGCAGCCGGGCGCCACGGTGCGAGCTCCCGCCACTCGAGGTGGCACCGATGCGCCCGATGGGGGAGGATCAGCGCCGTGCCCGACGACGACCCGACCGTTGAGCGCGGTGAGCTGCTGATCCCGGTCCCGCCGGAGGCCAGCGGCGACGCCGACGCCGAGAGCGCCCCCGACCACGAGACGATCTCCGAGCCCGCCAAGGTCATGCGGGTCGGCTCGATGATCAAGCAGCTGCTCGACGAGGTGCGCGAGACGCCGCTCGACGAGCCGTCGCGCGAGCGGTTGAAGGCCATCTACGACACCTCGGTCTCCGAGCTGGGGTCGGCGCTGTCACCCGACCTCCAGGAGGAGCTGGCCCGGCTCACGCTGCCGTTCTCCGACGACAAGGTGCCCACCGACCTCGAGCTCCGGGTGGCCCAGGCCCAGCTGGTCGGCTGGCTCGAGGGCCTGTTCCACGGCATCCAGGCCACGCTGTTCGCGCAGCAGATGGCCGCTCGCCAGCAGCTGGAGAAGATGCGGGGCCAGCTGCCCCAGGGCGCCCCCGGCACCGACCGCCCGGGCACGTACCTCTGAGGCACGCGCCGACGGAGGCGTCGTCACGGGCAGCCTGGCGGAACCTGCGCCGGGACGCCCGGCGCCCGGTGGTCCGGCACCCGGTGGTCAGCAGGGCATCTCGATGTCGATGCCGGGGACGGTGGCCCCGGACGCCACGGTGACGGGGTTGTCGAGGTAGTCGGTGGGCCCGCTGGCGCCGAACTCGGCCGAGACGTCGTAGTCGCCGGCGGGGACCACCAACGTGTACGTGCCGGTCTGGGGATCGCTGGTGGTGGTGATGGGGGTCCCGCCGCCGACGGGCGTGGCGCTGACCGTGGCGGGGTTGCCGTAGGGGTCGGCGCCGCACCGCAGCACGCCGAGGATGGTGCCCGACGACGGCGGCAGCGTGGCGGCCGCGGCTGCCGCAGTGGACAGGACCTGCGGCGCGACCCACGCGCCGGCGGCCGCGGCTGCGCCGAGCCCGAGGGCCCGTCGGCGGGAGACGGGGTCGCGACCCGCGGGCTGGTCGGGGTCGGGTCGATCGTGCACGGATCCTCCAGGTCGCCTGCTCGTCGGCTGCCATCGCACGGTGGTGCGCTCCGCCACGGTCCGACGAGGCTAGCGGGCGGGGCGCCCTCAGAGGTCGAGCGTGCCCTCGGTGCCGACGATGCCGGCCCGGGCCACGGCCTTGGCCTTGGTCCGCCGCAGGTGCTGCCTCGGGCCGCGGGCCACGGTGGCGGCCAGCTCGAGCGCGGCCGGGAGGACCCCCTCGGGGGCCACGACCTCTCGAACCAGGCCCCGGGCCAGGGCCTCGTCGGCGTCGAGGATCCGACCGGTCAGGCACAGGTCGCGGGCCACGGCGCCGCCCACCAGGTCGGCCAGCGGCCGGTACACGACGTCGCCGAACGTGTACTCGGGGTGCGAGAAGGTGGTCGTGGTGGCGGCGATCCGCAGATCGCACAGCACCGCGAGGTCGAACCCGCCGGCCACCGCCGGGCCGTTGCAGGCGGCGACGGTGACGAGCGGGAACGAGGCCACGGCGTGGTGGTAGCGGTCGCTCGATGCCCACAGCTCGTCGGCGAAGCTCGGGTCGTCCATGGCCCGCTCGAACTCGCGCAGGTCGAAGCCCGAGCAGAAGACGTCGCCGGCCCCGGTGACGACCACGACCTTGAGCTCGTCGTCGACGGCGAGGGCGGTGAGCGCCTCGGTGATCTCATCGCGCAGGGCGATCGACAGGGCGTTGCGCCGGTCGGGCCGGTCGAGCGTGAGGACGGCGATGGCGGGCTCGGGGCGTGCGATCTGCAGGGCCATGGCCGAACGCTACCCGTGCCCCACCGACGTGGTCCGGGGCAGGGTTCGGAGCGCGACTCGATCGCGGATCCGCGAGGTCGCGAGGGGCTCCGGCTAGGTTCGCTCCCAATCGGCGGATCGGGAGGAACGATGGATCAACCGAAGGCTCCGAGCTCGACGATGGCTCTGGTGTGGGCGCTGCTCGCGATCTTCGTCTGTGGCCCCATCGGCGGGATCCTCGCCATCATCTATGGCGGCCGGACGGTTCGCGAGGTCGACGAATCGGGCGGCACCCTGGGTGGCAAGGGTTGGGGGCGCTTCGCCCAGATCGCCGGCTGGTTCTCGGTCCTCGTCTACGTGGTGGTCTTCATCATCGCCGGCATCACCGTCGCCAGTCGCTGACCGCGCCGGCCCGGGGTCCGCTCCCAGGGCACCAAGGCGGTGGACCGGGCTTCACCGGGAGCGTGCTGACCATCGGCGGCCAGGGCGATCGGTGGCCAGACGTCGGTCTGCCGTCGTCGTCGGCGGCCGCCGGTGGCGCTACGTTGCTCGCCGTGCTGCGTCGGGTGGGCTGGACCCTCCTCTCGGCCGTCATCGGCTACATCCTGGCCATCGTCGTCACCTTCGTGGTGCTGTCGGTGGCCTACGAGTCGCGGGTCAACCGGCTCGCGGTGCGGCCCGACCGCGACCGCTGGGCCTTCCTCGGTGCGCTGGCCGGCACGGTCGTCGGCGGGGTCGCCGGGTGGTGGTGGTCCGGTCGCCGCCCGGCCACCGAGGACGAGGCCGACCACGAGGTCCGGGCCGACGAGGAGGCGGTCGACGGCGCGGCCGAGCCGGTCGACGACGACGGCGCCGCCGATCCGCCCGACGACGAGCCCGTCGACGGCGCCGACGCTTCCCTCGACGACGGTCCGTCCGGCGCCGCGGGGGCGGTCTCGGACGGCGCGGAGCCGGTCGATCGCTGACCACGGAGCCGGTCGAGCGCTGACCGCGCCCGCGCGCCGCCTCGGCTCGCTGGCGGTGGGCGACGGTCGAGGTGCTCGTGCGGGCGTTCACGAGGCGTGGCCGACGGCACGGCCAGCCGGGGAACGTCGCTCGCCCGTGGCCGGTTGGACCCGGTGACGCGATCACCCGACCCCGGGGATCGACCGAGAGGGAGGTGCCCCCATGGCACTCGCCGGACCGTTCGCACCGGACCCCGCCATCGCCGAGGCGGCGGCGACGTGGTCGCCCGCCGACCGCCTGCGCACCGTCACCGTCCGACCCATCCGACCCGACGACGCAGAGCGCCTCGGGCGGCTGCTGCGCCGGCTGTCCCGTGACACCGTGCACAAGCGGTTCTTCACCGCGGTGGTCGACCCGCCGGTGTCGGCCCTGCGCCGCCTCGCCGAGGTCGACCACGCCCGGCGCGAGGCCTTCGTGGCGATCGTGCGCGACGAGGTCGTCGGGGTGGCCCGGTACGAGGGCCGGCGCGACGACCCGACCGTCGCCGAGGCCGCGGTGGTGGTGGAGGACGCGTGGCAGCGGCGGGGGATCGGCCGCCGCCTCCTGCGCCACCTCGGCGAGGCGGCGGCGGCCCAGGGCGTCACCCGCTTCACCGCCTCGGCGCTGGCCACCAACGTGGCCCCGGTGCACCTGGCCCGCTCGCTGGCCCCGCTGGTGGAGGTCCGCCTCGACGGCGGCGAGGTCGCCCTCGTCATCCCGCTGCCCGACGACCGCCGGGACCGGCCGGCGGCGGCCGCCGACCCGGCGACGAGCGTCGCGGGCGTGCCGTCCGGCGGGTCGTCCGACGTGGGTGGGACACCGGCGGCGGTGCTCCCGGTCGGGCGGGCCGTCGCCGGCTGAGGATCGGCCCGGCTCCGCGGCGCGGCCCTTGCGTCGCTCGCGGCGCGCCGATACGGTGCCGAGGGCGGAGAATCACACCGGTGTAGTTCGTCCACAGCCTGGGGATGGCGCTTGTGGACGGCCGGTGGACAACCGCATGGATCGCCCGGTGCGGAGCCGGGCCCGAGCACTCGGAGGGTCCGGCGGTGGCCGACTCGTTCACCCACCTGCACGTGCACACCGAGTTCTCGATGCTCGACGGCGCGGCCCGGGTGAGCGACGTGGTGGCCAAGGCGGCCGCCGACGGGCAGCCGGCCATCGGCATCACCGACCACGGCAACATGTACGGGGTCCTCGACTTCTACCAGGCGTGCCAGAAGCACGAGGTGAAGCCGATCATCGGCTCCGAGCTGTACATGGCCTACGAGCAGCGCTCCGAGCGGCCCACCCGCCGGGGGCGCCAGGACGATGGCGGCGGCGACGCCGAGGGGGGCCGCAAGGCGTACTACCACCTCACCGCGCTGGCCGAGTCGAACGAGGGCTACAAGAACCTCATCCAGCTGTCGAGCCGGGCGTTCCTCGAGGGCTACTACATGAAGCCCAAGGTCGACTGGGAGATCCTCGAGGACCACAAGGAGGGCCTGATCGTCACCACCGGCTGCCTGGGCGGGCACGTCCTGCAGTCGCTGATGAACGAGGGCTACGAGGCCGGCCGGGACAAGGCCGCCCGCCTGCGCGACATCTTCGGGCCCGACCACCTCTTCGTCGAGCTGCAGGACCACGGCATCCCCGAGCAGAAGCGGACCAACCCCGAGCTGCTGCGCATCGCCAAGGACCTCGGCCTCCCGGTCATCGCCACCAACGACAGCCACTACACGAACCAGCACGACCACGAGGCCCACGACGCCCTGCTGTGCGTGCAGACGGGTGCGCTCATGAGCGACCCCGACCGCTTCAAGTTCCACGGCGACCAGCACTACTTCAAGAACGCCGACGAGATGCGGTACCTGTTCCGCGAGGTGCCCGAGGCGTGCGACAACACGCTCTGGATCGCCGAGCGGGCCGACGTGCAGATCGAGTTCGGCAAGCCCCAGCTGCCCAACTTCCCGCTGCCCGAGGGCTTCGCCGACGACACCGAGTACCTCCACCACCTCACGTTCGAGGGGGCGCGCGAGCGGTGGGGCGAGGCGGTGCCCGACCACATCGTCGAGCGGCTCGCGTACGAGCTGAAGGTCATCGCCGACATGGGGTTCAGCTCCTACTTCCTCATCGTGTGGGACCTCATCCGCCACGCCCGTGACGCCAACATTCGCGTCGGCCCCGGACGCGGCTCGGCCGCCGGCTGCGCGGTCGCCTACACGCTGCGCATCACCGACCTCGACCCCATCGAGTACGACCTGCTGTTCGAGCGCTTCCTCAACCCGTCTCGGGTGTCGATGCCCGACATCGACATGGACTTCGACTCCCGCTACCGCGACGAGATGATCCGCTACGCCGCCGAGCGCTACGGGCGTGACCACGTCGCCCAGATCGTCACCTTCTCCACCATCAAGGCCCGGGCCGCCGTGCGCGACGCCGCCCGGGTCCTCGGCTACCCGTACATCGTGGGCGACAAGGTGGCCAAGGCGATGCCGCCGCTCGTCATGGGGCGCGACACGCCGCTGTACGCGTGCCTCGAGCAGCACGAGAAGTTCGAGGACGGCTACAAGATGGCCGCCGACCTGCGGACCATGTACGAGACCGACCCCGACGCCAAGCGGGTCATCGACGTGGCCAAGGGCCTCGAGGGGATGCGCCGCCAGGACGGCATCCACGCCGCCGCCGTGGTGATCACCAAGGAGCCCCTCACCGAGTACCTGCCCATCCAGCGCAAGCCCGAGTCGGGCCAGGACCCCGAGCTGGCCCCCGTCGTCACCCAGTACGAGATGGGCGGCGTCGAGTCGCTCGGCCTGCTGAAGATGGACTTCCTCGGCCTGCGCAACCTCGACGTCATCGCCGACACCGTCGAGATGATCAAGGCCACCCGCGGCGTCGAGATCGACATCGACCGCGTCCCGCTCGACGACCCGCCCACCTACGAGCTGCTGCAGGCGGGCGACTCCATCGGCGTGTTCCAGCTCGAGGGCGGCCCCATGCGCGCCCTCATCCGCTCGCTCGCCCCCACGTCCTTCGAGGACATCGCCGCCCTGGTCGCGCTGTACCGGCCGGGTCCGATGGGCGTGAACATGCACAACGACTACGCCGACCGCAAGAACGGCCGGAAGCCCGTCGAGTACTTCCACCCCGACGCCGAGGAGCTGCTGGCCGACACCTACGGGCTGATGATCTTCCAGGAGTCCGTGATGCGGGTCTCCCAGAAGTTCGCCGGCTACTCCCTCGCCGAGGCCGACAACCTCCGCAAGGCCTGCGGCAAGAAGAAGCGCGAGCTGATGGAGAAGGAACGCGCCAAGTTCGTCGAGGGGTGCAACGCCACCGGCTACGGCGAGGCGCTCGGCACCCACCTGTTCGACATCATCGAGAACTTCGCCGACTACGCCTTCAACAAGTCGCACTCCTACGGCTACGGCCTCGTCGCCTACCAGACCGCCTTCCTCAAGGCGAACTACCCGGTCGAGTACCTGGCCTGCCTGCTCACCTCGGTCAAGACCAGCCTGGAGAAGGCGGCGGTCTACCTCAACGAGTGCCGCCAGATGGGCATCCCGGTGCTGGTGCCCGACGTCAACGTCTCCGAGTCCGACTTCACCGCCCGCATCGACCCCGAGACCGGGGCCGGCACCATCCCGTTCGGCCTGTCGGCGGTGCGCAACGTCGGCGAGGGCCTCGTCGAGCTCATCATCCGCGAGCGCGAGGCGGGTGGGCCGTTCGTCGACTTCTACGACTTCTGCGACCGCGTCGACACCTCGGTGCTGAACAAGCGCACGGTGGAGTCGCTGATCAAGGCCGGTGGCTTCGACTCGCTCGGCCACCCCCGGCAGGGCCTGCTCGCCGTCTACGAGCAGATCATCGACCGCACCATGGCCCGGCGCCGCAAGGAGGCCGAGGGCCAGTTCGAGCTGTTCGCCGTGCTCGACGACGGTGGCGGCGCCGGCGCGGCCGCGGTCGACGAGCTGCGCACCGACATCCCCGACCTCGAGTTCGACAAGCGCACCCGGCTGTCGTTCGAGAAGGAGATGCTCGGCCTGTACGTGTCCGACCACCCGCTGATGGGGGCCGAGGCGGCCCTGCGCCGTCGCAGCGACTGCGCCATCACCGAGCTCGAGACGGTCGAGGACGGCGCCATCCGCACCGTCGGCGGCCTGGTCACCTCGCTGCAGCGCAAGTGGACCAAGAAGGGCGACCTCATGGCCGTGTTCGTCGTCGAGGACCTCCAGTCGTCGATGGAGGTCATGGTGTTCCCGAAGACCATGCAGGCCTACGGCCACGTGCTCGAGGACGACGCCGTGGTGCTGGTGAAGGGGCGCATCGACCGACGTGACGACCAGCCCAAGCTGATGGCCACCGAGGTCACGGTGTTCGAGGGCATCACCGACGGGGCGCCACCGCTGCGCATCCACCTGCACCCCGCCCGCGCGTCCGAGAAGGTCCTCACCGCCCTGAAGAACCTCCTGTCCGAGCACCCCGGCGAGTCGCAGGTGTTCCTGCACCTCGGCGACCGCCAGGTGCTGCGGCTCCCGGCCCAGTTCTGCGTCAACGCCTCCACCGGCCTGGTCGCCGAGCTGCGGGTGCTGCTCGGCGCCGACGCCGTCCTCGTCTAGCCACCTGCTCGCCGCCGGCGCCCACGCCCCGCGGCCGCCGTGGTCACCCCCGTGCGGCGGGCCGCCGCGCGAGGATGCCGGCATGGCCCTGTCCCGTCCCATCGGCTCCGAGGTCCGCCGAGCCCGAGGCCGGCTCGCGTCGCGCCTGGTCCGCATCGCGGCGCCGGCGGTGGCGCTGGTGGCGCTGGCCACGGCGTGCCTGCCGGCCTTCCGAGGCCCGTCCGGCGGCCCGAGGTCGGTGCTGTTCGGCGACTCGCTGCTGTTCACCGCCGACTACGACGGCAAGATCGACCCGGCCTTCGACGCGGTGGGGTGGCAGCGATCGGTGGTGTCGGGCATCGGGGTGTCGGTGTCGGACCACCGGGCCCTCATCGGCGAGGCGCCGAACGTGTCACCCAAGGCCGTCCTGCTGGCCCACGGCACCACGGAGGCCAACCGGGCCGTGGGGGCCGGCATCAACGCCGGAGCCTCGATGGCCAAGAGCCGCAGCGACCTGGTCGGTGCCGTCGACGCGCTGGCGGCCGTGCCGTGCGTGATCCTCGTGAACGTCAACCAGCACGGCGGCACCCCGGCGTTCAACGACCAGGCCGCGGCGTACAACCTCGCCATCCTCGTGCTCGACGTGCAGCGGGCCAACGTGCGAGCGCTGGACTGGAACGGCCTGTCGATCGGCCACCCCGACTGGTTCGCCGACGACGGCGTGCACTTCACCGCCGCCGGAGACATCGCCTACGCCACCGCCCTGGCGGGCGCGGTGGCGGCCTGCTGACGAGACGGATCAGGGGTTCGTCGCGCCGACCACGACCCCGGCGGGGCGTGACGACCGCCCCGGTGTCGGGCGCGA
Source organism: Acidimicrobiales bacterium (assembly GCA_046331175.1). GTDB lineage: Bacteria > Actinomycetota > Acidimicrobiia > Acidimicrobiales > Acidimicrobilacustridaceae > JAWKIW01. Next base: position 434,277 of record JAXLRI010000005.1, read on the forward strand.
AACGACCGAGAACGGGCAGGTCAGCGGGCCGATCGCGCGCCGCGCGCGGCGTCGGCGGCCCCGAGCCGAGTTGCGCCGATCGCTCCGAGCGACTGGACTGGTGCGGTCCGTTGTCTGCTTGAGGGGGGCCGGAGAGCACATGGCGATCGAGGTCACGACCAAGGACTGCACGGCACTCAGCGACGCCGAGCTCGCGGAGATGGCCGACATCTGCGCCGAGGGGCGGTCCAGCTTCGAGGTCGGCGTCCTGTCCAAGCAGGCCGAGGCCTGGGTGCTCGTCACCATGGCGCGCGAGGGCAACCTGCTGCGCGGCTTCTCGTTCTGCACGCTCGAGCGCATCGGTGGCACCCCCGCCGTGCTCATCGGCTGCGCCTCGGTGCGCCGCACCTCCAAGCGCGACCAGGTGCTCAAGGCGATGATGACCGACCAGTACCGCCGGGCGGTCCTGGCCTTCCCCGACGAGGACGTCCTCGTCGGCACCCGCTTCGTCGACGCCGGCGGCTACGAGGCGTTCAAGAACCTCGAGGACATCGTCCCGCGGCCCGACCACAAGGCCACCGGCGAGGAGCGGGCCTGGGGCCGGCGCCTGGCCAAGCGCTTCGGCATCGAGAACGGCAGCTACGACGACCGCACCTTCGTGGCCAAGGGCGACGGGGTGTTCCCGCTGGCGCTCGACCACGAGAGCCTCAAGCCCGAGGGCTTCGACCCCGACGTGGTCGCCTTCTTCAAGCCGGTCGACGCCAAGCGCGGCGATTCGCTCATCGCCTTCGGCTGGGCGATGGCCGAGCACCTCGCCAAGCTGGGCTGAGCCGGTCCCGCTGCGGCGCGGCGGCGGGGAGCCATCGGGACGTGGAGCTGGACGAGGCGCTGCGGCGCCGGCACATGGTCCGGTCCTTCTCGGCGCGCCCGGTCGACGACGCCGTGGTCGACGGCCTGCTCGACGCCGCCCGGCGAGCGCCGTCGGCGGGCCACAGCCAGGGGCTCGACCTCGTCGTGCTGGTGGGGCCCGAGACGGCTCGCTACTGGGACGTCACCCTGCCGGCCGACCGGCGGGCGTCGTTCCGCTGGCCCGGCCTGCTGCGGGCGCCGGTGCTGGTGGTGGCCGTGACCGATCCCGACGCCTACGTCGCCCGCTACGCCGAGGACGACAAGGCGGCGACCGGGCTGGGGGCGGGAGCCGAGGCGTGGCCGGTGCCGTACTGGTTCGTCGACGCCGGCGCCGCCGTGGAGAACCTGCTGCTGGCCGTGGTCGCCGCCGGGCTGGGGGCGTGCCTGTTCGGTCCGTTCGGCCACGAGGCGGCCGTGCGGGAGGCGCTGGGCGTGCCCGCCGGCCGACGGCTGGTGGCGACGATCGCCGTCGGCCACCCCGACGGCGGGGAGGACGGCCCCGGCCGCTCCGCCGGCCGCCCCCGCCGCCCCCTCGACGACGTCGTCCACCGCGGCGGCTGGTGATCCATGCCGGCGACGGGCGGGATCTTGGGGTGCGAGGGCTGCTACCTCTTCCACGTCGAGGAGGAGCAGATCTGGACCCAGGTGCTGCTCATCGCCCTGGCGGGCGGCGCCGTGGTGGGGGCGGTCGCGCTGCTGGTGCGGGCGTGGCGTCGCCACGGTCGGGCTCGGCTCGGGTCGGCGCTGGTGGCCCTCGGCCTGCTCGTCGTCCCGGTGTCGATGGTGCCCCTGACGACGGTGGTGGTCATCCGCGACCTGCCGGACGTGACCACGCTCACGGGGGCTCGAGTGCGGGCCGGGACCTTCGCCGACTGCGACAAGCCGATCTACGCCGCGTGGAACCTCGAGCGAGACATGCCGACCGAGTCCGGTCGCATCGCCCAGCAGGCCTGCCGGGACGCTGCCGCCGGTGCCCGGCACGCCTCCGGGCTGCTCCTGCTCGTCGCCGTCGGCCTGGTCGTCGCCGGTGCGGTCGTCGGCCGTGCCGCCCGGTCGACGACCGATGGGCCGGCAGCCGGCACCGAGCCGCCGGTCGCCACCGGACCGCCGGCCGCATCACCGCCGGCCTGATGACGATCGGTCCGGGGGCCGGACTCGTCGTCATCGAGGCGCGGGACCGGCCGGCGTGTCCGTCGGGGGTGATGACGATGGGTCCGGGGGCCGGACTCGTCGTCATCGAGGCGCGGGCGCGGCCGGCGCGGGGCCGCGCTCAGCCGGCGGCGAGCTGGGCGAGGAGGGCGGCGGGGTCGGTGGTGGGGGCCTGGCAGGCGTAGCCCCGGCACACGTAGGCGCGGCCGTCGGCGCCCGTCTCGGTCCGGCCCTCCCACAGGGGTGATTCGTAGGGCTCGCCCCACGCCAGCACCACGTCGGGCCGGTAGGCCTGGAGCACGGCGGCGACGAGGTCGGGGCGCTCGCCGCTGACGGCCACCTCGGTGATGCCGGTGACCGACAGGTCGACGGCCGCCAGCAGGTGGCCGAGGGCGGTGGGGTGCTTGGCCGCCGGGCCGCCGAGCAGGCGCAGGATGTCCTTGGCCCGCTCCTCGTAGCGGGCGACGCCGGTCAGGGCGCCCAGGCGCAGCAGACCGACGGCGGCCAGCGACGACGCCGACGGCGTGGCGTTGTCGAGCAGGTCCTTGGGTCGGGTGACGAGCGCCTCGGCGTCGCGGCCGGTGGTGAACACGCCGCCGTGCTCGTCGTCCCAGAACAGGTCGAGCAGCGCGTCGGCGACGGCGCGGGCCTCGTCGATCCAGCGGGCCTCGCCGCTGACCTCGGCGAGGCGGGTGAAGGCGTCGAGCAGGGCCCCGTGGTCGGCGGCGTAGGCGAGGTGCTGGGCCCGGCCGTCGTCGCCGTCGCCCTGCCACGAGCGCAGCCAGCGGCCATCGGGCCGGCGCAGGTGGGCGCAGAGGAACTCGGCCGTCTCGATGGCGTCGGCCAGCCAGCCGGCGGTCCCCGTGGCCCCCGCCGCCTCGACCAGCGCCGACAGCATGAGCCCGTTCCACTCGGTCAGCACCTTGTCGTCGAGGCCGGGCCGGGGCCGGCCCTCGCGGGCGTCGAACAGCAGCTGGCGGGCCCGCTCGACCTCGGGCGGTCGCAGCAGGTCGCCGCGCACCGGCCGGTGCAGGATCGATCGGCCCTCGAAGTTGCCCTCGGGGGTGATGCCCCACCAGGCCACCGCGGCGGGGGCGTCCTCGCCGGCGGCCGCCACCACCTCGTCGAGGGTCCAGGTGGAGAACCAGCCCTCGACGCTGTGGCCCTGGTCGTCGAGCGAGTCGGCGTCCTCGGCGGAGAAGAAGCCACCCCGGCGGTGGCGCAGGTCGCGCAGCACGTACTCGACCGTCTCGTCGACCACCTGCCGGTACACGGGGTTGCCGGTGACCTGCCAGGCGTGCAGGTACACGCGAGTGAGCGGCGCCTGGTCGTAGAGCATCTTCTCGAAGTGCGGCACCAGCCAGCGCTCGTCGGTGGAGTAGCGGGCGAAGCCGCCGCCGAGGTGGTCGTAGATGCCGCCCGAGGCCATGGCGTCGAGGGTGGTGGTGACCATGGCCAGGGTGTCGGCCGAGCCGTCGAGGTGGTGGGCCCGCAGCAGCAGGTCGAGGGTCATGGCCTGGGGGAACTTGGGGGCGTGGCCGAACCCGCCCCACTCGGGCTCGAAGGCCCGGCGGGCCTGGTGCAGGGCGTTGGTGAGGGTGTCGGTGCCGGGCAGGTCGGCCCCGGGCTCGAGGGTGCCGGCCTGGCCGATGGCCTCGGTGAGCTCGTCGGCCTGGGCCTCGAGGTCGTCGCGACGGGTGGTCCACACCTCGTGGATGCGGTGGCACAGGTCGGTGAAGCTGATCATCCCGCCCCGGGCCTGCTTCGGGAAGTACGTGCCGCCGTAGAACGGGCGGCCGTCGGGAGCGAGGAACACCGTCATGGGCCAGCCGCCGTGACCGGTCATCGCCTGCACCGCGTCCATGTAGATGGCGTCGACGTCGGGGCGCTCCTCGCGGTCGACCTTGACGTTGACGAAGAGCTCGTTCATCAGCGCCGCCGTCTCGTCGTCCTCGAAGGACTCGTGGGCCATCACGTGGCACCAGTGGCAGGCCGAGTAGCCGACCGACAGCAGGATCGGCTTGTCCTCGTCGCGGGCCCGGGCGAAGGCCTCGTCGCCCCACGGGAACCAGTCGACGGGGTTGTCGGCGTGCTGGCGCAGGTACGGGCTGGTCTCGTCGGCGAGTCGGTTCGTCACCGGGTCAACCTACCCAGGCGCGCCACGAGGTGGCTGCCCTGAGTGGGCAGCCACCTCACCGGTGCGCATCGCCATCGGGGCGTCGGATCGAGGCGTCGGATCGAGGCGTTGGATCGAGGCGTTGGATCGGGGCGGGGCTAGCAGACCCGCTTGATGTTGCCGAGCACGCCCCAGGAGCCGTCGGCGTTCTGGTAGTGGATCTGCACGTAGATCCAGGGGTAGAAGCCGTAGTCCTGGGAGTGGAAGTGGAAGGCGTGCAGCTTGGCGGGCTGGGTGTCGGTGCCCAGGTCGAACCGGAAGCCGGCGTAGGCCCCGGTGTAGCCGGCCGCCGGGTTCGGGAGCGGGTTGCCCCCGCCGACCTCGACGTACACGGCGCCGGGCTGGGTCAGGGCGACGTCGACGTACACGTCGAACGAGGTGCAGCCGGCGTACCAGCCGGCGAGGTTGGACTTCGTGGTGGAGCTGGCGGCGCCGGCGGCGGTGGTCGAGGTGCCGCTGACGGTCGGGGTGGTGGACGGGCCGGTCGACGCGGCCGCCGAGGCGGGGCCGGCGGCCGCGCCCAGGGCGGCGCCGGCGAGTGCCAGCGACGCGGCGACCCGTCCGAGGCGGCGATGCCGGCGCGACGGGGCGGGGATCTCGGCGGGGGTGATCGCAACGGGGGAGTGGTCCACGGGGTCTCCTGATGGTCGGGGCGGGGGCCCTGTGGCTCCCGTCACCCGTCCTGACCCACGGCCCGCCCCGCGCTTACGCGGGCTGGCCGGATCCGTTCGCGGATCCGTTCGGGGCCGCTCGGCGACGACGCCGTCGCCGGGCCGACCCAGGCCACCCGGACGTCACCCGGGGCGGATCCGCCGGCCCTCCGGGTCGCGGCCGGGCGATAGCCTCGCCGGCCATGGACATCCGACTCGACGGCAAGGTCGCCCTCGTCACCGGTGCCTCGCGCGGCATCGGCTTCGCCATCGCCGAGGCGCTGGCCGGCTCGGGCGCAACGGTGATGCTCTCGTCGCGCAAGGGAGACCAGTGCGCCGACGCGGCGGCCGCCATCGCCGGCCGGGCCGAGGCCTTCCCGGCCAACGCCGGCGACCCCGAGCAGGCCGCGGCGTGCGTGCAGGCCACCGTCGAGCGCTTCGGCCGCCTCGACATCCTCGTGAACAACGCCGCCACCAACCCGTACATGGGCCCGACGCTCGGGATCAGCGACAGCCAGTTCGACAAGACCGTCCAGGTCAACTGGCGTGGCCCGCTGGTGTGGTCGCGGCTGGCGTGGGAGCACGCCATGGAGGCCGAGGGCGGCGTCATCCTGAACGTGTCGTCCATCGGGGCCATGTCGGTCGAGCCCTCGATCGGCATCTACAACGGCACCAAGGCGGCGCTGGTGCACCTCACCAAGACGCTCGCCGCCGAGCTGGCGCCGGGCGTGCGGGTCAACGCGGTGGCCCCCGGCCTGGTCAAGACCGACATGGCCCGCGCCCTGTGGGAGCCCAACGAGGACGCCATGGCCGCCCACGTGCCGCTGAAGCGCCTGGGCGAGCCGGTCGACATCGCCGAGGCGGCGGTCTTCCTGTGCAGCGACGCCGCCAGCTGGATCACCGGAACCACGCTCGTGGTCGACGGCGGGATGTTGTTGCGGGCAGGCGGCTGACCGGAAACCGGTCGGCCGCAGCCGGACGCGAGGAGGGCGGGCCCGAAGGCCCGCCCTCACACGAATCGTGGTGGTGGCGAGGACTACCTGATCGCCGAGCCCACGCTCGAGAACTTGTTCGACGAGTTCTTGCCGAGGAACGTCACGGCGAGGATGCACACGACGGCGATGAGCGCCACCAGCAGTGCGTACTCGACGAGCGACGCTCCACGCTCGCTCTTGGTGAGGCGGGCTTGGAGCCACGCACTCACGAACTCATAGCTGACTGGCATCAGTGGCCCCCTGATGGATCGCGCGTCACCGCCCCGCGTGGGGTGCGGATCTGCTCCTTTGGACGTTGACACCGCAAGTATCCGTGCTCGCCCGCCCCTGCCCTATAGGTCGGCAGGTGATTCGATATGGGCCGCACGGACCATTCCTGGACGACGGTAGTCCGAACGGACCACCGTCGCGGGGCCTTCGGCCCGGTCCGGGCGTTCCCGTGGTGCTCAGCGCGGCTCGAGCTCGCGGCGGGCGACCTTGCCGAGGGGCGTGCGGGGCAGGGCGTCGACCACCTCGATGGCGCGCGGGGCGGCGTAGGCCGGCAGGTGGTCCTTGGCCAGGCCGCGCAGGGCGTCGAGGGTGGGGGGATCGGCCGGGTCGGCGGGGACCACCACCGCGGTGACCGTCCGGCCCCACTCGGGGTCGGGCCGGCCGACGACGGCGACCTCGGCGACGGCCGGGTGCAGGTCGAGGACCCGCTCCACCTCGATCGGCCACACGTTCTCACCGCCGGTGATGATGAGGTCGCCTCGCCGGCCGTGCACCACCAGCCGCCCGTCGACCAGCTCGCCGGCGTCGTCGGTGGCCAGCCAGCCGTCGGGGTCCTTGGGGTCGCGCCCGTCTCGGTAGGCCCGCAGGAGCATGCCGCCCCGCAGGTGGATCTCGCCGTCGACGATGCGCACCTCGACGCCCTCGAGGGGCACGCCGTCGTAGGCGATGGCGCTGCCGGTCTCGGTCATGCCGTAGCTGACCAGGCAGTTGGCCGGCAGCTCCTCGGGCGGGAAGGTGCCGCCGACGACGATGCGCCGGAACAGCGACGGGTCGATGCGGGCCAGGGCGGTGGGTACGAGGGTGGTGAGGGTGGCGCCGGCGAGGGCGGCGGCCTCGACGGCGTCGGCGTCGAACCCGTCGAGCACCTCGAGCGGGGTGCCCGCAGCCAGGGCGCGGGTGACCACCGAGAGGCCGGCCACGTGGGACAGGGGCAGCGAGCAGAGCCAGCGGTCGGTGGCGGGGTCGGTGCCGACGCCGCCGTTGGTGGCCCGGGCTGACGCCGCCACCGAGGCGTGGGTGTGGATCACGCCCTTGGGGACGCCGGTGGAGCCACTGGTGGGGATCACGAGGGCATCGCCAGGCTCGACCGGCTCGCCGTCGGCCCGGCGGGTGCGCTGGCCGTGCTCGTCGACGACGACTGTGGGACGCAGGGCCTCGAACAGGCGGGCCACGGTGGGCGCGGGGAAGCGGGGGTCGACCGGCAGGACGGCGTCGCCGTCGTCCCACACCGCCCGCAGGGCGTCGACGAAGGCCATGCCGCCGCCGGCCGGCAGGGCGACGAGCTCGGGCATCGCCGGTGGAGGCTAGCGGGACGGCCACGCCACGCCAGGGCCCTGCCGGCGGTGCGTGTGCCGCGTCGGCAGACTCGCCGGGTCCTTGCCGGCCGGGGCAGACTCGCCGGGTGACCGACGGCGACGACGCCCCCGCCTCCGCGCCGCCGCCGCGGCCGCTGCCCTCGGGCTGGCGCATCTGGATGGCGGGGGCCCGGCCCCGCACGCTGCCGGCCGCCATCGTGCCCGTGCTCGTCGGCACCGCCTGCGCCGCCGGCATGCCCCAGTTCGTGGGTGACGCCGGGTGGTACTTGTACACACCCAACACCGGTGCCATCTACTTCCCCGCGTTGACCGGCGCCCTGAAGGGGCTGAGCGTCTGGCGGTTCGTGGCCGCCGCCGTCGTGGCCCTCGCCATCCAGATCGGGACCAACTTCGCCAACGACTACAGCGACGGCAAGCGGGGCACCGACGACCCCGGCCAGCGGGTCGGCCCGGTGCGCCTGGTGGGGTGGGGCCTGGCGCCTCCGTCGCACGTCAAGGCGGCGGCGTTCATCTCGTTCGGCGTGGCCGGCCTGGCCGGCCTGGCCCTGGCCGCCGCCGTGGGCTGGTGGCTGATCCTGGTCGGCCTGGTCTGCTTCGCCGCCGGCTGGTTCTACACGGGCGGCCGCCACCCCTACGGCTACTACGGCTTCGGCGAGCTGTTCGTGTTCGTGTTCTTCGGTCTGGTCGCCACGGTCGGGTCGGCCTTCGTGCAGACGGGCACCTTCGCCTTCGGGGACTTCCACATCCAGCAGATCGCCGACACGGGCACCGAGACGGCGGCCCAGGCGTGGGCCATCGCCGTGCAGCGGTACCCCGTCATGACCGTGCTGGCCGCGGTGGCGGTGGGTTGCTTCGCCACCGCGCTGCTCGTGGTGAACAACCTGCGCGACATCCCGAGCGACACCGTCTCGGGCAAGAAGACCCTCGCCGTGCGCATCGGCGAGCGGCGGACCCGCTTCCTCTACACCGTGCTGATGTTCCTGCCGTTCGTGCTGGTGCCGCTCATCGCCGGCTACGGCCAGCGCCCGCTCGGCGCCGCCGCGCTCATCGCCATCCTCCTGGCCCAGAAGCCGATCCTGCACGTCCTGCGCGGCGATCGGGGCCCGGCCCTCATCCCGGTGCTGGCCGCCACCGGTCGCGTGCAGCTGGTCTACGGCCTCCTCCTCGCCGTCGGCCTCTTCATCTCCACCCCCACCCCCTGACGACGTTCAGGCGGTGGGCCACCGCAGCGGTGGCTCACGACATTGATGTGCTGGCCGCCGTCGACGTTCAGGCGGTACGCCACCGCAGCGATGGCTGACGACATTGATGTGGTGGGCGACCGTGGGGGGCAGGGTGGTCAGGGGGACAGGAAGGGGCGGACGGCGGCGAGGAAGGCGGCGGGCTGCTCGAGGTGGGCGGTGTGGCCGGCGCCGGGCACGACGGCCACGGCGGCGGTCGGGCCGATGCCATCGGCCATCGCCTCGGCGATGGCGCGGAACTTGGCGTCGTGCTCGCCGACGACGAGCAGCACGGGCAGGCCGCGCGCACCCAGCTCGCCGAGGCGGTCCCACTGCGGGGGCTGGGCCCCCGTGCCGCACCGGCGCAGGCTGTCGGCCAGGCCGGCGGCGGTGTTGCGGCGGCGCTCGTCGAGGTGGGCGGCCGCCGGGTGGAGGCCGGCGAACAGCGGCAGCGCGAGCCACTCGTCGAGGAAGGCGTCGACGCCGACGGCCTCGACGTGGTCGGCCAGCGCCTCGTCGGCCGCGATCCGGGTGGCCCGCTCGTCGGGGTCGGCCAGACCGGGGCTGGCGCCGATCAGCACGAGGCGCTCGACCACCTCCGGGTGGGCGATGGCGGCCGCCAGCGCCAGCCGTCCGCCCATCGAGTAGCCGAGGTAGGTGCCACGTCCACCGGCGGCGGCGAGGAGGTCGACGGCCTCGTCGAACGACGCTGACACGGCCGACGAGCCGCCGTGGCCGGGGGCGTCGACCCCGACGACCTCGTGGTCGGCGGCCAGGGCGTCGTCGATCGGCGACCAGCACCGGGCCGACTGCGTGAACCCGTGCACCAGCACGAGCCGCGGCACCCCGGTCGGACCCGAGGTGCGGGTGGACAGCGCGGCCATGCCCGCAACCTACCGGCGGGTGCGACGGCCGGACGCGGGACCAGGCGTGGGCGGGTCCGGACGGTGGGGTGGCAGGGCGTCTGGTTCCGCATCGCACAGGGGTGCCGCGTCGGCCGGTGGGCGGTGGTCCGGCGGCCGGACCGTGTGCGGTCGTCGACCCGGCGCCGCGGCAGGAGGGACCGAGAGGGGGGTGTCACGGCGGGGGGTGACGTGGTGGAGACGGCCGGGGGCGGACCGTGGACGAGACGACGACGGCACGAGGAACCGAGGTGGGTCGTGGGGCGGTCGTGGCGAGACGAGCCGGTCGAGCGGTGGGACCCGAACGTGTGCCGCGACTACACACCGGCCGATCTCGCCCGGTTGGGCCACGAGTCGCGCGTCGTGCGCATCCGGCGGGCGTCGCTCGACCAGGACCTGTTCCTCCACGGCGTCCGGTACGGGTGGTGGGACCCCGACGGACGCCTGCCGCCGTCCTGGAGCGACGACTACCGGCGGGTCGTCGAGCAGGCCGCCGCTCGTCGCCTCGCGCTCAGCCGGCCGGCAGGCGCACCGCTCGTGCCCGAGCCGGAGCGCGTGGGGTGGGCCCGCCGCTGGCGGCTCCGTCACCGAGATCGACCTGTCCGTCGAGCCGAGGGGCCGTGATCGGCGAGGCACGGCGTGCCCGACCGTGCTTCTCGCGTCGCCGCCACGTGGTCGGTGGTGGGGGCTCGACCGTGCTGCTCGCGTCGCTGCCACGTGGTCGGTGGTGGGGGCTCGACCGTGCTGCTCGCGTCGCTGCCACGTGGTCGGTGGTGGGGGCTCGACCGTGCTTCTCGCGTCGCTGCCACGTGGTCGGTGGTGGGGGCTCGACCGCGCTTCTCGCGTCGCCGCCACGTGGTCGGTGGTGGGGGCTCGACCGCGCCTCTCGCGTCGCTGCCACGTGGTCGGTGGTGGGGGCTCGACCGGTGGCGAGCGCCGGACGGGGCGGCGGGGCCGTCGGCTCGCGGGTCGCTCCACGGCCGCCACTACGCTGCCCACCATGCCCGTCGAGCTGTCCGAGGCCGCCCGCGCCCTGCTGGGGGCGCCGAACTTCGCCCACCTGGCCACCGTCGCCGCCGACGGCACGCCCCGCAGCCACGCCGTGTGGGTGGGCCTCGAGGACGACCGCGTCGTGGTGTGCACCGGCCGGCACACGGTGAAGGCCCGCAACACCGAGCGCCACCCGCAGGTGGCCATCTCGGTCGTCGGTCGCGACGACCCCTACGACACGCTCATGGTCCGCGGCACGGTCGTCGAGCACCGCAACGACGACGACCTGGCCCTCATGGACCCGATCTCGATCGCCTACACCGGCGTGCCGTTCCCCTTCCGCGGTGGTGACGGACGGGTCGCCCTGATCATCGAGCCCACCTGGTTCGAGCACCGGACCCTGCCCCTGCACGAGGCGCCCGGGTCGTGAGCGAGCACCGGATCCCGCCCCGGCACGAGGCGCCCGGGTCGTGAGCGACCCCGCCGGGGGCGAGGTCACCGCCGCCGCCACGTTCTGCGCCACCCTCGTCGACGAGTGGTGCCGGGCCGGCATCGCGCACGCCGTGGTGTGCCCCGGCAGCCGCTCGACGCCGATGGCGCTGGCCCTGGCCGACGCCGCCGCCGAGGGCCGCCTCGCCCTGCACGTCCACCACGACGAGCGGGCGGCCGCCTTCGTCGCCCTCGGCCTCGGCCTCGCCACCGGCCTCCCCGCGCCCGTCCTCGTCACCAGCGGGACCGCGGCGGCCGAGCTGCACCCCGCCGTGGTCGAGGCCCACCAGGCCGGCGTCCCGATGCTGGTGCTCACCGCTGACCGGCCGCCCGAGCTGCACGACGTCGGCGCCCCGCAGACCATCGACCAGGTCCACCTCTACGGCTCGGCCGTGCGCCACTTCGCCGACCCCGGCGTTCCCGACCCGGCCGCCTCGGCCTCGTGGCGACCGCTGGCCGCCCAGGTCCTGGCCGAGGCCACCGGCTCGCCGCCGGGTCCGGTCCAGCTGAACCTCGCCTTCCGCGACCCGCTCGTCGGCCGGCCTGGCGCGCTGCCGGCCGCCCGTGGTGCCGGCGGTCCCTGGTTCCAGCACGTGGGGGACGACGGCGCCCTCGATGCCGCCACGGTGGACGCCATGGCCGGCGCGCTGCGGGGGCGCAAGGTGGTCGTCATCGCCGGTGAGGGGATCGACGACCCCGAGGCCGTGCACGCGCTGGCCGGCGTGGCCGGCTGGCCGGTGCTGGCCGACCCCCGCAGCGGGGCGCGCGCCAACCGCCCCGCCATCGTGGCGCACGCCGACGCGCTGCTGCGGGTGCCGAGCTTCGCGGCGTGGGCCCAGCCCGACGCCGTCCTGCGCTTCGGCGCCCTGCCGGCGTCGAAGGTGCTCGGCCAGTGGCTGGCGCGGCTCGGCCCCGACGTGTGGCAGGTCGGCGTCGACGCCCACGGCCGGCTGTTCGACCCCGATCGCAGCCTGGCCAGCGTGGTGGCCGCCCCGCCGGGCGCCCTGTGTCGGGCCCTGCTCGGTGAGGTGGGCCGCGCCTTCGAGGCCGAGGGTTGGTTGGATCGCTGGGTCCGGGCCGACGCCGAGGCCGCCGCCGCCATCCGCGAGGTCCTCGCCGGTCACCACGAGTCCACCGAGCCGGCCACCGCCCGCGACGTGCTCGCCAGCCTGCCGGCCGGATCCACGCTGGTGGCCAGCTCGTCGATGCCGGTCCGCGAGCTCGAGTGGTACGGGGTGCCGCGCGGCGACGTTCGGGTCGTGGCCAACCGCGGCGCCAACGGGATCGACGGTGTGGTGTCCACCGGCGTCGGCATGGCGCTGGCGGCCCGAGGCGACCGCACGGCCACCGCCGTGCTGATCGGCGACGTCGCCTTCCTCCACGACACCAACGCGCTGCTCGGCCTCGGGGCCCGCGGCGTCGACCTCGTCGTCGTGGTCGTCGACAACGACGGCGGCGGGATCTTCGAGTTCCTGCCCCCGGCGTCGCTGCTCGCGCGCGACCGCTTCGAGCAGCTGTTCGGCACGCCCCACGCCGTCGACCTGGTCGGTCTCGCCGGCGCCCACGGGATCGTCGCCCGCACGCTCGACCGCCGCGACGACGTCGGGCCGGCGGTGGCCCTCGCCGCCGAGCAGGGCGGCGTGCACGTGCTCGTCGTGCCCACCGATCGCCGGGCCAACGTGGCCGTCCACGACGAGCTGCACGCGGCGGTGGCCGACGCCCTCGGCCGGGCCGGCCTGGCCGGCGACTGACCGTCGGCTCGTCCGCAGCAGCGGCTCGTCGCGGCTCAGGGGCGCACGACGGCGCCGAGCATGGCCTGGAGCTTGGCCTGGGTCTCGGCCAGCTCGGCGGTGGGGTCGGAGTCGGCCACCACGCCCACGCCGGCGAACAGGCGGATGCGCGACCCCTCGAGCTCGGCGCTGCGGATGCCCACCGCCCACGTGCCGTTGCCACGGTGGTCGACCCAGCCGACCGGCCCGGCGTAGCGGCCGCGGTCGAGGGCCTCGTGTCGGTCGATCAGGTCGAGGGCGACGTCGCGCGGCGACCCGCACACCGCCGGCGTGGGGTGCAGCGCCGCCATCAGCTCGACCACCGACGGCGCCGGCGACGACAACCGGCCCTCGACCAGGGTGGCGAGGTGCTGCACGTTGGCCAGCGGCACGATCGACGGCTGGGCCTCCTCGTCGAGGTACGAGCACCACGGCAGCAGCGTGTCGTGGACCATGTCGATGGTGATGCGGTGCTCCTCGCGGTCCTTGGCCGACGACAGCAGGGCCGCGGCCAGGCGGGCGTCGGTGGACGGGTCGGCGCTGCGCGGGGCGGTGCCGGCCATGGGGTGGGACCGCACGATGTCGCCGGTGCGGGCCACGAGCAGCTCGGGGGTGGCACCGACGAAGCCGGAGGCCGCGAAGAGCATGCAGCCGGGATAGGTGCGACGGAGGCGGGCGAGGAGCACCGACGGCGGCACCGGCGTCGACGTGGTCACGACCACCTCGCGGGCCAGCACCACCTTGCGGGCGACGCCGGCTCGCAACCCGTCGCGTGCCGCCGCCAGCGCCGTGCACCACTCGTCGGCGGGCCTGGTGGCGGTGACGGTGGCGTCGGCGGCGACCACGGCCTCGTCGACCGGACCGAAGGGCGGAAGGTGGGGCTCGGCGCCGCCGGCGGTGATCGTGGTGAGCCAACGGGTGCCGTCGGCGGCTCGGCCCACCACCACCTCGGGCACGACCAGCCGGCCCGGCGCACCGGGCCGGAAGGGCAGCGCCCCCATCGCCACCGGGCCGCAGCCGGGGAGCCCGACCTCGTCGTCGACCTCGATGCCGTCGAGCACGGCGTGGGTGCTCGCCGCCGCGGCGGCGGGCGAGGAGCGGTCGACGGCGACGTCGACGGCGACGCCGCGACCCGCGAGGCCGACGCGGTCGCGCTCGAACAGCACGCCATCGTCACCGGCCACCGCCAGCAGGTCGGCGTCGACGTCGAGCCGGCGGGTGCGGGCGACCAGCGAGGGGGTCATGGTCGGGCCACCCGCAGCGGGGGAGCGGCGGGCATCGTCAGTGGCCCGGGCCGGTCCACTCGGCCTTCTCCCGGGTGGCGGTGATCAGCTGGGAGATGCCGGTGGACAGCAGGTCGCGCCGCACGGTGCAGAAGCCGGCGGCGGTCAGCTGGTCGAGCATCACCGAGGGCTCGGGCAGGTAGGCCACCGACTTCGGGAGGTAGCGGTAGGCGGCGGGGTCGGACAGCAGGCCACCGATGCGGGGGACCACCTTGCCGAAGTAGACGCCGTGGCCCCACCGCAGGACCGGGTTGGCGGGCTCGGCCACCTCGAGCAGGGCGATGCGGCCGCCGGGGCGCACCACTCGGGCCAGCTCGGCGAAGAAGGGCACCAGGTCGACGAGGTTGCGCAGGGCGAAGCCGCACGTGACCCCGTCGACGGCGCCGTCGGGGAACGGCAGGCGCAGGGCGTCGGCCTGCAGCAGCGGCGCCGACGTGCGGGCGTTGACGAGCATGCCGAGCGACAGGTCGACGCCGATGGGGCGCAGCCCCGAGGCGCTCAGCTCACGGCAGAAGTCGCCGGTGCCACAGGCGAGGTCGGCCACCGTCGAGCCCGGCCCCAGGCGCAGGTCGCGGACCGTGCGCTTCCGCCAGCCGACGTCCATCCGGAACGTCATCACCCGGTTGACCAGGTCGTAGCGGGGGGCGATGGCATCGAACATCGACCGCACCGCCGCCACCTTCTCGTCGCCCTCGGGCAGGTGGTCGGCGTCGATGTCGACGTGGGACGCAGGAGGCGGGGCCATCGCCGGCGAGCCTACGGGTCGGACCGGGCGGCTCCCCAGCCGACGCATCGGGCGGTGCGTCGGGCGTGGTCAGAGCACGCCGACGACGTCGGCGTCGAGGCGGGGGAACAGCGCCTCCATGAGCCCCGCCCGGCGGCCGAGCGTGACGTCGTCGATCCGGTCGGCCAGCCCCTGGGCCCCCCACCGGCCGAAGACCAGGGCGCCGAACCAGTCGGGGGCGATGCCGACGCCCACCTCGTCGAAGGGGTCCTCGACGCCGGGGGCCGGCAGCACCTCGGTGACGGCGCCGCCGGACAGGACCAGCTCGACGCCGGTGGCGTACAGCGAGAGGTGGACGGTGTCGTCGCGCGCGCCGTAGCGGGAGGCGGCGAGGCGCTCGCTCAGCACCGGTCGGAGGGCGTCGAGGAGCCGGACCGGGTCGGGCACGCGGACGTAGAGGCCGAGGCCGTAGGGGACCTCACCGCCGATGGCCGCCAACCGGGCACCGTGGGCGGTGCCGGCCGGGACGTAGGCGACCGGCAGCAGCCGCCGGGCGTCGGCGTCGGCGAGCATCCAGGCGACGAGGGCGTCGGAGACGCCGTCGTCGGCCGCCAGCGACGGGTCCAGCTCGAGGCGGTGCTCGTCGCCGATGATCGACAGGCCGGCCAGGCCGACGGGTGCGCCGGCCCGCTCGGCGACGACGATCCGCTCCCACTCGGCGTCGGTGCAGGCGGAGAGGTGGTTGCGCCAGGTGGCGGCGGTGCGGCGGGCGAGCACGCCGTGGCGCAGGCGCAGGGTGCGGTCGAGCTCGACCAGCACGTCCACGTCGGCCTCGTGGGCGAGCCGCACCGTCACCGCCGGATCAGGGCGGAGCCGCTCGGGGTCGGGCAGCACGAGCCGGGGGAAGTCGAGGCCGTAGCCGTACCCGAACCGCCGGTAGAAGTACGGGATGCCGCCGATGAGGGTGGCCAGGGCGCCGCGGCGGTCGGCCTCGGCGTGGTGCTCGTCGACCTGGCGGCGGACGAGGCCCCGGCGCTGGTGGCGAGGGTCGGTGGCGACGTACTCGATCTGGGAGACCGGGACGGGCGCGCCGTCCACCTCGAGCACGTGGTCGAGGAGGGCCGAGGCGGCCACCACGGTGCCGTCGGCATCGGTGACCACCGTCCAGTCGGCCACCGACGCGCCGGGACCGGTCAGCGCGGCCCGGACCCCGGGCTCGTCGGAGGCGCCGAAGGCGGCGACCTCCACCGCCACGACGTCCTCGACGTCGTCGGGGCTCGCCCGCCGCAGCACCAGCCCGTCGCCGAGGTCCTGGGGCAGGGCGCCGTCCATCGACCCAGCATGCCCCAGGGCGTCGGGGATCGCGGCCGCGATCGCCCGCCGACGACGACCGTGGCACGGTCAGGGCCACCGCACCTCGGCGCACCTCGGCGCACCTCGGCGGATCTCGGCGGATCGGCGGCCGGCCCCGGGCCGAGGGGTCGGGCCCGGTACCCTGATCCGCCATGGGCAAGAAGCCCCACTTCCACCTCTTCGGCGTCCCCGTGCGCATCGAGCCGGTGTTCTTCGTGATCATCGGCGTGTTCGGCCTCAGCTTCCCACCGCCGTTCATCGTCACGTGGATCGTCATCGCCACCGTCTCGGTGCTGGTGCACGAGATGGGCCACGCCCTCGCGTTCAAGTCGTTCGGCATCCAGCCGAGCGTCGTGCTCTACGGCATGGGCGGGCTCACGTCCGGTTCGGGCCGGCTCACCCCGGCCCGCAGCATCGTGGTGAGCCTGGCCGGTCCGCTGTCGACCCTCATCCTGTTCGGGCTGCCGGCGCTGTGGGTCTCACGCACCGACGCGTCGCTGTCGGTCGACGCCGACCTCGTGCTCCAGCAGGTGATCTTCATCAACGTGGGCTGGGCCGTGCTCAACCTCCTGCCGATCCTTCCCCTCGACGGCGGCAACGTCTGCGCATCGGTCCTCGACGTGTTCACCCACGGCCGGGGACGGCGACCGGCGGCGGTCATCTCCATCGTGCTGGCCGGGGTGGTGGCCCTGTGGGGCTTGTTCACCCCCGGCATGATGTTCGTGGGCTTCCTCGGCGTGATGTTCGCCGGGATGAACGTCGCCGCCCTCACCCGCGACCAGAAGGCGGGCCTCGACGAGGACCTGGCCGAGGCCCACCGGGCCCTGGTCGCCCAGCAGCCCCACCTCGCCGAGCGCCACGCCCGCGACGTGCTGGCCCACCGCCCGTCGCCCGCCACCGCGGCCTGGGCCCGCGAGCTGCTCGGCTGGTCGCGGTTGTGGCAGGGCGACCTGGTCGGCGCCCAGCAGGCCGTCCAGGTGCCGCCCGCAGCTGCGCCTCTGCCCGGCACGCCGGCCCCCGCCGGCCCCAGCCAGGCCTTCCAGGCGGCCGTGGCCATGGCCGCCGGCCACCGCGACCAGGGTCTCGCCGTGCTCACCTGGTCCCTCGCCAACGAGCAGCCGGGGCCGTCCCAGCTGCTCGGCGTGATGGCGGTCGCCCGCCTGGGCCTCACCGATGCGCTGGTGCGCGAGCTGCTGGCGCTGGGCCCCGAGCCGGGCATGCGGACCGGCCGGGTCGTCGTCCAGCTGCTCGACTACGCCGGGTTCCGGGCCGAGTCGCTGCAGGCGGCGCACCTCGTCACCTCGGCCGTGCCCCGGCCCGACGTCCCCGGCCCCGCCGGGACCCAGGCCGCCCCGGGCTGGCCGCCGGCGACGCCCGGCGTCCCCGAGGCGACGCCGTGGGCCCGACCTCCGGGACCGGCCGGCACCGCTGGGCCCTGGCCGGCCGCACCCGGTCCGGTGGCCCCCGAGGAGCCCGCCGCCGGTCCCGGTTGGGTGGCGCCCCCGGCCGATCGTGGCCCCCGGCACCCGGATCGTCCTGGGCCCTCGGCCCCCTGGTAGGCGGACACCGGCGGTTCGGGCCGCGCTGGTCACCGGCTGTTCAGGCCGCGCTGGTCACCGGCTGCCTCGGTCCGTCGGCTCCCCGGCCGGGGGAGCGGTCGCGTCGGGGTCGAGCCCGCGCTGGCGGAACGACAGGCTGATGCGGGGGCCGGCCACGCCGGCGGCCTTGGGCACGGCGTGGTCCCAGGTGCGCTGGCAGGTGCCGCCCATCACGAGCAGGTCGCCGTGGCCGGGGCGGAGGCGCACCGACGGTCCGCCGCCCTTGGGGCGCAGGGCGAACGGCCGGGTTGCCCCCAGGGTGAGCACCGCGACCAGCGCGGTCGGCTGCTCGCGCAGGATGCGGTCGCCGTGCCAGGCGACGCTGTCGCGCCCGTCCCGGTAGAGGTTGGCGCCCACCGACCGCAGCGGCGCCCCGTAGGACGCCGTCAGGGCGTCGGCCATGGCATCGAGCACCGGGGCCAGACCCGCCACGGCGTCGAGCACGGGCCGCCCCCAGCAGCTGAGCCGGGGCTCGTCGACCCAGCGGTCGTACATCTGGACGCGGCGGCTCCGCCAGCCGGCCCCGGCGAGGAGGGCGTCGACCAGGTCGGCGCCGCCGGTGAGCCAGCCGGGGACCACGTCGACCCACGCGCCGGCGCCCAGCTCGCGGCGGCGACGGGTGGCGAAGGCGGTGTCGACGTGGGCGGGAGCGGTGTCGAACAGCCCGGGGGCGTGGGCCAGGCCGGTGGGCGCGTCGGCGGGGGAGGACGGCACGCCACCCAGCCTAGCGAACGCCTGTTCGTCTGGCGGGCAGCAGGTCGAGACGGACCGGGGGACGGGGCGAGGGGGGCGACCGGGGACGATCGGCGGACGACCGGGGGGACGGGGTGATCGACCGTCGGGGGCCAGGTGCCGGGGCCCACCCAGACCGCTCTTGACCGCTCGGTCAAGTGTTCTGCCAGACTGCGGCCATGGCCATCGACTTCACGTTCCCGCCCGAGATCGACGAGATCCGCCACCGCGTCGCCGAGTTCATGGCGACGGTCGTGCGCCCGGTCGAGCAGCGCGCCGACGACGAGTCGTGGGGCCGCGACGAGTGGGTGCGGGCGATCATCGACATGCGCGGTGCGGCCAAGGATGCGGGGCTCTGGCTGCCGCACATGCCGGCGGAGTGGGGCGGCATGGGCCTCGGCCACGTGGCCATGGCGGCGGTGTCGGCCGAGGCGGGCAAGACCCGCATGGGGCCGTTCGCCCTCAACGCCCAGGCGCCCGACGAGGGCAACATGCACACGCTCCTGCACTGGGCCACCGACCAGCAGAAGCAGGACTACCTGAAGCCGCTGTGCGAGGGCCGGGTTCGCTCGTGCTTCGCCATGACCGAGCCCGAGGTCGCCGGCTCCGATCCCACGCTGATCCGCACCCACGCCTACCAGGACGGCGACGAGTGGGTGATCAACGGCCACAAGTGGTTCATCTCCGGGGCGCGCGGTGCCCGGTTCGCCATCCTCATCGCCCGCACCGAGGAGGATCCCGAGGTGCCCCAAGCGGCCAACTCGGCGTTCATCGTCGACACCGACCTGCCCGGGTGGAACATCGTGCGCGACGTCGCCACCATGTCGGGCAGCCACAACCACTGCGAGATCCTCATCGAGGACCTGCGGGTGCACGGCGACAAGATGCTCGGCGGTCGCGGCCAGGGCCACCTGCTCGGCCAGGCCCGGCTGGGCCCGGCCCGCCTCGCGCACTGCATGCGCTGGATCGGCCAGGCCGAGGTGGCCCTCGACATGATGGTCGACCGGTCCCTCGAGCGGTACAGCCACGGGTCGCTGCTGGCCGAGAAGCAGGGCATCCAGTGGCTCATCGCCGACTCCGCCATCGAGCTGTACCAGTGCAAGCTCATGGTCCTGCACGCGGCGTACCTCATCGACGCCGGGGTCGACTTCCGCGGCGAGGTGTCGATGGCCAAGCACTTCGTGGCCAACTCGCTGTGGCGCATCATCGACCGCGCCATCCAGGTCCACGGCGCCCTCGGCTACTCCACCGACACGCCCCTGGCCGCCATGCTCCAGCAGGCCCGCTGGGCCCGCTTCGCCGACGGGGCCGACGAGATCCACATGATGCGCATCGCCGAGCGCACCATCGCCGCCTACCGCGACACCGGCTCGACCAAGGCGGCCACCGGCAACCTGCCGCTGTAGCGCCGTCCCGGTGCCCGGCCGGGTCGTCGCCCGGGCCGTCGCCCGGGCCGTCGCCCGGTCGTCTCAGTCGTCGTCGTCGAGGCCGGCGGGGGCGGAGCCGGGGGCCACGGTGGTGGGGGTGGTGCCCACGCTCGGCCACGCCATCGGCGTGATCTTGATCTTGTAGGCGTCGGTGTTGTTGGCCGACGGGTGCGTGCGGCCGGCCGGCCCGGCGCCGATCGCCTCGAGCACGTTCAGCACCATCTTCTGGATCTGGCACGCGGGGCCGCCGGCGGGCAGGGCCGGGCAGGCGTCGTCGAGCGGCGGGATCAGCCAGAACGTGCCGGCCGAGAACACCCCGGCCCCGCTCGGTGTCGTGTACCAGGTCATGTGGGCGACGCTCTTGCGGCCCTTGCAGGTGACCGGCGACTCGCTGAGGATCTGGATGGAGGGGGGCGTGGGCACGCCGGGGGTGACCCGGTCGTACTCGTTGCCCACGGCCTCGGGCCACCGGTCGCCCTTCTTGACGCCGGTGCCGGCGAACACCCACGCGTCGGGCTCGGTGATGGCGAGGTCGGCCTTGACCGGGTTGCACTCGTAGAAGTTGCCGACGATGGTGCTCTCGGGTCGGTTGATGGGGGGCGACCGCCACTCGACGGTGGCGTCGGCCGGGTTGGCCTTGGTGGCGGGATCCTCGGCCGCCGACCGGTAGTTGGCCTGCCGACGGGCCGGCCCGAGTGGCGACGGCTCGAGGCGGATCTTGCGGTAGATGGCGTTGGCCCCGAGGAAGGCGAGGTTCACGCCCTGGTCGCGCGCCGAGGCGAGGGCGGCGGCCATGGTGGGGGAGTAGTACTCGTCGTGGCCGCCGCTGACGAGGCCCCGGTGCTGGAGCAGCAGCTGGGGGCGCTGGTCGAGGTCGATGTCGGTCCAGTAGGTGACGTCGAGGCCGTGCTGCTCGGCGAACCACACCAGCTCGAACTCGCGCCCGAAGAACTCACCCGAGCCGTTGCCGTTGTAGGGCCGGTCGAAGCTGACGACCTTGCCGCGGCCGGCGCCGCCGCCGGGCCCCGAGTACTGGTTGGCGCCGCCCCAGTCGTTGTACGCCTGCCACGTGGTGACCGAGCTCTGGATGACCAGGTCGGCGCGGCTGGCGTCGTCGCGGACGACGAGCGGCACGTAGGTGGAGCCACCGTCGGCGCTCTCGAGCTTGAGCAGGTACATGCCAGGCGGCCAGGACTCGGTGGGGGTGGTGAGCGACGGCGACCACGGTGCCTCGCGCATGCCGGTGGCCTTGTCGACGGTGGCGGGGGCCTGGACGACACCCGGCTGGGGGTCGGAGCGCCACACCTCCCGGGCGCCGATGCCGCCGTAGTACCCCATGCGGAACGCCCGGACCGACCAGGGGGTGGCGCTGGACACGAACAGGGTGACGGGCTGGCCGGCGTCGACGCTGGTGGCCGAGGCGAAGCCGCGCACCTTGTCCCACATCGCCCTGTCGTCGGCGAGCTGCCAGCCCTGGGTGCCGGGCTTGGCGTTCTCGGCGGCGATCCAGCCGGGGCGCCGCCACGCCGGCGTGGTCGAGTCGTCGGCGACCGTGGCGGAGCCGTCGCCGCTGGTCGGGTCGGCCCCGCCGCCGTCGGGCACGGTCACCCCGGCGCCCGCGGTCTCCGCCGGGCCCTTGGGCAGCGCGACGAACGTGGCGCTGGCCAGCGTCACCACCGCGATGGCCACCATGAGCAGCTGCGTGGGGCGCAGCCGCTGGTGCACACGAGGGGACGGGCCGGCCCGGGACATACAGCGGACGAGCCTACGACCGGGCTCTCCGTGGATCGGGGATGGCCGCGACCGGCGCGGGTGGCGGGCTCGCCCGCACGGGGTGATGCCCCGATCGGCTGCCGACGGCGACGATACTGGCCCGGTTCCGGCCCGACCTCGGGCGCAGGACGGCAGGCACGTCTGGGGTCGGGCAGCCGGCGAAGGACCAGCAACGGAGGGCCCGATGGGCGACGAAGCAGCGACACCGGCGACCGAGGGCGGGGCCACCGACGGCAGCTCGGACGCGGCGCCCGACGCGGGCGCCACCGCCGAGGGCGGGGCCACCGCCACCCGCGCCAGCGGCCTGCGGCGCTGGTCGGTGCGCCTGCTGATGGTCGTCGTGGTGCTCGCCATCCTGGCCAGCACCGTGGCCATCTGGAGCCACCGGGCCCTGTTCAACACCGACGTGTGGGTCGCCAACGTCGATGCCGTCATCGCCGACCCCGAGGTCACCGACGCCCTCGCCACGCGCCTCACCGACCAGATCGTCAACGGCCTGCAGCTGCAGTCCCGCCTCCGCAACGCGCTGCCCGACAACCAGAAGTTCCTCGCGGTGCCGCTGAGCGCCGGGTTGGGCCAGCTCGTCGATCGCGTCACCAAGGAGGTGCTGCAGAGCGACACCTTCCAGGAGTACTGGTCGAAGGTGAACCGCGTCGTGCACGAGAAGCTGGTCGCGTTCCTGCGCGGCGAGACCACCTACGTGCAGCTCGACGACGGGGGACAGGTGGTGATCGACCTGACCCCGCTCATCGGCAACATCTTGAACAAGCTGCAGAGCGCCGCTCCCGACATCTTCGGGCAGGGCTTCACCATCCCGGTGGTCAACGTCGACGTGGCGCCGGGCGAGGCCCGCCAGAAGATCGAGAGCTCGCTCGGCATCCAGCTGCCCCAGGACTTCGGCCGGTTCACCGTGTTCCAGTCCGACCAGCTGGAGATGGTCCAGAAGGGGGTCACGATCTTCGACCGGCTGGTCATCGTCCTGCCCATCGTGACCGTGCTGCTGATGATCGTGATGATCGCCGTGTCGGTGCACCGGTTGCGCACGGCGCTGGCCCTCGGCATCGCGCTGATCGTGTCGATGATCCTCACCAACGCCCTGTTCCAGGCGGTGACGAACCAGATCCTCGGCATCATCAAGGGCACCGCCGCGAAGAACGGCGCCCTCATCTTGTTCGGCAACCTGCTCGGCGAGCTCCGGGCCATCACCAACTGGGTGATCATCGTCGGCGTCGTGCTGGCGGTCGGCGCGTTCCTCGCCGGCGACAGCAAGCTGGCACGCCTCATCCGCCGTCAGGTCGGCATCGTCGTCGGCCGGATCGACCACGCCACCAAGGGCGACGAGCGTGCCCTGCCGTCGCCCGAGGACGGGACGACGGCCCGGGCCGTGCTGTGGATCACCGCCCACGCCACGGGCCTCCGCTACGCCGGCCTGGCGGTCGGGATCGGCTGGCTCGCCCTGGTGTCGGCCACCTGGGGATCGCTGATCGGCGTGCTGGTCGTCATCGGCCTCTACGAGCTCGGCCTCGAGCTGCTCGCCCCGTCGAGCCAGGTGGTCCGAGCGCGCCAGGTCATCGACCGGGCCGGCCAGTCGGCCAAGGCGACCCTGGCCGGGGGCGACGCCGGCAGCGGCTGACGGTCTGCGGACCGGCCACCACCTCGACGCCGTCCGCCGCGGGGCGACGGCGTCGAGGTGGTCGGCGGGTCAGTCCTCGGCGTCGGCCTCGTACACCACGTCGGTCACCGTGGTGCCGTCGGCATCCGCGGTGACGTCGGTGACCTCGATCTCGTCGAGCTCGCCGTCGCCGTCGGTGTCGACGCCGGTGGTCTCGATCGTCTCGATCGTGTCGACCACGCCGTCGCCGTCGGTGTCGACCGCGACGGTCTCCTCGACGTCGACGATGTCGGGGACCCCGTCGCCGTCGAGGTCGATCTCGGTGGTGGTCGTGATGGTCACGGCATCGACGACGCCGTCGCCGTCCCAGTCGACGTAGTCGGTCTCGGTCGTGGTGACGATGTCGGGCTCGCCGTCACCGTCGACGTCGATGGCGGTGGACTCGACCGTCTCCACGATGTCGGGGATGCCGTCGCCGTCGAGGTCGAGCGTCCGGCTGGTCCGGACGGTCACCCCGTCGGGGATGCCGTCGCCGTCGAGGTCGATGGTGTCGACCTCGACCTCCTCGTCGAGGACGGTGCCCTCGTCGGCGGTCTCGTCGGTGGGCTCGGTGGGGGTCTCGTCGGCCACGGTGGCTCCTCGTCGGGGGGCTCGGTCGGCGAAACCGTAGCCGTCGGCCGCCGGCTCGGCGGCCGGGGTCGGGGCGGCTGCTCGTCGGGCAGCTCGTCGGTGGGTCCTCCGACGCGGCCGGCCGGCCGTCAGCCGCCCACCTGCTCGCGGGCCCAGCGGTAGTCGGCCTTGCCCGAGGGGCTGCGCTGGACCCGATCGACGAAGACGACGTCCTTGGGCAGCTTGTAGCGGGCGACGTGCTTCTCGCACTCCTCGAGGAGGTCGGCGATGCTCGCCTCCATGTCGGCCCGCAGCTGCACGACGGCGACGACCTCGTTGCCCCAGCGCTCGCTGGGCCGGCCGGCCACGACGACGTCGTAGACGGCGGGGTGGTGGGCCAGGGCCTGCTCGACCTCCTCGGCGAAGATCTTCTCGCCGCCGGAGTTGATGGTGACCGAGTCGCGGCCGTGCAGCTCGAGGAGGCCCTCGGCCGTGTAGCGGGCCCGGTCGCCGGGCACCGAGTAGCGCACGCCGTCGATGACCGGGAACGTGCGGGTGGTCTTGGCCTCGTCGCCGAGGTAGCCGAGGGGCACCCGGCCCTGCTGGGCCAGCCAACCCAGCTCGTCCGAGCCCGGTGGCAGCAGTCGGGCGAGGTCCTCGCTGACGATGCACATCCCGGGGCCGGGGTTGAAGGTGCCGGTCGTGGCCTCGGACCCCGAGGCGATCACCTGGCTGGCCTGCTGGCCGGTCTCCGACGAGCCGAGACCGTCCATGATCGCCAGGTTCGGGTTGCGCTCGAGGAAGGCGGCCTTGACCGGCGCGGTCAGGGCGGCGCCGCCGCTGACCACCATGAACAGCGACGAGAGGTCGTAGTCGGCCCGGTCGAGCTCGTCGAGCAGAGGCCGGCCGAAGGCGTCGCCGACGATGAGGACGATGTTGGCCTGCTCGGCCTGCACCGTGCTCCAGACGTCGGCGGGGTCGAGGCTCTGCGTGTTGCGGGGCAGCACGATGGTGTGGCCGCCGGTGAACCCGTTGAAGGCCATCCAGTGGGCGGCGCCGTGCATGAAGGGCGGGGCCGGGAGGAACTTCACGCCGCCGTTGCGCGAGGTGGCGACGATGGTGTCGAGGTCGGCCCACTCCTCGCCGGTCGAGAGGTCGCGGCCTCCGAGCGCGGCGGGGAAGATGTCGGCCTGGCGCCACAGCACGCCCTTGGGCATGCCGGTGGTGCCGCCGGTGTAGAGGATGTAGAGGTCGTCGGGCGACCACTCGACGTCCGGCCGGTCGGCGTGGACCGACGCCAGGGCGTCCTCGTACCAGACGGCGTCGGGCAGCAGGTCGTGGCCCGACTCGTCGGGCACCTGGAGCAGCACCTGCAGCTGGGGCAGATCGGCGCGGACGGCCTCGAGGACCGGCGCGAAGGCCGAGTGGTAGATGAGGGCCTGCGCCTGGCTGTCGTTCAGGAGGTACCGCAGCTCCTCCTCGACGTAGCGGTAGTTCACGTTGAACGGCGCCACCCGGGCCTTGTAGGAGCCGATCATCCCCTCGAGGTACTCGGGGCAGTTGTAGAGGTACAGGCCGAGGTGCGGTTGACCCGACTCCCATCCGGCCAGGTCGCTGCGCTCGGCCGCGACGTCGAGGCCGCGCCCGCGGAGGTAGTTGGCCAGCCGGCGCGTGCGCTCGGTGAGCTGCGCGTAGGTGATCCGGCGGTCGCCGTGCACGATCGCGTCGCGCTCGGGGTTGGCGGCGGCGACGGCCTCGTGCACCGCAGCGACGTTGAACTCCATGGCATCCCCCTGGCTTCCCCTCGACCGGCGGGTCGCCGGCGCGGCGCCGATCGTACGGCCCCCGCGAGGGGGTCAGGAACGCCAGCCGCCCGCGATCTCCCGACCAGGGCGCCCAGGTGTCCGCTTCGCCACCACCGGCCGCCGGAGGACGGCGGCCGCGGTCGCGGCTCAGCCGGCGACGAGCTGCTGGAGCTGGGCGTTGCGGGCCACCGACCAGTCGGCCGGCGCGGTGGTGGCCCACCACGAGGTGGCCACGGCGTCGTCGTAGTTGTGCCCGTGTCCCGGCGCGGTGCTGAAGCCCGCCATGAGGTCGAAGACCTCCTGGATCCACGTCACGACGGGGAACCAGCCCGACGACGCGGGGACGTCGGGGCCGCGCGGCTCGGTGGCCCACTCGGGCGGGGCCCACAGGGTCGGGACGTTCCACCAGCCGACCGGGTCCGAGGCGTGCTGGACCCACAGGACCCGCGGGGCCCTCCAGTCGGCGGCCTCGGGGTCGAGGTCGCCGTCGACCACGTGGAATCGCACCCGCTGGCCCCCCTGGTAGACGGGTCGCCACGCCGGCGAGCCCGGGTCGCGGGCGGCCAGCACCTGCTGGTGCACCGGGTTGGCGTCGGTCGGGCCCATCCACAGCACGCCGTCGCCGGCGCCTTCGGCCCGGTCGAGCGAGGCCGTCACGTCGTCGCCGGCCACCGAGGACTCCGAGCCGAACGAGCCCAGGCTCAGCCCGTAGACGATCAGCGTCGGCCGGGTCGCCGCCGGCTCCTGCTCCCAGCGGGCCCGCACTGCCTCCAGCAGCGCGGTGCCCGAGGCGGACGCCTTGTCCTTGTCGACGAGGAACGAGATCCAGCTGGGCAGGTAGGAGTACTGCATGGCGGCGATGGCGGTGTCGCCCTTGTGCATGACCTCCACCGCCTCGGCGCCGACGGGGTCGACCCAGCCGGTGCCGGTGGTGGTGGCCACGACGAGGACCTTCCGCTGGAACGCTCCGGTCCGCTCGAGCTCGCGCACCACGAGGTCGGCGCGCTCGCGGTCGGACGGGGCCGACCGCAGGCCGGCGTAGGCCCGGATGGGCGCCTGCACCCGCACCCCCGGGCCCCAGAACCGCTCGATGGTGTCGGTGGGGGTGGCCTGCCCGGCGAAGTTGCGGCCCTCCATCCCGAGGGTGTCCCACGCGGCCAGCGACCCGGGACCGCCCGACGACGTCCCGACCGTGGGCTGCTTCGTCCCGGGGGTGGTGGTGAGGTTGCCGGCGGCGAAGCTGTCGTTGACCGAGTCGAGGATGCGGCGCAGGACCACGTCGCGGGACAGCACGACCGTCAGCACCGACACGATCACCGCCGTAGCGGTGAAGGCGACCCACCGCGGCATGCGACCGGTGAGCCACCGGTCGAGGGCGACGACCCCGCCGCCGATCAACCGGGACAGTAGGCCGAGCACCGCCGTGACGGCGAGGGTGACCCCGAGCATCGGCACGACGGCCAGCAGACCCGTCGGCTGGCCGCCGACGAGCAGCTGCTGGTCGTCCTGGGTGACGTGCCAGGCCCACAGCCCGACCGGGACGACCACCACGGCGGCAGCGGCGAGCACCCGCCACCGCCACTGGTGCCAGGTCGTCGGGGGCCGGTCCTGCAGCCTCGGCACCAGTCGGTGGGCGATCACCCGCTCGTACACGACGATGGCCAGGACGCCGAGGCCGTACCCGATGAGGAACGACAGGGCGCTGATGGTGCCCTGGGTGATGGCGGTGCGCGGCAACAGGCTCGGCCGCAGCGAGGCGAGCCAGAACACGCCACCGACCACCAGCCCACCGGGCACCGGCGGGGCGTCCAGCCGGCGCAGCAGGCGGTGCGGTCCGGGCCCGGGCCCGGTGGTGGGGCCGGTCGGGTTGGGCGCCCGGTGGCGCCGACGGGCTGCCGGCGCCTCGTCGGGCGAGGAGGCCTCGCCGGTCTCGGCTGCCTCGCCGGTCTCGGCTGCCTCGCGGGTCTCGTCGGGCTCGGCTCGCGGGTCCGGGGCGTCGGGTGCGGTCATGGTCCCCCCGGGAAGCCCGGGCCTCGGCCGAGCCTCGCCATGCGCTTGACGGCCACCGAGGTGGAGAACAGGAACCAGAGGGCGAGCACGAGGCCGATGACGGGCAGCAGCAGCGACAGGACGAGCAGCAGCAGCCAGGTCGCTCGCGACCGCTCGGCCGCCGTCCAGGCCCACGAGGGCAGGCGGAGCCACGTGACGAGCGCCCACACCTTCACGACGAAGAAGAACAGCTCGACGAACGCGTAGGCGGTCAGCCCGTCCACCACGCCCCCGTACCCGTCGCCACGACCGCACTCTCGCAGGTCGGCCCGGTGCTGTCACGCTCCAGCCCCGGGTCGATCCGGGCGGCCCCGGTGGGCCCCTCGCGCTCCAGCGGGCGACATCGGCCGCCGAGCCCGCTCGGAGGTCAGCGGGGGCAGGTCGCGCCCGCCGGTGGGACGGTGAGGTCGACGAGGTAGGCCCCGACGAGCTGGGCGACGCAGGTGCTGCGCATCAGGCTGGTGTGGCCCTCGCCCTGGTAGGTGACGAGGTGCCCGTCGGCGAGCCCCTCGGCCACCTTCACCGACCACGCGTACGGGGTGGCGGCATCGCCGGTGTTGCCCAGCACGAGGATGGGGGGCGTCCCCTCGGCCCGGACCATCGATCGCGGCGGCCCGGCGGGCGCTCCCCACCAGGCGCAGGGCAGCAGCTCGTTGGCGATGGCGGCACCGATGCGCGGCGACCGCTGCGCCAGGTCGGCGGCGAGGTCCCGGAACCCGGCGGCGTCGGGGTGGGGGCCGTCGGTGCACGACACCCCGAGGTAGGCGCCGAACGAGGCGGCCCCGGTGTAGGTCCGAGCGAGGGAGGCGATGCCCGAGCCCGTCCCGGCGTCGGCGGCGGCCAGCGCCGACAGGAAGCGGGGCCCCAGCGTCGGCTGGTACGACGACGCGATGGCGGCCAGGGCCAGCTCGCTCGGACCGACGGGCGGCCCGCTGCCCGCCGGCAGCGGGTCGCGCTCGACCCGCGCCGCCACCCGGTCGAAGGTGGCGCGCGGATCGGTGAGCGGGCAGCCGGCGGCGGGTGTGCAGGCGTCGAAGAGGCGGTCGAGGCTGGCCTGGATGGCGTCGGTCTGGCCGGCCAGCAGCCCGGCCAGGCCCAGCGACGGATCGACCACGCCGTCGAGCACCATCGCCCGGACGCGGTCGGGGTGGCGCTCGGCATAGGCCTGACCGATGTCGGTGCCGTAGGAGAACCCGATGTAGGACAGCTGGTCGTCGCCCATCGCCTCGCGGATGCGGTCGATGTCGGCCACGGTGTCGGTGGTGCGGAGGTGCGGCAGCAGCTCGGCGGCGGCCGTGGCGCAGGCGTCGGCCACCTCCCGGGCGGCGTCGTCGAGGGTCGTCTGCTCGGCGCCGTCGTCGGGCTCGGAGTCGACGTGGCGGAAGCGGTCGGTCGCGGCGCCATCGCAGCCCAGGGGCCGGCTGTCGCCCACGCCCCGGGGGTCCCACGACACGAGGTCGAACCGCTCGGTCACCCCCGGGAGGGAGAAGGTTCGGAGGAAGTCGTTGCCCGATCCGCCCGGGCCACCCGGGTTGACGAACAGCGAGCCGATCCTGGTCCCGGTGGCCGGCTTCCGGGTCACCGCCAGGTCGATGGTGCGGCCGTCGTCGGGGCGCTCGGGGTCGAGGGGGACGGCGAGCGTGGCGCACTGCACCCCGCCCCCGCACGGTGCCCAGGCCAGGCCGGCGGTCCGAGCGGTCGTCGGCGTGGTCGGCCCCGGCGTCGTGGCCGAGGTGCCGGTGTCGCGGCCGGCCGTGCTCGTCGCCGTCGTGGCGCTCGTTGCCGCCGAGGAGGTCGTGGCGCTCGCACCGTCGGCCGGGGTGCTCGAGCAGCCGGCTGCCAGGCCCGCGACGATGGCCACGGCGAGCGCCGCGGCGGCGGTCGAGGGTCGGCGGCGGCGCATCGGCGGTGATCGTACGGCCCGCCCACCTCGGCGGCGGCGCGGCCGGAGGTGGCCGGACGGCGCGTGCGAAGAGCAGCCGCGGTCGGCGGGAGCACCGGACCGGGGCCCGCCCTACGATCGCCCGCATGATCTTCGGGACGTTCATGCCGCAGGGGTGGAAGATGGAGCTGGCCGGGATCGACGATCCCCAGGCCAAGTGGGCCAAGGCGGTCGAGGTCGCGGTGCTCGCCGAGGAGCTCGGCTACGACTCGCTCTGGGTCTACGACCACTTCCACAACGTGCCGGTGCCGGCCCACGAGGCGATGTTCGAGTGCTGGACCACGCTGGCGGCGATCTCCCAGCGCACGTCGCGCATCCGCCTCGGCCAGATGGTCGGCTGCGCGCTGTACCGGAACCCGGGCCTGCTGGCGAAGATCACCTCGAACATCGACGTGATCAGCGGCGGCCGCCTCGACTGGGGCATCGGGGCCGGCTGGTACGAGCACGAGTACAAGGCCTACGGCTACGGCGACGAGTTCTGGACCGGCCGCGACGACGACTGGCAGTCCCAGGACGTCGACCCCGAGGGCCGCCTGCCGTCGGCGCGCGACCGCATCCGCATGCTGCGCGAGACCGTCGAGGTCGTCACCGCCATGTGGGCCGAGCCCGACGTCGACTACGACGGCGAGTTCTTCACCCTGCGCGGCGCCCAGTGCGACCCCAAGCCGCTGCAGCAGCCCCGGCCGCCCATCTGGATCGGCGGCGGCGGTGAGGAGCTGACGCTGCGGGTCGTGGCCCGCTACGCCGACTGCTCGAACTTCGGCGGCAAGCCCCACGAGTTCGCCCACAAGTGCGAGGTGCTCAAGGGGCACTGCGCCGCCGTCGGCCGCGACTACGACGAGATCACCAAGACCTGGTCGCCCGAGGTGTTCATCCGCGAGGACGAGCGGGAGATCGTCGACGGCGGCACCCGCTCGTTCTGGGGCGAGCCGTTCGACAACTGGCGCGAGGGCAACCTCGTCGGCACCCCCGAGCAGGTCGCCGAGAAGCTGCAGGCGTACATCGACCTCGGGTGCGGCGGTGTGGTGCCCTGGTGCTCCGACTACCCCGAGACCGAGACGCTGCGCCTCTTCGCCGAGCAGGTCATCCCCGAGCTGCGCTGACCGACCCGAAACCGGTGGCTCCGGGGCCTCCCATCGGCGAGGCTGACCCGATGGACGGCGACGCACCCGGAGGTGGGGAACCCGGTCACGACCTGGCCGAGGCCACCGCCGTGCGGCCGGTCGACGACCACCGCTACGTGGCCGACGTCGACCGGCGCTGGGAGGTCTGGGGGCCGATGGGCGGGTACGTGGCCGCGCTGGCGCTGCGCGCCGCCGGGGCGTCCTCGTCGTTCTCCCGCCCGGCCAGCTTCTCGTGCCACTACCTCGTGCCGGCGGCGTTCGGCCCGGTCGACCTCGCCGTCGAGGTGCTGCGCTCGGGGCGGACCGCCGAGTCCCTGCGGGTCACCATGACCCAGGGCGACCGCCGCATCCTCGACGCGCTGGTCCTCGCCGTGGCCGACCTCGACGGCCTCGAGCACGACGACGCCGAGCCGCCGGCGGTCGACGGTCCCGACGCGCTGCCCACCGTCGAGGAGCTGCTGCCAGACGACGTCGAGGGGCCCTTCTACCCGTTCTGGCGCAACCTCGAGGAGCGCCCGCTCGACTGGAACCCGGTGTGGCCCCCGCCGGGCCCGCTCGACCCGCGCCTGCGCGAGTGGATGCGCTTCCGCCCGGTGCCGACCTTCGGCGACCCGTGGGTCGACGCCGCCCGCTCGGTGATCCTGCTCGACGTCTGCGGGTGGCCGGCCGCCAGCCGGCACCACGCCCACCGGTGGCCCGACCGGCCCGAGTGGATGGCCCCCAACGTCGACCTCTACGTGGCGTTCCACCAGGCCGCCGCCGACGACCCGTGGCTGCTCATCGACGGCCACGCGCCGGTCGGCGGCGCCGGCCTCATCGGCTGGACCGGGCGCGTGTGGTCCAGCGGCCGGCGCCTGGTGGCGTCGGGCGCCGGCCAGCTGCTGTGCCGCCCGGTCCCCCCGCCACCGCCGGGCTGACCGCTCGTCTCGAGCGGTCGTGGTGCCGGCCGGCGACGTCGGCCGCGTCCCTGGTCGCCCTACTCGGCGTACCGGAAGATGATCTCGGCGACGCAGGACGGCTTGGGGGCGCCCTCGACCTCGAAGGTGAAGGTCATCTGGACCTGGGCCCAGCCGCCGCCGAGGTCCTCGACGGCGTCGAGGGCGGCGCCGAGGCGCAGCTTGGCGCCCACCGGCACCGGCGACGGGAACCGCACCTTGCCGGTGCCGTAGTTGACTCCCATGGCCACGCCCTCGACCCGCAGGATCTGGGGCATGAGCATCGGGCCGAGGGACAGGGTCAGGTAGCCGTGGGCGATCGGGCCGCCGAACGGGCTCTCCTTGGCCGCCCGCTCGGGGTCGACGTGGATCCACTGGTGGTCGCCGGTGGCGTCGGCGAACTGGTTCACCCGCTCCTGGGTGATCTCCACGTACTCGGAGTAGCCGAGGTGCTGGCCCACCAGCTCCTTCAGCCCGTTGATGCCCTGCACGGTCGTCGTCATGGGCCCAGCATGCCAACGGCGGGTGCCGCAGGGCGAAACCGGCCGGAGGGATCGGCGTCGCGGCCGGGCGGCGTCGCCGCGGTTCAGGAGAACCAGATGCGCTGGTAGTCGCGGCTCATCGGGTGCACGAGCAGCACGAACACGGCGACGGGGAAGACGAGCCCGATGAGGAACATCGGGTCGAGGATGATGCCGGGGTTCCCCACGACGTCGATGGCGGACGGCACGAGGGCGAGCATGGATCCGACGATGGCGGCGCCGTACCCGATCCGGCGCTCGTTGGCGATCCCGTAGGCGCCGGCGCCCTGGAGGACCGCCGCCACGAACATCAGGGGCCCGAAGCGGAAGATCAGGTCGAGGACGGCGGCGAAGTAGAGGAGGAAGGTCGCCATGTAGAGCGTCTGGGGCTGGGAGGGGTTGGTCCACCGGCGGGTCTCCATGGGTGACAGTCTGGCATCCATGGCCGGCGAACCCACCGCACCGGGCCCGACGAGGTCGCCACCCGCGTCGCCCTCGGCCGCCGGCGCCGCCGGTGACGTGGCGGCCGTCGTGCTCGCCGCCGGGGCCGGCACCCGCCTGCGACCCCTCACCCGGCTGCGCCCGAAGCCGCTGTGCCCGGTCGGGGGGCGACCGCTGCTCGACCACGCCCTCGAGCGGGTCGGGGCCGTCACCGGGGCGATCGCGGTCAACGCCCACCACGGTCGGTACGCGATCGAGCATCACCTCCGGACCCGGCACCCCGACGTCCAGCTCTCGGTGGAGGAGCCCGTGGTGCTCGGCACCGCCGGGGCCCTCGGCCAGCTGCGGTGGTGGATCGACGGGCGGCCGGTCCTCGTCGCCAACGCCGACACGTGGAGCGACGCCACGCTCGGGCCGCTGCTCGAGGGCTGGGACGGCGAGCGGGTGCGCGTGCTGGTCCACGGGGGGTCCTTCGGGCCGCGGGCCTCGGTCGTGGCGAGCCTCCTGCCGTGGCGGGCGGTCGTCGACCTGGTGCCGGAGTTCTCGAGCCTGTGGTCCACCGTCTGGGCGCCGGCGGTCGACGCCGGTCGGCTCGAGTCGGTCGAGGCCGGCGGCGACTTCTTCGACTGCGGGACGCCGGCGTCGTACCTCGCCGCCAACCTGCACCTGGCCGACCAGGCCGGCGGTGCGGGTGTGATCGCCGACGACGCCGAGGTCGCGGGAGCGGTGCAGCGGTCGGTGGTGGGGTCGGGCGCCCGGGTGGCCGGAACGGTCCGCGAGTCGGTCGTGTGGGACGGCGCCGTGGTGGCGGCCGAGGAGCGGCTGACCCGCGCCATCCGCGCCGACGACGACGTCACCGTCCTCGTGCGCTGACGTCCTCCTGCGCTGACCCCACCCGGACGTCGAGGGCCGAACGTCGGCCCGGGGCGTCGCCACGCGGCGTCGGTCCGGGCGTCAGGCCGATGGTCGTCGCCGGGGCGGCTCGACGGGGGAGGGCACGCCACCCGACGCGTGGGTGGCGCGGAGCTGGCCGCAGGCGGCGTCGATGTCGGTGCCGCGGTTGCGGCGGACCGTGGCGTTGATCCCGAGGTCGTCGAGCCGGTCTCGGAAGGCGGCCACCCGCGCCGGCGGGCTGCCGACGGTGGGCCAGCCGGGTGTGGGGTTCAGCGGGATGAGGTTCACGTGGGCGCGCAGCGGCCGGGCGTAGTCGGCCAGGCGACGGGCGTCGACGTCACGGTCGTTGACCCCGTCGATGAGCGCCCACTCGAACGACAGGCGTCGGTTCTTCGCGGCGAGGTAGTCCCCGCACGCGTCGGCCAGGGCGGCCAGGGGGTACCGGCGGTTGATCGGGACCAGCTCGTCGCGCAGCTCGTCGTCGGCGGCGTGCAGCGACACCGCCAGGTTGACCGGGAGGTCCTCGGCCGCCAGCCGGCGGATGCCGCCCACCAGGCCGACGGTGGAGACGGTCAGGTGGCGGGCCGACAGGCCGAGGTCGCCGTGGATGCGCTCGACGGCCTCCCACGTGCGGTCGTAGTTGGCCATCGGCTCGCCCATCCCCATGAACACCACGTTGGACAGGCGGCGGGGGCGGGCGGCCCGGATGGCCCGGACCACCTGCTCGACGATCTCGCCGGTCGACAGGTTGCGCTCGAAGCCGGCCTGGCCGGTGGCGCAGAAGCCGCACGCCATGGCGCAGCCGGCCTGGGTCGACACGCAGACGGTGGCCCGATCGGCGTAGTGCATGAGCACCGTCTCGACCGCGGCGCCGTCAGCCAGGGACCACAGCCACTTGGTGGTCTCGCCGTCGGCGCTCTCGGCCACCGCCGCCGGCTGCAGCGCCGGCGGCAGCTCGTCGTCGAGGCGCTGGCGCAGGGCCTTGGGCAGGGCGGTCAGGTCGGCGGGTTCGGCCGCCTGGCGGTACATCCCGTCCCACAGCTGGTCGACGCGGTAGCGGGGCTCGCCGTCGAGGAGGGCGGCGAGCGCCTCGCGGTCGAGGTCGTACCGGGTGGTGGGCAGGGGCACCGGGTCAGGCTAGGACCGCGTCCGCTGCTCCCGGTGATCCGAGGTCACGAGACCGGCCGAGACCAGAAGCGATGGCTGTCGAACACGGTGAAGCCGAGGTCGCGGTACAGGCCCCGCGCCGGTCGGTTCGACGCCTCGACGTAGAGCATGGCCGTGCCGAGCCCGGCGTCGGCCAGGTGGGCGAGCCCGGCCAGGGTGAGGGCCCGGCCGAGGCCCTGGCCGTGGAGCTCGGGGTCGGCGGCGATCACGAAGATCTCGCCGAGGGCCGGGTCGGTGGCGGCGTGGACCTTCGTCCAGCAGAACCCGGCGAGGCGCCCGTCGCGCTCGTGGACGAGGAAGCCGTCGAGGTCGACCCACGGCTCGGCCAGGACCGCGGCCAGGCGCTCCGCCGTCCACCCGCCCTGGTCGGGGTGCCAGCCGAAGGCCCGGTTGTTGACGTCGAGCCACGCCTCGACGTCGGTGGTCGGGTCGAACGGTCGCACCGCCAGGTCGGTGGCGCCGTCGAGTGGCAGCGCCCGCCGCATCTGGAGGATCTCGCGCCGGAGCTCGAAGCCGGTGTCGGCGGCCAGCTCCTCGACGGCCGGGTCAGCCGGCTCGGCGTCGAGGACCAGCTCCTCGGCCCGGTAGGCGAGGGCGAGGCCGGCCGCCTGGTCGAGCAGTCCAGGGCCATCGGCGAGCAGGGCCGTCGGGTCGTGGGTGAGCGCGGCGAGGCGGTCGCCGACCTCGTCGAGGTCGGTGGCGTCGATGCCGGTGAGGGGCGGGTGGGTCGACAGGCGCAGCACGGCCGGCAGGCTACCGGTCGGGGGAGGTCGCCCCCGTCGGTAGCCTCGTCGCCCGATGGGCAAGCCACGCACCCCCAAGGGCCGGGCCCGCGAGGCCAACCGGCGGCTGACCGACGAGTACCCCGACGCCCGGTGCGAGCTCGACCACCGCAACCCGTACGAGCTGCTGGCGGCGACGATCCTGTCGGCCCAGTGCACCGATGCCCGGGTCAACCTCGTCACGCCCCACCTGTTCGCCCGGTACCCGACCCCTGACGACCTCGCCCACGCCGACCCGGCCGAGCTCGAGGAGATCATCCGGTCCACCGGCTTCTACAAGAACAAGGCGCGCAGCCTCCTGGGCATGGCCAACGCCCTGGTCGACCGCTACGGGGGCGAGGTCCCCGGCGCCATGGAGGACCTGGTGACGATCCCCGGGGTGGGGCGCAAGACCGCCAACGTGGTGCGCAGCGTCGACCTCGGCCTCCCGGGGCTGCCCGTGGACACCCACGTCGGGCGGATCTCGCGGCTGCTGGGGCTCACCACCGAGACCGACCCGGTCAAGGTCGAGCACGAGCTGGGCGCCATGCTGCCCCGGGCCGAGTGGGGGCAGTTCAGCCTGCGGCTGATCCTGCACGGCCGGCGGGTGTGCGTGGCCCGCCGCCCCGACTGCGGTGCCTGCGTGCTCAACGACTTCTGCCCGTCGTCGCGGACCTGACCCGCGAGGCGCGGCCCGCACCCCTACCCCGGGGGGTGTCAGGTCGGGCCGGCCGGCCGCCGGGGTCGCCGGTCCGGACGTGACGAGAGTCTCTGGGCCGAACGACCCAGGTTGCGGTTCCCGTTCGGCCCGGCATCGGTTAGGGTGGGGGCACACCAGGTTCCCGCCACCTGGTTGATGGCGACACATCTGGGATCCGCCGCCCAGTGTCGCCCCGCCGGCGCCCTTCGGGGCGCCGGCGCTCATTTTGGCCTCTGGTCAGTCGCCGAGCCGGCGCACCACGGCGGCCAGGCGGCGGGTGCCGGCGCGCAGCGCCCGCTCGGTCTCGTAGAGGTCGGCGGCGAGGGACTCCTCGCCGGCGGCCTGGGCCCGGTCGGCGGCCGCGGTGATCCGCTGGGTCAGCAGGTCGAGCTGGCTGGCGACGGAGGTGAGCTCGGCGGCGTCGTCGGGCATCGGCCCACTCTCGCGCGAACGGTGCCGGTCGCCGCAGCCGTGGCCAGCGTGCCCCGCGTCGGCCCGGTCCAACCGGTTCGGGCCGGGGCCGGGCCTCCCGGTAGCGTTGGCCGCCCATGGCCCTCCTGCACCGCATCGACCTGCGTGGCCGCGCCGACGACCCGCGCGACCTCCTGCCGAAGCCCGACACGGGCGGCGACGAGCCGGTCGCCGCCGTCCAGGCCATCCTCGCCGACGTCCGCGAGCGGGGGGACGCCGCCGTGCTCGAGCTCACCGAGCGGTTCGACGGGGTCGTCCTCGACGACCTGCGCGTGCCACCCGCCGAGGTCGCCGCCGCCCTCGCCGACGCCGATCCGGCCCTGGTCGATGCCCTCACCGCCGCCCGCGACGCGGTGCGCGCCTTCCACGAGGCGCAGGTGCGGCCCGACCACGACGTCGAGCTCGATGGCGTGCTGGTGCGGGGTCGCACGGTGCCGGTCGAGCGAGCGGGCGTCTACGTGCCCGGGGGTCGTGGCGCGTACCCGTCGACCGTGCTGATGACGGCCGTACCGGCGCGCGTCGCCGGCGTCGACCAGGTGGTGCTGTGCGTGCCACCGGCGCGCGACACCGGTCGGGTCCACCCCGCCGTGCTGGCCGCGGCCGCCCTCGCCGGCGTCGACGAGGTCTATGCCATCGGTGGTGCCCAGGCCATCGGCGCCATGGCGTTCGGCACCGAGTCCATCGGCCCGGTCGACGTCATCGTCGGCCCCGGGAACCTCTACGTCGCCCTGGCCAAGAAGGAGGTGTCGGGCGAGGTCGGCATCCCCTCGGCCTTCGCCGGTCCCTCCGAGATCGTCGTGGTCGCCGACGACGCCACCCCGGTCGAGTTCGCCGCCGTCGACGTCGTGGTGCAGGCCGAGCACGGCCCCGACGGGCTCGCCTGGCTGGTCACCTGGTCCGAGGCCGCCGCCGACGCCATCGACGACGCCATCGCCCGCATCGTCGAGGCGTCGCCCCGTCGCGCCGACATCGAGTCCACCTTCGCCCGCGGCGGTCACGTCGTGCTGGTCGACGGCCCCGAGCAGGCCATGGCCGTGGCCAACGCCGTCGCCCCCGAGCACCTCCAGCTGATGACCGCCGACCCCGAGGCGCTGGTGCCGCTGGTGCGCCACGCCGGCGGGGTGTTCTGCGGCCCCCTCGCCCCGGCCAGCCTGGGCGACTACGCCGCCGGGCCCTCCCACGTGCTGCCCACCCACGGCTCGGCCCGCTTCGGGTCGGCCCTGACGGTCGACGACTTCACCAAGCAGGTGCACGTCGTCACCGTCGACCGCGCCGCCTTCGAACGGCTGGCCCCGGTCGTGGCCACCATCGCCGACGTCGAGGGCTTCGCCGCCCACGCCGACTCCGTTCGGCGGCGCCTCGACGCGCTCGCCGCCGGCCAGGTGGTCGTCCCGTGATCGCGCCGCGCGACGACGTCGCCCTCATGGAGGGCTACCACTCGCCCCAGGTCGAGGTGGCGGTGCGCCTCAACACCAACGAGTCGCCCGAGCCGCCGCCGGCGGGTTGGGTCGACGAGCTGGCCGACGCGGTCCGCACCGTCGACTGGCACCGCTACCCCGATCGCGCCGCCACCGAGCTGCGGGCCGCCATCGGCGCGCTCCACGGCGTCGGCCCCGAGCAGGTCTTCGCCGCCAACGGGTCCAACGAGGTCCTCCAGACGGTGCTGCTCACCTACGGCGGCCCCGGTCGCGTGGCGGCCGTGTGGGAGCCCACCTACGCCCTGCACGCCCACATCGCCCGCATCACCGGCACGGCGGTGGCCGAGGGCGAGCGGGCCGCCGACTTCGCGGTCGACCTCGACGAGGTGCGGCGGGTGTTCGACGAGGCTTCGCCGTCCGTCGCGTTCCTGTGCTCGCCCAACAACCCCACCGGGGTGGTCGACGACGAGGCCACGGTGCGCGCCGTGCTCGACCTCGCCGTCCAGCGTGACGCGCTGCTGGTGGTCGACGAGGCCTACGGCCAGTTCGCCCCGTGGTCGGCGCTCGACCTCGTCGCCGACGACGTGCCGCTGGTGGTCACCCGCACGTACTCCAAGACGTGGTCGATGGCCGCCACCCGCCTCGGCTACCTCGTCGGGCCGGCCGCGGTCGTCGCCGAGCTGCACAAGGTCGTGCTGCCGTACCACCTCGACGCCCTCAAGCAGCTGGCCGGCACCCTGGCCGTGGCCCACGTGGCCGACATGGACGCCCGGGTCGCCCGCCTGGTCGAGGAGCGCGGCCGCCTCGTGGCCCGCCTCGCCGACCTGCCCGTCGACGTGTGGCCGTCGGGGGCGAACTTCGTGCTCTTCCGGCCTCGGGACGCCGACGGCGCCGAGGTGTGGAAGCGGCTCGTCGACCGATCGGTGCTGGTGCGCGACTGCTCGTCGTGGCCCCGCCTCGACGGCTGCCTGCGCGTCACCATCGGCACGCCCGCCGAGGACGACGCCTTCCTCGACGCCCTGGAGGAGATCCTCACGTGAACCCCGACGTCCGCTCCGCCTCGCTCACCCGCACCACCCACGAGACCGACATCAAGGTGATGCTGCTCGTCGACGGGTCGGGCGACACCGACGTGATCACCGGCATCCCGTTCTTCGACCACATGCTCGCCCAGCTCGGTCGCCACGGTGGGATGGACCTGCTCGTCACCGCCAAGGGCGACCTCGAGATCGACGCCCACCACACGGTGGAGGACACCGGGATCCTGTTGGGCGAGGCGTTCGCCGAGGCCATGGGGGACAAGGCGGGCGTGCGACGCTTCGCCTCCAGCCGGGTCCCGCTCGACGAGGCGCTCGTCGACGTCGCCCTCGACCTGTCCGGTCGCCCGTTCCTGCACTACGAGCTCGACTTCCCCGGCGAGAAGATCCTCGGCGATCCGCCGTTCGACCCCCAGCTGATGGAGGAGTTCTGGCGCGCCTTCGTCACGGCCGCGGGCATCACGCTGCACGTCACGCTCGTGCGGGGTCGCAACACCCACCACGTCGTCGAGGCGTCGGTCAAGGCCGTCGCCCGGTCGCTGCGCGACGCCGTGCGCATCGAGGGCTCCGGCATCCCGTCCACCAAGGGCACGTTGTGACGCTGCTGGCGGTGCTCGACTACGGCATCGGCAACCTGCGGTCGGCCCAGAAGGCGCTGCAGCGCGTGGGGGCCGACGCCCGGCTGACCGACGACCGCGGGCTGATCCGCGAGGCCGACGGCGTGGTGCTGCCCGGCGTCGGCAACTTCGGCCGGTGCATGGAGGCCCTGCGCGCCAGTCGTCTCGACGAGGAGGCCATCGCCGCGGTCGAGGCCGGTCGGCCCTTCCTCGGGATCTGCGTCGGCATGCAGATGCTGTACGAGGGCTCCGAGGAGTCGCCGGGGGTCGCCGGGCTCGGCCTGCTGCCCGGGACCGTGCGCTGGCTGCCCGACACGGTCAAGCGACCCCAGATGCAGTGGAACGTGCTCGACGTGGTGCGCCCGTCGCCCATGTTCGCCGGCCTCGACGACCCGGCGTGGGTCTACTTCGTGCACTCCTTCGCCGCCGAGGCCACCGAGGACGTCGTCGCCACGTGCGACTACGGCGGGCCGGTCACCGCCGCCGTCGAGCGGGGCGCGCTGTGGGCCACGCAGTTCCACCCCGAGAAGTCGGCCCACAACGGGCTGCGGCTCCTCACCCGCTTCGTCGAGGCCGCCGAGGCCGCCGAGGAGGCTCCCGCCTGATGGACCTGTACCCCGCCATCGACCTGCTCGACGGTCGCTGCGTCCGGCTGTACCAGGGTCGCTACGACCGCGAGACCGTGTACGGCGAGGACCCGGTGGCCCACGCCCGGGCCTTCGCCGACGCCGGCGCGCCGTGGATCCACGTGGTCGACCTGAACGCCGCCCGCACCGGCGAGCCGGTCAACCGCGACGCCATCGCCGCGGTGGCCGCCGCCGTCGACGTGCCGGTCCAGACCGGGGGCGGGGTGCGCTCGGTCGAGGCCGCCGAAGCGCTGTTCGCCCTGGGCGTGTCCCGGGTGGTGCTCGGCACCGCCGCCCTCGAGGAGCCCGGCATGGTCCGCCGGTTGGCCGACGCCCACCCCGTCGCCGTCGGGCTCGACGTTCGTGGCCGCGAGGTCGCGGTGCGCGGGTGGGAGGAGGGCAGCGGCATCGACGTCGTCGAGCTGCTCGACGAGTTCGAGGGCTCCGACGTCGCCGCCTTCATCGTCACCCAGATCAGCCGCGACGGCACCCTCGACGGGCCCGACCTCGCCGGCCTGGGCACGGTCCTCGCCCACACCACCACGCCGGTCATCGCGTCCGGCGGAGTCGGCACGCTCGACGACCTCGCCGCCCTGGGCCGGCTCCACGACGGCTCCCGCCGCCTCGCCGGCGTGATCGTCGGCCGGGCCCTGTACGAGGGGCGGTTCACGGTCGAGGAGGCCCTGGCCGCCGTCGCCCGGAGCGACGCCGACTAGGTTCGGCGATCCGATGGTCGACCACGCCGGCGCCAGCCCCGCCCGCGTCCTCCTCCTCGCCGCCGACGCCTGCGACGCCGAGGTCGCAGCCGGCTTCGCGGAGGCTGGGACGATGCCCGTTCTCGCCGGCCTGCAGGAGCGAGCGGCCGTCGTCGACACCATCGCGCCGCGCGGTCTGTTCGTCGGCGCCGTCTGGCCGACCATCATGACCGGCCTCGATGCCGACCGTCACCGGTACTACACGTGGCTCGCCCTCGACGAGGACGGGTACGGGACGCACCAGACCACGCCCCTGGTCATGCAGGGCGAGCCGTTCTGGACCGCCCTCGACGCCGCCGGTCGCCGCTGCGCGGTGTTCGACGTCCCCCACAGCCTCGCCGATCGCACGCCGGACGGGTTCGGCGGCGCGGTGGTCTCCGAGTGGGGCTGCCACGACCGTCACGTCGGTCCGGCCAGCCATCCGCCGGAGCTGCTCGCCGAGCTCGAGGCCGTCGCCGGCGGCTCGCACTTCGGCGCCGGCGCGACGCCGGGCTTCGACCAGCACGCGCCCTGCGACTACCTGCACCGGTCGCAGCGCCACCGGTCGCCCGACGAGGTCGCTGCGCTCGTCGACGAGCTTCGGCTCGGGCACGCCCGGAAGCGGGAGGCGTCGCTGGCCCTGCTCGACCGCGCGGGGTGGGACCTCTTCGTCTCGGTCTTCGGCGAGACCCACTGCACGGGTCACCAGCTGTGGGCCCAGCACGACCGCGACCACCCCCGCCATGACGCCGCGCTGCGCCGCCGCCTGGGCGACCCGCTGGAAGCGATGTACCGAGACGTCGACGAGACCATCGGCCTGCACCTCCGCCGGGCCGGCGACGACGCCGTCGCCTTCGTGCTGCTCTCCCACGGCATGGGTCCGCACCACGACGGCACCCACCTGCTCGACCACCTGCTCCTGCGCATCGAGCAGGCGGACGCCGGCCGGCTCGACACCGGCTGGCGGACCCGCCTGGTCGGAGGCGTCGTCGATCGCGCTCCCGACGCGGTGCAGGACCGGGTGGGGGCGTGGGCGGCGCCCTGGCTCCGCCGGCGCCTGGCCGCCGCCCCACCCGAGCCGGCCGACCCGCCCGCCGATGCCGAGGGGATGCTCCCGATCGACCGGTCCCGTCGGTCGTGGTTCTCGATCCCGAACAACACCGTCACCGGGGCGATCCGCATCAACGTCGCCGGGCGCGAGCCCGCCGGCGTGGTCGACCCGGCCGAGTACGACCGCGCGTGCGAGCTGATCTCCCGCCGCCTGCGCGAGGTCGTCGACGTGGACACCGGCCGGCCGCTCGTCACCGACGTCGTCCGGGTCGACCGGGCCATGCGCCGGCGTGACGGCGACGGGCTGCCCGATCTGCTCGTCGAGTGGGACCACGCCACGCTCGTGGAGCGGGTGTGGTCCCCGCACCTGGGCACCGTGGTCGCTCCGTACGAGCACTGGCGCACCGGCGACCACCACCGCCGCGGCCGGCTGTTCGTCGTCGGGCCCGGGATCGCCGCCGGCCGTCGGCGTGGACCTCGATCGCTCGCCCACCTGGCCCCCACGCTGGCGGCCGCCCTCGGGGTGCGGCTCGCCGACGTCGACGGTCGTCCGCAGCAGGACCTGCTGCCCGAGCGGGTCCTGGTGCCGGTGTGAGCGGCTCGTCGCACGGCTCGCGCCCGTCCGCCGATCGCCGGCTGGGATCGTGGGCGGCACGGGCTCGGGCGGCGGTCGGTCGCCGACGGGCGCTGTGGCGGCGGCTGCAGGAGGTGCCGGCCGAGCTCGACGCCCAGGAGCGGGTGGTCGCCGAGCAGGCCGGCGAGGTCGAGCTGCTCGGGTCGGCGCACCACGACACCCGGATGGTGGCCGACCACGCCCTCGAGGTGGCGGGCACCGCCCTGGCCTCGGCCGCCGACCTCCGGCCCTGGATCGAGCAGCTCGACGGCCGCACCGCGGGCGAGGCCGAGAAGGCCGCCGTGGTCCACGACCACGAGCTGCGCCTCGAGCGGATCGAGCGGCAGCTGGCGGTCGTCGCCTGCACCCGGCTGCTGCAGCACACGGCCGTGGCCGAGGACGTGCTCGTGTCGGTGATCATGCCCACCTTCGACCGGGCCCACCTGCTGCCGGCGGCCATCGGCTCGGTCCTCGACCAGAGCTACGGGCGGTGGGAGCTGCTGATCGTCGACGACGGCAGCACCGACGGCACCGCCGAGCTGCTCGATGGCTACGGCGACGAGCGCGTCCGGCGCTTCACCACGCCCCACGTCGGCGCGTCCGGGGCCCGCAACCGGGCGCTCGACGACGTGCGGGGCGAGATCGTCACCTACCTCGACTCCGACAACCGGCTCGACCGCGAGTGGCTCAAGGCGGTGGTGTGGGCGTTCTCGGTGCACCCCGACGCCACGGTCCTCTACGGCGCTCGGATCATCGACCACCCCGAGCGCGTGTACGGGCCCGACGTCGGCCCGTTCCCCGTGGTGCAGTTCGAGCCCTTCGACCGCGCCGCGCTGGAGGAGGGCAACTTCGCCGACATGGGCGTCATCGCCCACCGCCACGGCCTGGGGGTCCGCTTCGACGCCGATCTGCGCTGGTACGGCGACTGGGACCTGTTCCTCCAGCTCACCGCCGACGGCCCGCCGGTCGAGCTGCCGGCCGTCGCCGTGCACTACGCGACGGCGCCCGAGGACCGCCTCACCCCGGTGCCCGGTGCCCCCGAGGACCCGCGGATCGAGGCCGACCTCCGCCGAGTGCAGGATCGCCACCGTCGGACCGACCGGTAGCCTGCCGCCGTGCACGCCGCCCGGATCATCCCCTGCCTCGACGTCGACGCTGGTCGCGTGGTCAAGGGCGTCAACTTCGTCGACCTGCGCGACGCCGGCGACCCCGTCGAGCTGGCCGCCCGCTACGACGACGAGGGGGCCGACGAGCTGGTGTTCCTCGACATCACGGCCTCGAGCGATCAGCGTGACACCATCGTCGAGGTCGTGCGCCGCACCGCCGAGCAGGTCTTCATCCCGTTCACGATCGGAGGGGGCATCCGCACCGTCGACGACGCCCGTCGGCTGCTGCGGGCCGGTGCCGACAAGGTCTCGATCAACACCGCAGCCGTCGAGCGCCCCGGGCTCATCGGGGAGATCGCCGCCGAGTTCGGCGTCCAGTGCTGCGTGGTGGCCGTCGACGCCCGGCGGTGCCGCGACGACGACGTCCACCCGCCGACGGACAGCGGGTTCCGCGTGTACACCCACGGCGGCCGCACGCCGATCGAGCTCGACGCCGTGGCCTGGGCCGTCGAGGCCGAGCAGCGGGGAGCCGGCGAGATCCTGCTCACCTCGATGGACCGCGACGGCACCCGCGACGGCTTCGACCTCGAGCTGACCCGGCTGGTGGCCGACGCGGTCG
This sequence comes from Acidimicrobiales bacterium, assembly GCA_046331175.1. Lineage (GTDB taxonomy): Bacteria > Actinomycetota > Acidimicrobiia > Acidimicrobiales > Acidimicrobilacustridaceae > JAWKIW01. The sequence continues at coordinate 478,832 of JAXLRI010000005.1, forward strand.
GCATCCCGGTCATCGCCTCCGGTGGGGTCGGCACCCTCGACCACCTCGCCGACGGCGTGCTCGACGGGCACGCCGACGCCGTGCTGGCGGCGTCGATCTTCCACTTCGGCGAGCACACCGTCGCCGAGGCGAAGGATCGCCTCGAGGCGCGCGGCGTCACGGTCCGGCCGGCATCGGCCGGCGGCGACGACACCTGACGGGGGAGGAGATCGGTCCGCCTCCGGCGGGTCCGGTTGCGGCTTCGCGGCCTCCCTGCCGTCCGCACGCCACCTCGTGCAGCGCACGATCTGGGCTCAAGGGCCCACGCCGATGGGTCGATGGACCTGTAGGGGGATGACCGGGAGACCGGTGGCGAAGGCGATGCGAGCACCAACGCACCATCGGTAGAGACACCCGAACCCAGCGGAGACCCCTCATGCCTCCCAGGCCACGTTTCGCGTCGCGCCCCGTCCCGGGTCCCACCGGGCCGACGACGCTCTTCCACATCACCCACGAACGCCACGTGCGGATGGTGGAGGTGCTGGGCCGCACCACCACCGAGGTCGCCATCGACCTGCGCGAGGTCGAGGAGGTCACGGTCATCGACCTGCGGCCCCACCTGGCCGACGACGGGCTGGGCTCCGACGGCCTCCTCACCGCCGACGATCCCGACACCGAGCCCGGCACCGAGCCCGAAGGCGATCCCGGCGGCGATCCCGGCTGGGACGGCGGCGGCGCCGCCTGAGGCTCCACCCCGGCGGCGGGGCCGGGGATCAGCGCCGGCCGCGGGGGAGCGAGCCCACCAGGAGGTCGACCAGGCGGTCGGTGCGGCCGGCCAGGAAGTGGTCGGCCCCGGCGATCACCTCGAGGTCCGTGGCCACCCAGTCGGCCACCTTGGCTCGGCATGCATCGGGCGGGTTGAACTGGTCGCGCTCGGGCACGGCCAGCAGCTTGGGGCGGGGGTCGGCGCCGGCGACGTACTCGGCGGGCGTGAGGATGCGCAGCGGTGGGGCCACCGCGAACCAGCGGTCGATCCGCTCGTCGAGCACCGACAGCGACACGTCGGCCCCGAAGCTCCACCCCGCCACCACGACGGGCAGCCCGGGGGCGAGGGCCTCGAGCGCATCGAGGCCGGCGACCACGTCCTGGCGCTCGTCGCGCCCGCCGCCGTGCGAGCCCGAGCTGCCCTCGACGCCACGGAAGTTGAACCGGACGACGGCACAGGCGTGGTCGGGCAGGTTGACGAACAGCTCGCTGGTGACCAGCGACCGCATCGATCCGCCCTGGAGCGGGTGCGGGTGGGCGAGCAGGACCGCGGCGGTGGCCCCGTCGGGCACCACCGCCTCGGCCTCCAGGTCGACGTCGTCGGCGGTCGTCAGGCTGAGCACCTCGACGGCGTGCGCGCTCATGGTCGGGTGTCGCCCTGGAGGTGTCCGCTCACGGGCGCAGACGGTACCGTCGGGGCGTGACCGACGCCGACATCGCCGAGGAGCCCATCGCCGAGGAGCCGATCGCCGAGGCCACCACCGACCTGTCGGCCGGGGCCGACGACGAGCGCCGCGACGACACCCCGACCTCCCGGTCGAGCCAGCGCTTCGACCGCCTCGACAAGCTGCCCATCAAGATGCTCAACGACCGCATCCTCGTGCGGATCGGCGGCAACGAGGGCGAGCGGCGCTCGAGCGGCGGCATCCTCATCCCGGCCACCGCCCAGATGGGCAAGCGGCTCGCCTGGGCCGAGGTGGTGGCCGTCGGCCCCAACGTGCGGGCCATGGAGCCGGGCGACCAGGTGCTGTTCAACCCCGAGGACCGCTACGAGGTCGAGGTGCGCGGCGAGGACTTCATCATCCTGCGCGAGCGCGACATCCACGCCGTGGCCGCCACCCGCCTCGAAGAGGGCTCGACCGGCCTCTACCTCTGAGCCGGGACCCGGGCGTCCCCCATCCCGGGGCCGGCGGTGCCCACCAACCCGTTTCGAACGCGGCGGCGGCCGCTTCTAGGCTCTGGCGCCATGCCCGTCGCCACCCCCATCAGCGTCACCGAGGACCAGCTCGCACTCGTGAAGTACGACGCCCACGGGCTCGTGCCCGCCATCGTCCAGGAGGAGGGCACCGGTCGCATCCTCATGATGGCGTGGATGAACGAGGAGTCCCTGGGCCGCACCTTCGCCGAGGGCCGGACGGTGTTCTGGAGCCGATCCCGCCAGGAGCTGTGGCGCAAGGGCGACACCTCGGGCGATCGCCAGTTCGTGCGCGAGGCCTACTACGACTGCGACGGCGACACCCTGCTGTTCGTCGTCGAGCAGGAGGGCAAGGGTGCCTGCCACACCGGCGAGTACTCGTGCTTCTTCCGCCGCTTCGGCGAGGGCTTCACCACCGCGACCCCCGACCACGCCGGCTGATCCCGCGCCACCCACGCCCGGCGCTCCCGTGATCCGCCCGTCCCGCGACGAGTTCAAGCAGCTGGCCCGCGACCACACGGTCGTGCCGGTCTGGCGCGAGCTGGTGGCCGACCTCACCACGCCGGTGGCCGCCTTCGCCCGCCTGTGCCGGGGTGACGAGCCGGGCTTCCTGCTCGAGTCGGTCGAGCACGCCGAGCGGTGGAGCCGCTGGTCCTTCGTCGGCCGCCGTGCTGCCGCCACCCTGGTGTCCATCGACGGGCAGGTGCGCGTCGAGGGCGGCACCCTGCCGCCGGGCATCCGCACCGACGCCGGCATCCTCGCCGCCCTCGAGGACGTGCTCGCCCAGTACCGCTCGCCGGCGCTCGACGACCTGCCCCCGCTGCACGGCGGCCTCGTCGGCTACCTCGGCTACGACGTGGTGCGCGAGGTCGAGCGGCTCCCCGACGTCCCCGACGACGACCGGCACCTGCCCGACGCCGTGCTGTCGATCATCGGCGAGCTGGCCGCCTACGACCACTTCCGGCAGCGGGTGAGCCTGATCTCCAACGCCTACGTGTTCGGCGATCCCACCGACGCCGACCTCGATCGGATCTACGACGAGGCGGTCGCCCGCCTCGACCAGCTCGCTGCCGACGGGGCCACCCCGCTCGACGAGCCGATGATGGAGCCGCCCGACCCCGCCGACCCGCTGCCCGAGGTCACGTCGTCCATCGGCAGCGAGGCCTACCAGCGGGCCGTCGCCGCCTCCAAGGAGCACATCCTCGCCGGCGACATCTTCCAGGTCGTCCTCTCGCAGCGCTTCGACCTCGACCTCGAGGCCGACCCCTTCGACGTCTACCGGGTGCTGCGGCAGGTCAACCCCAGCCCGTACATGTACTTCGTGCGCCACCCGGAGGTGACCCTGGTCGGGTCGTCGCCCGAGCCGATGGTGCAGCTGCTCGACGGCCGGGTCATCTCCCGGCCGATCGCCGGCACCCGCCGTCGGGGGCGCACCGAGGAGGAGGACCGCCGCCTCGGGGCCGAGCTCATCGAGCACCCCAAGGAGATCGCCGAGCACGTGATGCTGGTCGACCTCGCCCGGAACGACGTCGGCCGCGTGGTGCGCTTCGGCACCGAGCAGCTCGACGAGATGATGGTCCTCGAGCGCTACAGCCATGTGATGCACATCACCTCGCAGGTGTCGGGTGAGCTGGCCGAGGGCCGCACGCCCATCGACGTGCTGCGGGCCACCCTGCCGGCCGGCACGGTGTCGGGGGCGCCCAAGGTGCGCGCCATGGAGATCATCGACGAGCTGGAGCCGGTCAAGCGGGGCCCGTACGCCGGGGTGGTCGGCTACCTCGACTTCTCGGGCAACATCGACACCGCCATCGCCATCCGCACCATGGTCGTCGGCCCCGACGGGCACGCCGCCGTCCAGGCCGGTGCGGGCGTGGTCGCCGACTCGGTCCCCGAGCACGAGGACCTCGAGTGCCACAACAAGGCCCGGGCGCTGCTCGCGGCGATCCCCGCCGCTCGTCGCATGCGGGTGGCGCGCGAGGCCCGCTCGTCCTGATGCTCGGGTCGGTCCGGGTACCGTGCCCGCCATGACCGACGTGCTCGACCTCGACGACGGCTACCGGGCGCTCCGCGAGGACGTGGCGGGGGTGCGCCTCCCCCGTGACGTGGTGGTGGTGACCGGTCCCGACGCCGTGACCTACCTCCAGGGCCAGCTCTCCCAGGACGTGGCCGGGCTGGCCGTGGGGGCGTCGGCGTGGTCGTTCCTGCTGTCGCCGCAGGGCAAGGTCGACGCCTGGCTGCGCCTCACCCGCCTCGACGACGAGCGGGTGGTGCTCGACGCCGACGCCGGCATCGGCGAGGTGCTGCTGGCTCGGCTCGAGCGGTTCAAGCTGCGCACGAAGGCCGACCTCGAGCTGCAGGTCGGGTGGTCGTGCGTGGCGGTCCGCGGACCGCGCGCCGGCACCGTCGCCATCGATCGCACCACCGCGGTCGTGGTGGCGCCCGTCGCGTGGCCCGGAGGCGTTGTCGGGGCCGATCTCGTCGGACCCGACCCGGCGGTGCCGGTCGCCGTGCCGCTCGCCCCGGTCGAGGCGCTCGATGCGGTGCGGATCGAGTGCGGGGTGCCCGTGGTGGGGCGCGAGCTGCACGCCGACACCATCCCGGCCGAGGCGGGCGCCTGGGTGATCGATGCCTCGGTCAGCTTCACCAAGGGCTGCTACACGGGCCAGGAGCTGGTGGCCCGCATCGACAGCCGGGGTGGTCACGTGCCCCGACCGGTGCGCGCCCTCGTGCTGGGGGAGGGCGTCGTGCCCGACCACCTCCCGCCGGTCGGCGCGGTGGTCGTCGCCGGCGACCAGGAGGCCGGGGCCCTGACCAGCGTCGCCTGGTCGCCCGGCCACGGCACGGCGGTGGCGTTGGCCCCCCTGGCCCGAGCGGTCGAGCCGCCCGTCGCGGTCGAGGTGGCCTGGGAGGGCACCCGCCGGCCGGCTCGGGTCGTCGAGCTGCCGATCACCTGACCGGGCGCCGTCGAGGTGGTCCGCGGCGGCCGCGGGGGCGGTCGCCGGTCGCGGCGTCGTGGGCATCGGTGCGGCTCAGGCAGGGGCGCTGGGTCCGGTCGCGGGCCGCGAGCCGGGCAGGCGGACGACCATGACGGTGCCCGTCGGCTGGTTGACCGTGGCCGCCACGTCGCCGCCCATGGCCTCCACCAGCTCGCGCACGATGGCCAGGCCGAGGCCCGACCCGGCCTCCTTGCGCACCGGGGCCGCCTGGGCGACGTAGAGCCGCTCGAACACGTGCGGCAGGTCCTCGGGGGCGATGCCGGGGCCGTCGTCGGCCACCTCCAGCCGGGCGGCGCCGTCCGCCGTGGTCGAGACCGTCACGACCACCTGGGAGGCCGCGTACTTCAGGGCGTTCTCGACGAGGTTGGCCACGACCTGCTGGGTCCGGTCGGGGTCGACGACCACGGGCACGGGTGCGGGCGCGTGCAAGGTGAGCACCACCCCGGCGTCGGTCGCCTCGCGGCGGAAGCCGTCGATCGAGTCGGTCGCCAGCGCGGCCAGGTCGAGCGCGGTGGGGTGCAGGGTGAACCGGCGGGCGTCCAGCTTGGCCAGGTCGAGCAGGTCCCTCACCAGGCGTTCGAGCCGGCGGGACTCGGTGAGGATCACGCCCGCCGCCGCCGACGGGTCGGGGGCGGCGCCGTCGGCGATGGCCTCGGCGTAGCCACGGATCGACGTGAGCGGGGTGCGCAGGTCGTGCGACACCGACAGCAGGAACTGCTGCTCGAGCCCACGACTGCGCTCGAGCGAGTCGGCCATGGCGTTGATGGAGTGGGCCAGCGTGTCGACCTCGTCGCGAGGTGCGCCGCCGGCGGTGAGGTGCTCGGGCACCCGCGACGAGAGGTCGCCGTCGGCGATGCGGGCGGTGACGTCGGTGGCCTCCCGCAGCGGCTCGGTGATGCGCTGGCTGAGGCCCCAGGCGACCGCGGCGCCGAGCAGCAGGGTGATGCCCGAGGCCATGAGGAACCAGGGCACCGCCCGACGGGCGACGTTGTCGGCCGAGCCCTCCACGACGACGACGGACAGCTCCTGGGCATCGGGGTTGACGGCGGCGGCGGCGTAGACGCGGTTGCCGTCGTAGATGCCGCTGACGGTGAGGCCCTGGCGCAGGGTGGCGGGCTGCAGGTCGGCGGTGGTGAGCCCGGGTGGCAGCACCGAGTCGGGGGCCAGCGCGCCGTCGGCGGTGAGCCCGACCAGCTCGATCGACTGCTTCGACAGGGTGGACTGGAGGCTCTGGGTGTCCTCGGTGGTGCCGGGCGTCCGGCGGCTGGCGATGCAGAGGCTCCGGCGGAGCTGCTCGTAGCGGCGCTGGGCGGCGCCGTCGAGGCGATCGGGTGGGTCGGCCCGGCAGTACGACTGGCGCAGCTCGGACAGGTTCGCCTCGGTGGGGTCCTTGCAGAAGGCGTCGCGAGCCCTCTTGACCTCGGTGGGGAGGAAGGCGTCGAGGCGTGGGATGGCGGCGCCGCACAGCTGCTGGCGGGCGGTCTCGAGGCCGGTGGCGCCGTTGCCGGGCGCGCACACCACCACGCGCAGGCGCCCGAAGGCCTCTCTGGCGGTCGCGGTGAGGTTGGTCGGCTCGCTGTCGTTGCAGACCACCTGCCGGATGGCCGCCTGGTCCGCCGGGCCCAGCCCGGCCTTCTGCTGGCCGAGGGCGATGAGGTCGGCGACCGCCTCGGCCTGGCGGCGCAGGTCGTCCTCGGCCGCCTGCCGGGCGCCGAGGCGCGTGAGGACGAGCGTGCCCACCCCGGCGAGCAGCAGGGCGGCGGCGACGCTGACGAGGATGGCGACGGTGATGCGGCGGTTCACGATGCGGACCTCGACCCAGCCTCGCCCACGGATGTGATGGGGAGGTGAGGGCGGCCCGCGGCCATCAGCCCAACCGGTAGCCGACGCCCCACACGGTGTCGAGGGGCAGGGCGTCGCCGAGCTTCTTGCGCAGCTGGCGGACGTGGACGTCGACGGTGCGCTCGTCACCGACCCAGTCGGCGCCCCACGCACCGTCGAGGAGCTGGCGCCGGCTCAGCGCCAGGCCGCGGTTCTCGGCGAGGTACGCCAGCAGCTCGAACTCCCGTGCCGCCAGCGGCACGACGTCGCCCTGGGCCCGCGCCTCTCGGCGGCCCAGGTCGACCTCGACGTCGCCGACGACGATCACCGGCGGGGCCTCGCGGGGCGGGCCCTCCGATCGCCGAAGGATGGCCTTGACCCGAGCCACCAGCTCGCGGGGCGAGAACGGCTTGGCGACGTAGTCGTCGGCGCCCATCTCCAGGCCGAGCACCCGGTCGATCTCGCCGTCGCGGGCGGTGAGCATGATGATGGGGACGTCGGAGGTGGCGCGCAGCTGTCGGCACACCTCGAGCCCGTCGATGCCCGGCAGGCCCACGTCGAGCACCACGAGCCGCGGCGATCGCTCCCGCACGAGCTCGAGCCCGCGCTCGCCGGTGGCGGCCTGGAAGACGCGGTAGCCGTCCTGGCGCAGGTAGAGGTCGACGAGGTCGGCGATGTTGGGGTCGTCCTCGACGACGACGATGACGGGCTCGGGCTCGGGCATGCGCCGGTCATGCTTCCACACCGCGACGGCGGGCCGGGGGGTCTCCCGCGGGCAGGCGCCCTCTACGATCGAGCCCGTGACGCACTACGACGTGCTGGGGGTCCCGCCGACCGCGTCGACGGCCGAGATCCGCAAGGCCTACGTGCGCCTGGCGCGTCGCCACCACCCCGACTTCTACGCGACCGCCGATGCCTCGGCCCGGGCGTCCTCCGAGCGCGAGATGCGCCGCATCAACGAGGCGTGGGCCGTGCTGTCCGACCCCGGACGCCGACGCGAGTACGACCGGGCCTCGCAGTCGTCCCCCCGACCAGGGTCGTCGGGCGTCGCTCCACCCAAGCGGCCCAAGCCCACGGGCGGGCCGAGCCCCGGGTTCCGGCCCTACGACAGCAGCGACGAGATCGATCCCGTCGACCTCCTCGACGACACGCCGATCAACGGGGCGTCGTCGGTGCCCCGCTGGATCCAGATCGCCCCCGTCGCCCTCCTGGCCGTGGCGCTCGGGTCCCTGGCGGTGGCGTTGGTGACGAGCATCCGGCCCCTGCTGGCCTTCGGCGTCCTCACCTTTGCCCTCTCGGCGGTCGCGTTCCTCGTGGCACCCATGCTCGCCGTGCTGCGCAGCGCCCACAGCGACCGCGACTGACGCCGGTCGGCGCGCGACGGCGGACGGCGCGGGAGGCCGGCCCGGCCGGCGGCGGATGGCCGGCACCGCATGGCCGGGCCCGACCACCGGTCGAGCGAGACGCCGATACGATGCCCCGCCATGGCCTCCACCAAGACCTCGTCGTTCGTGAAGCTCACCGCCCAGCCCGGTCGCCGTGACGACCTCCTGGCCGCCCTGCAGAAGATGCTCCCGGTCGTCGCCGACGAGGAGGGCACCGAGGTGTACTCGTTCCACCTCGATCGGGGCGACGAGAACGCCATCTGGATCTTCGAGCTCTACACCGACGACGACGCGCTCGCGGCCCACTCGTCGACCGATGCCATGAAGGGCCTGATCGAGGACCTCGGCGCACTGCTCGGCGATGCGCCCCTGATGGTGTTCACCACGCCCACCGACGCCAAGGGCATCGAGGTCTAGGCCGCCGGGGCCCCGCCCCGGTCCGCCCGTCGCCGTGGCGACCTACCTCGACCGCATCCTCGACGTCCACCGGGCAGCGGCCCGGGCCGACGGTCGCGCCGTCGCGCCGCTCGTGGCCGACGCCGGCGCGGTCGCGCCGGCCCGGGGCTTCCGAGCCCGCCTCGCCGAGCGCAGCCGGCGGCTGGGCGGCACCGACGCCGTCGCCGTCATCGCCGAGGTGAAGCGGCGGTCGCCCTCCAAGGGCGACCTGTTCGCCGACCTCGACCCGGCGGAGGTGGCCGGCGCCTACGAGCGGGGCGGCGCCGCCTGCCTGTCGGTGCTCACCGACGTCGACTTCTTCGGCGGCTCGGCCGCCGACCTCCGCGCCGCCCGGGCCGCGTGCGACCTGCCGGTGCTGCGCAAGGACTTCACCGTCTCGGCGCTCGACGTGGTCGACGCCCGGATCATGGGCGCCGACGCCGTCCTGCTCATCGCCGCGGCCCTCGACGACGCCGAGCTGGCCGACCTGCACGCCCTGGCCGCCGAGGTCGGCCTCGACGTCCTCGTCGAGGTGCACGACGAGCCCGAGCTCGAGCGGGCCCTGGCGGTGGGCGCCACCCTCGTCGGGGTCAACCAGCGCGACCTCGTCACCTTCCAGGTCGACACCGCCCGTGCCGTCCGGATGGCGCCGCTCATGCCGGCCGAGGTCGTGCGCGTCGCCGAGTCGGGCATCACCGGCGCCGCCGACGCGGCCCTGCTCGCCGACGCCGGCTACGACGCGGTGCTGGTGGGGGAGCACCTCGTGACCTCGGGCGATCCCGCCGCTTCGGTCGCCGCCCTGCGCCGGCCCGGGGCCTGACGATCCGGCGCCGGGCGACGCCTCATGCCCCGTGGGGCATGATGGCCGCATGACGCGCTTCATCCTTCCCGAGGACAAGATCCCCACCGCGTGGTTCAACGTGCTGCCCCGGCTGCCCGAGCCGATGGATCCGCCGCTGCACCCCGGCACCCGCGAGCCGGTCGGGCCCGACGACCTCACCCCGCTGTTCCCCATGGCGCTCATCGCCCAGGAGATGTCGGCCGACCCGTGGATCGACATCCCCGGCGAGGTGCTCGACATCCTGAAGCTGTGGCGACCGACGCCCCTCGTGCGCGCCGAGCGCCTCGAGGCGGCCCTCGGCACGCCGGCTCGCATCTACTACAAGGACGAGTCGGTCTCGCCGGCCGGCTCGCACAAGCCCAACACCGCCGTGCCCCAGGCCTTCTACAACAAGCAGGAGGGCATCAACCGGCTCACCACCGAGACCGGAGCCGGGCAGTGGGGGACCGCCCTGTCGTTCGCCACGTCGCAGTACGACATGGAGTGCAAGGTCTACATGGTGCGGGCCAGCTACGACCAGAAGCCCTACCGCAAGATCATGATGCAGGTGTGGGGCGGCGAGGTCGTCCCGTCCCCGGTCGACGACCCCGACCACCCTGGTTCGCTGGGCGCCGCCATCTCCGACGCCGTGCGCGACGCCGCCGGCCGGGCCGACAGCCACTACGCGCTGGGATCGGTGCTGAACCACGTGCTGCTGCACCAGACCGTCATCGGCCTCGAGGCCAAGGAGCAGCTGGCCCTGGCCGGCGAGTCGGGTCCCGACGTCGTGATCGCGCCGTGTGGCGGGGGCTCCAACCTGGGCGGCCTGGCCTTCCCCTTCGTGCCCGACGAGGGCGTGCGGCTGGTGGCCGTCGAGCCGACCTCGTGCCCCACCCTCACCGAGGGCAGCTTCGAGTACGACTTCGGCGACGTGGCCGGCATGACGCCGCTGCTGCCGATGTACACCCTCGGCCACGACTTCGTGCCGCCGTCCATCCACGCCGGCGGCCTGCGGTACCACGGCGACAGCCCGATCATCTCCAAGCTGGTCAAGGACGGCCGCATGGAGGCCATCGCCTACCCGCAGTCCAAGGTGTTCGAGGCGGCCATCACCTTCGCCAACACCGAGGGCAAGGTGTGCGCCCCCGAGGCCGCCCACGGCATCGCCAAGGCCATCGACGAGGCGCTCGCGGCCAAGGAGACGGGTGAGGAGCGGGTCATCCTGTTCAACTTCTGCGGCCACGGCCACCTCGACCTCGCCGCCTACGACGAGTACCTCAACGGGCGCCTCGTCGACGAGTGATCCACCGCGTCGCGCCCGGCGGCCGCGCCCGCCGGCGCCGAGGACGATCGACGGTGCCCCGGCCCCTCGGCCGGGGCACCGCCGCGCCCGGCCGGCCGACGCCTCGCTCGGGATCGCTCGACGCCTCGGCCAATTGCCACGGAGGTCGGGGATCGCTCCGGTAGGTTCGTCGCGGTGTTCGTGAAGATCTGCGGGACCACCAACGAGTCCGATGCGCTGTTCTCGGTCGCCATGGGCGCCGACGCCATCGGGTTCATCTTCGCCCCGTCCCCCCGGCAGGTGGCCCCGGCGCTGGTGCGCGACATCGTCCGGCGCATCCCGCCCGAGATCCTCACGGTGGGCGTCTTCCGCGACGAGTCATCGCAGCGGGTGGTCGAGATCACCAACCAGGTCGGGCTGTCCGCGGTCCAGCTGCACGGCCACGAGTCGCCCGCCGAGGCCCGCTGGGTGCGCGAGCGGGTGCCGTTCCTCATCAAGGCCTTCGCCGCCGACGACCACCTGCTCGACAAGGTGCACGAGTACGAGGCCGCCGACGCCATCCTCATCGACGCCGCCCAGCCCGGGTCGGGCCAGGCGTTCGACTGGGACAACGCCCCGTACCTGCCCGCCGACCGCCGCATCATCGTCGCCGGCGGCCTCACCCCCCACAACGTGGCCGACGCCATCGAGCACTTCACGCCCTGGGGCGTCGACGTGGTGAGCGGGGTCGAGGCGGCGCCTGGCCACAAGGACGGTCGGGCCCTGTTCCACTTCCTGCGCCAGGCCAAGCACTACGACGCCCCGGCCTTCGAGGGCGACGACCTGATCATGCCCTTCGACTACGAGCTCGAGGACGTGATCGACTACAGCGACCACTGATCGACCCGGCCGGCCCCCGCCGGGCCGGCGCCATCCGATCAGGGACCCGATGGGCACCCGCCGGTGCCAGGCGGGCGGCCGGCCCGAGCACACCTGCGCCCCACGCGGTAGAAACCGGCGATGGACACGCGGGACGTCACCCTCAGCACGGCCGACGGGCCCATGCGGCTCTACGAGGCGGTGCCCGACACGGGCACGCCGGCCGGGGCGGTCGTCGTCGTGCAGGAGGCGTTCGGCGTCAACGACCACATCACCGACGTCACCCGGCGCTTCGCCCGCGCCGGCTTCCACGCCGTGGCCCCCGACCTCTTCCACCGCAGCGGCGGGGGCACCGCGCCCTACGACGACTTCTCGAAGGTGCTGCCGCTGTTCGAGGGCCTCGACGGCGACGGGGCGCTCCTCGTCGATCTCGACGCCGCCCTCGACCACCTCCGCAACGCCGGCTGGTCCGACCTGCGCATCGGGGTCGTCGGGTTCTGCTTCGGCGGCCGGGTCTCGTTCCTCGCCGCCCTGCACCGTCGGCTCGGCGCCGCGGTCGGCTTCTACGGCGGGGGCATCGTCACCGGGCGGTTCCCGCAGTTCCCGCCGCTGGTCGACGACGCGGGATCGCTGCAGACGCCGTGGCTCGGCCTGTTCGGCGACCTCGACGAGTCCATCCCCGTCGCCGACGTCGAGGTGCTCGCCGATGCCCTCGTGCAGCGGGCGGCGGTGCCGGCCGAGGTGGTGCGCTACCCCGACGCCGGGCACGGCTTCCACTGCGACCAGCGCCCCAGCTACGACGAGGCCGCCGCCCGGGACGGCTGGCGACGGACCATCGACTGGTTCGAGCGCTTCCTCAGCGGCGACCACGACTGAGGGCTGGAGCCGCCACCGATGACCTACGACGAGATCGTCGAGGACCTCGTCCGCCTGGTCGAGGCCGTCGGCGCCGCCATCATGGTGCTCGGCGGCCTGTGGGCCCTGGTCGGGTACGCCCGCGCCGCTGCCCACCCCGACCGGCGGGCCGGCGCCTACCAGGCCGCCCGTCGCAGCCTCGGTCGGGTGATCCTCCTCGGCCTCGAGGTCCTCATCATCGCCGACATCATCAGGACGATCGTGGTCGACCCCACGCTCGAGGGCGTGCTCGTGCTGGGCCTGATCGTGGTGATCCGGATCGTGCTCAGCTTCTCGCTCGAGGTCGAGATCGACGGCGCGTGGCCCTGGCAGCGGTGGCGGCTCGAGCAGCGACGGCCACCTGGGGGCGATTCGGCTTCGGCTCCACCTGGAGCACCCCGGTAGGGTGCAGGCAGGCCGCCGCGGGGCGGCCGTCGCCATGGCCGGATCCGGTCGGCGCCGGCCGCGATCGTGACGGTCCGTCCCGACCCGAACCCGGTCCACCCGGTCCCACGATCCGACCGGGCCGACCGATCCCAGCCGAGGAGGCAGCTGCGTGGCCCTGGCCGAGCCCACCCCCGAGGGGCGATTCGGCGAGTTCGGCGGGCGGTTCGTCCCCGAGACGCTGGTGCCCGCCTGCCAGGAGCTCGAGCGTTCCTTCCGCGAGGCGTGGGCCGATCCGGCCTTCCGCGGCGAGCTCGACGACCTGCTGCGCGACTACGCCGGTCGGCCGTCGGCGTTGACCGAGTGCCACCGGCTGTCCGACGAGCTGGGCGGGGTCCGCGTGCTGCTCAAGCGCGAAGACCTGAACCACACCGGCAGCCACAAGATCAACAACGTGCTGGGCCAGGCCCTGCTGGCCAAGCACATGGGCAAGACCCGCCTGGTCGCCGAGACCGGCGCCGGCCAGCACGGGGTGGCCACCGCCACCGCCGCCGCGCTCCTCGGCATGTCGTGCGTCGTCTACATGGGCGAGGTCGACATGGCCCGCCAGGAGCTCAACGTGTTCCGCATGCGCCTCCTCGGCGCCGAGGTGCGGCCGGCGTCGTCGGGCAGCCGCACCCTGAAGGACGCCGTCAACGAGGCCATGCGCGACTGGGTCGCCACCGTCGAGGACACCCACTACTGCCTCGGCTCGGTGATGGGTCCCCACCCGTACCCGTGGATGGTGCGGGAGATGCACACGGTCATCGGGCGGGAGGCGCGGGCCCAGTGCGAGGCGCTGCTCGGCGAGGGCGAGGTCCCCGACGTCGTCACCGCCTGCGTGGGCGGCGGGTCCAACGCCATCGGCATCTTCTCGGGCTTCGCCGACTCGCCGGCCGCGCTGGTCGGCGTCGAGCCGGCCGGTGGTGCCGCGGTCGGCCGGGGCGTCCCCGGCGTGGTGCACGGGATGAAGAGCTACCTGATGCAGGACGAGTGGGGGCAGGTCCAGGAGGCCCACTCGATCTCGGCCGGCCTCGACTACCCGGGCGTCGGCCCCGAGCACTCGTACCTCGCCGCCATCGGGCGGGCCCGCTACGAGCAGGTCACCGACGCCGAGGTCATCGACGCCTTCCAGCTGCTGTCGCGGACCGAGGGGATCATCCCGGCCCTCGAGCCCGCCCACGCCCTGGCCTGGGTGTCGCGAGACCGCGAGCTCCTGCAGGGCCGCACGGTGCTCGTCAACCTGTCGGGCCGGGGCGACAAGGACGTCGCCCAGATGATGGACGTCCTCGGATGAGCGGCGTCGACGTGGGCGGCGTCGGGGGCGGCCCCTGGCCGGTGCCCGAGGCCCCGGCCGGGCTCGGGGCGCTCGAGGCGGCCCTGCGGAGCGGCCGCGACGCTGGCCGCAAGCTGTTCGTGCCCTACCTCACCGGCGGCCTGCCCGGCTGGCTCGACCACCTGCGGGCGATGGCCGACGCCGGCGCCGACGCCATCGAGGTCGGGGTGCCCTTCTCCGATCCCGTCATGGACGGCCCGGTCATCCAGGCCTCGTCCGAACGGGCCCTGCAGGCGGGGGCCACGCCGGGCTCGGTGTTCGACGAGCTCCGCGACCACGACGCCGGGGTGCCGCTGGCGGTCATGACCTACTACAACATCGCCTTCCGCATGGGCCACGAGCGCTTCGCCGCGTCGCTGGCCGACGCCGGTGTGAGCGCGGCCATCCTGCCCGACCTCCCGCTGGAGGAGTCGGGCGAGTGGGCCGCCGCCGCCGACGCCGCCGGTGTGGAGACGGTGCTGCTCGCCGCCCCCACCGCCCCCGACGACCGGCTGCCGCGCATCTGCGCCAGGGCCCGAGGGTTCGTGTACGCGGTGGGGCTCCTGGGGGTCACCGGCGAGCGCGACGAGCTGGCGGCCAGCGCCCTCGACATCGCTCGGCGCCTCAAGGCCGTCACCGACAAGCCGGTCCTCGTCGGGGTGGGCGTGTCCACCCCCGAGCAGGCCGCCGAGGTGTGCGAGGTGGCCGACGGCGTGGTGGTCGGCTCGGCGGTGGTGCACCGCATCGTCGACGGCGACGCGCCCGAGCAGCTCGGCGAGCTGGTGGGCCGGTTCCGCTCCGCCCTCGACCGCGGCTGACCCCTTCGCCGGGCGCGGCGGCCCGCCTGCCGTCGTCGGCCCGCCGCCCACGGCCCGAGCGCGAGCGGTCCCTATGCTGGGCGCGTGCCGAGCGAGCCCACCCGCCTCAAGGCGTTCCCGCGCCACCGGCTCCTGGCCCAGGAGCTGTTCGCCTGCCCGGCCAACGAGGTCGACCTGCTGACCGTCCTCGGCGCACCCACGGCCGAGTACCAGCCGTCCATCGGCGAGGGCACCCCCGTGCTGTTCTGGGACATCGAGTGGCCCTGCGGGCTGGTGATGGGCCTGCAGTTCGACCAGCTCGACCAGCGGCTCAGCGGCTTCCTCGACCAGCCCGAGGTCGCCCACGCGCTGCGCCACCTGCACCTCGACCCCGACGAGCTGTGGATCCTCGAGCGGGACGAGCCCACCCGGTTCGGCCAGGTCTGCCCCGATCCGCCCGACCGCACCGCCCAGGTGTGGCGCGTCGCCGCCGACGGCACCGAGGAGGAGGTCGCCTTCGGCGTGACCGGCCGCGACGCCGACTGCCTCGTGGACGAGCTGCGCACCGGCGACCCGAGCGCGCGGGTCGAGCGGCGCGACGGGCCGGTGCCCGAGCACCACCCGCCGGCCCCACCCCCGTCGGATCCGCCCCGCATCAACGAGCCCGTCGACCTGTTCGCCGAGATGGCCGACGGTGACGCCCCCGGCATCGACGACGAGGTGCTCGAGCTGGTGGCAACCGACGGCGGGGCCGCCGACCACGTCCGCCTGGCCCTGATCCGGCGGGCGGCGCAGGCCCAGGGGCGCGAGCCGGCCGATCCCGAGCCGACGGCCCACGGCGGCGACGCCGCCGCTCGGCCGCCGCGCCGGCGCGACCTCTTCTCGATGCCCGACGAGCGCTGACCCGGGGTCGGGCCGCCGTCTGGGCGGCGACCGGCGCCGGCGTCGGTCAGTACTTCCCCCAGCCCGACAGCTCGGCGATGATGCGCAGCATCACCTCGTCGGCGCCGCCCCCGATCGACAGCAACCGGCTGTCGCGGTAGTAGCGGGCCGTCCAGGTCTCCTCCATGTAGCCGATGCCCCCGTGGAACTGCATGCAGGTGTCGGCGACCTGGCGCTGCAGGCGGCCGGCCTTCAGCTTGGCGATGGAGGCCATCCGCGTGACGGTGAGGTCGTCGGCCCCGCTCACCACCGCCTCGGCGCACGCCTCGTTGTAGCGGCGGAGGAGGTCGACCTCGGCGGCCAGCTCGGCCAGCGTGAAGGCGATGTACTGGTTGTCGAGCAGGGCCCGGCCGAAGGCCTGGCGCTGCTTCAGGTAGGCGACGGTCTGGTCGAGGGCCGCGACCATCTGGCCGGTCGCCATGTAGGCCGCGATGAGGCGCTCGTTCTGGAACTGGGCCATCTGCTGCTGGAAGCCGCGGTCGATCTCGCCGATGGTGTTGGCCACCGGAACCCGCAGGTCGACGAAGCTGAGCTCGGCGGTGTCCGACGACCGCTGGCCCAGCTTGTCGAGCTTGCGGCTCACCGAGAACCCGGGGGTGTCGGTGGGGACGATGATCTGGCTCATGCCCCGGTAGCCGCCGTCTTCGGAGGTGCGGGCCAGCAGGCAGAGCCAGTCGGCCTGGGTGCCGTTGGTGATGTAGAGCTTGGTGCCGTTGATGACCCACTCGTCGCCGTCGCGCACGGCCCGGGTGCGGATGCCGGCCACGTCGGAGCCGGCGTCGGGCTCGGTCACGGCGATGGCCGCCACCATCTCGCCGCGGATGGCGGGGGCGAGGTAGGTGGCCTTCAGCTCGTCGGAGCCGAACCGGGCCAGGGCGGGGGTGGCCATGTCGGTCTGCACGCTCACCGCCATGGCGACGCCGCCGGTGGCGCACCGGCCGAACTCCTCGCCGTAGATCATCGTGTAGCTGTGGTCGGCACCCTGGCCGCCGTAGGCGGGGTCGTACTCGAGGCCCAGGATGCCGAGCGCACCGAGCTTCGGGAAGAGCTCGTGGGCGGGGAAGATCCCTGCCTCCTCCCACGCGTCGGCGTGGGGGTTGATCTCGGTGTCGACGACGTCGCGCACGGTCTGGCGGAACAGCTCGTGCTCGGGGGTGAACTGCATGGCGCGCTCCTGGGGGTGCAGGTGGTGCAGACGGGCCGGCGGAGCGGCGTCCGCCGTTCGGTGTGCGAGCCGGGACGGCTCAGCCGGCGCTGATCTCGCTCGCGGGGACGTCGGGCAGCTCGTCGAGCAGGGCGGCGGGCACCTCGACGACCTTGGCCCGCAGGTACTCGCCGAGGCCCTTGGCCTGGGGATCGGTGCGGGTCGAAGCGGCGACCCCACGGCCGAGGAGCCCGACGATCACGAAGTTCAGCGCCGACAGCTCGGGCAGGTCGACGCGACGCACCTCGAGGTCGGCGGCCTCGGGAAGGAGGCTGCGCAGCCGGTCGGTGGTCAGGTAGGCGTGGAGCCACCGGTAGAGGCCGTCGGTGCGGGCCCACACGCCGATGTTGGCGTTGCCGCCCTTGTCGCCGGAGCGGGCGCCGGCGAGCCGACCGAGCGGGACCCGGCGCAGGGTGGACGTGTCCCACTCGGCCGCCGACAGCTGCGTGTTGGTCTCGGAGATGGCCAGGATCGGCTCGTGCTCGGCGGTGATCGGGGCATCGCCGGCGCCCACGGCGCGCTCGGCGTCCGACAGCGGCGCCACGGTGAACCGGTCGATGCCGCCGGGTCCCTCGAGCACGACCTCGTGGTGCGGGAACGTCGACGGGATCAGGGCCGGCCAGTAGACGCCGAAGGTCGAGGCGTCGGTGGGGGGCGAGGTGGTGAAGAACCCGGGGTACGAGGCCAGCACCATCTCGATGACCTTGTTCGAGAAGGCGCGGCCGACCTTGGCCTGGTCGCGGTCCATGACCGTCACCCGCAGCTCGGCGAGGGCGTCGTCGTTGGTGGCCGGATCCGGGCGGTCGGTGCGCCGCAGCGTGACGGCCACGTCGTCGAAGGCCTCGCGCCCGCCCGGGACGAGCGACCACAGCGTGCGCTCGGCGAGGTCGGCCTTGGCCTCGATGTCGAGGCCGGTGAGCACGAACGTCATGGTGTTGCGCCACCCACCGAGGTAGTTCACCGCCACCTTCACCTGGTCGGGGCCGGGAAGGCCTCGCACGCCCGAGATGCGGACCCGATCAGGGCCCTCCTGGTCGAGCTGGATCGTGTCGAACCGCACGACGGCGTCGGGGTTGGCGTACTCGACGCCTTGGATCTCGTAGAGCAGCTGGGCGGTGACGGTCCCGACCGAGACCAGGCCGCCCGTGCCGGGGTGCTTGGTGACGACGGTGGACCCGTCGGCGTGCACCTCGGCGATGGGGAAGCCGCACCGCTCGATGCCGGGCACCTCGGAGAAGAAGGCGTAGTTGCCGCCGGTGCACTGCGTCCCGCACTCGATCACGTGGCCGGCGACCACGGCGCCGGCGAGCGCGTCCCAGTCGGTGCGCGACCAGCCGTGGTGCCACGCGGCCGGGCCCACGATGACCGCCGCGTCGGTGACCCGACCGGTGATCACGACGTCGGCCCCTCGCTCGAGGGCACCGGCGATGCCCCACCCGCCGAGGTAGGCGTTGGCGGTGATCGGGTCGGCCCCGACCTCCTCGAGCTTCTCGCCGGTGTCGAGGTTGACCAGGTCGATGCCCGCCCCGCGCAGCTCGTCGAGCCGGCCCACGAGGTCGTCCCCGGTGACGTGGGCGATGGTGGGGGACAGGCCGGCCCGCTCGGCGATGGCCCGCACGGCGGCGGCGCAGCCGGCCGGGTTCAGGCCGCCGGCGTTGGAGACGATCTTGATGCCCCGCTCGAGGCAGGTGGCGAGCACCGCCTCCATCTGGGCGACGAAGGTCTTGGCGTAGCCGCCGTCGGGGTTGCGCAGCTTGTCCTTGGCCAGGATGAGCATGGTGAGCTCGGCCAGCCAGTCGCCGGTGAGGACGTCGATGGGTCCGCCCTCGACGACCTCGCGGGCGGCCGAGAGCCGGTCGCCGTAGAAGCCGGAGCAGTTGGCGATGCGCAGCGGGGTGGTGCTCACGGGGCCTCCCGGAGGCGGACGAGCAGCTGGTGGGCGTCGACATTGTCGCCCACGGCGACGAGCACCTCGTCCACGACCCCGGCGGTGGCCGCCCGCACCCGGTGCTCGACCTTCATGGCCTCGAGCACCACGAGCGTGTCGCCCGGCTCGACCGCGCGGCCGGCTTCGACCTCGACCGCGACGACCCGGCCGGGCACCGGCGCCTGGGGTCCCCCGGCGGTGGCGGCGACGTCGTGCTGGCCGTGGCGGCCCTGCAGGGTGAAGGCCGACTGGCCGAGCAGCGAGTTGACGTAGGCGACGTCGTCGACGAGGTGCACGCTGCAGCGGTGGCCCCGCCGGCCGAAGTGCACCAGGAACGTCTCCTCGTCGAGGACCTCGACCTCGACGAGCGTGGTGGTGCCGCCGCCGGTGCCCTCGATGGCGACGTGGAACAGGTCGGCGTCGACGCCGCCGGACTCGGCCCGCCGCCGCACGGCCAGCGGGTGGTCGCGGGCGACGCGGGTGGTGTCGACGTCCCACCGGTGGTCGGCCTCGACGAACACCCGGTGCTGGGTGGCGGCGCCGATGTCGGCCTCCTGAGGCCGCCACCCCGGCCCGGCCGGGTCGGGCCGCACCTCGCGCCCGCGGTGGGTGACGTTGCGCCAGCCGGTCGGGGCGAAGGGCCAGGGGCCGCGGCGGGCGGCCAGCAGCGGCGGCCCGAGGGCGGCGGCGGCCAGGTGGGGGCCGGTGATGGTGGTGAAGCGCTGCCACTGGCGCTCGTAGGCCAGGGGGTCGTCGGCCGAGCCCACCGGCGGGTGGAGGTCGATGTAGTCGGTGCGGGTCTCGCCGGCGAGGAAGTCGTCGTCGGTGAGGATGTGCACGAGGTGGTCGCGGTTGGTGACCACCCCGTGGATGTGCATCTCTCGCAGGCCCCGGGTGAGGCGGGCCGCGGCCTCCTCGCGGGTGGGGGCGTGGGCGATGACCTTGGCCAGCATCGGGTCGTACCAGGGGGTGACGAGGTCGCCGGACCGGACGCCGTCGTCGTAGCGCAGCCCCGGCGTGGTGCCGTGGCGCCACCGCGCCAGGCGGCCGGTGCTCGGGAGCCAGTCGTTGGCCGGGTCCTCGGCGTACACCCGCACCTCGATGGCGTGGCCCCGTGCCTGCACGTCCTCTTGCCCGAACGGCAGCGGCCGCCCCCGGGCGATCTCGAGCTGGAGCCGGACGAGGTCGACCCCGTAGACCTCCTCGGTGACGGGGTGCTCGACCTGGAGGCGGGTGTTCATCTCGAGGAACCAGAACTCGGGCTCGTCGCCGTGGTCGTCGACGAGCAGCTCGACGGTGCCGGCGTTGCGATAGTCGATGGCCTGGCACAGCGCGACGGCAGCCTCGCCCATGCGGGCCCGCAGCGCCGGCGACACCGCCGCCGACGGCGCCTCCTCGACCAGCTTCTGGTGCCGGCGCTGGATGGAGCACTCGCGCTCGCCGAGGTGCACGACCTCGCCGTGGTCGTCGGCGAGGACCTGGATCTCGATGTGGCGACCGGCCGGGACGTAGCGCTCGGCGAACACCGAGCCGTCGCCGAACGCGGCCTGGGCCTCGCGGCGGGCCGAGAGCACCGCGTCGACGAGGTCGTCCTCGTGCTCGACGATGCGCATCCCGCGCCCGCCGCCGCCGGCCGCCGCCTTCACGATCAGGGGGTAGCCGATGGCCGCTGCCGCCACCCTCCACTGCTCGGGCTCGGCGCCGCCGAGCACGGCGCCGGGCAGGACCGGGACGCCGGCCTCCTCGGCGGCCAGCTTGGCGGCGATCTTGTCGCCCATCGTGCGGATGGCGTCGGGTGGGGGACCGACCCACACGTGGCCGTCGGCGACCACGGCGCGGGCGAAGGCCGCGCTCTCGGACAGGAACCCGTAGCCGGGGTGGACGGCGTCGGCGCCCTGCCACGAGGCCGCCCGCAGCACCTCGTCCTGGTCGAGGTAGGTCTTGGCGGCGGTCACGCCGCGCAGGGGGACCGCGACGTCGGCCTCGAGGACGTGGGGGGCCGAGCGGTCGGGCTCGGAGTACACGGCGATGGTGCGGATGCCCATCTCGTGGGCCGTGCGCAGGATGCGGCGGGCGATCTCGCCTCGGTTGGCGACGAGGAGGGAGCGGATCGGTCGTTCGGCGCGTTCGGTGGGCTCGGGCATCGTGGTCCTCCGTCGCCCTAGGTCCGGAACACGCCGAAGGCGGACGTGCCCTCGACCGGTGCCGAGTGGGCGGCCGACAGCGACAGGGCGAGCACGGTGCGGGTGTCTCGCGGGTCGATGATGCCGTCGTCCCACAGGCGGCCGGTGGCGTACAGGGCGGTCGACTCGGACTCGATCTGGCCCTCGACCGCGGCCCGCATGGCGGCGTCGGCGTCCTCGTCGTAGGGCGAGCCGGTGCGCTCGGCGGCCGCCCGCTGCACGATCGACAGCACGCCGGCCAGCTGCTTGGGGCCCATCACCGCGATCCGGTGGTTCGGCCACGAGAACACGAAGCGGGGGTCGTAGGCCCGGCCCGACATGCCGTAGTTGCCCGCCCCGTAGGAGGCGCCGACCATGACGGTGATGTGCGGGACCGTGGAGTTCGACACGGCGTTGATCAGCATCGAGCCGTGCTTGATGATCCCGCCGCGCTCGTAGCGGGTGCCCACCATGAAGCCGGTGATGTTCTGCAGGAACACCAGCGGGATGTCGCGGCGGTTGCACAGCTGGATGAAGTGGGCGCCCTTCTGGGCCTCTTCGGAGAAGAGGATCCCGTTGTTGGCGAGGATGCCCACCGGGAACCCGCAGATCTCGGCCCACCCGCACAGCAGCTGGGTGCCGTAGGCAGGCTTGAACTCGTCGAAGCGCGACCCGTCGACGATCCGCCAGATGATCTCGTGGGCGTCGACGGGCTGGCGCACGTCGGCGGGGGCGATGCCGAGCAGCTCGTCGGGGTCGAGCCGGGGCGGCTCGGCATCGACCGACGGCGTGCGCGGACCCGGTCCGGCCTTGCGCCAGCCGAGGTCGCCCACGAGCATCCGGCCGATGCGCAGGGCGTCGAGCTCGTCGGCGGCGAGGTGGTCGGCCAGGCCCGAGACCCGGGCGTGCATGTCGGCCCCGCCCAGCTCCTCCTCGTCGGCGTCCTCGTCGATGGCCATCTTCACCAGCGGCGGCCCGCCGAGGAACACCTTGGCGGCACCGGCCACGAACACGGTGTGGTCGCTCATCCCCGGCACGTAGGCGCCACCGGCGGTGGACGACCCGAACACCAGGGTGATGGTGGGGACGCCCTCGGCCGACAGCCGGGTGAGATTGCGGAAGGTGGCACCACCGGGCACGAAGATGTCGGCCTGCTTGGGCAGGTCGGCGCCGCCCGACTCGGTCAGGTTGATCAGCGGCAGCCGGTTGACCCGGGCGACCTCCTGGGCGCGCAGGGCCTTGGCGATGCTGGTGGGCGAGGAGGTGCCGCCCTTCACCGTCGGGTCGTTGCCCGAGATCAGGCACTCGACGCCGCGCACCAGCCCGATGCCCGTGACCATGCCGCCGCCGACGGCGTCGTCGGTGCCGTGGCCGGCGAGGGGCGCCAGCTCGAGGAAGGGGGAGTCGCGGTCGAGCAGCAGGTCGATGCGCTCGCGCAGCAGGAGCTTGCCCCGCTGGCGGTGGCGGGCGACGTAGCGGTCGCCGCCGCCCTCGTGGACCCGCGCCATGGCGTCGTGCACGGTCCCGAGCAGGGCCTCCATGGCGGCCCGGTTCTCGCGGTACGAGTCGGCGGCCGTGTCGACCGCCGTCGGCGGCGCCCCCCTCATGGCCGCAACCTAGCGCGCCCGGCCGCGGCACCCGACGGGGGGCCGGGGCCGGTCGATTCGGTCGCCGTCGCCGTGGTCGGTACCGTCGGCGCCATGACGACCACCCCCGCACCCGAGTCCGAGACGGTCTACGGCGCCGTCGGCGGCCAGCCCTTCTTCGACGAGCTGGTCGAGCAGTTCTACGTGGGGGTCGAGGCCGACCCCGTGCTGCGGCCGATGTACGAGGGCGACGACCTCACCGAGGCCAAGCGGCACCTCGCCGGCTTCCTCGCCCAGTACTGGGGTGGCCCGCCCGCGTACTCCGAGGAGCGTGGCCACCCGCGCCTGCGCATGCGCCACGCCCGCTTCCCGATCGACGACGCCGCCCGCGCCGCGTGGGAGCGCCACATGGCCGCCGCCGTCGACGCCATGGCGCCGCCCGACGACGTCCGCCAGGCGATGCTCGACTACTTCGCCATTGCCGCCGCCCACCTCGTCAACCATGCCTGAGCGCGGGGTCGACGACCTCGAGCCAGCCGGTCAGCCGTCGGGGTCGGCCTCGCCGGCCGGCGGTCGCGGCGACGGGCCGTAGGCGACGACCGGCGAGCCCCGGTGGCGCAGGCCCGTCGCCAGGGCGATGGCCACCAGCGCGGCGCCGACGACGCCGACCACGGCGCTGGCCACGCCGAGCATCTTGAGGCCCGACACCACGAGCACCGCCGCCAGGATCGGGCGCACGACGTGGTCGGGTGCCCGAGACGAGATGCGGGCTCCGAGGTACACGCCCGGCACCGCGCCCACCAGCAGGGACGCGGTGACGTCGAGCTGGACCGACCCGAAGAGGAGGTGGGCGATGGCCGCCGACGCCACGAGCGGGATCGCCTGCACCAGGTCGGTGCCGACCAGCTGGCGGCTGCTGAGGGCCGGGTAGAGCAGGAGCAGCAGCACCATCATCAGCGAGCCGCTGCCCACCGAGGTCAGCCCCACCATCACGCCGCCGAACACGCCGATCAGCAGCGTGCGGGCCCGGCGGACCTGGATCTCGGCGAGGGCGTCGTCGGCACCGGTGCGCCGGCCCGAGAACGCCCCCTTGGCGGTGAGCCCGACCGACGCCAGGAGCAGCGCCACGCCGACGGCCCGCTGCACGAAGTCGTTGACGGCTTGCTGGTCGTGGGCGAGGTGCAGGGCCCACACGCTGGCGAAGGCCGCCGGCACCGAGCCGAGCGTGAGCCAGCCGACGAGGCGCAGGTTCACCGTCCCTCGCCGCAGGTGCACCCCGCCGCCGATCGGCTTCATCACCATCGAGGCGACGAGGTCCGACGACACGGCGGCGAGGGGTGGCACCTTGAAGACCAGCACCAGCAGGGGCGTCATCAGCGCCCCGCCGCCCATCCCGGTCAGGCCGACGACGAAGCCGACGCCGAGTCCGGCCAGCGCGAGGGGGAGGTCGAGGTCCATGCTCGGCGTGCTCCTCGCGGTCGGGTGCCGGGGTCGGGCCGCCGCCTCGTACCTCCACCAACAAGGTGGGAAATGTAGGGACCGGTACGCCACCCGGTCAAGTGGTGGGGCCGGGCGAGCCCGCCCCCGGTCCCCGGAGTCGTCGTCGGCCGGCCCGCCCGGCCACTCCCGGGCGGCGGTGACGTTGGTAGGTTGCCGACATGGCTGCTTCGACCGCTGCGAACCGACTCGAGCCGGGGGCCAAGGCTCCGGCGTTCTCGCTCAAGGACCAGGACGGTGCCACCGTGCGCCTGTCGTCGTTCAAGGGGCGCAAGGTCCTCGTGTACTTCTACCCGAAGGCCGACACGCCGGGTTGCACCACCCAGTCGTGCGGCCTGCGCGACATCGCCGGCGACGTGGGCGACACCGCCATCGTGGGCATCAGCCCCGACCTGCCCGACAAGCAGAAGCGCTTCGACGACAAGTACGGCCTCGGGTTCCCGCTGCTGTCCGACCCCGAGCACGCCACCGCCGAGGCGTTCGGCGTGTGGGGCGAGAAGAGCATGTACGGCAAGAAGTACTTCGGCATCATCCGGTCGGCCTTCCTGATCGACGAGAAGGGCAAGGTCGCCGAGGCCTGGTACAAGGTCAGCCCCAAGGACACCCCCAAGAACCTGTTGAAGGCCCTCGAGGCGTGACCGCGATCCCCGACCCGCTCGAGGTCCTCCCGCACCGTCCGCCCTTCCTGTTCCTCGACGAGGTGGTGCGGCTCGAGCCGGGTGTCGGTGCCGCCGGTCGGTGGCGCCTCCACGGCGACGAGGACTTCTTCTCCGGGCACTTCCCGGGCCGACCGACCTTGCCCGGGGTCCTCATGCTCGAGGCCATCGCGCAGCTCGGTGCCTACGCCGTGCTCGCCGGCGGCACCGCGGTGGGCAAGCTGCCCCTGTTCGGGGGCGTCGACGGCGTGCGCTTCCGTCGCCAGGTCGTCCCCGGCGACGTCCTCGACCTCGAGGTCGAGCTGGGTCGCATGTCGGCGCGGGCGGGCCGGGGCCACGGGCGCGCCTCGGTCGACGGTGAGACGGCGTGCGAGGCCGACCTGCTGTTCGTGCTCGTCGACGCCGCGGCCGCCGGCTGACCGCACCCGATCCGGCCCGACCTCACGTTCCCGGCTGCCCGAGCGTTCATCGGTCGTGGAGCTGCCTCCCTTCGACCACCTCCTCGACGAGCACGGCCGCGACGTCCACCGGTACCTGCTGGCGGTGGCCGGCCCCGGCGACGCGGCCGACTGCTACCAGGAGACGGTCGTCGCCGCGCTCCGCGCCTACCCCGACCTGCGCGACGCCACCAACCTGCGGGGCTGGCTGCTCACCATCGCGCACCACAAGGCCATGGACGGCCACCGCCGCCGGGCCCGCCACGCGGTCGCCGACGGCCTCGTGCCGACGGATCGGCCGGCCGCCGCCGCCGGCCCCGAAGAGCTGGCGGTGGCGGCCGGCGGCGACCTGTGGGGCGTCGTGCGGGCCCTGCCGGAGGGCCAGCGGGCCGCCGTGGTCCACCGCTACGTCCTCGACCTGCCCTACGTCGAGATCGCCGCCCTGCTGGGGTGCAGCGAAGCCGCTGCCCGCCAGCGCGTGCGCGCCGGCCTCGCCACCCTGCGCGCCGCCCTTCGTCCGCCGGCCGCCGGCGACGGCCTCGCCCCGACCGACGGATCCGATGCCAACCGGGAGGACCGATGACCGAGATCGACGACCTGCGCCGCGCCCTGCGCGCCGGACCCGACGTCGCCGGGGAGGACCTCGACGAGCTGACCCGCCGGGCCGTGGCGGTGGCCGACGCCCAGGGCGTCGTCGACGTCGCCTGGGGCGCGGTCGACAGCCCGGTCGGCACCCTGCACGTCGCCGCCACCGAGGCCGGGGTGGTGAGCCTCGCCTGGGAGGGCCAGGACTGGCAGCCCCGCGTCGCTGCCGCCGTCTCGCCCCGCATCGTGGCGCTGCCGGGCCGGGTCGACGTCGCCCGCCGGCAGCTCGACGAGTACTTCGCCCACCGCCGGACCGCGTTCGACCTCCCCGTCGACTGGTCGATGTCGGCCGGGTTCCGGCGAACGGTCCTGCAGGCCCTCGTGGGGGTGCCCTACGGCCAGGTCGTGACCTACCGCGACCTCGCCGAGCGCACCGGCCGGCCGGGTGCGTCG
The DNA here is from genome assembly GCA_046331175.1 of Acidimicrobiales bacterium. Taxonomy (GTDB): domain Bacteria; phylum Actinomycetota; class Acidimicrobiia; order Acidimicrobiales; family Acidimicrobilacustridaceae; genus JAWKIW01. The sequence continues at coordinate 505,246 of JAXLRI010000005.1, forward strand.
CGGGCCGTGGGCGGCGCGATGGCCTCGAACCCGGTGCCGATCATCGTGCCCTGCCACCGCGTGCTGCGCACCGGTGGCGGCCTCGGTGGGTACAGCGGCGCCGGTGGCCTCGACACCAAGCGGACCCTGCTGGCGCTGGAGGGCGCCCTGCTCGTCTGATCCGGCCGCTGGAGCCGACCCGGTCGGGCCGGGTCTGCGCCGGTCGGGCCAGGTCGGATCCGGTCAGGCCGGGGCGAGGACGAGGCAGCCGTTGTGGCCGCCGAACCCGAAGCTGTTCGACAGCGTCGGGCCCGGTTCCCACGGCCGGGCCTCGCCGATCACGAGGTCGATGGTGGCCATCTCGGGGTCGGGCTCGGCGTGGCCCATCGTCGGGGGGAGCGAACGGTGCTCGAAGCTGAGGACGACCGCCACCGCCTCGATCGATCCGGCGGCGCCCAGGGCGTGGCCGGTGACCCCCTTGATCGAGGTGACCGGCGGGCCGGGCTGGCCGAAGAGCTTGGCGATGGCCTCGGCCTCGGCGGCGTCGTTCAGCGGGGTCGAGGTGCCGTGGGCGTTGATGGAGGCCACGTCGGCCGGTGTGATCCCGGCCTCGGCCAGTGCCAGCTCCATGCAGGCGATGGCGCCGGCGCCACCCGGGGCGGGCGCGGTGATGTGGTGGGCGTCGGCCGAGGAGGCCCCGCCGAGCACCTCGCCGAGGATGGTGGCGCCGCGGGCGACGGCCAGCTCCCACTCCTCGAGGACGAGCACGCCGGCGCCCTCGGACATGACGAAGCCGTCACGGCGGGCGTCGAAGGGCCGTGAGTGGCCGGTGGAGGACAGGGCGGTCATGTTGCGGAAGCCGGCGACGCCGGTCTCGGTCATGGCGGCCTCGGTGCTGCCGGCCACGACGGCGTCGCAGCGGCCCGTGGTGATCAGCCGGGCGGCGTTGGCGATGGCGTGGGTGCCGGTGGCGCACGCCGTCACGACCGTCTCGCAGGGTCCCTGGAAGCCGTGGCGCATCGACACCGCGGCCGCCGGGGCGTTGCCCATCACCATCGGGATCAGGAACGGCGAGACCCGGCGGGGCCCCTTCTCGTGCCGGACGATGGTCTGGTCCTCGATGGTGATGAGGCCGCCGATGCCCGTGCCGATCATCACGCCGGTGCGGAGGGGGTCGGCGGTCAGCGGGCCGGCCTGGTCCAGCGCCATGCCGGCGGCCGCCATGGCGAACTGCTGGAACCGGTCGGCCCGGCGGACCTCCTTGGGGTTGCCGTTGAACCACGGCATCGGATCGAAGTCGTCGATCCGCAGCACCTCGCCGTCGGGCGGCGGCCGGTGCAGGCCCTCCCAGAACGCGTCGGTGCCGATGCCGCACGAGGCGACGACGCCGATGCCGGTGACCGCGACCCGCCGAGCCATCAGAGCTTGGAGCGCACCAGGTCGAGCGCCTGGCCGACGGTCTCGATCCCCTCGAGCTCGGACTCGTCGACGCTGATGTCGAACTCCTCCTCGAGGGCCATGACCAGCTCGACGAGGTCGAGGCTGTCGGCGTCGAGGTCGTCGCCGAACTTGGCCGTGGGGGTGACCTGGTCGGCCTGGACGTTGAGGATCTCCACGGCGCACTTGGTGAACCGCTCGAGGATGTCGTCGCTCACGGGTTTCTCTCCGGATGGTGGATGGGTTGGCAGGAACTGTAGGGGGTGGCGGGCGGGGGGCTCCCCGACGCCGGACCGCTCACCAGACGCCCATGCCGAGGCCCCCGTCGACGGGGACCACGGCGCCGGTGATGTACCCGGCGTCGTCGGAGGCGAGGAAGCGGGCGGTGGCGGCGACCTCGTCGGGCCGACCGAAGCGCCCCACGGGCACGGCGGCGGTGATGAGCTCGCGGCGCTCCTCGGAGACGGCGCCCATCATGTCGGTGTCGATCGGGCCCGGGGCGATCACGTTCACCGTGATCTGGCGGGTGGCGAACTCGCGGGCCAGCGAGCGGGCCAGCCCGACGATGCCGGCCTTGGACGCCGCGTAGTTGGCCTGGCCGGCCTGGCCGGTGGCGCCGACGACCGACGAGATGAAGATGATGCGCCCCCAGCGGGCCCGCATCATCTTGGTGACGGCCCGTCGGGCCACGCGGAACCCGCCGGTGAGGTTGGTCTCGACGACCTCGGCGAAGTCGGGGTCCTTCATGCGCAGCACGAGGGTGTCCCGGGTGACGCCGGCGTTGGACACCAGCACCTCGACCGGGCCCAGGTCGGCCTCGACCCGGTCGAAGGCGGCCTCCACCTGGTCGAGGTCGGTGACGTCGCAGGGCACGCAGAGCAGGCCCTCGGCGTCGGCGGCGTCGGGCGGGGCCGACCGGTAGGTGATCGCCACCCGGTCCCCCGCATCGGCGAAGGCGCGGGCGCAGGCCAGCCCGATGCCCTTGGCGCCTCCCGTGACCAACACGACCCTGCTCATCCGGCTTCCTCCTGTCGAGCACCCGCGCGGCCGCCCGTGGCCCTGCTCCAGCGCAGCACCGCGCTGGCCCAGGACATCCCGGCGCCGAAGCCTACGAGCAGCACGGCGTCGCCGGTGCCGATGCGCCCGGCGTCGAGCGCGGTCCCGAGCGTGATCGGCACCGAGGCGGCCGACGTGTTGCCGGTCCGGTCGAGCGTGTTGACCGTCCGCTCGACCGGGAGGCCCAGCCGGCTGCACGCGGCGTCGATGATGCGGAGGTTGGCCTGGTGGGGGATGACGACGTCGACCTCGTCGGGGCCGAGGCCGGCCCGCCCGAGGGCCAGCGATGCCGAGTCGACGGTGACCCGCACCGCTCGGCGGAACACCTCGCGCCCCTCCATCTTGAGGTGGCCGCCGAGCTCGGCGTAGAGGAGGTGGCCGGTGGCGCCGTCCGAGCCGAGGTCGAACCCCACGAGGTCGCCCGGCCCCTCGACGGCCTCGAGCACGACCGCGCCGGCGCCGTCGGCGAACAGCACGGCGGTGTTGCGGTCCTCCCAGTCGACGACCCGGCTCAGGGTCTCCGAGCCGATGAGCAGCACCCGGCGCAGCGTGCCCAGCGAGAGCAGGCCGAAGGCCGTGACCAGGCCGTACACGAACCCGGCGCAGGCGGCGTTGAGGTCCATGGCCCCACCCGCCACGCCCAGCTGGTCCTGCACCGCCGAGGCGACCGACGGGATGGCCCGGTCCGGGGTGGTCGTGCACACGACGACCAGGTCGACGTCGTCGCCGGTGACGCCGGCGCGGTGCATGGCCTCGCGGCCGGCGTCGACGGCCAGGCCGGTGGTCGTCCCGCCGATGCGCCGCTCGAGGATCCCCGTGCGCTCGCGGATCCATGCGTCGGTGGTGTCGAGGCGCGCCTCCAGGTCGGCGTTGGTGACCACCTGCGGGGGCAGCGCCGCGCCCCACCCCGTGATGACGGCCCCGGTCACGAGCCGAGCGCGGCCAGGGCGGCGGCGAGGTCGTCGGGGCTGGCGACCGACGTTCGGGCCAGGTCGGGCACCGTCCGCTTGGCGAGGCCGGTGAGGACGCCGCCGGGGCCGATCTCGACGAGTGCCGTGGCTCCGGCGGCGGCCAGCGCCACCAACCCCTCCCGCCAGCGCACCGGTGACGTCAGCTGCCGGGCCAGCAGCTCGGACCAGTCGGCGCCCCCGGGCTCGTGCCGGGCCGCGTCCACGTTGGCCACCACCGGGATCGTCCCGGGCTGCCACGACGCAGCCGCCAGCGCCGAGCCCAGCTGCTCGGCGGCGGGGGCCATGAACGGCGTGTGGAAGGCGCCGCCGACGGGGAGGGCCACGACCTTCTTGGCGCCCACCTCCCGGAAGGCGTCGCCGGCGGCGTCGATGGCCGCCGGGTCGCCGGCCACGACGGCCTGGCCCGGCGCGTTGTCGTTGGCCAGCCACACGTCGGCACCCGTGGCGGCGCAGGCGCCGGCGACGTCCTCGGCGGTGGCGCCGAGCACCGCCGCCATGGTGCCCGGCCGAGCGTCGGCGGCGGCCTGCATGGCGTCGCCGCGCGCGGCCACCAGGCGGGCGCCGTCGGCGGGGGACAGCACGCCGGCCGCGACCAGGGCGGTGTACTCGCCCAGGCTGTGCCCGGCCACCATGGCCGCGTCGACACCGGCGCGGCGGGTGGCGTCGAGGGCCACCAGGCTGACGGCGAACGTGGCGAGCTGGGCGTTGCGCGTGGCCGTCAGCTCGTCGGCCTCGGTGCGCAGCAGGAGGGCGGCCAGGTCGCGGCCGGTGGCCTCGGCCACCTCGTCGACGACGGCCCACGACGGCGTCGCCGTCCACGGCTCGCCCATGGCGGGGCGCTGGGAGCCCTGGCCGGGGAAGGTGAACACGATCATGGGGGCGGCACCGTGGGGGCAGGCGGGTGGGGGAGGACCGTCGTCCGAGCGGCGGGGCCGAGCGGGTCGGGGTCGAGGCGCTTCGACCAGCACCGGGGCCTCGAGGTTTCACGCGGCGCCCGGTCGGCTGCGGTGCCCGGTCCCACGTCGGTCCCATGGCGGTCTCATGCCACGTCCCGTGGTCGCGCTGGCGCGAAGGGTGCCGCGACGACGGGCGCGGGCCGGGGGTCGGCGGTGCGTCAGTCGGGGTAGCGGCGGGCGAAGTCCTCGGCGGCGCGCCCGAGGGCTCGGCGTCGGTAGCCGGCGACCGCGGCCACGAGGCCGCCGAGCACGGCGAGGACCACGGCGCGGCGGCGCGCCCGGCGGGATCCGATGGTCGTCATGTGCGGCGGGTGGGATTCGAACCCACAAGCCCTTGCGGGCAGCAGGGTTTGAGCCTGCCCTGTATGCCGGTTCCAGCACCGCCGCGGGGTGAGGACGTCAGCAACCTAGCGTCCTGGCACCGGGCCGGGCCCCGACGTTCGCCGGTCCGCACCCCTGGTCGTGCCGGGCCGGTCGCTGGTCGGGTCCCGGGTCGGTGCCCGGCCCCGGCCCGGGTGGTCGGCGATCTCGGAGGTGGGTGGCTCCCCGTGGGATCGGGCCGCCGGCCCTAGACTTTTCGGCCATGACCCGGTCCCTGCTCGAGCGACGCCTCACCGAGGTGTCCGAGCGGCTGAAGAGCCTGCGCGCCGAGCTGGCCATCGCCGACGAGCAGCTCGCCCACTTCGCCGACGAGGCTGACGACGCCCGGCTGCGCGCCCTCGTGTCCGAGACGCCCATCGCCGAGCGCGAGCACCGCGAGGCAGCGGCCCACGCCGACGCCATGCGCCGCCACCGGGCCGAGGTGCTCGACAGCATCTCCCAGCTCGAGCGGGCCCAGGACGACCTCCTCGACCGCTTGGTGGCCGGCGGCTCCTGAGCCCGAGCCACCCGCCCGCGACCCGGCTCCCGACCCGCCTGCCGATCCGGCTCCCGCCCACCGTCACCCGGCGATCGGCGAGTTCGGCCGGGGCGGGACCCGGCACTACGATGCGGCGACCCGGCGAGCGTGCCGGAGCTGCCCAGGAGGGGACGCAACGGTGCCGACCCGAGTCGTGATCGCCGAGGACGAGGCCATCATCCGCCTCGACCTCAAGGAGACCCTCGAAGAGGAGGGCTACGAGGTGGTCGGCGAGACCGGCCGTGGCGACGAGGCGGTGGAGCTGGTCAAGCAGCACGCGCCCGACGTGGCCATCCTCGACATCAAGATGCCGGGTCTCGACGGGCTGTCGGCCGCTCGCGAGATCGCCGGCGAGCGACGGGCCGCCGTGCTCATCCTCACCGCCTTCAGCCAGCGCGACCTCGTCGAGCAGGCCCGAGACGCCGGGGCCCTGGCCTACCTGGTCAAGCCCTTCCAGCGGTCCGAGCTCATCCCGGCCGTCGAGGTGGCCATCGGCCGGTTCCGGGAGATGCGGGCCCTGGCCGAGCAGAACCAGAGCCTCGAGGACCAGCTCGAGACCCGCAAGCTGGTCGACCGGGCCAAGGGCAAGCTCATGGACGAGCACCACCTCGCCGAGGCCGACGCCTTCGCCTTCGTGCAGAAGACGGCCATGCGCGAGCGCCTCACCATGAAGGCGGTCGCCGAGCGCGTCCTCGCCGGCGAGCTGGCGCCGTAGCCGAGGCCGCCACCGCCGGGCCGGGGGCGCCCCCGGCGGCCCGCATGCGCCGCGGCCGGGCCTAGATTCCCCTCGTGGCCCGGCTCATGCTCATCGACGGCAACTCGCTCACCTACCGCGCCTTCTTCGCGCTCCCGTCCGACCTGGCGACGGCCAGCGGCCAGGTCACCAACGCGGTGTACGGGTTCACCTCGATGCTGGTGAACCTGCTGCGCGACCACCGCCCCGACGAGGTGGCGGTCGCCTTCGACCGGCCCGAGCCCACCTTCCGCCACGAGCGCATCGACACCTACAAGGCCAACCGCCAGGAGGCCCCCGACATCCTCCGCCAGCAGATGGGCCTGGTCCGCCAGGTCGTCGAGGTGCTCCGCCTGCCCGTGCTCGAGGCGCCCGGGTTCGAGGCCGACGACATCATCGCCACGTTGGCCGAGCACGCCAAGCAGCGCGGCGACGAGGTCATCATCGTCACCGGCGATCGCGACAGCTACCAGCTGGTCGAGGACCCGCTGGTGAAGGTCCTCTACAACAAGCGGGGCGTGTCCGACTACGCGCTGTACGACGAGGCCGGCATCAAGGAGCGCACCGGGGTCGTGCCGGCCGACTACGTCACCTACGCGGCGCTGCGGGGCGATCCGTCCGACAACCTCCCCGGCGTGCCCGGGGTGGGGGAGAAGACGGCGGCCAAGCTGGTCAACGCCTACGGCGACCTCGACGGCATCTTCGCCCACGTCGACGACCAGACCCCCAAGCTGCGCCAGAACCTGTCCGAGCACGAGGAGCAGGTGCGCACCAACGCCGAGGTGATGGTGCTGCTCCGCGACGTCCCCCTCGACGTCGACCTCGACGCCCTCCGCATCGGCGACATCGATCCCGACGAGGTCAAGCAGCTCTTCGACTTCCTCGAGTTCCACTCCCTGTACGAGCGGCTGGCCGAGGCCTTCGGCGCCGACCTCGCCGTCGCCCCCGCGTCCGCCGACGAGGTCGAGGCCGAGGTCGACGAGATCGCCACCGCGGCCGACGCGGTCGCGCTGCTCGGGCGCCTCGCCGGGTCGTCCGACCCGCTCGCCGTGGCCGCCACCTGGTCGGGCGAGCCCGGCCGCAGCCCGCTCGACGGCCTCGCCCTCGTGGTCGACCCCTCCCTGGGCGAGGTGGCCCACCTCGGTGTCGACCTCCTGGCCGATGGCGAGGTGCAGGCGGCCCTCGCCGCCCTCGTCGACCGGGGCGGCCGTCCGGTCGCCGCCCACGAGGCCAAGGCGCTGATGCGCTCCCTGCTCCCGGTCGGCATCGACGTGCGCACCTTGGCGCTCGACACCGGCCTCGCCGCCTACCTGCTCGACCCGGCCGAGTCCCGCTACCTGCTCGACGAGCTCCTGTCCCGCTACGCCGGGCGGCGGCTGCCCGATGCCGGAGCCGTGGCCGAGGGGCAGCTCGACCTGGGGGGCGACGCCGTCGAGCCATCGCGCGACGCCTGCCGCCGCGCGCTCGCCGTGGCCCTGCTGGTCGCCCCGCTGCTGGAGGCCCTCGCCGCCCGGGGCCTGCGCGACCTCCACGACGACATCGAGGTGCCGCTCGTCCGGGTCCTCGCCCGCATGGAGGTGGTGGGCGTCGGGGTCGACGCCGAGGTCCTCCGGACGCTGAACGAGCAGATGAAGGCCGACTGCGAGCAGCTCACCCGCCAGATCTGGGACGACGCCGGCGAGGAGTTCAACGTCAACTCCACGCCGCAGCTGCGGGAGGTCCTGTTCGACAAGCTGGGCCTGACCCCCCAGAAGAAGACGAAGACCGGCTTCTCGACCGACGCCTCGTCGCTCGAGAAGCTGCTCGGCGAGCACCCGATCATCGAGCACCTCCTGCGGTACCGCGAGGTCGAGAAGCTGCGCTCCACCTACGGCGAGGGGCTGCTGGCCGAGGTCGCCCCCGACGGCCGCATCCACGCCACCTTCAACCAGACCGTCGCCCGCACCGGCCGGCTGTCCTCGGACGCCCCGAACCTGCACAACATCCCGGTCCGCAGCGAGGGCGGCCGGCAGTTCCGCCGAGCCTTCGTGCCGGCACCGGGCTTCGACCTGCTGGTGGCCGACTACAACCAGATCGAGCTGCGCTGCATCGCCCACCTCGCCGAGGACCCCGGGCTGATCGCCGCCTTCGAATCGGGTCAGGACATCCACACGGCGACCGCGTCGCAGGTGTTCGGGGTCGACGCGGCCGCGGTCACCCTCGAGCAGCGCTCGAAGGCGAAGATGGTCTCCTACGGCCTGGCCTACGGCATGGAGGCCTACGGGCTGGGCCAGCGCCTCAACATCCCCACCGGCGAGGCCCAGGCCATCCTCGACGCCTACTTCGACGCCTTCCCGTCGGTGAAGGCCTACATGGAGCGGGTGGTGGCCGAGGCGCGCGACCGGGGGTACACCGAGACCCTCTTCGGTCGCCGGCGCCAGATCCCCGAGCTGTCGTCGTCGAACTTCCGGATCCGCCAGGCCGGCGAGCGCCAGGCGATGAACGCCGGCATCCAGGGCCTGGCCGCCGACATCTTCAAGGTCGCCCTCGTCCGCCTCGACGAGGCCCTCGAGGCTGGCGGCCACACCAGCCGGCTGATCCTGCAGGTGCACGACGAGGTCCTCGTCGAGCTCGACCCCGCCGAGGCCACCGTCGTCACCGACCTCGTGGTGGGGGCGATGTCGGGCGCCTTCGACCTGAACGTGCCGCTCGAGGTGAACCTGGCCACGGGGGCCAGCTGGGCCGACGCCAAGGGGTGAGGCCGGGCTCGTCCGCGGTGCCGTACCGGAGCCCTCCTAGGATCGAGGACCAGGCCCGCGTCGAGGAGGGTGCCCGATGGCCGCCACGTACCGCAGGAACACCGGGTGGTTCGTCGTGCTGCTCGTCGTGTTCCTCGTGTCCGGGTACGCCGTCCTGACCTACGCGGTCGCCGGTTCCGAGACGGCCTGCAACGGCGGGTTCGGGCGCGTCGAGTGGCAGTGGAACCCCATCCCGAGGTTCGCCTGCACCACGGGGCCGCGGTTCGGCGTCGGGTCGTGACGACCGGAGCCGGCGCCGCCGAGCCGGCGCCTCGCCACTGGTTCGAGGACGTCGCCGACCACCTCGGCCCGGCGTACCTCCGCTACTCCTTCACGCGGGGCACCGGCAACGAGGTCGACGTCCTGGTCGACCGCCTCGGGCTGCGGCCCGGCGACCGGGTCCTCGACGTCGGCTGCGGGCCCGGCCGCCACGCCCACGAGCTGGCCCGGCGGGGCATCGTCGTGCACGGCGTCGACATCTCCGAGCGCTTCGTCGAGCTGGCCGCCGCCGATGCCCCCGACGGCGCCTCCTTCGCCCGCGCCGATGCCCGGCGGCTGGCCTTCGACGGCGAGTTCGACGCCGCCATCTCGCTGTGCCAGGGCGCCTTCGGCCTCTGCGGCGGGCCGGCCGCCGACGACGGCGTGGTCCCGGGCCCGTTCGCCGACGATCCCGACGGCGCGGTCCTGGCCGGCATGGCCCGGGCCGTGCGCCCCGGCGGGCGGGTCGCCGTGTCGGCCTTCGCCGCCTACTTCCAGGTGCGCTTCCTCGAGGACCATGACACCTTCGACGCCTCCGCCGGGGTCAACCACGAGCACACGGCCGTGCGCGACGAGCACGGCCACGAGGTCCCCGCCGACCTGTGGACCACCTGCTTCACGCCGCGCGAGCTGCGGCTGCTCGCCCGGCTCGTGGGCCTGGAGGTCGAGGCGCTCTGGTCGGTCACCCCCGGGGCCTACGCCGAGGCGCCACCCGACCTCGACCACCCCGAGCTCCTGCTGCTGGCCCGCCGTCCGGCCTGACCGGGGCGGCGAGGGGCACGGAGGCGCTGGGCCGGCCGGGGCCGGCGAGCCGATCGGCGATGCGCCGGGGCGCGCCCTTTGGCGCCGGCCGGGGCGGGGAGTAGGCTGCCCTCCGGCGTCTCGCCGGCCTTCGCGCGCGCCGCCGTGTCCCCGTCCCTCTCCCGTCCCTGCAGGAAACGATCACCTTGTCCGACCAGACCACGCTCGAAACGCCCGACGACATGGGCTCCTTCGCCGACGACGGCACCTACGTCCCCCGCCAGATCACCGAGAACGACCTCGGGGGCATCTCCATCGACGACGCCTACGACCGCACCATGGTCGACGTCGAGGACGGCCAGCTCGTCGAGGGCACCGTCGTGAAGGTCGATCGTGACGAGGTGCTGCTCGACATCGGCTACAAGTCCGAGGGCATCATCCCCGCCCGCGAGCTGTCGATCCGCAACGACGTCGATCCGGCCGAGATCGTCTCGCTCGGCGACAAGATCGAGGCCCTGGTCCTGCAGAAGGAGGACAAGGACGGCCGCCTCGTCCTGTCCAAGAAGCGGGCGCAGTACGAGCGGGCCTGGGGCACGATCGAGAAGATCAAGGAGGAGGACGGGGTCGTCTCGGGCCCGGTCATCGAGGTCGTCAAGGGCGGCCTCATCCTCGACATCGGCCTGCGCGGCTTCCTGCCGGCGTCGCTGGTCGAGCTGCGCCGGGTGCGCGACCTGCAGCCCTACGTCGGTCGTTCGCTCGAGGCCAAGATCATCGAGCTCGACAAGAACCGCAACAACGTGGTGCTGTCCCGCCGGGCCTACCTCGAGGAGACGCAGAAGGAGCAGCGCGAGGACTTCCTGGCCAACCTCAAGCCCGGCGAGGTCCGCAAGGGCGTCGTGTCCTCGGTCGTCAACTTCGGCGCCTTCGTCGACCTCGGGGGCATGGACGGCCTGGTCCACGTCTCCGAGCTGTCGTGGAAGCACGTCGACCACCCCGGCTCGGTCGTGCAGGTCGGCGACGAGATCGAGGTCCAGGTGCTCGAGGTCGACCTCGACCGCGAGCGCATCTCGCTGTCGCTGAAGGCCACCCAGCAGGATCCGTGGCAGGAGTTCGCCTCCAACCACCGGGTCGGCGAGCTGGTCTACGGCCGGGTCACCAAGCTGGTGCCGTTCGGTGCGTTCGTCCAGGTGGGCGACGGCATCGAGGGCCTGGTCCACATCTCGGAGATGTCGGCCCACCACGTCGACCTGCCCGAGCAGGTCGTGACGCCGGGCGAGGAGCTGTGGGTCAAGATCATCGACCTCGACCTCCAGCGCCGCCGGATCAGCCTGTCCATCAAGCAGGCCGCCGAGGGCGGTGTGGTCGCCGCCGAGTACCAGGAGCACTTCGGCGAGCACGCCTACGACGACGAGGGCAACTACATCGGCCCGGCGGGCACCGAGGAGGCCTGGGCCGAGTACTACGCCGAGCAGGGCGACGAGGCGCCCGCGGAGGGCGAGGCGCCGGCCGCCGCCGAGGGCGAGGCGCCGGCCGCCGAGGTCGCACCCGAGGCGCCCGAGGCCTGAACGACGCGCCGCCGCGGCGGCGACGCAGCTCCCGAGGACGACGGGTCGCCGGCTCCCGGCGGCCCGTCGCCGCGTCCGATGACGTCCGGCGGGTGGTGCGCGCGGGCATCGCGCCCTCGGTGGGTCGACCGGCACGCGTCGTGGGAGCGCGGCAGCGCACCCGCGCCGTCGGCGGCGGGCGCGGGTTCCCGACCCCCCTGGTCGTGAACGGCTAACGTGCGCCGAGAAATCGAGCGTCATGGCTAAGTCGATACGGGTGTCCGGCCGAAGGGGAAGGTGCGGCCGCCGGTTCGGGGAGGACCGGGCCCGTGATCTGCCATGATGGGCGCCCCGTGCGCCCAGGTGGTCGGTGACGGGGCCGGCAGCCGTTCGGTGTCGGTTCTGGTGTAGGTGTCGGGGGGCCATGGGCCCACATCGCGAGGAAGAGGACGTACGTGAGCTCACGGAGAACACTGATCCTGCTGGGTGCCATCGGTGTCGGCGTGATCGCCGCGCTGCTGCTGTTCCAGTACGTGCGCGGCATCGAGGACCGCGCCAACCAGAACGCCAAGCGGGTCGACGTCTTCGCAGCCAAGGGCGAGATCAAGCGCGGCGTGCCCGGCGAGCAGGCCACCCAGAACGGTGACATCGCCAAGGCCCAGATCCCCCAGGAGTTCCGGCCGAACACGGCGATCAACACCACCGACGAGATCGCCAAGAAGGTGGCCCTGTTCGACATCGCTCCCGGCACGGTGATCGTGCAGGGCATGTTCGTCGATCCCGCCACCACCCAGATCACCTTCCGCTCGCGCATCAAGAACCCCGAGCACGTGGCCATGTCGATCCAGGTCGACCAGGTCCGTGGCGTCGCCGGCTTCCTGGTGGGCGGCGACGAGGTCAACATGATGATCTTCGAGGACCTCAGCGCCGAGAACGCCGCCGCCGGCGGTGGCGGCACCCAGGGCGGCACCGATGCCAACCGGCAGGCCGCCGCCCTCAAGAGCCGGGCGCGGATGCTCTACCAGAAGGTGCAGATCATCGCCGTCGGCCAGCAGGCCGCCCTCGAGCCGGGCGAGCAGCCGGCCAGCAGCACCAGCGGCTCCTCGTCGTCGTCGGCGAGCAACACCGGCCTGATCACGCTGGTGGTCCCGCCGGAGGCCTCCCTGTGGATCGCCAGCGCCCAGCAGGGCGGTGGTCAGATCTACCTCGCCCTCGACGCCGAGGACTACAAGGCCAAGGAAGTCAAGCAGGTGCCTCAGAACGTGACCCTCCTGCCCGGTGAGGATCCCGCCATCCTCACGCCGTACGGTCCCAACGGGAACACGGACAAGTGACGAGCCCCTTCACCGGTCAGCCTGGCGAGGCGATGCCTCGGCCGGGGATGGACGGCGCCACCGGGGGCGGCCGGCCCCAGGTGGCCGTCGCGGTGGTCGACGGCAGCCAGGAGCAGCGGGCCCACCTGGCCATGCAGCTGGGGCAGGGCGCCACGCCCTTCGCCTCGATCAACGACCTGGCCCCTCGCCTGACCGGTCAGCCGGTGGTGCTGGTGCTCGGTCCGTCCTACGCCAACGCCGCCGAGCTGGCGGCGGTCGAGCAGCTGCTGCAGGCGCGGCGCGAGGTCGGGGCCATCATCGTCACCAACGAGCTGTCGACCGACGTGCTCCAGGCGGCGCTGCGGGCGGGCATCAAGGACGTGCTGACCCAGCCGGTCGACTCCAAGCAGCTGGCCGAGGCGGTGGCACGGGTCGCCGGCACCCTCGTCGTGGCCGCCCCCGCCGTGCCCACCTCGTCGGGCCCCGAGCTCGCCGCCGACGGCGAGCTCGGTCGGGTCATCACGGTGTTCTCCACCAAGGGCGGCGCCGGGAAGTCGGTGATCGCCACCAACCTGGCCGTCATCCTCGCCCAGCGCTCGTCCAAGCCGGTCGTGCTGATCGACGCCGACCTGCAGTTCGGCGACATCGCGGTGATGCTCAAGCTGTCGCCGCAGCACACCATCGTCGATGCCGTGAGCGCCCTCGACCGCCTCGACGCCTCGCTCCTGCAGAACCTGCTGGTCCAGCACGGCCCGTCCGGTCTCCTGGTGCTGCCGGCGCCGCTCGAGCCGGCCTTCGCCGACCAGATCGGTGCCGCCGAGATGGTGCGGATCGTCGAGATCCTGCGCAGCTTCTGCTCGTTCGTCGTCGTCGACACGCCCGCCTACTTCAACGACGTGGTGCTCGGCCTCATCGAGGTCAGCGACGACGTGCTGCTGGTCGCCGGGATGGACATCCCGAACATCAAGAACGTCAAGATCGGCCTGCAGACCCTCCGGCTGCTCAACACGCCGATGGAGAAGCTGCGGCTGATCCTCAACCGGGCCAACTCGAAGGTGAAGCTCGACGTGGGCGAGGTCGAGCGCACCCTCGGCGTGCAGGCCGACGCCCTCATCCCGAGCGACGTCGTCGTGCCCCAGGCCGTCAACAAGGGCGAGGCGGTGGTGCTCAACGCACCGAAGTCCGGGGTGGCCAAGTCCCTCGAGCAGCTGGCCGACCTGTTCAAGCCGGCGCAGGTGCGCAAGAAACGCTAGCGGGGTTGCCCGGACCGGGATCCCGGGCCGGTGTCGGGGTGCGAGGAATGAGGAGTTGCCGTGTCGCTGTACAAGCGTCTGCATGACGTGGGGCAGGCCACGCCGACCGTCGGGGCCGGTGGAGGCAAGAAGCGCGACCCCGTGCTCGACGAGCTGCGCCAGAAGATCCACCACCAGCTCATCGACGAGCTGGGTCCGATCCTCTACGACAAGCGGCTCTCCGAGGACGACCTGCGTCGGCGGGTCAACGACCAGCTGCACGCGGCGCTGGCCCAGGAGCGGGCCCCGCTGTCGGCCGCCGACAAGGCGCAGCTGATCCAGGACGTCTCCGACGACATCCTGGGCTACGGGCCCATCGATCGCCTGCTCAAGGACGACGAGGTCTCCGAGGTGATGTGCAACGGCCCCGAGTCGGTGTACGTCGAGCGCAGTGGCCGCCTCGAGAAGACCAACGTGACCTTCGTCGACGAGACCCACCTCCGCCGCATCATCGACAAGATCGTGAGCGAGGTCGGGCGCCGCATCGACGAGGCGAACCCCCTCTGCGACGCCCGCCTCCCCGACGGCTCCCGCGTGAACGCGGTGATCCACCCGCTCGCCATCGGCGGGCCGTTCCTCACCATCCGGAAGTTCACCAAGGAGCGCCTGCAGGTCGACGACCTGATCCGCTTCGGCACGCTGAACGCCCACTCGGCCCGGTTCCTGCAGGCCTGCATCGTCGGCCGCCTGAACTGCATCGTCTCGGGCGGCACCGGCACCGGCAAGACGACGACGCTGAACGTGCTGTCGTCGTTCATCCCCTCCGACGAGCGGATCATCACCGTGGAGGACGCCAAGGAGCTCCAGCTGGCCCAGGACCACGTGCTCGCGCTCGAGGCCCGCCCGGCCAACATCGAGGGCAAGGGCGAGATCACCATCCGCGACCTCGTCAAGAACACCCTCCGCATGCGCCCCGACCGCATCGTCGTCGGCGAGTGCCGCTCGGGTGAGGCCCTCGACATGCTCCAGGCCATGAACACCGGCCACGACGGCTCGCTCACCACCGTCCACTCCAACAGCCCGCGCGACACCCTGGCCCGCCTCGAGACCCTGGTGCTGATGGCCGGCTTCGACCTGCCGGTGCGGGCCATCCGCGAGCAGATGGCCTCGGCGCTCGACCTGATCGTGCACATCAGCCGCCTCCGGGACGGCAGCCGCCGCATCACCCACATCACCGAGGTGCAGGGCATGGAGGGCGACGTCATCACCCTCCAGGACGTCTTCCTCTTCGACTACGGCATGGGCGTCGACGAGCACGGCCGCTTCAAGGGGCACCTCAAGGCCACCGGCGTGCGACCCAAGTTCGCCGAGAAGCTGTCCGACCTCGGCATCCGCCTCGGCCAAGAGGTGTTCCAGCCCGAGGGCTTCAACCGCAAGGCGGTCGGCCGGTGAGGCCCGGTCGCCGGACCGCCAGCCGTGCCGGCATCGCCGGGCTCGTCGCCCTGCTGGTCTCCCTGCTGGTCCTGCCGTCGGCGCTGGCCCAGAGCGGCTCCCAGCTGCTGCTGCGGCAGGTCGACAGCACCGATCCGTCGAAGTCGCGAGCCGACTTCATCTGGACGGGCAACGAGAGCGACCTGGCCTCGGCCAAGATCGTGGTCAACGGCACCCAGGTGCCGGCCGAGGGCGGCAACAAGCTCAACCCGGGCCAGGCCCGCACGGGCGTGGCGCTGGTCATCGACACCGGTCCCAACATGGACCAGAGCAACGCCCTGGTCTCGGCCAAGGAGGCGGCCCGGAAGTGGATCGACGCCGCCGCCGGCGACGGCACGCAGTTCGCCATCTACGGCGCCGGCGACCGGGTGAACCTGGTCCAGAACTTCACCGGTGACAAGGAGCGCCTGAAGGCGGGCCTCGACCGCCTCGGGCCCACCAAGCAGTCGTCGCTGTGGGCGACGGTGCGCCAGGCCGGCTCGTCGTTCCTCAACACCGACCTGCAGCCCAACGTGGTCGTGATCGCCGGCGACACCGACACGGTGACCCCGAACGACTACCCGGCCGCCAGCGGCGCCGTCCTGTCGTCGGGCGCCACCATGTTCGCGGTGAACTTCCTCGGCGCCGGCTACGACCCGAGCCAGCTGAACGACATCGTCACCCAGGCCGGCGGCTTCGCCTACCAGACCGGCGACGGCAACCAGGTCGGCAGCCTGGTCGGCAACGTGCAGACGGCCCTGTCGTCCCAGCAGTACCGGATCAACTTCGATGCCGGACTGCAGTCGGGCCAGGTGGCCGAGATCGAGCTGACCGTCGGCGGCACCAGCACGAAGGCGTCGGTCGTGCTCGGCGGCGTGGCCAAGGGCAACCAGGCCCTCAACCCCACGCCGGTGGGCAGCCCGCTGTCCCTCCCGCTGCTCGACAGCACCTTCGGGCTCATCCTGGTCGTCGGCCTCGTGCTGCTGGCCGCCGCCCTGCTGGCCTACGCCATGACCCTGCTGTTCGTGAAGGACGACCAGCTGTCCTCGGTCCTGCAGGCCTACGACGGCATGGCCGGGGTCGACGAGTTCGAGGACGAGGGCCAGCAGAGCCTCGCCAAGAGCGCCCTCATCCAGCGAGCCGTCGAGATCACCGAGCAGGTGGCCGAGAGCCAGGGCTACCTGGGTCGCACCGAGGCCGCGCTCGAGCGGGCCAACCTCCCGCTGCGGGCCGGCGAGGCGCTGTTCTTCTACGTCGCCTTCGTCGTCGTGATGACGCTGATCTTCCTGCTCCTGATGCAGAACCTCATCGGCGCCCTCGTCGCCGGCATCATCGCCGCCCTGCTGCCGGTGGCCGTCGTGTCCTACATGGCCGGCCGCCGTCGCAAGGCGTTCATGTCGCAGCTGCCCGACACCCTGCAGCTGCTCTCGGGCACGCTGCGCGCCGGCTACTCCCTGATGCAGGGCGTCGAGGCGGTGGCCCAGGAGGTCGCCGAGCCGATGGGCCTCGAGCTGCGCCGGGTGGTCACCGAGGCCCGCCTGGGCCGGCCGCTCGAGGAGTCCCTCGAGAACACCGCCGAGCGGATGAACAGCCCCGACTTCGCCTGGGCCGTGATGGCCATCCGCATCCAGCGGGAGGTCGGCGGCAACCTCGCCGAGCTGCTGCTGACGGTGGCCGAGACCATGACCGCACGCGAGCGGCTCCGCCGGGACGTGGCGGCGCTCACCGCTGAAGGCCGCATGAGCGCCATCGTGCTCGGCCTCCTGCCGGTCCTGCTCGGCCTGGCGATGTTCGTCATCAACCCCGAGTACATCGGGGTGCTCTTCAAGGACGGCCTCGGCATCGCGATGCTGATCATGTCCATCGTCTCCATGCTCATCGGCTTCTTCTGGATGAAGAAGATCATCACGATCGAGATCTGAACCATGAGCCCTGAACTCGCACTCGGACTGCTCCTCATCGCCGCCGCCATCGGCCTGGCGCTGTGGGCCGTGCTCGGCCACTTCAACGAGAAGGCGGTCGTGCGCAGCTCGTTGCGCCAGCTGGAGGGCTACGAGGTCGAGAACGTCCGCGACCAGGAGCTGCTGGCGCCGATCAGCGAGCGGGCGCTCATGCCCGTCCTGGGTGGCCTCACCAACCTCGGTCGTCGGTTCACCCCGGTGGGCTACGTCGACAGCGTCCGCAAGAAGTTCATCTACGCCGGCAACGGCTCGGCCGACGCCGTCGACCGCTTCCTCGCCGTGCGCGTGATCACCGTCCTGCTCACGCCGCTGGCGTTCGTGCTGATGTACGTGTGGAACCCCATCGGCGTCGACGGCATGACCCAGTTCCTGGCGTTCGCCCTGCTGGCGTTCGCCCTGCTGGCCGGCCCCGATGCGATCCTGTCCCGCCGGGTGCAGGAGCGCCAGCACGAGCTCCAGGTGACCCTGCCCGACGTGCTCGACCTGCTCACCATCTCCGTCGAGGCGGGCCTGGGCTTCGAGCAGGCGCTCGACCGCACCATCTCGGCGGTGCCCGGGGCGCTGTCCGAGGAGTTCGCCCGCATGCTCGGCGAGGTCCGGGCCGGGGCCAGCCGCAGCGAGGCCATGCGGGCCATGGAGCAGCGCACCAACGTGCCCGAGGTCCGCTCCTTCGTGCTCGCCATCCTGCAGGCCGACACGTTCGGTGTGTCCATCGGCCGGGTCCTGCGGGCCCAGGCCGAGGAGATGCGCATCAAGCGCCGCCAGCTCGCCCAGGAGCGGGCCCAGAAGGCGCCGGTGAAGATGCTCATCCCGATGGTGTTCTGCATCTTCCCCGCCCTGTTCGTCATCGTCATCGGGCCGGCCATCATCAACATCCGCAACGCCTTCAGCTCCTGAGCCGGCGTGCGGAGCGTGGGCGGTGGACGTCGCACCCTCCGCCGATGACGGGCTCGTGACCACCGCGGCCGACCCCGACCCCACGACGACCGATCCGGCCGATCCACCGGCGGACGACCGGTCGGCGGGCGAGCCGCCGGGCCGCCCGGGATCCGATCCGGACCGACCGTCGTCGCCGCGCTGGCCGCCGTCGCTGCGGGCGGTGTTCGCCGCCGCCTTCGCCCTGTGGGGCTTCGCCGTCGCCGCCGGGCCGCTGGCCGACAACAGCTTCTTCACCCACCTGGCCACCGGCCGGCTCATCCTGGAGCAGGGGTCGGTGCCGTCGGCCGACCCCTACTCGTTCACCGCCGCCGGCGAGCCGTGGGTCGTGCAGAGCTGGCTGGCGTCGCTGCTGTACGGCCTGGTCGACCGGGGCTTCGGCGGGGTGGGCCTGCGGATCCTGGCCGGTCTGCTGGGGATGGTGATCGGCCTGTGCGTGTGGCGGCTGACGCGCCCGGGTCGCACGCTGCTCCCTCGGCTGGTGGCCGGCGCCTTCCCGATGGTGCTGGCCGGCTTCGTGTGGTCCCCGCGGCCCTTCCTGTTCGGGCTGGCCTGCCTGGCCATCAGCCTGGTGGCCGCCGAGGGGGGCCTCGATCCCCGCTGGCTGGTGCCGCTGTCGTGGTTCTGGGTCAACACCCACGGGTCGTTCCCCCTGGGCCTCGTGGCCCTGGCCTGCCTCGCCCTGGGCGCCCGGCTCGACGGCCGGGCCGACGGCGGCCGCCGCGAGCTGCGGTGCCTGGCCTGGGCGGCGCTGGGCACCGTCCTGGGGGCCGTCAGCCCGGTCGGGCCCAAGATGCTGCTGTTCCCCGTCGAGCTGCTCGGCCGGGCCGAGACGCTGTCCAAGGTCATCGAGTGGCAGTCGCCGAACTTCAGCGCCGGCTGGACCCGCATCTTCCTCCTCCAGGTCGTCATCGGCATCCTCGTGCTGGTCCGGCGCCCCTCGTGGCGGTCGGCCCTGCCCCTGGTGGTGTTCACCGCCGCTGCGCTGCTCGGCCTGCGCAACATCGCCCTGGCCAGCATCGTGCTGGTGCCCGGCATCGCCCGAGGCCTGTCGGGCCTCGGCAGCGTCACCGCCCGCGAGCGGGGCCCGGTGGCCGTGGCCGGGTTGGCGGCCATGGCCGTCGCCGCGGTCGTCACCGTCGTCAACGTGGCGAGCGCCCCCGCCTTCGACGTGTCCACCTTCCCGGTCGAGGCCGTGGCGTGGATGGACCAGCGGGGCCTGGTGGCCCAGCCCGACGTCGACCTCGCCACCCAGGACAGCGTCGGCAACTACCTCGAGCTGCTCTACGGCGCCCGAGCCCGGGCGTTCTTCGACGACCGCGTCGACATGTACCCCAAGGCGGTGGTCGACGACTACCTGACCCTGCACACCGGCGCGCCCGGCTGGCAGGCCGTCCTCGACCGCCGGGGCATCGACGCCATCGCCTGGTCGCGCACGGCCCCCCTGGGCCAGCTGCTGGCCTCGTCGCCCGATTGGCGGGTGGGCTACCTGGACGGCCAGACCGTGGTGGCCTGCCGACGGGGGAGCGTCGCCGAGGCGCGCTGCACCTCCTGATCGTCCCGCTCGCTTCCTCGCCCTCGCCCCTCGCGGCGGTCGGCCGGCTTCGCGGGCTCCGGCCGGCTCGCCTCCGGTCCGCCTGCTCCGCCGGTCCGTCCGGTCCGCCTGCTCCGTCCGGTCCGCCTGCTCCGTCCGGTCCGCCGGCGGCTCGTCGACGGCCCGGACGCGTCGGAGCCGGGCCTCTCGGCCCGGCTCCGCAGCGACTGTCTGTTCAGTTGTGGGCGGTCACGCGCACTGCGGGTTCGCGCCCGTGTTTCCGGCGTTGCCGACCGAACTGCACACCGAGCTGAACTTGCTGGTCGCATTGCGCCCGAAGTACGTCGCCGCACTCAGGGCAACCAGCATGATGAAGGAGACGAGGAGCACGTACTCGACGAGGTTCGCTCCCACATCACCGCTCAGCCGGGGGCAGGCCCGATCCTCTTGCCCCACGGTTCGCATCGTTGTGTTCGAGTTCTCGAGACCCACACCCGTCCGGAACGGCGAAGGGCGATCCCTGGAGGGACCGCCCTTCGCGTCAATCCGGACTCAGGTGAGCTCCGTTGCCCGCACGGGGCAGCGGGCTCAGCTGATGGCGGAGCCGACCGACGAGAACTTGTTCGAGGCGTTCTTGCCGAGGAAGGTCACGGCGAGGATGCAGACCACGGCGATGAGGGCCACGAGGAGGGCGTACTCCACGAGCGAGGCGCCACGATCGGTCTTGCAGCGGGCCTGGAGCCAAGCGCTGACGAATTCGTAGGAGGTGAGCATTTGGGTGGTCTCCCTTAGGTTTCTGGTGCTGACGGAACCCCGACGTTTTCGCCGAGGCTGGCTTCCTGTCCCGGTGAGTATCGTCAACCGGGCGCCGGAACTGTATAGGGCGGGGGCATTATTTCCGGGATTTTCTCGCGATCCGTGGTCGCCTGGATCGCCAGCGTGGCTGCCGCGGTGGGCCGCCGGACCCAGCGCCGGGGGTCGCCGGACCCAGCGACGTGGGCCGCGCGGCCCCGTCGGCGGCGCCCGGGGCGGTCAGGTGTCGGCCCGTCAGTCGAGGTGGACGATGCCCATCCGGACGGCCTGCAGGACGGCCTGGGTGCGGTCCCGGGCGTCGAGCTTCTGGTAGATCGACGCGAGGTGGTTCTTGACGGTCTTCTGGCTGATGAACAGCTGCTCGGCCACCTCGGGGGTGGAGCAGCCGTCGGCGATCAGCTGGAGGACCTCCTCCTCGCGCTTGGTGATGATCCGGTCCTCTTCGTCGGCGGGCTGGTCGAGCTTGCGGACCTCGTCGAGCATCGAGGCGGCCAGCTGGGGCGACAGTGCCGTCTCGCCGCTCGCCGCC
Source organism: Acidimicrobiales bacterium (assembly GCA_046331175.1). GTDB lineage: Bacteria > Actinomycetota > Acidimicrobiia > Acidimicrobiales > Acidimicrobilacustridaceae > JAWKIW01. The sequence continues at coordinate 526,384 of JAXLRI010000005.1, forward strand.
ATGCGGACGGCGTTGGCGATCTCGTCGGTGGAGCAGTCCTTGACCAGGTAGCCGCTGGCGCCGGCCCGGATCGCCGCGGCCAGGACCTCCTGGTCGGCGTGCATGGTGAGCATGACGATGCGGATCTGGGGCTGGTTGATCTTGATTTGGCGGGTGGCCTCGACCCCGTCGACCTCGGGCATCGTGACGTCCATCAGGATGACCTCGGGCTCGAGCTCCTCGGCCAGGCGGATCGCCTCGTCGCCGTCGCGGGCCTCGCCCACGATGTCGAAGCCCTGATCGGTCATGGAGCGGCGCAGGCCCTCCCGCAGCATGCGGTGGTCGTCGGCCAGCATCAGTCGGATCGTCACCCGTCCCCCTTGCGTGGAGGCGCTGGCCGGCACCGGACCGACCGCGCTGCACCAGCGGAGCTCGGCGAAAGACTATCGGCCGCTCCTGCGTCCGTGGGCCAAACGGCCTGTCAGGCCGATCCGGCCGCGGCCGCAGGCTGCTCGACCGGGCGGATCAGGCTGGCCCGGACCCGCGTGCCCTTGCCGGGCTGGCTGGTGATGTCGAGGGTGGCGCCGATGCTCGACGCCCGCTCGCGCATGCCGACGATGCCGTAGGAGTCGAGGCGGCCGGCCGTGCCGATCGGGAACCCCTGGCCGTTGTCGGTGATGTCGAGGGCGGCGGAGTCGCCGTTGCAGCGCCAGATGACCCGCACCTCGTTGGCGCCGGAGTGCCGCTCGATGTTGGTGATCGCCTCCTGGGCGATGCGCCACATCTCCCGCTCCTGCAGGATGGCCAGCCGCTCCTCTCGGTCGAGGAACAGCTCGAAGTGGATGTGGGACCGCTCGCTCACCCGGGCGGCGAACTGCTCGAGGATGGCCGGCAGGTCCTGGGAGTCGGAGACGTCGGTGCGCAGGTCGTAGAGGGTGTCGCGCACCTCGCGGATGACCCCGCGGACGTCGTCGCGGAGCTGCTCGAGCGAGGCGGAGACGGCCTCGCCCTTGGAATCGACCGAGACGATCCGGTCCAGCTCGAAGGCCAGGTAGGCCAGTGACTGGCCGATGCGGTCGTGCAGGTCGCGGGCGATGCGGGTGCGCTCCTCGTCGGCCCCCACGGTGCGCAGGCGGGCGAACCACCGGGCGTTGTCGATGGCCAGCGCGACCGGCTCGACGAAGCCCTTCAGCAGCTCGGCGTCGCGGGCGGTGAAGTGGTTGGGCTGCTGGTGCTCGACCGCCAGCAGGCCGATGAGCGAGCCCCGGGCCGGGAGCACGGCGTACATGCCCGACGAGGCCTTGGGCGACAGCCCGGGACCGGCCTGGGTGAGGTTGGCCACGTTGACGGTGGTCTGCTCGAGGATGGCCGAGCGCAGGGGCCGGGGCAGGTCGGCGTCGGCCAGCTTGGAGGGCATGCGGGTGCCCTCCTTGCGGATGACCTGCCAGCTGCTGTCGGTGTCGTCGAAGGCGAGGATGGCGGCGTAGTCGAAGTCGAACAGGCCGCGCAGCCGCCCCACCGTGGTGTCGAGGACGTCGTCGAGGTCGAGCGAGGCGGGGAGGGTCTGGGTGACGCGGTGCAGGGAGAACAGCAGGGCGTTGGCGTCGGCGAGGCGGCCCAGGCGGTCGAGGGCGAGCGAGTGCTGGCGGTCGGCCTCGCCCGAGATGCGGCGGGCGTAGCCGGCGACCAGGGCCACCAGGAGCAGGACCAGGGACCACTGGGCCGAGTAGGTGATGAGCTGGGCGCTCGGGTCGGGCAGGACGAACGGGATGGTGACGGCCAGGGAGGCGAAGATGCCCACGCGGAGCGCGAACCCGAACCCGCGCGCGAACCCGGCCACGATCACCGACGTGAGCAGGGAGAAGATGAACGGCGACTCCCATCCGCCGGTGAGCGCCACGATCAGGACGTGCAGGCAGACCTCGGCCAGCACCGCCACGAGGCTGCGCAGGTCGCCGAGGTAGCGGATGGGGTCGAGCGTGCGGAAGGCGGTGTAGGCGATGATCACCGCGCACCAGGCGACGATGGCCCAGTTCCGCTCCTGGAAGTACTTCGCCGACAGGGCGATGGAGGCGATGGTGGTGCCCCACCGGATGGCGAGGATGGCCGGGCTGAAGGCGGCGACCCGGTCGACCGGGTCGAACAGCCCGTCCTCGACGGCGGTCCCGTCGGTGGTCTCGGCCAGCTGCTGGAACCGCTCGCGCCAGTTGCGCGGCTCCTCGGCCTCGAACCGGCCGCGGGCACCCGGCGCGAGGGGCGGCTCCGTCGTCGACCCGCCCGGGGTACCGGGGGCCCGGGGGGTCATCGCCTCGCTCTTCGCAGCCTCGCTGTCCACCATCCCCCTCATCGGCCCGGGCGGCCCTGGTTCAAGGGCCGGGGTGGCCCGCTCGGGGCCGGATGGCCGCGATGCTACTTTTCGCCCGTGCTCGTCATCGGACTGACCGGGGGGATCGGGTCGGGCAAGTCGACGGTGTCGGCGGCCCTGGCCGAGCGGGGGGCGGCCGTCGTCGACGCCGACGCCATCACGCGAGAGCTGCAGGAGCCGGGCCAGCCGGTGCTCGCGGCCATGGTCGAGCGCTTCGGCGACCAGATCCTGCGCCCGGACGGCACCCTCGACCGCCAGGCGGTCGCCGACGTGGTGTTCGTCGACGCCGAGGCCCTGGCCGACCTCAACGCGATCGTGCACCCCGCCGTCGGGGCCGCCATCGCCGAGCGGCTGGCGGCGCTGTCGGAGACCGATCGGGTGGTGGTGCTCGACGTGCCGCTGCTGGTCGAGTCCGGGCGCGACGACATGGCCGGCACGATCGTGGTCGACACCGATCCCGAGGTGGCCGTCGAGCGGCTGGTCGCCCACCGGGGGTTCTCCGAGGCCGATGCCCGGGCGCGCATCTCCCGCCAGGCCAGCCGGGAGGACCGGCTCGCCAAGGCCGACTTCGTCATCGACAACGGCGGCGCGCTGGCCGACCTGGGGCCCCAGATCGATCGCTGCTGGGCCTGGATCGAGGGCCTCCGCCCCGGCTGACCCGGGCGCCCGTCGGGCCGCCGAGGAGATGGCGGCTCAGCAGAGGCCGAGGCGGCGGCCGAGGTCGCTGCGCAGCCGGCGGTGTGGATCGACCCGTTCGCGGACCTCGAGCCACTCGGGGAGGCGGGGGTACATCACCGGCAGCAGGTCGGCGGCGAGGCGGCTGTCCTTGGCCAGGTAGATGCGGCCGCCGGCGTCGGCCACCTGCACGTCGAGGCGGTCGAGGAGCTCGGCCAGGCCGGTGGCCCCGGCTGGGATGTCGAGGGCGAGGGTCCAGCCCTCGGCGGGGAACGAGAGCGGCGCCGGGTTGGCCGGGCCGAAGCGCTTGAGCACGGCGAGGAACGAGGTGCAGCCCGCCGAGCTGAGCTCGTCGACCGTGCGCCGCAGCGTGTCGGTGGCCTCGAACGGGATCACGTACTGCCACTGCACGAAGCCGGCGGGCCCGTAGATGCGGTTCCAGTCGTCGACCATGTCGAGCGGGTGGAAGAACTGGGGGATGGTCTGCAGCTCGCCGAACCGCTGGGTCGGCGCCTTGCGGAACCACAGCTCGTTGAACGCCTTCACGGTGAGCTTGTTGAGCAGGCCGCCGGGGATGCCGGGCGGGGCCGCCGCCAGCACGCCGGCCCGGTAGGCGAGCGGGTCCCGGCGCATGGGGGCGTCGAGCTCGTCGAGCGTGGCGAACCGGCCCCGGGTCAGCACCGACCGACCCATCGCCGAGCCCCGGGACATGAGGTCGATCCAGGCGACGGTGTAGTCGTAGTCCTCGTCGCGGTCGATCATCATCTGGACCGCCTCGTCGAGGTTGGCGGCCCGCTCGGTGTCGACGAGCAGGCGGCTGGTCTCGATCGGGGTGCAGCGGAAGGTGGCGTCGAGGATGACGCCGGTGAGGCCCATGCCGCCGGCGGTGGCCCAGAACAGGTCGGGGTCGCGGTCGGGGCCCACCTCGACGACGTCGCCGGAGGGAAGGGCCAGGCGCAGCGATGCGACGTTGGCGGTGAACGTGCCCTTGCGGTGGTGGTTCTTGCCGTGGATGTCCGAGGCGATGGCGCCGCCGACGGTCACGTAGCGGGTGCCGGGGGTGACCGGCACGAACCAGCCGCGCGGCACCAGGGCCCGCATCAGGTCGTCGAGGCTGGCGCCGGCCGACGCCGTGACCGTCCCGGCGGCCGGGTCGAGGCGGAACTGGCCGGCGTCGGTGGTGAGCAGCACCCGGCCACCGGCGTTCTGGGCCGGGTCGCCGTAGCTGCGGCCCAGGCCCCGGGCGATGACCCCGCGCTCGGGGGCGGTCACCAGGGCGTCGACGAGCTCGTCGGGGCCGCCGGCACGGATCACCTCGGCAGCGGTCGGGTTGGTGCGACCCCAGCCCCAGAGCAGCTCTCGGCCCGGGCCGGGCCGGAACGACTCCCGCTCAGGCGACGTAGATGCCATAGCCGTAGATGATGGCCCACAGGACGCCGGCCACCTGCAACGTGCGGTCGTGCATCACCAGGGTCTCGGGTTCGCCGCCCTTGCCCTGGTCGATGAGCAGGGCGTAGCGCAGGATCGCCACCGCGAACGGCACGATCGACAGCTGGAACCAGATGGTGGCGGTGTCGCTGCTCTGGCTGGAGCGGGCCGACTCGAAGGCCCAGAGGCAGTAGGCGATGAGCACCACGGCGGTGGCCACGCCCCGGACGTAGGCGAGGAACGCCGGCGTGTACACGCCGAGCGTCTTGCGGACGGCGCCGGCCTCGGCGCCCAGCTCGTGCAGCTCGCCCTCGCGCTTGCCGGTGACCATCAGCAGGGCGCCGAAGGAGGTGACGATGAAGAACCACTCCGAGATCGGCACGGTCGCGGCGGCGGCGCCGGCGACGGCCCGCAGGACGAAGCCGGCGGCCACGGCGAGGAGGTCGAGGATGGCCTCCTCCTTCAGCCAGAGGTTGTACGCGACGGTGACCGCCAGGTACGCGGCGATGGTGTAGGCGAGGTTCCGGTTGGCCAGCAGCGCCACGCCGAGGGAGGCCACCAGCAGCACCACGCCGATGACGACGGCCAGCCTCACCGGCACGATGCCGGCGGCGATCGGCCGGTTGCGCTTGGTGGGGTGCTGGCGGTCGGCCTCGACGTCGCGGGCGTCGTTGAGCAGGTAGGTGCCGCTGGCGGCGAGGGAGAAGGCCGCGAAGGCGATCAGCGAGTCGACCAGCACGTCGGTCTGGCGGATGACCCCGGCGGCCACCGGGGCGGCGAAGACGAGGACGTTCTTCGTCCACTGCTGCGGGCGCATGGCGCGCAGCACACCGACCGGGAGGGAGGTGGCCATGGGGCTCAGCGGGCCGAGATGATCCGCCACGCCGGGCGGGGGAGGTGGCGCATGACGGCGAACACCCAGCGCAGGATCCCGGGGGCCCACACGGTGTGGCGGCCCTTGGCCAGGCCGGCGACGACGGCGTCGGCGACCACCTCGGGGGTGGTGGAGAAGGGCTGGGCGTCCATGCCCTCGGTCATGCGGGTGTGGACGAACCCGGGTCGCACCACGAGCACGCTGGCGCCGGTGTCGACCAGCGAGTCGCCGAGCCCCTGGGCGAAGGCGTCGAGGCCGGCCTTGGACGAGCCGTAGACGAAGTTGGAGCGGCGGGGCCGCTCGGCCGCCACCGACGACAGGACCACCAGGGTGCCGTGGCCCTGGGCCCGCAGGTGCTGGGCGGTGACCAGGCCGGCGCTGACGCCGCCCACGTAGTTGGTGGTGACGGCCTCGACGGCGTGGGCGGGGTGGTCCTCGAAGTCGGTCTGGTCGCCGAGGACGCCGAAGGCGAGCAGGACGAGGTCGATGTCGCCGAAGCGCTCCCAGACGTCGGCGAGGACGGCCCCGTGGGTGTCGGGACGGGCGGCGTCGAAGGCGACGGCCTCGACGACGTCGGCGCCGGCGGTCCGGAGCCGATCGGCGGCCGGCTGGGCGGCGGCGGGGTCGCGGCCGGCCAGCACGACGGTGCGGGCGCGGGCCTGCACCAGCCGTTCGGTGATGGCCAGCGCGATCTCGGAGGTGCCCCCGAGGACGAGCACCGATTGCACCGCTCCCAGGGCGTCCTCCATGGCGGCAGTCTTGCACGCCGCTGCTGGGGCCCCGTGCCACCGGGGGCGCCGTCACACCCCCTCGGTAGCATCGGGCCATGCCCCCGTTCCGCATGGTGTCCGAGTTCGCTCCGGCCGGCGATCAGCCCAAGGCGATCGGCCAGCTGGCCGAGGGCCTGGCCCGCGGCGACCGCTACCAGACGCTGCTCGGCATCACCGGCTCGGGCAAGAGCGCCACCATGGCCTGGACCATCGAGCAGGCCCAGCGGCCCACGCTCGTGATCGCCCCCAACAAGTCCCTCGCCGCCCAGCTGGCCAACGAGTTCCGGGAGTTCTTCCCCGAGAACCGGGTCGAGTACTTCGTCTCGTACTACGACTACTACCAGCCCGAGGCGTACATGCCCTCGACCGACACCTACATCGAGAAGGACTCGTCGATCAACGACGAGATCGACCGGTTGCGGCACTCGGCCACCTCGGCCCTGCTCACCCGTCGCGACGTCATCGTGGTCGCCTCCGTCTCGTGCATCTACGGCCTCGGCGCGCCGGGGGAGTACCAGGACCAGCTCCTGGTCGTGCGCCCGGGTGAGACCCACGACCAGCGCGACATCCTGCGCAAGCTCGTCGACATGCAGTACGAGCGCAACGACGTGAACCTCGTGCGCGGCAAGTTCCGGGTGCGCGGCGACACCATCGAGGTCCACCCGGCCTACGACGAGACGGCGGTGCGCATCGAGCTGTTCGGCGACGACGTCGAGGCGATCACGGTGGTCGACCCCCTCACCGGCGAGCGGGTGACGTCGCTCGACGAGCTCATCGTCTTCCCCGCCAGCCACTACGTCGCCTCCGACGAGCGCATGCGCAAGGCCATCGTGCGCATCGAGGCCGAGCTGCAGGAACGGCTGGCCGCCTTCGAGGCCGACGGCAAGCTGCTCGAGGCCCAGCGCCTCCGCATGCGCACCCAGTACGACCTCGAGATGATGCAGGAGGTCGGCTACTGCTCGGGCATCGAGAACTACTCGGCGCCCATCGACGGCCGGAAGGCCGGCGAGCCGCCGTTCACGCTGCTCGACTACTTCCCCGACGACTTCGTCGTGGTCATCGACGAGAGCCACGTCACGGTGCCCCAGCTGCACGGCCAGTTCGAGGGCGACCGGTCCCGCAAGGCCACGCTGGTCGACCACGGGTTCCGCCTGCCGTCGGCCGCCGACAACCGGCCCCTGCGCTTCGACGAGTTCATCGAGCGGGTCAACCAGGTGGTCTTCCTCTCGGCCACACCAGGCGGCTTCGAGATGGAGCACTCGAGCCAGGTGGTCGAGCAGATCGTGCGGCCGACCGGCCTCGTCGACCCCGAGGTGATCGTCAAGCCGACCAAGGGCCAGATCGACGACCTCCTCGAGCAGATCCGCCAGCGCACCGAGGTCGACGCGCGGGTCCTGGTCACCACGCTCACCAAGAAGATGGCCGAGGACCTCACCGACTACCTGCTCGAGCTCGGCATCCGGGTCCGCTACCTCCACAGCGAGGTCGACACCATCGAGCGCATCGAGATCCTGCGCGACCTGCGCCTCGGCGAATTCGACGTGCTGGTGGGCATCAACCTCCTGCGGGAGGGCCTCGACCTGCCCGAGGTGTCCCTGGTCGCCATCCTCGACGCCGACAAGGAGGGCTTCCTGCGCAGCGAGACGTCGCTGATCCAGACCATCGGTCGGGCGGCCCGCAACGTCGACGGCCAGGTGATCATGTACGCCGACCAGATGACCGACTCGATGCAGCGGGCCATCTCCGAGACCAACCGGCGCCGTGGCCTCCAACAGGCCTACAACGAGGCCAACGGGATCGACCCCCAGACCATCCGCAAGGCCGTCACCGACATCCTCGCCTACCTCCGGCCGTCGGCCGACAAGGCCCCCACCCCCGGCGACGGCCAGCGCAACCGGCGTCGCGACGCGCAGCGGCTGGCCGAGCTCACCGAGCTGCCCCACGAAGAGCTGGCCCGCCTGATCCAGACCCTCGAGGAGGAGATGCAGGAGGCCGCCGGCGACCTCCGCTTCGAGTACGCCGCCCGCCTCCGGGACGAGATCAAGGAGCTGCGTCGCGAGCTGCGCGAGGTGAGCTGACGGCCGTCGGAGCTGGCGGCTGGCGCTCAGGGGCACCCGCCGTGCTCCGGCGCTGCCGACCGTGGTTCAGGGGTCGGACGGATCGGCCTGGTCGTCCAGGCGGGAGACGGTGCGCAGGTCGACGCGGTCCTCCGGGGGTGCGGCCAGCAGGGCGCCCTCCGAGTCGACCAGCACGATGCGCAGGCTCGGGTCGGAGCCGGCGTACTGCACGCCGGCCTCCATGTTCATCGAGCCGTCGAAGGCGGTGATGTTGCTGATCACGATCGGGCCGGGCCCCACGACCACGGGCCGCCCGGTCGCCTGGCCCCGGTCGGCGATCTCCCGCGTCATGGCGGCGGCGTCCTGGCCGGCGGTGTGCCAGAGCTGCCAGCGCTGCCAGCGGACGGGCAGCGCCAGCACGGCCAGCCCGACGAGCCCGGCGACCCAGAGCCGGGGTGACCACCGGGTGAGCATCCGCAGGCCGCCGGCCCACACCAGCGCGCCACCGAAGGCGGCGAGGTAGTTCTCGCGGTCGCCGCCGCCCAGCGGCTCGAAGGCGTAGCGCACGAACGGCAGGGCGCCGAGGACCATGACCGCCACGCCGGCGACGACGGCCCAGTCCTCCTCGCCCGACCAGCAACGCCAGGCCGGCACGGCCAGGCGCGCCGCAGCGGCGACGATCACGACCATGCCGATGACGTACAGCAGCTCGGCGAGGATCCCGCCGGGGGCGACCCCCCAGCCGAGGTTGGCCGGCAGCACCGGCGACAGGTCGACCAGGGTCGTGCTGACCCGCTTGGCCGGGTTGACGTGGATCCACGCCCAGGCGCCGGCGAGCACCACCGGCAGGGCGGCCGCCGCGACCAGGGCCACCGGGAGCGACCGCCGCCGGAGCCAGGGCACCGCCACCGCCACCGCCAGCGCCATCGGGGCGGCCGCCTCGTACGACAGCACCGCCAGGGCGAACGTGGCGCCGGCGAGGAGCGACCAGCCGATCCCGGCCCGGGCCCGGGCCAGCACCAGGGCGCCGACCAGGACGGCCACCTGGGACACGGCGATGTTGGTGGCCGACATCCACACCTCCAGCGAGGTGTGGTTCGGCAGGAGGAGCCACACGACGGCGGCGGTGGCGGCGAGCGCCGGTGACACGAAGGCGCGCAGCAGCCGGTGGAAGAGGACGGCGCTCACCGCCTGCAGCGCCCCGAGGATCGCCACGCCGACCGCCGGGTGGGGACCCACCACCCCGAAGACGAAGGCGTAGATGGCGCCGGTGGCCGGCCGGGCCAGCCACTGGTTCGACCCGGCGGCGTCGACGGGGCCGCCGAAGGCCACGTTGCGCAGCGACCACCAGTCGTCCATGAGCAGGCCGGGGCCGATCGCCAGGTAGATCGCGCCGGCGAGCACCGCCAGGCCGACCAGGGCGAGGTCGACGCGGCGGTCGAAGGTGCGCGTCGCGGCAGGTGACGGGGTCGATCCCGCCGCCGCCCCTGCGCCCTCGCCGGTCGTCGCCATGGCGCCGAGTCTCGCACCTCGCGGCCGGCTCGTCCTCGGACGGCGCCGTCGCGCCGGCCCGACGGGTGGGGCGGCGCGGCGGTCGTCTTCGCGTCCGCAGAGGAGCACGGCGGGCCTCGACCACGGAGGCGGCGATCGTCGCTTCGCTACGATCGCCGGATGGCACCGTGTGGCGTGGATCGGCGGCAGCGCACCGCGACGGCACCGTGACCACGGCGGACGCGCCGGAGGCGAACGGCGCGCCGGACGCGCCATCGGCGGCGGACGCGCCATCGGCGGCGGACGCGCCGGAGGCGAACGGCGCGGCGGACGCGCCAGCGGCGACGGACGCCGACGCCCCGTGGTGGCTCCGGCTCTGGCGGGCGCCGGTCGGTGCCCACCTGGCGGCGGTGGCGGTCGTCCTGCTGATCGCCACCTTCGCGGTCGGGACGGGTGCCTCGTTCTCGTCCGACGAGGGCGCGGCCATCGTCCAGGCCAAGCACCTCGCCGCTGGTCAGGGGTGGATCCTCGAGAACCCCTTCCCGGCCCTCGACCCCACCGGCGAGCGGTCGTTCCTCGCCCTGTCGGACCACGGCGCCAACGGCACGGCGGCCTACTCGAAGCACCCGACCTACCCGGTCGTGCTCGCCGGGCTCGACCGCATCGGTGGGGTCACGGCGATGGTGCTGCTGTCGGTCCTCGGCACCCTGGTCGCGGCGGGGCTCGCCGCCCGCCTGGCCGCCCGCTTCGGGGATCGCTACGCGCGCCCGACCGTGTGGGCGGTGGCGATCGGCAGCCCCCTGCTGTTCGACAGCCAGCTGGTCATCGCCCACAGCCTGGGGGCCGCGCTCGCCGCCGGCGCCCTCCTGGCGGTGGTGAGGGCTCGCGAGCGCTGGTCCTGGGCGATGGTGGTCGTGGCGGCGGCGTGCCTCGGAGCGGCGTGCCTCCTGCGCAACGAGGCCATCCTCCTGAGCGCAGTGGTGGCCGTCGTGCTGCTCTGGGCCGCGGTCCGCACGCGGGCGCCGCGCCTCGGCGTCCTGGCGGTCGCCGTCGTCGGTGCCGCCGGCCTGGCCGCCGTCTTCGACCGCGTGGCCAGCGCCCGCATCATCGGCGCCGCGTTCACCGCGGCCGGACCGGTGAGCCCGGGCTCGGACTTCCTGTCGTCGCGGATCGGCGCCCTCGCCTCCACCGCGGTGCTCCCCGGCGACAGCTGGCCGCCGGTGGCCCAGGTCGGGCTGATGCTGGTGTTCGGTGGCGTCACAGCCGCCGGCCTGGCGGCTCGCACCCGCCCCGACGACGCCCGGCTGGTGCGGTTCGGCTGCGGGGCGGCGGTCCTGGGCGTGGTGCTGGCCTTCGCCGGTGGCCAGCCCGACACCATCCCCGGGCTCTTCGTCGCCTGCCCGTTCCTGTGGGCCGGCCTGCTGCTCGTCCGACGCCAGCAGGTCGCCACCGAGCCGGCCCGCTTCCTGGCCGCGGTGGTCGTGGCCTTCGTCGTGCTGGTGGTCCTCGTCCAGTACAGCCAGGCCGGTGCCGCCGAGTGGGGCGCCCGCTTCCTCGCCATCGTGCTGCCGGCGGCGGTGCCCCTGGCCCTGGTGTCGATCGACCGGGCCGGCCGGCGGCTGGCTCCCGCCGACGCCCGGATCGGGCTGGTGTCGCTGGTCGTGGTCACGGCGGCCATCTCGGTGCTCTCCCTGTGGAGCCTCCACCACTACAAGGGCCTGAACCGGGACTGGACCCGGTTCGTCGCCTCCGCCGCCGACGACTGGCGGGACGAGGTGGCCCAGCCCGGCGGCGACGGGCGGCCCGTCGTGATCACCACCTGGGCCGGCCTCGGGCGCCTGATGTGGCCCGAGGACGTCGACGTCCGGGGGATGACCGTCGAGGCGACCGACCTGCGGTCGACGCTCGAGCAGCTGCGCGCCGCCGGCGTGACCGAGGTCGTCTACGTGGCGCCCGGCTCCGGTCCCGACCGCGAAGCCTTCCGGGGCCTGTACGAGCAGGTGGACGTCCGCCCCGAGGGCCGCGTCGACAAGGGCCCGGTGTTCCTGCTGCGGGCGATCTGACCGACCCCCGCCGCCTTCCCTTCGGATCCGTACGTGTGTTCGTCGGCTGTCGCCCGGCGGCGGATAGGCTGGCGCCCGATGGCCGACACGATCGTGATCCGCGGTGCACGCGAGCACAACCTGCGCAACCTCTCGCTGGAGCTGCCCCGCGACAAGCTCATCGTGCTGACCGGGCTCTCGGGGTCCGGCAAGTCGTCGCTGGCGTTCGACACCATCTACGCCGAGGGCCAACGCCGGTACGTCGAGTCGCTGTCGGCGTACGCCCGGCAGTTCCTCGGGCAGATGGACAAGCCCGACGTCGACTTCATCGAGGGGCTCTCACCCGCCATCTCGATCGACCAGAAGACGGCCTCGCGCAACCCCCGGTCGACGGTGGGCACCATCACCGAGGTCTACGACTACCTCCGGCTCCTCTTCGCCCGCATCGGCATCGTCCACTGCCCCGAGGACGGCAGCGTCGTCACCCGCCAGACCCCCCAGCAGATCGTCGACCGCATCCTCGAGCTCCCCTACGGCGTCCGGTTCGAGGTCCTCGCCCCGGTCGTGCGCGGTCGCAAGGGCACCTACGACACGCTGCTCGCCGACCTGGCCACCCAGGGGTTCGCCCGGGCCCGCATCGACGGCGAGATGCACGAGCTCACCGACGACGTCGACCTGGCCCGCTACGAGCAGCACACCATCGAGGTCGTCGTCGATCGGCTCGTCAAGCGCGACGGCATCGAGCGCCGCCTGACCGACTCGCTCGAGACGGCGCTGCGGCTGGCCGACGGCGTGGCCGAGGTGCACCTCGTGCCGAAGGAGGGCGACACCTCCCTCGAGGAGGAGACGCTCACCTTCAGCCAGCACCTGGCCTGCCCCACGTGCGGGCGCAGCTACGACGAGCTCGCCCCCCGCAGCTTCTCGTTCAACTCGCCCTACGGCGCCTGCGAGTCCTGCGACGGGCTCGGGACCAGGTTCGAGGTCGACCCCGAGCTGGTCGTGCCCGACCCCGACCAGTCGGTGTCGGGCGGCGCCATCGCCCCGTGGGCATCGGGCCACGCCCGCTACTTCCACCGGTTGCTCGAGGCGGTGTGCCAGGAGAACGACATCGACGCCGAGGCACCGTGGCGGTCGCTGGCCAAGAAGCACCAGAAGCTGCTCCTGTACGGCACCGGGGCCGGCAAGGTCACCGTGCGCTACCGCAACCGCTACGGGCGCAACCGGGTCTACACCGCCGGCTACGAGGGTGTGATCCCGTGGCTGCAGCGGCGTCACGCCGACGCCGAGTCCGACAACCAGCGCGAGCAGATCGAGGGCTACATGCGGGAGGTGCCCTGCCCCGCCTGCGGCGGCAGCCGGCTCAAGCCCCTCACCCTCGGCGTCACCATCAGCGACCACAGCATCGCCGACCTGTCCGCGATGTCCATCCGCGACGCGGCCGCCGTGCTGGCCGACCTCACCCTCTCCGAGCGCGACCACCTGATCGCCGACCGCGTGCTCAAGGAGATCAACGCGCGCCTCGGCTTCCTGCTCGACGTGGGACTCGACTACCTGTCGCTCTCCCGGTCGGCGGCCACCCTCGCCGGTGGCGAGGCGCAGCGCATCCGCCTGGCGTCCCAGATCGGCAGCGGCCTGGTGGGTGTGCTCTACGTGCTCGACGAGCCGTCCATCGGTCTGCACCAGCGCGACAACCGCCGGCTCATCGACACGCTCATCCGGCTGCGCGAGCTGGGCAACACCGTGTTGGTGGTCGAGCACGACGAGGACACCATCCGGGTGGCCGACGTGGTCGTCGACATCGGCCCCGGGGCCGGCGAGCACGGTGGCGACATCGTCTACGCCGGCACGGTCAAGGGACTGCTGCGCTCGAAGGCGTCGATCACCGGCCAGTACCTGTCTGGCAAGCGGTCCATCCCCGTGCCCGAGCTGCGGCGCAAGCCGGGCGACGACTGGCTCACCATCCGCGGGGCCCGCGAGCACAACCTGAAGGGGATCGACGTCGAGACCCCGCTCGGGTGCTTCGTGGCGGTCACGGGCGTGTCGGGCTCGGGCAAGTCGACGCTCGTGAACGACATCCTCTACCGGGCGCTCATGCAGCAGATCTACTCGTCGAAGACGCCGCCGGGCCGGCACACCCGCATCGAGGGCATCGACCAGCTCGACAAGGTCATCAACATCGACCAGTCGCCCATCGGGCGCACGCCGCGGTCCAACCCGGCCACCTACACCGGCGTGTTCGACCACGTGCGCAAGCTGTTCGCCCAGACCCACGAGGCCAAGGTGCGCGGCTACCTGCCGGGGCGGTTCTCGTTCAACGTGAGCGGCGGTCGCTGCGAGGCGTGCGCCGGCGACGGCACGATCAAGATCGAGATGCACTTCCTGCCCGACGTCTACGTGCCCTGCGAGGTCTGCAAGGGCGCCCGCTACAACCGCGACACGCTCGACATCACCTTCAAGGACCTCAACATCTCCGACGTCCTCGACCTGTCCTGCGAAGACGCCCTCGAGTTCTTCGCCAACCAGCCCGCCATCGCCCGGCACATGCAGACCATCGTCGACGTGGGCCTGGGCTACGTCCGGCTGGGCCAGCCGGCCCCCACGCTGTCGGGGGGCGAGGCCCAGCGGGTGAAGCTGGCCAGCGAGCTGGCCAAGCGCTCCACCGGCCACACCATCTACATCCTCGACGAGCCCACCACCGGCCTGCACTTCGAGGACATCCGCAAACTCCTCACAGTCCTGTCCCGACTGGTCGATCAGGGGAACACGGTCTTGGTGATCGAGCACAACCTCGACGTCATCAAGACCGCCGACTGGATCATCGACCTGGGCCCCGAGGGGGGCAGCGGGGGAGGCACCGTGGTGGTGGAAGGGCCGCCAGAGCTCGTGGCCAAGACGCCCGAGAGCCACACCGGCCGCTTCCTCGCGCCCCTGCTCGGCATCGGGTAGGCGGTCGGCGTGCGGCGGGTCGCCCGCACGGTCCTGTACCTCGGCATCGTCGCCGTCGTCGTCGGGCTGTCGCTCCTGCACGCGCTGGTCATCGCCGACCCCCCGTACTCGTACACGGGCACGTTCCGGTTCGGCTGGTCGCTCCTGTACATCGGGCTGCTGGCGCTGACGGCCTACGGGTTCGGGCTTCCCGACCTGCCCCGAACACCTCGGGCGGCGCTCCTCGGTGCGGTCGGTGCCGCGCTGTCCGGGGCGCTCGCCATCTCGATCGTCCAGCTGTTCGTGGGCGACGCGCTGCTCCCGCGGTTCGTCGTGCTGGGGTCGGCCATCCTGCTCGTCCCGTGGTACCTCACGTGTGCCGCGCTGTTCGGCGGGGGCGGATCCGGCGTGGGGCGCGACCGGGTCGTCGTGGTGGGCGACGAGGTCAGCCAGGCCGCGCTGCGCGCCGAGCTGGCGCGAGCCCCCGAGCGGCCGGCGACGGTGACGACGCTGCTGCGCGTGGGTGACGCCGAGGGCGACGGGACCCCGGTGGCCGACCACGTGCACGCCGACGGCGCCGGCGTGCTGGTGCTCGACCGCGAGGCGCAGGCGTCCGAGCGGGTGGTGGCCCAGAGCGTGCCCCTGCACGCCGAGGGCGTCCGCGTGCGGACCTTGTCGCTGTTCTACGAGGAGTGGCTGGGCAAGCTGCCGGTCTCCGAGCTCGAGCGGGTCTCGCTGCTCTTCGACATCGGCGAGATCCACCGCCGGCGCTACGTCCGGGTCAAGCGGCTCTTCGACGTGGTGCTGGCCCTGGCCGGTTCGCTCGTCCTGCTGGTGCTCCTGCCGTTCGTCGTGGTCGGCGACCTCCTCGCCAACCGCGGGCCCCTGCTCTACCGCCAGCCGCGGGTGGGCAAGAACGGCGAGGTCTTCGACATCTTGAAGTTCCGCACGATGCGCCCGGCGGGCGACGGCCTGCCCAACGAGTGGACCACCGAGGACGACCCCCGCATCACGCCGTTCGGCCGTCTGCTGCGCACGACCCACGTCGACGAGCTGCCCCAGGTGATCAACATCCTGAAGGGCGACCTGTCGATCGTCGGCCCTCGGCCCGAGCAGCCGCACTACGTCGACGAGCTCACCGACAAGCTGCCGTACTACGCGGTGCGACACCTCGTGCGCCCCGGCCTCACCGGGTGGGCCCAGGTGAAGTACGGCTACGCCGGCGACGAGCGGGACGCCCTCGAGAAGCTCCAGTACGACATGTACTACCTGCGCCACCAGGACCTCCGCCTCGACATCCGCATCGTGGTCCGCACGCTGCGCGCGGTGCTGGGCCGCGACGGCCGCTGAGCGACTGGAACGTCGGCCCCGCCGGCGGGTGGCGGTGTCAGGGGGCGGCGGGTTCGGGCCGGGGCCCGTGGCGATGCCGATGGCGCCACACCGCCACGCCGAGCTCGCCGGCCAGCACGACGTTGGCCACCAGCGTCGCCATGGCTGCACCGGTCATCGAGGCCAGGGGGATCAGCACGAGGTTGCACGCGAGGTTCACGACGGCCGCCCACGCCAGGAACCCGAAGTACGTCCGGTCGCGACCGACGGCGAGGTAGAGGTGGTGGAGCGGGGCGGCGCCGGTCGCCACGACCGTGGCCAGCAGGAGGATGGCCATCGGTGCTCGACCCTCTTCGTAGGAGGAGCCGAACACGACGGGCACCAGGGCCACCAGCAGCGGGGTCACCACCAGGAGCAGCCCGGCGGCGGCGGTGCTGACCCGCAGCGACCGCCGGCCGAGGTGCCAGTAGGCCTGGTGGTCGTCGGCGGCCTGGGTGGTGAGGGGCAGGAGGGCCGAGCCGAGGATGGCGACGGCCGCCAGCCAGGCGTTCGGGATGCGGTAGACGGCGGCGTAGATGCCGGCGGCCGTGCTGGACACCAGCGCACCCAGCAGCAGGGTGTCGGCGCTGGACAGCACCTGGTTGGCCACCACGGCGCCGAGCATCCAGCCGTCGACGGGGCTGGTGGCCAGCGGCCGGCCGGGCGCTCGCCGCGGGAGGCGGTTGAGCGACAGCGAGGTCACCGCCGCCGCGCCGTAGCCGAGGCCGACCGGCAGCGCCAAGAGGTCACCGCCGGCGAGCACCGAGGTCGCGGCGAGGAGCGCACCCTGGACGCAGGCGGGGATGGCGGCCCGCACCGCCTGCTGGCGGCCGAGGGCCAGCCAGTCGCGGGACATCCCGAGGGCCACGATGACGAGGGCCACCGGGGCCAGGTCGGCCCGCCCGACCAGCACGGCGCCGACGACGTAGGAGGCCGTGAGGACAGCGGTCAGCCACGTGCGGCGGCGGATGAGCGCGCGGCTGGTGGACAGCGAGTCGTCGTCGCGGGCGGCGTCGCGGACCCCCCGCACCGACGCGCCCCAGTCCGCCACCAGGCCGGCGTAGCGGGCGATCAGGAAGGCGATGGCGAGCTCGCCGAACACGGACGCGCCGAGTCGGCGGGCGATGACGATCCAGCCCAGGAACTCGAGCAGCTGGCCCATGCCCCGCAGCCCGAGCAGGGGACCGGCCATCCGGCCCCACCTTCCGCCGAATCGGGTGCTCATCGGTCGAAGCGTCGCGGCCGCATCAGCCGAGGAGGGCCGGGCCGAGCAGCGAGCGCAGGAGCTCGGCGCCGGCCGCGGGCGTGTAGTGGGTCGCGAGGTGGCGTCGAGCCCGGTCGGCGAGCGCGCCCGCCGCCTCGGGGTCGCCGACCAGATCGTCGACCGCGTCGACCCACGAGCGCTCGTCGGTGGCGACGCGCACCGGGTAGTCGGGATCGAGGCCCTCGGTCACGACCGGGGAGACGATCAGCGGGACCGACCACGAGGTCGCCTCCATGACCTTGTTCTGGATCCCCGAGGCGTGCACGAGGGGAGCGACGGCGATGCGCACCCGCGGGTAGACCGCACCGACGTCGGCGAAGTCGGCCAGCAGCTCCCAGCCGTTGCGGGCGGCGGCCTCGCGCACCGCGGCCACCGGACGCGCTCCGGCGATGAGCACCCGGAGGTCGGGTCGGCGACGCCGAAGCGCGGGCCAGAGGCGGTCGAGGTGGTCGACGGCCTCGACGTTCGGCGGGTAGTCGAGCGTCCCGACGAACGCCAGGTCGACGTCGAAGCGGTCGGGATCGCGCACTACGGCCTGTTCGGCGACCACGATCGGCACCCAGGCCAGGCCCAGCTCGTCGGCGTCGCGGCGACCGGCGGCGAACCCGAGGTCGACCCCCGGGGGCAGCCGGGCCTCGAAGCGCCGCTGCGGGCGGGCGAGGGCGCGGTAGCGCCAGCGCTTGAGGGGGGACGGCTCGTGGGCCACGCGGTCGCCGTAGCTCACCGAGAGCCGGTCGACGAGGTCGAGGGCGAGGAGCCAGGGTCCGACCAGCGCCGGGTCGAACGTGCGCGAGGTCTCGCAGATCACCACCGCCGGGTGGAGCCGGTCGAGCTCGGCGCGCACCTGCTGGGGTGACCAGGCCAGCGACTCCGGGGTGACCCGGCCGCGCACCACGGCCGGCAGGCGGCGGAGCACCTCGGCGGCCCCGGACCGGTGGTGGGGGAGCACGGCGAGCTCCACGGTGTCGGCACCGAGGAGGTCGAGCGACGCCCGCAACCCGAGGCGACGACCCCGGGCGCCGAGCGCGTTGGTCCGGCCGAGGTCGACGAGCGCCACGGTGGGGCGCGAGGGCGGGTCCGACGCCCGTGGGCCGGTCCCCGTGGTCATCGATCGGTAGCCTACGCAGCAAGACCCGACCGGTCGGAGGATCGGACGAGCCAACCCCTCAAGGGCGTGAGCAGGCTGCCGATGCCAAGACCCGACATGTTGTTGCGCCCCGACCCCGACACCGCTCCGGTCACCGTCGGACTCCCGACGTTCAACCGGCGGGAGGGCCTGGACCGTGCCGTGGCCTCCGTGCTGGCCCAGGGTCCCCAGGTGCACCTCGTCGTCTCGGACAACTGCTCGACCGACGGCACCGAGGAGGTGCTCGACGGCCTCGTCGATCGGGACGACGTGACGGTCCTGCGGCAGCCGACCAACGTGGGCCCGACCCGGAACTTCCGAGCCGTGGCCGACGGGAGGCGGGGCGGTCCGTTCATGTGGCTGGGCGACGACGACTGGATCGACGAGGGCTACGTGGCGGCCTGCCGGTCGCTCCTCGACGCCGATCCCTCGTTGGCCGTGGTGGCCGGTCGGGCCCGCTACCACGACGCCGATCGCAGCTGGGTCGATCCCGACGACATCCAGGTCCTCGACGACGACCCGTGCCGTCGCGTCCTCGCCTACTACCGCCAGGTCGGCACCAACGGCGCGTTCTACGGCATCGCCCGGGGGACCGCGTTCGACCGCATGCCGCCGCTGCCCGACCGCATGGGAGGCGACTGGCTCCACATGGCCGCGCTGGCCTACCTCGGGGGCATCCGCACGCTCGACCGCCCGCAGGTCCATCGCACCGTCGGGGGCGCCACCCGCAGCCTCGCCGACGTGGCCCGCCACGCCGGCCTCGGCTGGATCTCGCGGACCGCGCCCCAGGTCGCCATCGCCGGTCACGTCTTCGCCGACATCGCCTGGGGCTCGCCGGTGTACGGCGACCTCCCGCGGTGGAGCCGGGTCCTCCTGGCGGCGCGCGCCGCGGCCATCGTGGTCGTCCGCTTCGTCCCCCGGGCGCTGGTCAAGTTCGCCCGCCAGCGGCTGTCGGCGCTCGCCGCTCGGCGCAGACGACCCTCCACCGCCGGGCTGGGGACGACCGCGTGACCCTCTGGGAGCGCCTGCGGGCCGCCTACGGGGGTCGCCGGGTCCTGGTCACCGGGCACACCGGGTTCAAGGGGTCCTGGTTGGTGGTGGCCCTCGACGAGCTCGGGGCCGAGGTGTCGGGCCTGGCACTGCCGGCGGTGGAGGGGGGCATCCACCGTCGGGCAGGGGTCCGGCGCCGGCTGGTCGACGACCTGGTGGTCGACGTCCGCGACCCCGCGGCGGTGGCCGCCGCCCTCGCCGAGCAGCGACCCGAGCTGGTGCTCCACCTGGCGGCCCAAGCCCTCGTGCCGGCGTCCTTCGTCGACCCGGTCGGCACCTTCGCCGTCAACGTCGTCGGCACGGCCTCCGTGCTCGACGCCGCGGCCCGCACGCCCGGCGTGGCCGGCGTCGTCGTCGTCACCAGCGACAAGGTGTACGCCAACGACGGTTCGGGCCGCCCGTTCCGGGAGGACGATCGGCTCGGGGGCGGCGACCCCTACTCGGCGTCCAAGGCGGCCGCCGAGCTGGTCGTGGCGTCGTGGCGGCACAGCTTCGGGCGCTCGGCCTCGTCCCCGTCGGCGCCGGTCGTGGTCACGGCCCGGGCCGGCAACGTCATCGGCGGCGGCGACGTCGGCGACCACCGACTCGTCCCCGACGCCATCCGCTCGCTGGTGGCGGGCAGGCCGATCGCCGTCCGCCACCCGGACGCCCGTCGCCCGTGGCAGCACGTGCTGGCGCCGGTCACGGGCTACCTGCTGTACGGCGAAGCGCTGCTCGCCGGTCGCACCGTGCCGCCAGCCCTCAACTTCGGCCCGCAGGAGCCCGCCGCCTCCGTCCGCTCCGTCGTCGACGGGATCATCGAGCGGTGGGGAGCCGGGTCGTGGGTCGCCGACGATGCCGACCTCGGACCGGAGGCGCCCGTCCTCGACCTGGACGCGTCCCTCGCCACCACCGAGCTGGGTTGGCAGCCGACGCCCGAGCTGGCGACGGCGCTCGACCTGACGGTGGCGTGGTATCGGGCCGATGCCGCGGGTGAGGACGTCGACGCCCTCACCGTGGCCCAGGTCCACCACCACCTGGGACGGACGTCGTGACGGCCCCCCGCTGCCGGTCGTGCGGCGAGGCGCTCGAGGTCACCGTCGTCGACCTCGGCGAGCAGCCGCTGGCCAACTCCTACCTCGAGCCCTCGCGCGTCGACGACGAGCAGCGGTTCCCGCTGCACGCCCGCCTGTGCGTCGCCTGCGGCCTCGTCCAGGTCGACGACGTGGTGCCCCCCGAGCACATCTTCTCCGACTACGCCTACTTCTCCTCGTACTCCCCGTCGTGGGTCGAGCACTCCCGCCGCCACGCCGAGGCCTCCATCGAGCGGCTCCACCTGGGCGCGGGAGACCTGGTGGTCGAGGTGGCCAGCAACGACGGCTACCTCCTGCAGTGGTTCGTGGCGGCCGGGGTCCCCGTGCTCGGCATCGAGCCCGCCGCCAACGTGGCCGAGGTCGCCCGAGCCGCCGGGGTGCCGACCGAGGTCGCCTTCTTCGGCCGGGAGACGGCGATCGACGTGCGGCGACGGCACGGACCGGCGCGACTGGTCGTCGCCAACAACGTGCTGGCCCACGTCCCCGACCTCAACGACTTCATCGCCGGTCTGGCCGTGGTCCTCGCCGACGACGGCCTGGTCACGATCGAGTTCCCGCACCTGTTGAACCTCGTCCGCGAGACCCAGTTCGACACGATCTACCACGAGCACTTCTCCTACTTCTCGCTGCTGGCCGCGAGGGGAGCGCTGGGCCGCCACGGCCTCGAGGTCGTCGACGTCGAGGAGCTGGCCACCCACGGCGGGAGCCTGCGCCTCCACGTCGCCCACGCCGGCACGAGGCCGGTCGAACCGGCGGTCGAGGCGCTGCTGGAGCGCGAGCGGCAGGCCGCCCTCGACCGGCCCGAGGGCTTCGCCGACTTCGCCCGCCGGGTCGAGGCGTGCCGGGCATCGCTTCGCGAGCTGCTCGACACCTGCCGCGATGACGGGCGCACGGTCGTCGCCTACGGCGCCGCCGCCAAGGGCAACACCCTGCTCAACCACGCGGGGGTCGGTCCCGACGACATCGCCTACGTCGTGGACCGGAACCCGCACAAGCAGGGGCTGCTGTTGCCCGGATCCCACCTCGAGGTCCGCGACCCGGCCGAGGTCGACCGCGACCGGCCCGACCTGCTGCTGGTGCTGCCGTGGAACCTCCTGGCGGAGATCACCGAGCAGATGGCGGGCATCCGCACCTGGGGCGGGCGCTTCGTCACCGCGGTCCCCACCGTGGTGGTGCACCCGTGAGGGCCGAGGTCACGCCCATCGCCGGCGTGCTGCACCTCGAGGCCGAGGTCGTCCGCGACGACCGCGGGTGGTTCACCCGCCTCTACGACGCCGACGAGCTGGCGGCGGTCGGGGTGGCGACCCCGTTCGTCCAGTCCAGCCTGTCGGCCAACGCCGTCGCCGGCACCCTGCGCGGCCTGCACCTCCAACGGCCGCCGCACGGCGAGGCGAAGCTGGTGCACTGCGCCCATGGCAGGCTGTGGGACGTGGCCGTCGACCTCCGTGCCGAATCGCCGACCTTCGGCTCGTGGTGGGCGACCGAGCTGGTGGCCGGGCGGGGCGACGCCGTCTTCCTGCCCGAGGGGATCGCCCACGGCTTCGTGACCCTGGACGACGACACCGTGGTGCACTACCAGATCTCCTCGCGGTACGAGCCGTCGGCCGCCATCGGGGTGCGCTGGGACGATCCCGACCTTGCCATCGACTGGCCGCGCCGCCCCACCGTGATGTCCGACCGCGACCGGCAGCTGCCCTCGTTGCGCCAGAGCGGGCTGTGGGCCCGCCCCGAAGACCGAGGTGACGATGCCTGAGCCGGTGGTGGACGATCGAGACGAGTTCGAGCGGACCAAGGTCGTCGAGGCCGATCGCATGGGGGCCGACGTCGACCTCATCGGTCGGGCGCGCGACGTGGCGGTGGAGGCCGACCGCTACTCGTACTCGTACCAGTGGAGCTGGCTGGGGCTGCCGGTCATCCAGATGCCGCCCGACATCGTCGTGCTGCAGGAGATCATCTGGGCCGACCGCCCCCAGCTGGTCATCGAGACCGGGGTGGCCCGCGGCGGTTCGGTGGTGCTGTCGGCGTCGATCCTCCAGCTGATCGGGGAGGGGTCGGTGCTGGGCATCGACATCGAGATCCGTCCCCACAACCGGGAGGCGATCGAGTCGCACCCGCTGGCCCACCGCATCCAGCTGATCGAGGGCTCCTCGACGGCACCGGAGGTCGTGGCCGAGGCCCGGCGGGCCGCGGCGGCCGTCGAGCGGGTGATGGTCGTGCTCGACTCCAACCACACCCACGAGCACGTCCTGGCCGAGCTGGAGGCCTACGCGCCGCTCGTCACCGAGGGCCAGGTCCTCGTCGTGGCCGACACCGCGATCGAGCACATCCCGGTCCAGGAGCACCGGCCCCGGCCCTGGGGGCCGGGCGACAACCCGAAGACGGCGATGGACGCCTACCTCGCCGACCACCCCGAGCTGGCCCCCGACCCCTACCTGAACGCCAAGCTCCTGATGACGAGCTCGCCGGGGGGCTACCTGCGCCGGGTGGCGCCGTGACCGCGGACGTGGTCGGCCCCGACGACGTCGAGCGGTTCCGCCGCGACGGGTTCGTGGTCCTCCGCGGCTTCTACGACGTCGCGGGCGAGATCGAGCCGATCCGGCGGGGCGTGCACGAGATCATCGGGCGGGTCGCCGAGGCGCACGGCGTCGACCTCGGGGAGCGCCCCTACGATCCGGCCACCTTCGACGCCGGCTACCTCCGCCTGAAGGACGTCGATCGCCGGTTGGCGGGGATGGTGTACGACGGGGTCAAGCAGATGGCGGCCTTCGTTCGCCTCGTGGCCTCACCCCGCAACGACGAGCTGTTCCGCGGCCTGCGGCAGGCGTCGCTCGCCGGGGTGGCCGGTGGGGGGTCGGGCATCCGCATCGACAACCCGGGCGAGACGCGCTACCTCGCCTGGTGGCACCAGGAGTACCCGGCCCAGGGGCGCAGCCCGGGCGGCACGGTGCTCTGGAGCCCGCTGCGCCCGGTGGGGCCCGAGACCGGTCCGGTCGAGATCCTCGTCGGCTCCCACGCCGAGGGGGTGCTCGCCTGCGTCGACGACGACGACGGCACCGGGCGCACCGGCGCCTACGCCATGCGGTTGGCCGACGAGGCCGAGGTGGTCGCCCGCCATGTCGTGACCTCGGCGAGCACCGAGCCCGGCGACCTCGTCGTGATGGACTACCTCACCGTCCACCGGTCGGGGGAGAACCGCTCCGACGTCTCCCGCTGGACGATGCAGATGCGGTACTTCGCGTTCGACGAGCCGGTCGGGGCTCGCCGCGGCTGGGCCGGTCCACCCGTCGACGTCACCGCCGAGGTGGGCACCCGATGACCTGCCGGGTCTGCGGCGCCATCGTCGCCAGCCCGAGGTACCGGTCGTCGGGGACCGTGTCCCTCACGTCGATGTCGACGATCGTGCCCCAGGCGACCGAGGTCTACGTGTGCGAGGCCTGCGGCCACATCCAGACGCCGCCCATCGGCGACCTCGACGCGTACTACCGCTCGACCTACCAGCTGCTCGCCGACTCCGAGGACGAGGACCAGATCTACGAGGTGGTCGACGGCGTCACCGTGTTCCGGGCCGACCACCAGGCCGACACGCTGCTCGCCACCGGCGAGCTCGGGGACGGCGCGCTCGTGCTCGACTTCGGCTGCGCCAAGGGCGCCACCAGCCGCAAGCTGCTCGCTCGACGCCCCGACCTCGTGCTCCACCTCTTCGACGTGACCGACCGCTACCGGCAGCACTGGGCCACGCTGGCCCCGACCGAGCGCACCGCGGTCGAGGTGGTCCCACCCGGCTGGGACGCCAGGTTCGACGTGGTGGCGTCGTTCTTCGTCCTCGAGCACGTCGAGCGCCCGGTCGACGCCCTGCGCACCATGGCGGGGTTGGTGCGGCCTGGCGGGGTGGTCCACGTCGTCGTGCCGAACCCGGCCACCAACGTCGCCGACTTCATCGTGATCGACCACGTGAACCACTTCACCGCGCCCTCGTTGGCCCGGGTGCTGGCCGACGCCGGGCTCGAGGACGTCGTCGTCGACGCCGACGCGCACCGGGGCGCGTGGGTGGCGCGGGGCCGCCGGCCGGCCGGCGGCGAGCCCGAGCCGTTCGATCCGGGTGCGTGGCCCGTCGCCCCGGCCGTGGCCGAGGGGGTCGAGCTGGCGGCCTTCTGGGCCGGGGCCCGCGACCGCGTGGCGGCTGCCGAGCGCCAGGTCGAGGGTCGCCCGGTGGCGATCTACGGCGCCGGGTTCTACGGCGCCTTCGTCCGGGCGTGCCTGGCCGACCCCGACGCCATCGTCGCCTACGTCGACCAGAACCCCTACCTGCAGGGGACCGTGCACTTCGACCGCCCGGTGGTGGCGCCCGACGACCTGCCCGCCGAGGTGACCGACCTGCTCGTCGGGCTGAACCCGAAGGTGGCGCGCGACATCATCACCGCCGTCCCCGCCTTCGCCGGGCGCGACCTGCGGTTCCACTACCTGTGAGGATGGGGGCATGAGCGACGAGGGATCGACCCGGCTCCGCCCGGTGGTCGACGCCGACCTGGACGTGCTCGGCGAGCTGCGCAACGACCTCGACGTCCAGCTCCTGCTCCTGGCGCGGCCCCGGCCCAACAGCCCCGAGCGGGTCCGGCAGTGGGTGAGCCGGCTGGCCGACGACCCGGCGGCGGCGTTGTTCGCCATCGCCGACCGCGACGACGCGTGCGTCGGGTTCGTGCAGCTCACGGCGATCGACGCGGTGAGCAGCCACGCCCGCCTCGGCATCGCGGTGGCGCCCGAGCATCGGCGGCGCGGCCACGCGGCCGCGGCCATCGCCGAGCTGTGGGACTACGGGCATCGGGTCTGGGGGCTTCGCAAGCTGGTGCTGGATGTGCGGGCCGACAACCGCGGCGCACTCGACCTCTACGAGGCCCTCGGGTTCGAGCGGGTGGGCGTGCACCGCGAGCACTTCCGCGACGGCGACCGCTGGCACGACGTCGTGGTGATGGAGCGGCTGGGCTGACCGGTGACCACCGTCGTCATCTCCCAGCCCATGCTCTTCCCCTGGGTCGGCCTGTTCGAGCAGGTCGCGCTGGCCGACGTGTTCGTCCACTACGACGACGTCCAGTTCTCCAAGGGCAGCTTCACCAACCGGGTGCAGGTGAAGACGGCCGACGGTCCGGCCTGGATGACCGTTCCGCTCCGCCGCGGGCCGCTCGGCACCCGGATCGACGAGCTGGTCGCCGACGACGATCGCGACTGGCGCGCCGCCCACCGGCGGCTGCTCGCCGACGCGTGCGCCGGGGCGGACCACGTCGACGCGATGCTGGCGCTGGTCGACGACCTCTACGGGCGCCCGGGCTCGCTGTGCGACTGGCTCATCGTCGGCGTGGAGGCGGTCGCCGCCGAGCTGGGCCTGCGGCCCGCCTTCCACCGCAGCTCGGACCTCGGGATCGGTGGCCGCAGCGACGATCGGGTGCTCAGCGTGGTCGAGCACTTCGGGGGCGACGTGTACGTGACCGGCCACGGCGCCCGGCGCTACCTCGACGCCCAGCGGTTCGAGGACCACGGGGTGCAGGTGCGGTACATGGACTACGCCTGCCGGCCCTACCCCCAGCAGCACGGCGCGTTCACGCCGTACGTCACCTCGCTCGACCTCCTGGCCAACACCGGGGCCGAGGCGGCGTCCTACCTCGAGCCGCGCACCGTCGACTGGCGCACGTTCACGTCGACCTGACGGTCGGCGACCACGGGCGCCGCCGGGAGGTCAGCGGGTGGTGGGGTCGGCGATCCAGGCCCGCACCTCGTCGCCCACGACGTCGACGTCGTCCTCGGTGAGCGACAGCGCCGACGGCAGGTTCAACCCGAGGCGACCGAGGCGGTAGCTGACGGGGTTCGTCGTCGGTGCGGTGGCTGCCTGGGGGTGGTCGGCGTAGGCCGGCAGCGAGCTCAGCGGGTGGAAGAAGGGGCGGGTGTCGATCTGGTGGCGGGCGAGGTGGGCGGCGAGGTCGGCCGAGCCCGCACCGAGCTCGTCGGGCAGGACCAGCGTGGTCATCCAGTACGAGCTCGTCGTGCCCGGCGGTTCGGCGTTGAGCGCCAGCCCCGGGATGTCGCCGAGGCGCTCCCGGTACCAGGCGAAGATCCGGCGCTTGGCGTCGACCAGCTCGTCGACCCGCTCGAGCTGGGCCCCGCCGAGCGCCGCCTGCAGGGCGCTCATCTTGTACTTGAACGCCACCTCGCCGTTGACGAACGAGACGTCGCCCGGTCGCCGCCCGTGGTCGCGCAGGACGTCGCAGCGGTCCATCAGGGCGCGGTCGTCGCTGACGATCATGCCGCCCTCGCCCGTGGTGAGCGTCTTGGAGCCGTGGAAGCTGAAGGTCGATGCCGTCCCGAACGAGCCGGCGGGTCGACCGGCGACGGCCGAGCCGAGCGCCTCGGCGGCGTCCTCCACGAGGGCCACGTCGTGGGTGCGGCACCAGGTCTCGAGCCGGTCGACGTCGGGCATGCTGCCGTAGAGGTCGACGGCGATGACCGCCCGGGTGGCCGGCGTGCGCGCCCGGTCGACGGCGTCGACGTCGAGGCACCAGGTGACCGGGTCGACGTCGACGAACACGGGGCGTGCACCCACGTAGGTGATCGGCGCGGCGGAGGCGATCCAGGTGGCGTCCGGCACGATGACCTCGTCGCCCGGGCCGATCCCGAGCGCGGCCAGCACGAGGTGGAGGCCGGCGGTGCACGAGGGCAGCGCCATCGCCCACCGGCGCCCGACGTGGTCGGCGAACGCGGTCTCGAAGGCGGCGACCGGCTCGCCGGCGTGCTCGTACCACGCCGTGCGCGCCGCCTCGGCCACCGCCTCCACCTCGCGATCGGTGATCGAGGGACCGGCGACCGGGATGCGCCTCCCAC
This sequence comes from Acidimicrobiales bacterium, assembly GCA_046331175.1. Classification (GTDB taxonomy): domain Bacteria; phylum Actinomycetota; class Acidimicrobiia; order Acidimicrobiales; family Acidimicrobilacustridaceae; genus JAWKIW01. The sequence goes on from JAXLRI010000005.1 coordinate 553,738, forward strand.
TCACCAGGTCCGCCACGGAGCTCGCCCGGTGTCCCAGAGGTTCTCCAGCAGGTTGCGGTCGCGCAGCGTGTCCATCGGCTGCCAGAAGCCCTGGTGGCGGTAGGCGCCCAGCTGGTGCTCGGCGACCAGTCGCTCCATGGGCTCGCCCTCCCAGGGGATGTCGTCGCCGGCCACGTAGTCGACGACCTGGGGTTCGAGCACGAAGAAGCCGCCGTTGATCCAGGTCCCGTCCCGATCGCCCGCCGGCTTCTCCTCGAAGCCCGTCACGGCGTCGTCGTCGACCCGGATGACCCCGAAGCGACCCGGCGGCTGGACGGCGGTGACGGTGGCGAGCCGCCCGGTGTGGCGGTGGTGGGCGATGAGCGCGGTGATGTCGACGTCGGAGACGGCGTCGCCGTAGGTGAAGCAGAAGGGCTCGTCGTCGAGGTAGTCGCGCACCCGTCGCAGCCGGCCACCCGTCATGGAGGCCTCTCCGGTGTCGACCAGCGTGACCCGCCACGGCTCGACCTCGACGTGGTGGATCTCCCGCGTGTCGTTCACCAGGTCGAACGTGACGTCGGAGGCGTGGAGCGCGTAGTTGGCGAAGTACTCCTTGATGACGTAGCCCTTGTAGCCGAGGCACACGACGAACTCGGTGATGCCGTGCTGGGCGTAGATCTTCATGATGTGCCACAGGATCGGCCGTCCGCCGATCTCGACCATGGGCTTCGGGCGGACCGAGGTCTCCTCGCTCAACCGACTGCCGAGCCCCCCGGCGAGGATCACCGCCTTCATGATCAGGTGATGTCGAGCATCCGCTGGAGGGCGACGCGGGCCCACTCGGCGGTGCCCTCGTCGACGGTGATGCGGTTCACCACCGTGCCGTCGACGAGGCGCTCGAGCACCCACGCGAGGTGGGCGGCGTCGATGCGGAACATCGTCGAGCAGGGGCACACGACCGGGTCGAGCGACACGATCGTCTTGTCGGGCGTCTCGGCGTCGAGCCGGTTCACCAGGTGGATCTCGGTGCCGACGCCGATGACCGAGCCGGCTGGCGCCGCCTCGACGGCCCGGATGATGTAGTCGGTCGAGCCGACCTGGTCGGCCCGCTCGCACACCTCGTGGGCGCACTCGGGGTGCACGACGACGATGCCGTCGGGGTGCTCGGCGCGGAACGCCTCGATGTGCTCGGGACGGAACCGCTGGTGCACCGAGCACCAGCCCCGCCACAGCAGGAAGGTGGCGTCCTTGACGTCGGCTTCGGTGAGGCCGCCGAGCTCGAGCCGCGGGTTCCACACCCGCATGTCGGCCTCGGTGTAGCCGAGCTGGTGGCCGGTG
>JAXLRI010000006.1:0-312806 GCA_046331175.1 Acidimicrobiales bacterium
GAGCTGACCCGGCTGGCTTCCCGGTCTCCCCGACGGCTTCGGCTCCGGCCCGGTGCTCCGGCACCGGGCCGGGTCGCGCCCACGGCGCGACCTCGGCGGTGGAGCGACGGTGGCAGTCAGTGGCGGAAGTGGCGCTCGCCGGTGAGGACCATGGCCAGGCCGGCCTCGTCGGCCGCCTCGACCACCTGCTCGTCGCGGATCGAGCCTCCCGGCTGGACGACCACCGTGGCGCCGGCCTCGATGGCCCCGTCGAGGCCGTCGGGGAACGGGAAGAAGGCGTCGCTGGCGTACACGCCGCCCCGGGCGCGCCCGTCGGCCTTCTCGCCGGCGAGGCGGCCGGCATCGCGACGGTTCTGCTGGCCACAGCCGATGCCGACGGCCTGGCGGTCCTTGACCAGCACGATGGCGTTCGACGTGACCTTGGCGACCACCCGCCACGCCAGCTCGACGTCGGCCCACTGCTCCTCGGTGGGCGAGGCCTTGGTGACCACCTGCCACTGGTCGCGGTCGACGGTGACGAGGTCGGGCGTCTGCAGGAGGTAGCCCCCGTCGATCGAGCGCAGGCTCGGGGCCGGCGGCGACGGCGGCGCCGCCTCGAGGATGCGCAGGTTGCGCTTCTCCAGCAGGCGCACGAGGGCGTCGCCCTCGAAGCCCGGCGCGACCAGCACCTCGGTGAACACCGGGGCCAGCGCCTCGGCCATGGCCACCGTGACCGGCCGGTTGACGGCGACGATCCCCCCGTAGGCCGACACCGGGTCGCACTCGTGGGCCCGCTGGTAGGCGGTGGTGATGTCGTCGGCCACCGCCACGCCGCATGGGTTGGCGTGCTTGATGACCACAGCGGCCGGGTCGTCGCCGAGCGACCAGGCCAACCGCCAGGCGGCGTCGGTGTCGTAGACGTTGAGGTACGACATCTCCTTGCCGCCGTGCTGGACGGCTGACTCCCACCAGCCCGACTCGCCCCGGGTGGCGTAGCGGGCCCCCACCTGGTGCGGGTTCTCGCCGTAGCGGAGGACCTGGCGGCGGTCGAGGGTGACGGTGATGGAGGCGGGCAGCTCGGTCGGCGCGTCGTCCTCGGACGCGGCCTCGGCGTCGGGGCCGCCGGCGTCGAGCCACTGCACGATCTGGGCGTCGTAGGCACCGGTGGTGGCGAAGGCGTCGCGGGCCAGCCGTCGGCGGGTGGCCGCGGTGAGGGTGCCCTCGGCCTGCAGCTCGGCGAGCACGACGTCGTAGTCGACCGGGTTCACGACGACGCCGACGTGCTGGTGGTTCTTGGCGGCGGCGCGCACCATGGCCGGGCCGCCGATGTCGATGAGCTCGATCGACGGGTCCGACGAGAAGGGGTAGAGGTTCACCACGACGAGGTCGATGCCCTCGATGCCGTAGGCCTCCATGTCGGCCCGGTGCTCGGGGTCGTCGCGGTCGGCGAGGATGCCGCCGTGCACCTTGGGGTGCAGCGTGACCACGCGGTGGCCGAGGATGGCGGGCACGCCCGTCACGTCGGCGACGTCGGTGACCTCGAGGCCCGCCTCGGCGATGGCCCGGGCGGTGCCGCCGCTCGACAGCAGCTCCCACCCGAGGTCGGCCAGCCCGCGGGCCAGCTCGACGATCCCGGTCTTGTCGTACACCGACAGCAGCGCCTTCACCGATCGCTCCTTCCCGGCCGCACGGCCGGACCTCGGCCGGCCCGGGCCGACCGCTCGTGTCGCAGTGTCGCTCAGAGCACCGAGCCCCGGGCGAGCACCTCCTGGATGGTCTGGACGTAGAGCCGGCGCTCGACCGCCTTGATCCGCTCGTGGAGCGACTCGGCGGTGTCGTCGGCGAGGACGGGGACGGCCTCCTGGGCCAGGATCGGCCCGTCGTCGACCTCGGCGGTGGCGACGTGGACCGTGCAGCCGGTGACCTTGACCCCGGCGGCCAGCGCGTCGTCGACGGCGTGCCAGCCCTTGAAGGCCGGCAGCAGGGCCGGGTGCGTGTTGAGGATGCGGCCGGCGAAGGCGTCGAACATGGGCTGGGAGAAGATGGTCCCCCAGCCGGCCATCACCACCAGGTCGATCCCCCGATCGCCCAGGGCGGTGGCCACCTCCTTGGAGTAGGCGTCGCGATCGAAGTCGGCGCCGTAGGAGGAGCGGGTGAACAGCAGCCACGGGACGCCGTGGCGGTCGGCCACGTCGGTGGCCCCGCAGGGGCGGTCGACGCCCACCACCTCGACCGGCACACCGGCCTCGCAGATGGCGTCGAGGATGGTCCCCGACCCCGACGCCAGCACTGCGACACGCATGGCTCGGACGCTACCAGCCACCCGCGAGGGCCCGTCCCGGCGTCCCCGCGCCGACACCCACCCCCACCGCCACCGCCACCGCCAACCCCACCCCACCCCACCCCACCCTGGCGAACTTTGGAGGATCCGCGTCAGGGGGTGACGCGAATCCTCCAACGTTCGCTGGAGGGGGCGTGGGATGTCGGGCGAGGCCGTGGGTTCGAGCCGGCGGCAGGCCGAGGTCCGGGGCGGCGGTACGGTCCGGGCGTGACCACCTCCGCCGACCTGCCGCCCCACCGCGCCGAGCGCGCCGCCCTGTGCGACCTGTTCGTCGACCTCGGCCCCGACGCCCCGACCCTGTGCGAGGGGTGGGACACCGCCGACCTCGCCGCCCACCTCGCCGTGCGCGAGGGCTGGAACCCGCTGCCCGGCCTGGGCGTGCTGATCGCCCCGCTGCACCGGCTCCACGACGACGCCATCGCCCGCACCAAGCGCTCGATGCGGTGGCCGGCGCTCGTCGAGCGGGTGCGCACCGGGCCGCCGATCGGCCCCTTCCGCCTCCTCGACCCGCTGGTGAACACCCAGGAGTACTTCGTGCACCACGAGGACGCCCGGCGCGGGGGTGGCGATCACACGCCGCGGCCCCAGGCCGACGTGGCCGAGGTCGAGGCGGTGCTCTGGAAGAACCTGCAGCGCGGCGGCCGGTTCATGGCCCGCTCGGTGCGCGACGCCGGACTCGAGCTGCGCCGCCCCGACGGCGAGGTCGTGGTGGCCCGGCCGACGCCCGACGGCGGACCGTCGGCCGTGCTCACCGGCCGGCCGGGCGAGCTCGTCCTCTACCTGTTCGGCCGACGCTCGGCCGCCGACGTCGAGCTCACCGGTGACGACGAGGCCATCGCCGTGGTCGAGGGCGCCTCACTCGGGATCTGATCGCCCACCAGCACGCGCCGGTCAGCCACCGAGGCGTCCCAGGAGCGCTCGACTCTTCGATCGGCCGTGGCCCGCCCGGCCTGGGTGAGCGGTTGGGCGTTGATCAGAGGCCGCCCGAGGAGCCGTCGACCACGAGGTCGGCCACCTCGGGGTGGGCGCTGACGTGGGCGGCGACGAACCAGCAGCGGGGGTCGACCCGCAGGCCGTGGGACCGCACGTCGTCGAACATCCCCTCGACCAGGTGCGTGGCGTACCCCTGGCCGCGGTGGGCCGGGTCGACGCCCGTGTGGTGGACCACCAGCACGTCGCCCCGCTGGACGTAGTCGGCCACGCCGACGAGCTGCTCGCCCTTCCACAGCTCGTAGCGATCCTCGGCCTCGTCGTGCACCACGGCCAGGTCGTCGGTGGCGCCGGCGCCCGCCGCCGTCATCGCGCCGCGCCGATCGTCGACCACCGCCCAGCCATCACGAGCCCGGGCGCAGCACGGCGCCGGGGAGGGCGCCGGTGTGCTCGCCGTCGACCATGAACGGCTCGCCGTTCACCAGGGTGGTGCGGTAGCCCTCGGCCCGCTGCACGAAGCGGCCGGCCCCGCCGGGGAAGTCGTGGACGTAGGTGGGCAGCGGCAGGTGCAGCTGCTCGAGGTCGATCACGTTGACGTCGGCGGCGAACCCCGGGGCCAACCGACCCCGGTCGGCGAAGCCGGCGAAGTCGGCGGTGTCGCTGGTCAGCCGCCGCACACCCTCCTCCAGCGGGAGCAGGCCCTGCTCGAGGACCCAGTACGACAGGAAGAAGGTGGGCTGGGAGGCGTCGAGGATCTGCCCCACGTGCGCACCGGCGTCGGCCAGGCCGAGCAGCATCAGGGGGTGCTGCAGCATCTCGGCGATGACGCCGAAGTCCTGGTTGAGCACCGGCCAGTTGAGGATCACGGCGCCGTCGGTCTCGAGGCACAGGTCGACGTAGGCCTCGACCGGCGAGACGCCTCGGCGCTCGGCGTGGGCGGACAACGAGTCGGCTGGGTCGCAGTCGTAGCGGGCACCCCGGTCGGGGGTGAGCACGAAGAACTCGCGGTAGCCGTCGGCGCCCCGGCCCACGCCCTCGGCCACCAGCTCGGCCCGGCCGGCCGGATCGCGCATGGCGGCCAGCTTGTCGGCGATGGGCCGGCCGGCCAGCGCCGCCCAGGCCGGCGACCGGTCGAACGGCGTGGCGTGGCCCAGGGAGAAGATCACGCCGATGCCCCGCGACGTGGTCTGGGGACGGATGCGGGCCCCACCGGCGTTGGCCGCCTCGACGAAGGCGAGCGTCTGCCGCCACAGCTCCGGGTCGGCGAACGTGTTGGTCAGGTTGAAGGTGAGGGGACGTCCGGCCACCGACGACATGGCGGCGAGCAGGGCCACCTCCCCGCGGGCGCGCTCCTCGCCGAGGCCGTCGCCGTCGAAGCGAGGGGCACCGCCGAACACGCCCCGACCGTGGCCGCCGACCGCGGCGGCCAGCGCGACCATCTCGGCCTCGCCGGCCCAGGTGCCGGGCACGTGGCGGCCGTCGGGCGCGGTGTGGCGGCCGGTGCGCGACAGGGACAGCCCGGCGGCGCCGGCCGCCATGGCCTCGTCGACCAGCCGCACCATCTCGGCGAGCTCGTCGGCGGTGGGGTCCTCGCCCTGGTCCATCGAGCGATCGCCCATGGCGTAGTAGCGCAGGGCGCAGTGCCCGACCATGCCGGCGGCGTTCACGCCCATCGGACGACCGCCCAGCCAGGCGAGGTACTCGCCGTAGGTCTCCCAGGCGAAGGGCACGCCGTCGAGGATCGAGGCGGCCGGGATGTCCTCCACCGACTCCATGGTGGCGGCGAGGTACTCGCGGTCGTCGGGTCGCACCGGGGCGAAGGTCACGCCGCAGTTGCCGAGGACGATGGAGGTGACGCCGTGCCAGCACGACGACGAGGCGATCGGATCCCACGCCACCTGGGCGTCGAGGTGGGTGTGGAGGTCGACGAAGCCGGGCGTGACGATGCAGCCCTCGGCATCGATGGTCCGGCGAGCAGGCCCGTCGACCTCGTCCCCCAGCGCCACGATGCGGCCGCCCTCGATCGCCACGTCGCCCCGGAACGCCGGGGCTCCCGTGCCGTCCACCACGGTTCCGCCGGAGATGCGCACGTCGTAGGCCATCCCCCGACGTTAGGCGGATGACCTTCGGATCGCACCGGGGCGGCGGGCAGGGGCTCGCCGAACCCCCCGGCCCTCGGAGGTCAGAGGCCGGACGCGCACCGGGGCGCCGACGGCGCCCCGGTGCCCGTGCTCGGTTGCGACGGCGACCCCGCGGTCGCCGGTCGGGTCAGGCCCAGCCGTTCTCCCGCACCACGCCGACCATGAGGTCGCCGGCCTCGGTGGGGTTCTGGCCGACCAGCACGCCGGCGTCGCGCAGGGCGTCCATCTTCCCCTGGGCCGTGCCCTTGCCGCCCGACACGATGGCGCCGGCGTGGCCCATCTTCTTGCCGGCCGGGGCGGTGACGCCGGCGACGTAGGAGACGACCGGCTTGGTCATCTTCGCCGAGATGAACTCGGCGGCCTCCTCCTCGGCCGACCCCCCGATCTCGCCGATCATCATCACGGCCTTGGTGTCGGGGTCGGCCTCGAAGCGCTCGAGGCAGTCGATGAAGCTGGTGCCGGGCACCGGGTCGCCACCGATGCCGACGCACGTGGTGACGCCGATGTCCTGGAGCTTGAGCTCGTGCAGCGCCTGGTAGGTGAGCGTGCCCGAGCGGCTCACGATGCCGACCGGACCACCGGCCTTGGCGATGTGGCCGGCGGTGATGCCGATGTTGCACTTGCCGGGGCTGATGATGCCGGGGCAGTTCGGGCCGAGCAGCTGCACGTTCGGGAAGTCGCGCTTGAGCTTGTTGAAGAACCAGGCCTCGTCCTGGGCGGGCACGCCCTCGGTGATGCACACGATGAACTCGACGCCGCCCTCGGCAGCCTCCATCACCGCGCTCTTCACGCCGGGCGCCGGGATGAAGATGCACGAGGCGTTGGCGCCGGTCTCGGCCACGGCGTCGGCCACCGAGGCGAAGATCGGGATGCCGTCGACGTCGGAGCCGGCCTTCTTGGGGTTGGTGCCGGCGACGACGTTAGTGCCGTAGTCACGGTTGAGCAGGCCGTAGTAGCGGCCCTGGCTGCCGGTGAGGCCCTGGTAGACGACCTTGGTGGTCTCGTCGACGAAGATGCTCATGACGGGGTGCCTCCGGCGAGCTCGACGGCCGTGCGGGCCGCGTCCAGCATGGTGGGCTGCAGCTGGAGCTTGTCGCCCAGGTGCGGTTCGAGCAGGGCCCGGCCCTCGTCGGCGTTGGTGCCGTCGAGGCGGATCACGATGGGGGCCTTGATCTCGATGCGGTCGAGGGCGGTGATGATGCCGTTGGCGACCTCTTCGCCGCGGGTGATGCCGCCGAAGATGTTGATGAAGATCGACTTGACCCGGGGGTCGTTGTCGAGGATCTCGAGGGCGGCCACGAACTTGTCGGCATCGGCGCCGCCCCCGACGTCGAGGAAGTTGGCGGCATCGCCGCCGACCTGGTTGACGACGTCGAGGGTGGACATGGCGAGGCCGGCGCCGTTGGCGATGATGCCGACGTAGCCGTCGAGCCCGACGTACTGCAGGCCCTCGGCGTGGGCGGCCTGCTCGCGCTCGTCGCGCACCTGGGTGAGCTCGTAGTCGCCCCACTCGTGGCGGAACTCGGCGTTGTTGTCGAGGGTGACCTTGGCGTCGAGGGCGTGCACCGCACCGTCGGTCTTGACGATCAGCGGGTTGATCTCGACGAGGTCGGCATCGCCGTCGACGTAGGCCGTGTAGAGCTTCAGCAGGATCGCCACCGCGCCCTCGGTGGCGTCGGGGTTGAGCTTGGCGGCGGCGACCCAGTCGCGGCACGCCTCCTCGGTGAGCCCGTCGACCGGGTCGACCCAGATCTTGGCGATGGCGTCGGGATCGGTCTCGGCGACCGCCTCGATCTCGACGCCGCCCTGGGCCGACAGCATGCCGAGGTGCTTCTTGGCCGAGCGGTCGAGGGTGAAGCTGGCGTAGTACTCCTCGGCGATGTCGGAGGCGTGCTCGATCCACACGATGTTCACCGTGTGGCCCTTGATGTCCATGCCGATGATGTTGCCGGCGTGGAGCCGCACCTCGTCCTCGTCGGTGGCCAGCTTCACGCCGCCGGCCTTGCCGCGACCGCCGACGTGCACCTGCGCCTTGACCACGACCGGGTAGCCCACCGCCTCGGCGGCGGCGACGGCCTCGGCGACCGAGTCGACCGCTCGCCCGTCGGACACCGGGATGCCGAACGAGGCGAACAGCTGCTTGCCTTGGAATTCGAGAAGGTCCATCGGGGCGAGACGCTAGTCACGTCGCCGCGGGCGGGGCGAACCGGCCATGACGACCCGTCAGATCGATCGCACGAGGGCCGCCGCACCCCGACCGCTCAGGGTGCGAGGGCCGGGATCGACCGGAGCTCGCGGTGGCTGATCACCTCGTCGACGAGGCCGTAGGCCACGGCGTCCTCGCCCCGCAGGATGTAGTCGCGGTCGATGTCGCGCAGGATCCGCTCGCGGGGCTGGCCGGTGGCGGTGGCGAGGATGTCGACCATGCGGTCGCGCAGCTCGACGGTCTCGCGGATCTGGATCTCGAGGTCGGTCGACTGGCCCTGGGCGCCACCGTGGGGCTGGTGGATCAGCACCCGGGCGTTGGGCAGCGCGAGGCGGCGACCGGGCGTGCCCGCGGCCAGGAGGACCGCCGCCGCCGACGCCGCCTGGCCCACGCAGATGGTGGAGATCGGGGCGTGGACGAACTGCATGGTGTCGTGGATGGCGAACAGGGCGATCATGTCGCCGCCCGGTGAGTTGATGTAGATGCTGATCTCGCGGTCGTGGTCCTCGGCCTCGAGGTGCAGCAGCTGGGCCACCACCAGGTTGGCCACCTGGTCGTCGATGGCGGAGCCGAGGAACACGATGCGGTCGCGCAGCAGGCGGGAGTAGATGTCGTAGGCCCGCTCGCCGCGGTTGGTGGTCTCCAGGACGGTCGGCACCAGCACGGCACCCTCCCCTCGTCGGGCGCACCCCGGCCTCAGGCCGGGTGCGCAACTTCTTGGTTGCGCGTTCGACCGTACCGTTGCCGATCCCGATGCGCAACCGTAGAGTTGCGCTCATGGCCGATCGCTCCGATCCCCCGCCCGCCCGGACCCAACCCGCCCGGACCCAACCCGGGTCGGACCTCCGCCCGACCGTCACCGAGCGCGTGGTGGTCGACGCCGACCTCGACGACCTGTGGCGGACCCTCACCGACGGCGACGAGCTCGGCCGGTGGCTGGGGGCCGAGGTCGACCTCGCGGTGGCCGCCGGGGCACGGGGCCACGTGGTGGACGACGACGGCACCCGCCGCATCGTGGAGGTGGACGAGGTCGTGACCGGCCGCCGGCTGCGGTGGCGGTGGCGGCCCACCGGCGGCGCCGGGCAGCTGGGGACCACCGACGCGGACGACGACGTCGACGCCTGGTCGGTCGTGGAGATCGAGGTCGCCCCGGTGGCCGACGGGTTCGAGGTCTGCGTGACCGAGACGCCCCTGCCCACCGCCCCAGCGGTGGCGTCGGCGTGCGCCGTCGTCGGGGGCCGCGACCAGGCCGGCCGGTGGACGGGGCGGCTGCTCGGCCTCGAGCTGCGCCACCTCCGCCACCGCCGCCCGGTCGCCATCGGCGCGTGAGCGGCGGCGCGGCGGGAGAACGCCCGACCGGCCGCGCCCGAGCGGACGATGCGGTCGACGGCGCGGTCGACGTCGTCTTCACCGCGCTCGCCGACGCCACCCGCCGCGAGCTGCTGCGCGAGGTGGTCGCCCGCGCACCGGTCACCGCCACCGAGCTGGCCGCCGACCGCGCCATCTCGCGCCAGGCCGTGGCCAAGCACCTGCGGGCCTTGGAGGAGGCCGGCCTGGTCACCGCCCGCCGGGAGGGCCGCGAGACCCGCTACGAGGCCGACCCGGCCCCGCTCGGCGCGGCGTCGGCGTGGATCGACGCCACCGGCGCCGCCTGGCGCCGGCGGCTGGGCCGACTGCGACGCGCCGTCGAGGGCTGAGCCGCCGGTCGACGGCGACCGGCGAGGGCGGTCAGCCGGCGGGCGTGGACGTGGTGCTGGAGCCAGCCGCGGCCGGCGTCACGCCGTCGGCCTGGACCAGGAAGATCAGGGTCTCACCGGGGGCGATGCCCGAGCCGGGCGGCGGGTTGTTCCCGTAGGCCAGGTCGGCGGGGATGACCAGCAGCCGCTGCCCGCCGACCTTCATGCCGGGGATGCCCTGGTCCCAGCCCTTGATGACCTGGCCGGCGCCGATGGTGACGTCGAAGGGCTGACCCCGGTCCCACGAGGAGTCGAACTGCTTGCCGGTCGAGCAGGCGATGCCGACGTACTGCATCTTGACCGAGTCGCCGGCCTTGACCTCGGCGCCGTCGCCGACCTTCACATCGGTGGTCTGCAGCGTCGTGGGCGGCGGACCGACGGGCACGTCGACCGTGGGCTTGCCGGCCGCAGCCGGGACGTCGGTGGCAGCGACGCAGGGCTTGCCGGCCGCCGAGGCCAGCGTGCTCGACGTGGTCGACGAGCCGGCGCCCCCCGGGATGGTGATGTTGGGGTTGCCGGGGATGGTGAAGGCCGGGGCGGCCTCGTCCTTGGATCCGCAGGCGGCTGCGGTGGCGAGCACGAGCAGCAGGCAGGCGGTGGTGAGCAGGCGTCGGGGCATGGGATGTCGACCTCGTCGGCGGGCGTTCGAACGGTCGACCGGCGGGGGCCGACCCGGCGGGACACGCTAGTGCCGGCGCCCCGGTCCGCACGATCGCGCCCCATCGGGGCCCGCGACGGCCGGCTCAGGCGTTGGCGGCGTCGAGCGCCTGCTCGAGCCAGGACGTGATCTCGTCGAGCGGGGCGCCCGGCGTGAAGATGGCGGCCACCCCCGCGTCGCGCAGCTCGGCGATGTCCTCGTCGGGGACGATGCCGCCCCCGAACACGACGACGTCGTCGAGGCCCCGGGCGGCAAGCTGCTCGATGACCCGCGGGAACAGGGTCATGTGGGCGCCGGACAGGACCGACAGGCCCACCGCGTCGGCGTCCTCCTGCAGCACCGACTCGGCGATCTGCTCGGGGGTCTGGAACAGCCCCGTGTAGATGACCTCGAACCCGGCGTCGCGCAGGGCCCGGGCGATGACCTTGACCCCGCGATCGTGGCCGTCGAGGCCCGGCTTGGCGACGACGACCCGGTAGGTGCGCTCCACGGCCGGCGAGTCTAGGTCCCGCCCACCGGGCCCCGGGGTGGGTGGCTGGCCCACCCCCGGCACCGTGGGTCACGATGGCAGGGCATGCCCGTCGCCGAGACCAAGGCCAACCCGCGCACGATCGCCCTGGTGGCCATCAGCATCGTCATCGTGCTGGTGCTCGGTGGCGCCCTGTTCCTCATCGCCCTGCCGTCGCTGAACGAGTCGGGCAAGGTCGAGGTCAAGCTCGGCACCGACACGTTCAACGCCGGCAACAAGGAGCTGCGGGCCGACGCCATCCGGCAGGCCGGGCCGATCCTGCTGCCCGACGTGGCGAGCGGCCAGCGCGACGTCTACCTCCAGCACACGGGCGACTCCCTCGACAAGGGCTGGCTGGCCTTCGACGCCCGCAAGGCGGGCCAGGGCCGTGACTGCACCCTGCGGTGGCAGCCCGACTCCGGGGACTTCCGCGACCCGTGCGACGGCACGACCGTGCCGGCCGACGGCACCGGCCTCGTCCAGTACCCGGTGTCGGTCACCGAGACCAACGACGTGATCATCGACCTCAACGCCGACCGCCGGCGGGCGGCCACCACCACCGCGGCCCCGTCGTCGTCGACCACGTCCTCGTCGATCCTCGTCACCGGCTCCCGGCCACGGTAGGGACGTCACGGGTGGGGCCGCCGCGTCGGATCGCCGCGACCGGCCACCCGGCGCCGATCGTCGCCGCCGGCCTGGCCGCCGTCGTCGCGCTGGTGGCCGCCGTCCTGCCGCTGGTGGCGGCGCTCCCGCCGGCCGGCGCCGTCTCCCGTGACACCCGGGCCCTGCACCTCATCGCCCCGGTCCGCGCCCTGGACACCCGCGACGGCACCGGCCTGCCCGGCCGCACCCCCACCACGCTCGGACCCACCAGCACCACCACCCTCGCCGTCACCGACCCCGCCCGCACCACCGCCGGCCACCAACCCCTCGGCATCCCCGCCGGCGCCACCGCCGTCGCCGTCAACCTCACCGCCACCGACACCACCGCACCCACCTTCATCACCGCCTGGGCCACCGGCACCCCCCGCCCCCCCACCAGCAACCTCAACCCCACCCCCGACCACGTCACCGCCAACCTCACCGTCATCCCCCTCGCCCCCGACGGCACCCTCACCCTGTTCAACAACAGCGGCACCACCCACCTGATCGCCGACCTCCAAGGCTGGTACGAGGCCTCCCCGGTGGGCGCGCTGGTCGGCGACCCGGGTGCCCTGCGCACCCCGGCCCCGCTGCCGCCCGACGTGCAGGCCTCGGCCACCGGCGACCCGGCCCGGTCCATCCCGCTCGACGGCTGGCGCTGGCCGGCCGGCACCAGCGCCTTCTTCCCCGCGCTGGCCGACGACGGCCGGGTCCTCATGGGCACCATGAGCCAGGTCGCCAACCAGGTGGTGCCCACCCAGGACACGATGTCGGTCGCCGCCTACGACCCGCTCGTCGGCCGGTTCACGACCACGCCGATCGACACCCGGGCCGCCGGCCAGGACCCGGCCGGCCGCCTCGGTCCCCGGGCCGTCGAGCTGGGTGCCCGCCACGTCGGCGGCGGCGACGTGAGCGACGTGTGCGCCGTGCCCGGCGCGAACCGAGCGATCGCCCTGACCGCCATGCCCTACAAGCGCTGGCAGCGCGCCCAGCAGGGCGACGAGCACCAGCTGCTGCAGCTGCGATCCGACCCGTCGGTGGCCGGCGGCGGCACCTTCCGGCTGCGCTGGTCCGGCGGCGCCTGGTCCACCCCGATCGCCTTCGGCGCGGCGGCGCCCACGGTCGCGACCGCGCTGGCGGCGCTGCCCGAGATCGGCGGCTCGGCCAACGTGGCGGTGACCGGCCTGCTGGCACCGACCGGCCAGCGGCGCTTCGTCGTCGTGCTGCGCGGCGCGTTCCACGGGGTGGACGTCCCACCCCTCGAGGTCGACGCGAGCGGGCTCACCGGGAGCGGACCGGAGGGCTGGGTCGACGACCACGCCTACGGCTCGTACCCGGCCGTGACGGTGCTCGACACCTCCGGGCCCGACGTGACCGAGGCCCGCAGCGGGGGCCAGCTCGGCTCCCTCACCCCCGACGACCTGCACGCCGCCGCCCTGGCCGGTGGCGACGCCACCAACGCCGATGCCGCCTTCCCCACCTGGTTCGACTCGTTCCTCGGCCAGCCCGACAACGCCTTCGGCGAGTCGGGCTTCCGCGACGCCCGCGGCCTGGTCGAGTGCGACGTGCTGCCGGCGTCGCACCACGTCGTGGCCGCGCAGTACTTCAACTCGACCGAGAGCCCCAACGGCTCGCTCGTCGTGCTCGACGCCACCGGCGCGCTGCACGCGTACTGCGGTCCCGGCCAGCGCCACGCCCCGAGCCCCGGCGCTCCGGCCGTCCCCCAGTGCACGCTGCCGCCCGCCGCGGCCCTCCCCCTGGCCCAGCCCATCCACCAGAAGCAGGGCGACGCCTGCGTGACGACCTCGACCGTGCAGGTGTCGCTGCTCCCCCGCGACGTGCGGGCCTCGCCGGTGGCCGTGGGCGGGGCCGAGCACCTGACCGTGGTCTACGACGCGCCCTACACGGCGTGGGACGACACCTGCTCCACCGCGACCGTGCGCGGCTACCCGGCCCCGGTTCAGGAGCTGCGCTACGACGACGCCGCCGGCACCCTCACGCCCGTCTCACCCGTGCTCGTCGCCCCCACCCGCGAGGCCGGCACGATCCCGGCGTTCATGACGGCGGCCTACGCCGACGACGGCACGCTGTTCCTCGCCGTGGCCAACCACAGCGGCTCGCTGGCGACCACCTGGCCGCTGTACGTCGCCGCCGTCCCGATGGCCGCCGACGGCAGCCACCTCACGCCGCCCGGGTTCGTGCACGACCCGGCGGCCGCGGTCACGCCGGTGGGCACGGCGACGCCGGCCACCACCGCCGACCTCACCCTCCTCGACGACGCCGGCCACCGCACGGGCGGCTTCCTCGCCGCCCTCGAGTGGTCGCCCCGCCACCAGACCCTCCTCTACGCGTACCAGTACGGCCGGGTCCGGCCCTTCGCCTGGGACGGCCACACCCTCACGCCGGAGGCCGACGTCGAGGTGGGCAGCGAGCGGCAGCACACCGCGGTCGCCGGCGACCCACCGCTCGGCGTGGCCAAGGGCGTGGTCGACGACCGGCGCGACGCGCTGTACGTCGTCCTGGCCGGCTACGCCCCGACCACGACGTGGGCCTACGACACGCCACCGGCGGTCATCGACCAGCAGTACCTCGTGGCCGTCGACCTGACCCGCGCCCTCGACCCCCACCGTGCGCCCGCGGGGGCGCCGCCGGCCGCCGGTGGCGCGGTGGGGTCGGGCGGTGCCGCCGCGGCGAGCGGTGGCGGCTCGTCCGGAGCCGACGGGGTCGGGTCGTGGTCACCGAGCCCGCCCGGGGTCCCACGCCCGGCCGGCGGTCCGGTCGTGGTGGGCCGCGGTGGCTGGCCCGTGGTCGACGCCACCACGTCGCTCTGACGCCGGGAGGCCACCGGGCCGCCGGTCGCGGCCGTCGCCACCACCCGCGCTCAGGCGTCGGTGGGGAACAGCTCGAGCAGCAGCCGCTTCTGCACCTTCTTGGTGCCCGTGCGGGGCAGCTCGTCGACCACGACGATGCGCTGGGGGACCTTGTAGTCGGCGAGGTGCTCGCCGGCCCACGCCACCATGGCGCCCTCGTCGAAGGCGGCGCCGTCGGCCAGGCGCACCACCGCCGCCGGCCGCTCGCCCACCCGGTCGTCGGGCAGACCCACGACGGCCGCCTCGAGCACGTCGGGGTGCTCCTCGAGGGTGGCCTGCACCTCGTTGGCGTACACCGAGTAGCCGCCGTGCTTGATGACGTCCTTGGCCCGACCGACGAACAGCACGGTGCCGAACGGGCCGCGCCGGGCGAGGTCGCCGGTGCGCAGCCACCCGTCGGTGGTCACGGTGTCGGCGGTGATCTCGGGCGCGTTCCAGTAGCCCTTCAGCACGCCCGGGCCTCGCACCCAGAGCTCGCCGACCTCGCCGTGGCCGACCTCCTCGCCGTCGTCGTCGACCACCTTCAGCTTGTAGCTCGGCAGCTGGATGCCGACCGACTCACCCAGCCCCAGGTTCAGCAGCGGCGGCGAGATCTTGGCCGCCACCCCGCCGCCCGACTCGACCATGCCGTAGCCCTCGGCGAACAGCGCCTCGCCGATCGGACCGATCACGGGCAGCGTGGCGGTGGCGCCGAACCGCTTGAAGGTCTGGGCCAGCTCGGGCGGCATCACGTCGGCGCCGGCTCCCCACAGCCGCACGCAGCTGAGGTCGCGGTCGGCGGCGCCCGCCTCGAGCAGCATCCGGTACATGGCCGGCACGCCGATGAACACCGATGCCCGTCGCTCCTCGATGGCGTCGAGCACGGTGTCGGGCCGGAAGTGCGGGATGAGGTAGGCGGGCACGCCGGCGCACCCCATGATCATCAGCACGGCGAAGCCCATGATGTGGGCCACCGGCAAGGCGAACACCGCCTCGTCGCGGCGCAGCTCGGCCGGCCAGGCCACCCCGCTGAGGGCTTGGCCCACCAGCGCCTTGTGGGTCAGCTCGGCGCCCTTGGGCTTGCCGGTGGTGCCCGACGTGTAGAAGAGCGCCGCGATGTCGTCGGGGTCGGCCGGCTCGGCCTCGAGCAGCGGATCGTGGCCGTCGACGTCGTTGGGCGTGCGCACCACCAGCGACGCACCCGAGTCGCGCAGCACGTGGTCGATCTCGTCGGGGCGCATCTGCTCGTTGATGGGCACCGGGATGGCACCGGCGCGCGACGCGGCCAGGCACAGCAGGAACATCTCGTAGCCGTTGGGCGTGGCGATGACGACGCGGTCGCCGAGGTCGGTCTTGGCGGCGATGCCACCGGCCCAGCGGGCGACCCGCTTGGCGCCCTGGCGGTAGGTGATGCGCAACCCGCCGTCGGCCTCCTCGACGAGGCGGCGCGAGCCGTGGATGGCCGCGAGGCGCTCCAGCACGGTGCCGAGCGTGAGGTCGCGCCGCACGATCAGCTCTGCCCGCTTCAACGTCTTCACCGCGCCTCCCGAGACGGCCGGCGTGCCCGTGTCCAGTCGGTGAGGCCCGGCGACGCTGCCGGGACGACCGACACGGTTCTACTGCCGCCCCCGGCCGACCCGCCATTTGGCCGGCGACGGCGAGGTCGGCGGCCGGCGCGCTAGAGCTTCTCGAGCGGCGCCCACGAGAGCAGCAGCTGCTTCTCGCCGACGCCCGGGAAGCGCACGGTGGCGACCGCCTTGTCACCCTCACCCTCGAGCCGGAGGATCACGCCCTCGCCGAAGGTCCCGTGGCGGACGTCGTCGCCGACCTGCAGGCCGAGGCGATCGGCGTGGGACGGCTGGGGCGGCGCCGGCTTGAGGGCGGCGTCGACCACCCGCTCGCGGTGGGCGATGCGGCTGGCCCGGTCGTCCTCGTCGGGGTCGTACGAGCCGAACGACCGGCGCCGCTCGCCGCCACCGGAGCCGGAGCCGCCTCCGGACCCGCTGCCGGAGCCGGAGCCCGAACCGCTGCCGTACGCACCACCCCGGCCGCTCGAACCCCACCCGCCGCCGGCGCCCGTTGACCGCCGCGACCCGCGCCGCTCGCCCTGCACGCGGTGCACCAGCTCGTCGGGGATCTCGTCGAGGAAGCGGCTGGGCGGGTTGTACTGCGTGCCGCCGTAGAGGGTGCGGGCCCACGCGTGGGTGAGGTACAGCCGCTGCATGGCCCGGGTGATGCCCACGTAGGCGAGGCGGCGCTCCTCCTCGAGCTGGTCGGGTTCGCCGATCGAGCGCAGGTGCGGGAAGACCCCGTCCTCGAGGCCCACCAGAAACACCGTCGGGTACTCGAGGCCCTTGGCCGAGTGCAGCGTCATGAGCACGACCGACGAGTCGTCGTCGTCGATGTCGTCGGTGTCGGCCACCAGCGAGACCTGCTCGAGGAACTCGTCGACGGCGGTGAACTCCTGGGCGGCGCCCACCAGCTCGGCCAGGTTCTCGATGCGACCCTCGGCCTCGACGGAGTGCTCGGCCTCGAGCTCGGCGATGTAGCCGGATCGCTTCAGCAGCTCCTCGAGGACCAGGGCCGGGCCGTCCTGGACGTAGTCGGCCACGCCGTCGACGAGGATCAGGTACTTCTCGATGCCACGCAGCGCCTTGCTCGACACGCCGGCCTCGTCGGCCCGGCGCAGCGCCTGCAGGAACGTGAGGCCGTGGGCGGCGGCGAAGACGTCGAGCTTGGCCACCGACGAATCGCCCACCCCCCGCTTCGGCACGTTGAGGGTCCGCTTGATCGACACCTCGTCGGCGGGGTTCACCACCGCCTTCAGGTAGGCGAGCGCGTCCTTGACCTCGCGGCGGTCGTAGAAGCGGGTGCCGCCCACCACCTTGTAGGGGATGGACGAGCGCATGAGCTGCTCCTCCACCACCCGGCTCTGGGCGTTGGTGCGGTAGAAGATCGCCATCTCGCCCCAGCGGCACGCGCCGGTGTCGTGCAGGTGGGTGAGCTGGCGGGTGACGAACTGGGCCTCGTCGACCTCGTCGTCGGCCTCGTAGCGCACGATGGCCTCGCCGTGGCCGGCGTCGGTCCACAGCTCCTTGGGCTTGCGGCCGAGGTTGTTGGCGATGACGGCGTTGGCGGCGTCGAGGATGGTCTGGCTCGACCGGTAGTTCTGCTCGAGCACGATCACGGTGGCGTCGGGGAACGCCTCCTCGAACTCGAGGATGTTGCGGATGTCGGCCGCTCGGAAGCTGTAGATCGACTGGTCGGCGTCGCCCACGACGCAGACGTTGTGGTGCTCGCCGCCGAGCAGCAGGACCAGCTCGTTCTGCACCTGGTTGGTGTCCTGGTACTCGTCGACGAGCACGTGGCGGAACCGCTGGCGGTAGTGGGCCAGCACGTCGGGGTGCTCGCGGAACAGCTGGACCGCCTTGCCCAGCAGGTCGTCGAAGTCCATGGCCCCGGCCTTGAGCAGGCGGGCCTGGTACTCGCGGTAGACCTCGGCGATCTTGCGCTCGAAGATCACCCGGGCCCGCTCGCTGTACGCGTCGACGTCGAGGCCCTCGTTCTTGGCCGCCGAGATGGTGGCGTGCACCGAGCGGGGCGGGAACTTCTTGGGGTCGAGGTTGAGGTCGCGGATGACGTAGCCGGTGAGGCGCTGGGCGTCGGCCTGGTCGTAGATGGTGAAGCTGGAGGGGTACCCGAGCTTGTCGCCGTCGCGGCGCAGGATCCGCACGCACGCCGAGTGGAACGTGGACACCCACATCTTCTGGGCGACCGGGCCGATCAGCTTGGCCACGCGCGACTTCATCTCGTCGGCGGCCTTGTTGGTGAAGGTGATGGCGAGGATCTCGAACGGGGACACGCCCTCGTTGCGGATCAGGTGGGCGATGCGGTGGGTGAGCACGCGCGTCTTGCCCGACCCGGCGCCGGCGATGACGAGCAGCGGTCCCTCGGCGTGGGTGACGGCCTCGAGCTGCACCGGGTTCAGGCCGTCGAGCAGGTCGGGCCGGGAGGGACCCGAGGGCGCGTCGTCGTCGACCCAGCCCTCGGCGTCGTCGGCGTCGAACCGCTCGGGGTCGAACGGCGCCGCAGGGGGTTCGGCCAGGTCGGCGGGCCGGGGGCCACCGAGCGGGACCGCCTCGGCGACCGGCGCATCGCCGGCGGGAGCGGTACCGCCCGGCTCGTCGCCCGAGCCGTCGTCGAGGGCGAAGGGGAGCTGCTCGGCCATGGCCCGCCCACCCTACCCACCACCGCTGACACCACCGGCCGGGGCCGCCGGCCCTGGTGGGCCGTCCGGCCCACGGCGGTTCAGGTCCCGGTCAGTGCCCGGGCAGGACGTCGAAAGCAGGCTGTCACGCGCCCCTCACCGCCCGTTCCCACCGTCGTCGCACGCACCTCACAGGATCATGAGCACCGCTCACACCACCGAGCGCGCGGCACGCACCACGCCCCGCACACCACCTGCCGCCCCGCCCCTCGAGGAGACCCATGACGAACGGGACGACCGCCACGACCACGACCGTGCGCCTCGAGAGCCGGGGTGCCCAGGGCGGCACGGCCTGGCTCGAGCTCGACTACGACGGCCTGGCCCCGCCCGTCGACCTGTTCGGCGACCTGGCCATGGTCGGCTGGACGCCGCCGACGCCCGCGCCTCCACCCCGCGACGCCATCGACTGGAGCCGCCCCGACGAGGCCACCGGGCAGCGCTTCACCGTCCAGCCCTACCGGGTGACCGGCGCCAAGGTCGAGCCGCCCCGGGGCACCGGCCCGCGCGGCCAGTGGACCCCCGACGAGCGCCGGGCGTTCCTGCAGGTGCTCGGGGGCGTGCTCGCCCGCCACGGGCTGTCGCTCGGCGGCGCGACGCCGGCACCGGCACCGCCCCCGCCGGTCGTCGCAGCGGCCGCAGCCGCCCCCGCTCCGGTGGTCACGACGCTGCCGCCCCCGCCGGCGGCCGCGACCCTGCCCCCGGCGCCGCCCGCGGCGCCACCCCCCGCCGCCACCGCCCCGGCGGTGGACGCGGACGCGTTCTACCGGGTGGTCGTGGCCGTCGGCCGGGGCGTCGACGGTGCCGTGGTCGAGCAGGCGATGACCGGCCTCGGGCTCGAGGTGACGTGGGAGCAGGTCCAGCGGATGGTCGCCCGCGTGTACCGCGGCTCGACCACCGAGACCCCCATGGCCCTGCCCGCCGCCACCGCCGTGTGCCCGGGGCGCCAGGTCGCCGACCTGGCCGCCGCCGTGGCCGCGACCGGGGCGATCGACACCCCGAGCTCGCTGGAGGTCCACCGGATCACCGGCGATGACATGGCCCGCTCGCTGCGCGACGAGGCCCCGCCGGAGGACTGGCCGACCGACCTGGTCCGGCTGGCGGTCACCGTCGACCCGCTGCGGGCCGACGAGGTGGCCGACGCCCTGGGCGACGCCGGCGCCGCGCCGGTGCGCCGGTCCCCCGCCCAGCGCGTCGTGCGCCGGGTGTACCGCGGCTCGACCACCGAGCGGGTCGTGCCGGCGGTGCTCCTCGAGGCCGGGGTGGTCGCCGACCTCGCCGACGCCGTGGTGCGCACCACCGCCCGCGCCAGCGGCCTCGACCCGGCCGACATCGCGGTCAGCGTCCCGTCACCAGCACCGGCACCCGCGGCCGTCCCGCCGTCGGGAGCCCCCGCCGCCCCCACCGCGACCGCCCTGGGATGATCCACCGGGCCTCCGGCCCTGGTGGCCGGCACCGCCACCCGGTGCGGCCGCCGGCGGTGACGCCGGCCGGGTCGCCGGATCGCCGGGTCGCCGGGTCGCCGGGTCAGGGACCCAACAGATCGGTGCGGGAAAGCCGTCGGTCAGCAAGGTGTCACCGGGTGCTCATCGGCCGTTGGCCGGATCGACCACGAGCCTGCCGACACTTGGGGTGGCAGTGATGCCGCGTCGAGCGCGATGGCGACGCGGCGACCCGAGCGATTCCGAGGGACCCGATGACCACCGGTACGACCGTTGCGCTGTGCACGAAGGGCAGCCAGGGCACCACCTGGCTGGAGGTGGGCTACGACGGCCTGGCCCCGCCCCTCGACCTGTTCGACGACCTGGCGATGATCGGCTGGCGCCCGCCGGCACCGGTGCCCCCGCCCCGTGATGCCATCGACTGGAGCCGCCCCGACGAGGCCACCGGACAGCGCTTCACGGTCCGGCCCTACCGGATCGAGGGGGCACGGGTCGACCCACCGCCGGGCAGCGGGCCGCGCCACCAGTGGACGGCCGACGAGCGCCGGGCCTTCGAGCAGACGCTCATCGGCGTCCTCGCCCGCCACGGCCTGGCCCTCGACGGCCACGGGGCCGCGCCGCCACCACGACCGGCGACGGCGCCCGCGGCCACCTCGGCGCCACCGGCGACCACCGCCGGGCTCCCACCCCCACCGACCACCGCGGTGCCGGCGGTGGCGGCCGGGCTCCCCCCGCCACCGGCCCCGGCCGCACCGGCGGCACCGCCACCACCCCCCGCCCGCTCCGGGGCGGCGGACGGCCTCGATCCCGACGGCTTCTACCAGGTCATCGCCGTCGTCCCGCGGGGCGCGGACCGCTCGGCGATCACGGCCCACCTCGACCCCGACGCCCTCGCCCTGGACTGGGTGAAGGTCGAGCAGGTCGTCGACCGTCGCTACCGGGGTTCGGTGGTGGCCGAGCCGCTCGTCGTGCCGGCCGTGTCGGTGCTCGTCCCCGGGTCGCGCGCCGACGCGGTGCTCGCCGGCCTGGTCGAGCTCCACCTCGTCGCCGACGCCGAGGGCGCCGTGGTCCGGCGGGTCAGCGGCGACGAGCTGGCCGACGCGCTGCGGGCCGCCCCCGCCGCGGCGAGCCCGAACCGACCCTGGCCTCCGGGCGCCGCCCGGGTGGCGGTGGTGGTGGACCCGAAGCGGGCCCACCGGGTCGAGGCCGACCTGATCGCGGCCGGCGCGCTCGAGGTGCGCACCGCGCGGGTGCCCCGCGTGGTGGAGCAGCGCTACCGCGGGTCGACGACCACCGTGCGGGTGCCCGGCGTGCGGATCGAGGCGGCCGTACCCGCCCCCGCGGTGGCCGCCATGGCCCAGCTGGCGGCCACCGCCGGCGACGTGCCGCTGGCCGACGTGGAGCAGGTGCCGGCCGCCGACGACGAGGGACCGTCGCCGCCGAGCGGCGACGATGACCTCGACGCCCCACCAGCCGCTCGGACCGAGCCGGCCGAGCCGGCCGGACCGGCCGACGTAGCGACGGACGCCGGGCGCGCCGCCTAGCGCGCCGCCGCGACCCTCAGGACGGGACCCCGGGCGCGGCCGAGGGTCAGGCGGTGGCGGCCGGTTCGACCAGGCGGGTGCGGAACAGGTCGAGCACCTGCTCGAGCGCGTCGTGGGTGGGGTGGCCCGGCTCGTCGACGAGGTCCTCGGTCACCACCGAGTGGGCGGCCTTGCGGATGCCCCACGGGTTGCCCGGCGACGAGTCGATCTCGACCCCGACGAAGGCGTCGCCCAGCTCGCGGCGCAGGGTCTCGAAGCGCTCGGGCGGCGACAGCTTGTCGCCGGTGAAGCGCAGCCCGAGCACGCACACCCCGTCGGCGGCCCGCTCCTTGACCTTGGCGAGGTCGGCCGGCGACAGGTGCACGTCGGCCTTCTTCTTGCCGCTCGGCCCGATCGGCAGCGACGGCTGCGACAGCACCGGGGCCAGGAGGTGCTCGTCGACCATCATCCCCAGGGCGAAGCCGCCGGTGAAGCACATGCCGATCGCCCCGACGCCCGGGCCGCCGCAGCGCTCCCACTCAGATCGGCCGAGGGCCCGCAACCAGTCGGTGACCGGCGCGGTGCGGCCGGCGGCGAAGGCGGCGAACTCCTTGGAGACGCACGCCGGAGCGATCGACTTGAGCATGTAGCCCATGCGGGGCTTTCCGCCCGCGGTCATCGGGTCGGCACCCGGCTCGCCGAACAGCACCGGCAGCGCCACCGAGCAGCCGATGCCCACCACCCGCCGGGCGAAGTCGGCGACCTTCGGCGTGAGGCCGGGCATCTCGGCCATCACGATCACCGCCGGACCCGAGCCGGCGCGGTAGACCACGCGCTCCTCGCCGCCGTGGGTGAAGGATCCGAGCGCGAAGTCGTGGAGGTCGTCGGGCACGGGCGGCAGCGTAGCCAAGGGCGTCGCTCGGCTCCCGGCCCGCGACCGAACCGGCTCCGCCCGGGTCGGGCCGGGGGCCGGCCCGACCCGGGCGTCGGTCGCGGCTCACCCGAACCCGGGCGGGAGCGTCGTCGGCGCTGCCGTAACGTCGGGCCGCCGCCCGCGGTCCCACCGGGACCGCCACCCGAGGAACGAGCCATGACCGACCCCGACCCGACCGACGCCGCCCCCGACCTGCACCCCGACGACCCGGTGGCGCTCCCCCGACGGCGTCCGTTCCGGTTCGGGCTGCAGGCCTCCAGCGCCCCCGACGCCCGGGCGTGGCGCGAGCTGGCCCGCAAGGCCGAAGACCTCGGCTTCGCCACCCTGACGGTGGCCGACCACCTCGACGACCAGCTGGCCACCACACCGGCCCTCATGGCAGCGGCCGAGGCCACCACCACCCTGCGCATCGGGGCGCTCGTCTACTGCAACGACTACCACCACCCCGTCGTGCTGGCGAAGGAGGCCGCCACCCTCGACCTCCTGTCCAGCGGTCGCTTCGAGATGGGGCTCGGCGCCGGTTGGATGACCACCGACTACGAGCAGGCCGGCATCGCCCTCGACCCGCCCAAGCTCCGCATCGACCGCATGACCGAAGCGCTGGCGGTCATCAAGGGCCTCTTCGCCGACGGCCCGGTCACCTTCTCGGGCGACCACTACGAGATCCGCGGGCTCGAGGGTGCGCCCAAGCCCGTGCAACGGCCCCACCCACCGATCCTGATCGGCGGCGGCGGCAAGCACGTGCTGCAGGTGGCGGGGCGCGAGGCCGACATCGTCGGGCTCAACATCCGCCTCGACCAGGGCCGCATCGACGACAGCGCCGGTCCCACCGCCACGCGGGCGGCCACCAAGCGCAAGCTGCGCTGGATCCACGAGGCCGCCGGCGACCGCTACGACGACCTCGAGCTGCAGGCCCGCATCCACCTGGTGCAGATCACCGACGACCGCCCAGCGCTGGCCGAGGTCATCGGCCCGGCCTTCGGCCTCACGCCGGCCGACGCCCTCGAGTGCCCCCACGCGCTGGCGGGCTCGGTGGACGAGATCGTCGAGCAGTGCCGGTCACGCCGCGACGACCTGGGCATCAGCTACATCGGCGTCGGCCTGGAGGCGATCGACGACATCGCGCCGGTGGTGGCCGCCCTGGCCGGCACCTGACCCGAGCCGGCCGGCCCGAGGGCTGAGCCGGGAGTCGGGAGCCGGGCGGGCCCGGCGCGGCGCGTCAGCCCTCGAGCGCCCGGCGGGCGGCCCGCACCGAGGCCGGGTCGATCTCGCCGGTCTTGCGGACGCTGATGTGGCGGTTGAGCCGGTCCTCGATGGAGCGCACGGAGGCGGTCGGCGCGGTGGCGGTGCGGCCCAGGGCCTGCCAGCGCCCGTTGCCGTCGGGCACGAAGACCAGGCAGTCGCCGACGGCGACGCCGTCGGGGAGGGTGGTCAGCGGGAAGAACCACTCCTCGGCGTCCGGGCCGATCAGGACGCGCGCCACCCCGTCGTCGACCTCCTCGACGCGGCCGTCGGCCGAGTCACCCAGGTGGTGCTCCACCGGCTGCGATGGCCCCACGTGCACTCCCTCGTTCGGCATCGACCCCCGCGCTGGTCGCTGCATCCTCCGCGATCGCCTGACGACCCTGCCCGGGATCGTCCCTGACTGCATCGACCACCCCGGGGGCCCGACTTGAGCACGTTCCGCGGCCATCAGCGCGGATCTCGGGCCCACGGGGGGCCCCGACGGCCGCACCGGACCGGGCGCGGGGCGTCACTCCCGGGGCGTCACTCCCACTCGATGGTGCCCGGCGGCTTGGAGGTGATGTCGTAGGCCACCCGGTTGACACCAGCGACCTCGTTGATGATGCGGCTCGACATGCGCTCGAGCAGGTCGTACGGCAGGCGGGCCCAGTCGGCGGTCATGGCGTCCTCGCTGGTGACCGCCCGGATGACGACCGGGTAGGCGTAGGTCCGCTCGTCGCCCATCACCCCGACGCTGCGGATGTCGGGCAGCACGGCGAAGGCCTGCCAGACCTCTCGCTCGAGGCCGGCCTTCTTGACCTCTTCGCGCACGATGGCGTCGGCCTTCTGCAGGATGGCCACCTTGTCGGGGGTGACCTCGCCGATGATGCGCACGCCGAGCCCGGGACCGGGGAACGGCTGGCGCCACACGATCTCCTCGGGCAGGCCCAGCTCCTCGCCGACCCGGCGCACCTCGTCCTTGAACAGCAGGCGCAGCGGCTCGACCAGCTCGAACTCCATGTCGTCGGGCAGGCCGCCCACGTTGTGGTGGCTCTTGATCTTGGCGGCGTCCTTGGTGCCCGACTCGATGACGTCGGGGTACAGCGTGCCCTGCACCAGGAAGCCGGCGTCCTCGATCCCGCCGGCGGTGTCCTCGAAGACCCGGATGAACAGCTCGCCGATGGCCTTGCGCTTCTCCTCGGGGTCGACGACCCCGGCGAGGCGCTCGAAGAACCGGTCGGCGGCCCGCACGTGGACGAGCTCGATGCCGAAGTTGCGGCGGAAGGTCTCGACGACCTGCTCGCCTTCGTCCTGGCGCATCAGGCCGTGGTCGACGAACACGCACGTGAGCTGCGGGCCGATGGCCTTGTGCACGAGGGCGGCGGCCACCGACGAGTCGACGCCGCCGGAGAGGCCGCAGATGACCCGGCCCGAACCGACCTGCTGGCGGACGGCCTCGACCTGCTCCTCGATGATCGACGACATCGTCCACGTGGGCCGGCAGCCGCACGCCTCGTAGAGGAAGTGCTTGAGGATCTCCTGCCCGTGGGGCGTGTGCACGACCTCGGGGTGGAACTGCACGCCGTAGAGGCCGCGCTCGCGGTGCTCGAAGGCGGCCGAGGGGGTCTGGGCGGTGGTGGCGGTGATGGTGAAGCCCTCGGGTGGGGCCATGATCGAGTCGAAGTGGCTCATCCACACCGTCTGGAACCGCGGCTGGTCGTGGTGGAACAGCAGCGCCTCTTCGTCGGTGATGGCCAGCTCGGTCTTGCCGTACTCCCCCTGCCCGGTGTTGGCGACCTCGCCGCCGAGCTGGAGCGCCACCAGCTGGGCGCCGTAGCAGATGCCGAGGACGGGCACGCCGGTGTCGTACACGGCCGGGTCGATCCGGGGCGCGCCCTCGACGTGGACCGAGGCGGGCCCGCCGCTGAAGATCACGCCGGCCGGACGGCGCTCGGCGATCTCGGCGGCGGTGATGGTGTGGGGGACGATCTCGGAGTAGACGTGGGCCTCGCGCACGCGGCGGGCGATGAGCTGCGCGTACTGGGCGCCGAAGTCGACGACGAGGACGGTGTCGAAGGCCGGTTCGGACATCGCCGTCAGTGCCCCATCCCGACGCCCTGGGCCCGCTGCAGCGACTTGCCCTCGGTCTGCAGGGCCGGCGCCACCATGACCTCGGCCTTCTGGAACTCCTTGAGCGACTCGTAGCCGCAGGTGGCCATGGACGTGCGCAGCGCGCCGAACAGGTTGAGGCGACCGTCGTTGTCGGCCGCCGGGCCCACGAGGACCTCCTCGAGCGTGCCGCGGGTGGGCGTGGACACCCGCGTGCCGCGCGGCAGCGTGGGGTGGAAGGTGGCCATGCCCCAGTGGAACCCGCGTCCGGGCGCCTCCTGGGCGGCGGCCAGCGGCGAGCCGATCATCACGGCGTCGGCCCCGCACACCACGGCCTTGGCGATGTCGCCCCCGGTGGCCATGCCGCCGTCGGCGATCACGTGGACGTACACGCCCGTCTCGTCGAGGTGGCGCATGCGGGCCGCGCGGGCGTCGGCCACCGCGGTGGCCTGGGGCACGCCGATGCCGAGCACGCCGCGGGTGGTGCACGCCTGCCCGGGCCCGACGCCCACGAGGATGCCGGCGGCCCCGGTGCGCATGAGGTGCAGCGCGGCCTGGTAGCTGGCGCACCCCCCGACGATGACGGGCATGTCGAGCTCGCGCACGAACCGCTTGAGGTTGAGCGGCTCCTGGCTCTTCGACACGTGCTCGGCCGACACGACCGTGCCCTGGATGACGAGCAGGTCGAGCTCGGCCTCGACGATCGACGGGGCGAGCGCCGCCGTGCGCTGGGGCGTCACCGAGGCCACCGACGTGACGCCGGCGGCGTTGATCTCGCGGATCCGCTCGACGATCAGCTCGGGCTTGATCGGCTCGGCGTAGATCTCCTGCAGGCGACGGGTGGCCTTCTCCGGCGGCAGCGAGGCGATCTCCTCGAAGCACGGCTCGGGGTCCTCGTAGCGGGTCCACAGCCCCTCGAGGTTGAGCACGCCGGCGCCGCCCAGCTGGCCGATCTGGATGGCGGTGGCCGGGCTGGTGACGCCGTCCATGGCGGCGGCGAGCAGCGGCAGCTCGAACCGGAAGGCGTCGATCTCCCAGGAGATGTCGACGTCCTCGGGGTCGCGCGTGCGGCGGCTGGGGACGATGGCGATGTCGTCGAACCCGTAGGCCTGCCGCCCCGACTTGCCGATGCCGATCTCGAGCTCGGCCACCGAGCACCTCGCTTCCGGGCCGGAACGCCGCCGTGGGGCGCCTCCGGCCTGCCGTGGGAAAGAGTCGAGTGTAGTGCCGTGGCCGGGGTGGTGAGACGGGCCGGCGGCGGGGCCGGCCGGCGGCGGTCAGCCCCAGTCGAGGCGCTGCTCGGCGCAGACCCGGGCGATGCCGTCGAGGAGGCGGCGGTGGTGCAGCATCGGCACCTTGGTGGCCTCGTGCTCGCCGGTGTAGCGGGCCAGGAACACGTCCAGCGAGGCGTGGTCCGTCTTCCAGGCCACCCGCCGCCGCAGGGGCTTGGAGTCGGCCACGGTGAAGAGGAGCTTGCCCTTCTTGGTGAGGTAGATGCCGCGGTCCATGCGGGCGACGTAGGAGAAGTCGGCGTCGAAGTCGTAGACGAGCTGCCAGGCCTTCACCCGGTGCTTGAGGACTCGACCGACCCAGACCGGCTCCCGCCCCGGCGACCCCGCGGCCCGAGCGAGGCCGAGGAACTTCTCGATGGCGGCCATCGACTCCCGGGCCGCGTGGCGCACGGCCTGCTCGCGCGGGGACTCGAGTCGGGCCGGTGACGAGTAGCGGGCGATGGCCTCGGCGACGGCCTGGTCGGCGGCCTCGACCTCCTCCTCGGGGATCGACGACAGGCCGACGGCGTCCGCGTCGCCCGCGTGGTCCGGGCCGTCGGTGGCGGCGGGCGCCGCCGCGGGGTCGGCCGAGGTCGGAGCGGTCTCGCGCTCCGGGTCGTCGGTGGCGCGCCCAGCCGGCTCGGCTCCCGCCTCGGGCTCGTCGTGCTGGTCCTCGGCCGCGTCGGCCGCCCCGGCGCGGCCCCGGCGATCACGTGCCATGCAGGGACTTCAGGATCTGCTTCGCGATGGTCACGTTCATCTCGTAGACGGCGTTGCGACCCTTCTCCGAGACCGTGCGCAGGACGCTGCCGCCGGTGAGGTCCTCGACGTTGCCGAGGCCGTCGACCACCCGCTCCTTGGTGGCGTCGGTGGCCTTGTAGCCCATGTCGGTGAGCGCCTTGACGATGTCGTTCTGGGCGACCGGCTTGGGGGCCGCCGACGCGATGATCCGCAGGGCGTCCTTGGTGAGCTCGGCCCCCTGCTCGACGGCCTGGCGCACGCTGATCGAGCCCTCGTCGTCGGCCTCGAGCGACGCCAGCCACCGCTTGACCTGACCCACGAGCTCCTGGTGGGTGTCGGCGGTGAACGTCAGCGTCGGCATGGGCGAAAGGCTACCGAACGGGCTTGCCCCGGACCGCATGCGGCGAGAAGGGTGCAGGGCCATGGCCATCGGCGACGGGCAGACCCGCTACACGCTGGGCGACAACCAGCTCGCCGGTGATCGCCTCGCGATCCTCGCCCGAGTGTTCGGACCGGCCTCCGAGGCCCTGCTGCGCCGAGGGGCGCCGGCCGCCGGTGCGCCGGGCCTGGCCGTCGACCTCGGGTGCGGGCCGGGCCACACCACCCGCATGATCGCCCGCACGCTGGCCCCCACCGAGACGGTCGGCCTCGACGCCTCGGCCACCTTCGTCGCCCGTGCCGCCGAGGAGTCCGTCGCCGACGAGGCCGCCCACGGCCCGCTGCCGGGGATCGTCCGCTTCGTCCACCACGACGTCACGCAGCTGCCGTGGCCCGTCCCTCGAGCCGACCTCGTGTTCGCCCGCTACCTCCTCGCCCACCTGCCCGCGCCGGCGTCCGTCGTGGCGTCGTGGGGGACGGGGTTGGCGGCCGGTGGTCGGCTGCTGCTCGACGAGGTCGAGCGCATCGACGTCGAGGTGCCGGCCTTCGCCACCTACCTGGAGGTGTCGGGCGAGATGATCCGGGCCCAGGGCGCCGAGCTCTACGTCGGGCAGGCCCTGCGCGACCTGGGACCCGTCGACGGGTTGGAGCTCGTCGAGTCGTCCACCGCCACCATCGCCCCCACCGTCGACGAGGTGGCCCGCCTGTTCGCCATGAACCTGGCCACCTGGCGCCACGACCCGTGGGTCGTCGAGCACGTCGACCACGAGATCATCGCCACGCTGGCGGCCGACCTCGACGCGCTGCACGCCGACGAGCGACGCGGCGAGATCGTGTGGACCCACCGCCAGCTGGTCCTGGAGCGCCCCGGGTCGCGGTGAGGCCATCGCCGGCGGCCCCGCCGGGACCACCCGGGTTCGGCCGCGGATCAGCCGGGTTCGGCCGGGACCACCCGGGCTCGGCCGCGGTTCAGCCGGCCAGGAGGTCCCGGCTGATGGCGACGACCGCGCTGGCGAGCTGGTGCGGTGCCTCCCAGGGCACGAAGTGGCCGCAGTCGCGCAGGAGGAACGGGCCGACGTGGTCGTCGAAGACGGCCGCCGCCATGCGGTCGAAGTCGGGGGCGATCACGTGGTCGCTCGGGCCGAAGAGGATGACGGTGGGGGTGTCGGGGTTGCGGCGCAGCAGCGGGGGCTCGCTGCGGCAGGCCGGGTCGGCGACGCTCTCGTAGGCGCCGAACGAGGCCCGCAGCCGATCACCGTCGCCGAACGGCTCGGTGTGGAAGGCGACGGCGTCGTCGTCGAACGCCCCCGGGTGGGCCCACAGGCGGGACGTGTAGAAGGTGGCGATGTAGCGGCGGCGCTGCTCAGGGGTGGCCAGCTCGGCGGCCAGGGCGTCGGCGTCGGTCGCCTGGCGCCAGAAGTAGTCGTGGGTGCTCTGCGCGATGGATCGCAGCCCCGCCATGCGCTCCTTGTCGTACGGCAGCGGGCTGTTGAACAGCACCAGGCGGTCGACGAGGTCGGGGAAGCGCAGCGCCAGGTCCTGGACGATCGGACCACCGAGGTCGCCGCCCACCGCCACGATGCGGTCGTGGCCGAGCGAGCGGACCAGCGCCTCGAGGTCGCGGCTCGACGCCGGCACGTCGTGGAAGCCGTCGGGGGCGACGCCCGACTCGCCGAAGCCGCGCAGGTCGGGGACGATCACCTCGAAGCCGGCGGCGGCCAGCGGCTCGATGACCCGCCACCAGATGCGCTTGGTCTCGGGCCATCCGTGCACCAGGAGCACGGCGGGGCGACCCTCGCCGGCCCCCTCGCGGACGTGCGCCAGCGGGAACCCGCGGCCCGCGAACACGTGGGTGGCGAACCGGCCGGGGTCGAGGTCTGGGCGGGCCGCGGCGTCGGGGCTCATAGATCGGCACCGTACCGGGATCCGCCGCCGGCCACCGGCGTGATCCGACACCGCATGCGTGGGCATCAGGTCGCGGCGCCCGCAGGTAGATTCCGGTGCTTGCCCGCCCTGCCCCCGCTGCCCGCCGTGCCCGGCCGCCGCCCGATGTCGCGCTCGGAGACCGCCATCGACGCCGGGCTGATCGTCGGCGGCGGCGTCCTGTTCGCCGGAACCGCCGCCCTGGCCCGCACCCACGAGGTCGCCCCCGCCGAGGCCCAGGTGTTCCGCACGCTCAACGGCCTGCCGGCCGCCCTGCAGGCGCCCACGTGGGCGGTCATGCAGGCCGGGAGCCTCGCCGCCGCTCCGGTGGTCGCCGGCCTGACGTGGTGGTCGGGACGGCGTCGCACCGCCGTCGGTGCCGCCGCCGTCGGCCTCGTCGCGTGGGGACTGCCGAAGCTGGCCAAGAAGGGCGTGCGGCGCGGGCGGCCGGCCGCCCACCTCGACGAGGTGCAGGTGCGAGGTCAGGAGCAGCGTGGCCTGGGGTTCCCGTCCGGCCACGCCGCGGTGTCCACCGCGCTCGGCGTCACCATCGGCCCGTCGCTGTCGCTGCCCGCTCGCCTCGGGGTGATGGCCGTCGCCATCGAGACCGCCGGCGCCCGCATGTACGTCGGCGCCCACCTGCCCCTGGACATCGCCGGCGGCATCGGCCTCGGCCTCGCGTTGGGCGGCCTCGCCAACCTCGTCCTCGGCGACCGCGCCCACGACCGCCGCTGACGCGGCTCACGGGCCGAGACGAGTGCCGCACGAGGCGCCGTCGTGGCGGCGTCGGATCGATGATCGAGCAGCGTGAGGTGGTGGACGACGGGGATCGGCGTGTACCGCGCCCGCACGTAGGCGCGCCGAGCGGAGGTGGACGACGTCAGTCGCGCCAGGGGACGCCGAGGGTCAAGGCCAGGAGGTTGCGCAGCATCGCGGCCGTGGCGCCCCACACGGTGTCGCCGACCAGCTCGAAGAACCACAGCGGCCGGTCGAGCGGGGGCAGGCCCCAGCGCTCCTCCCGGTAGACCTCGTCGAGGAGCAGCTCGCGCAGTGCGACGAAGCGCACCGCCTCCACCTCCGACGGGTTGGCCTCCAGCTCGGGCCGGCCCGGCAGCACGCCCACGAACGGGACGATGAACGACCGGCTGGTCACCGTCTGGAGGTGGTCGAGCTCGCCGATGACCTCGACCGAGGCCGGGTCCATCGCCGTCTCCTCCCATGCCTCCCGCAGCGCGGTCTGCTGCAGCGTCTCGTCGCCGTCGCGACCACCACCGGGGAACGACACCTCGCCGCGGTGCGAGCGCAGGTGGGCAGCGCGGCGGGTGAGCACCACGTGCGCCTCGCCGTCCTCGTCGTAGAGCGGGGCGAGCACCGCCGAGGCCCGCACGCCGGTGCCCTCGAGGTGCGAGAGCAGGGGCGGCCCGGACGATGCGAGGGCGCGTCGCACGTCGTCGACCGTGATCACCCGTTCGGCCTCGGCGATGGCGGACCACGGGGCCGGGCCACCGGGCCGGCACGAGCGCGGGCGCGGGATGCGCTGGTCGCCGCCGCGGCCGGGCGGCAGCGGCGGACCGGGAGCGAAGTCGGACCGCTGGTAGAGGGCCGGCAGGGCGGGATCGAGCGGGGGGCCGGTCGCGTCGGCGGGCGACGGGGCGACCTCGACCGGGGCCGACTCGGCGGCACCGGCCTCGCCGGCGGGGACCGCTCGATCGGGGCGGCCGGAGGCCACGGTCAGGAGGCCGAGGGGGCGGGGGCGCTCGCGGCCAGCTCCCGCAGCAGGTCGGGCAGGCCACCGGTCTTCAGCTCGGACATGACCTTGCCCGGTGCCACCTCCCCTCGCTCCCACTGGTCCCAGGTGGCGAGCAGCTTGGCGGGGTCGGGGCGGGGGATCTCCATGGCGGCGAGCCTACCGACGGGCGTGCGGCCGACCACCGACGAGCCCCCGCGCATCGCGGCGCCCGAGGACCCGACGCGCCGCTCGACGCCGTCGCCGGTCCCGCATCGGCCCGGCCGCCCGCCGCCGGCGCGCCACTAGGGTCTCGGGCCGTGGCCGACCACGCGACCCCGGCGGCGTCAGACGACGGCGCGGTCCCCGACGACGACCCCTACTCCCCCGACGCCGCGCACCCCCGCGGGCTCGGCGCGCGCGAGGGCGACGACCTGCGCGAGCTGGCCGAGGCCTACGACGAGCACGACCGCGACGCCGTCACCCGCGCCGCCCGCCGCCTGGGCTCCGACGCCTGGGACGAGCTGTTCGGCCCCACCAGCTTCGTGCCGGTGTTCCTGCTGGCCATGCTCACCATCGTGCTGGTGTCGCTGGCCACCAGCCGCGGCATCATCCGCATCGCCACCGTGCTGCTCGGCGTCACGATGCTCTGGACGGCGCTGGCCCGGGCCCGCCTCCGCACCCGGGTCCGCCACCTGCTGCGGGTGCTCGTCGCCGTCGCGCTCGGCGGCTCGATCCTCACGAACCTGCTCGGCCTGACCGACATCAACCCCACGCTGCTCACGGCGTTCGACGTGATCGACGCCGCCCTGCTCGTTTTCGTGCTGCTCGTGACCATGGTGGTGTGCCTGCGCGAGCTCCTCCACCACGAGGCCATCAGCCTCAGCGCGGTGGCCGCTGCCATGTCGGCCTACCTGATGATCGGGCTGTTCTTCTCGTCGCTGATGGGCATCGTCGCGTCGATCCAGGGCGCGGCCTTCTTCAACCAGGGGGTCCAGCCGACCGCCTCGGACCTCACCTACTTCAGCTTCATCACGCTGACCACCGTCGGCTACGGCGACCTCAGCCCGGGCACGTCGGCGGGGCGGGCGCTGGTGGTGGCCGAGGCCATCACCGGCCAGATCTTCCTCGTCACCATCGTCGCCCGGGTGGTGTCGGCCTACGGCACCCGCCGCCAGGGCGTGCGCCCGCCCGACGAGCCCACCCCGGCCCAGCTGCGGGCCCAGCGACGCGCCGAGCGCCGCCAGGCGCTCGACCGATCCGCCGGCACCCGGTCCACCGACGACCCGTCGTCCGACGACAGCTGAGGCCAGACCCCGGACGCGCCGGAGCCGGCCCCGCAGGACCGGCTCCGTCGAACACGTCAGACCTCCCGGGGCACCCGGCGACACGCCGAAGCCCAGGGGTCCACCGGGGGCACGCCCCCGGGTGACGTCACATCATGCCCATGCCGCCCATGCCGCCCATGCCGGCGGCGGCAGCCGCAGCGGCCGCACCCGCACCGGGCTCCTCGGGCTTGTCGGCCACGAGCGCCTCGGTGGTGAGGAGCAGGCCGGCGATCGACGCCGCGTTCTGCAGCGCCGCCCGGGTGACCTTGGCGGGGTCGATGACGCCGGCCTTGAGCAGGTCGACGAACTCGCCGGTGGCGGCGTTGAGGCCGGTCGAGCCGGACTCGGCCTCGACCTGCTGCACGACGATGGCGCCCTCGAGGCCGGCGTTGTCGGCGATGAGCCGGGCCGGGGCCTCCAGGGCCCGGTGCACCAGGCGGGCACCGGTGGCCTCGTCGCCGTCGAGCGAGTCGAACAGCGGGACGATCTGGGCCCGGGCCCGCAGCAGGGCGGTGCCACCGCCGGCGACCACGCCCTCCTCGATGGCGGCCCGGGTGGCCGACAGCGCGTCCTCGATGCGGTGCTTCTTCTCCTTGAGCTCCACCTCGGTGGCCGCGCCGACCTTCACCACGGCGACGCCGCCCGACAGCTTGGCGAGGCGCTCCTGGAGCTTCTCGCGGTCCCAGTCGGAATCGGTGTCGTCGATCTCGCGCTTGATCTGCGCGATCCGGCCCTTGACGTCGTCCTCGGTGCCGGCACCCTCGACGATGGTGGTCTCGTCCTTGGTGATGACCACCTTGCGGGCCCGACCGAGCAGGTCGAGCGTGGTGGTGTCGAGCTTGAGGCCGACCTCTTCGGACACGACCTGGCCGCCGGTGAGGATGGCCATGTCGGCCAGCATCGCCTTGCGGCGCTCGCCGAAGCCGGGGGCCTTGACGGCCACCGAGTTGAAGGTGCCGCGGATCTTGTTGACCACGAGGGTGGCGAGGGCCTCGCCCTCGACGTCCTCGGCCACGATCAGCAGCGGACGACCGGCCTGCATGACCTTCTCGAGCACCGGCAGGAGGTCCTGCACCGAGGTGATCTTCGAGTTCACGAACAGGATGAACGGATCCTCGAGGACCGCCTCCTGGCGCTCCGGGTCGGTCACGAAGTACGGCGAGAGGTAGCCCTTGTCGAACTGCATGCCCTCGGTGAACTCGAGGTCCATGCCGAAGGTGTTGGACTCCTCGACGGTGACCACGCCGTCCTTGCCGACCTTGTCGATGGCGTCGGCGATGACCTCGCCGATGGCGGTGTCGGCGGCCGAGATGGACGCGACCTGGGCGATCTCGGACTTGTCGTCGATCTCCTTGGCCAGGTCGTGGATGCCCTCGACGGCGGCGGCGACGGCCTTCTCGATGCCCCGCTTGAGGCCGAGGGGGCTGGCGCCGGCGGCGACGTTGCGCAGGCCCTCGCGCACGAGCGCCTGGGCCAGGACGGTGGCGGTGGTGGTGCCGTCACCCGCGATGTCGTTGGTCTTGGTGGCGACCTCCTTGACGAGCTGGGCCCCCATGTTCTCGAAGGGGTCCTCCAGCTCGATCTCGCGGGCGATCGACACACCGTCGTTGGTGATGGTGGGGGCGCCGAACTTCTTGTCCAGCACCACGTTGCGGCCCTTCGGGCCGAGGGTGACCTTCACCGCGTCGGCGAGGCGGTTGACACCGGCCTCGAGGCTGCGGCGGGCCTCCTCGTCGAACTTCAGGATCTTGGGCATGTTGCTCCTCAGCGAACGGTGGTGAGCTGCCGGCTCACTTGACGATGGCCAGCACGTCGCGGGCGTTGAGGATCAGCAGGTCCTCGCCGTCGACGGTGATCTCGGTGCCGCCGTACTTCGAGTAGACGACCTTGTCGCCGACCTTCACGTCGACGGGGATGAGCTCGCCGGACTGCTCGCTGCGTCGACCCGGGCCCACGGCCAGGACCTCGCCCTGCTGGGGCTTCTCCTTGGCGGTGTCCGGGATCACCAGACCGCTCGCGGTGGTCTCCTCGGCCTCACCGGCCTTGACGACGATGCGGTCCTCGAGGGGCTGCAGGTTCATGACGCCTCCGTGGTCGTTAGCACTCTCGGGATTCGAGTGCTAACGATAGGCGCGGCGCCGACGGCGGGCAACCCGGTGCCCCACGATCCTGCGACGGCGAGCGGGGGTTCGCTCCCCAACCGGGTCGGGTCGGGTCAGGTCCGTCAGGTCAGAGGACCGGGAGGCGCAGGTTGGGGTCGGCGCCCGTGTCGAGCGGGGCCGGGCCGTCGGCCTGGAGGCGCCACCACGCGGCGGCGGCCACCATGGCGGCGTTGTCGGTGCACATCGACCGGCTCGGCAGGAAGGCGTGCAGGCCGTCGGCGACGCAGGCGTCGAGCAGGCGCTCGCGCAGCTGGGAGTTGGCGGCCACACCCCCCGCGAGGCAGAGGCCCTTGGCCCCGTGCGCGGCGGCGGCCCGGCGGGCCTTGGTGACCAGCACGTCGACCACCGCCTCCTGGAAGGAAGCCGCCACGTCGGGCGTGGCCACCTCGGGGTGCTTGCGGACGTGGTTCACCACCGACGTCTTCAGCCCCGAGAACGAGAAGTCGTAGCCCTCGTCGAGGATGGCCCGCGGGAAGGCGATGGCGTGGGGATCGCCCTCCATCGCCACCGCATCGATGGCCGGACCGCCGGGGTAGCCCAGGCCGAGGTAGCGGGCCACCTTGTCGAAGGCCTCGCCGGCGGCGTCGTCGATGGTGGACCCGAGCAGCCGGTACCGGCCGTGGCCCTCCATCAGCACGAGCAACGTGTGCCCGCCCGACACCAGGAGCACGACGATGGGCAGCTCGAGGTCGGGCTCCTCGAGGAACGCGGCGTAGAGGTGGGCCTCGAGGTGGTTGACCGCAACGAACGGCACGTCCCACACCAGCGCCAGCGCCTTCGCCGCGCTGACGCCGACCAGCAGCGCGCCGACCAGGCCCGGCCCCACGGTGGCCCCGACGGCGTCGACGTGCTCGTCCTCGATGCCGGCCTCGACCAGGGCCTGGGCCAGCACCGGGGTGAGCAGCTCGACGTGGGCGCGGCTGGCGATCTCGGGCACGACGCCGCCGTAGCGGGCGTGCAGGTCGACCTGGCTCGACACCACCGAGGACAGCACCTGGCGGGCGTCGACGACCACGGCCGCCGCCGTCTCGTCACACGACGTCTCGATGCCCAGGATCCTCACGACCGCTCCCCTCTCGTCGGCACCTCGATGCCCCGGATCCTCACGACGGCTCCTCCCGCGTCACGGTCACGACGCCGGCCAGACCGACAGGTCGACGGTGGTGCGCCCGGGCAGTGCGGCCTCGACGGCGTCGAGGCGGGCGGCGTAGGCCGGAGCGTCGACGTCGTGGGCCCACATCACGAGGGCGTCCTCGCCGAGGTCGGCGTAGTAGTTCTTGCGCACGCCGGCCGGCGCGAACCCGAAGGCGCGGTACAGGCCGATGGCCTCGTCGTTGCCGGCCCGCACCTCGAGGGTGAGCGCCTCGCAGCCCACCTCGAGGGCCCTCCGGCACAGCACGAGCAGCATCCGCGTGGCGATGCCGCAGCGGCGCCAGGCCGGGTCGACCGAGATGGTAGTGACGTGGCCGTCGGGGGCCGGGAAGATCATCCCGGCGAAGCCGACGGTCGTGCCGCCGACGCGCGCCACCACGTAGAGGCGGCCCGCCTGCCCGGACAGCTCGCCGAGGAACAGCCCGAGCGACCACGCCGGGCTGCCGGTCTTCTCGGCGATGCGCAGCACCGAGCGCAGGTGGCGGCGGCGCATGGGCACGACCTCGACGTCGAGGGTGGACGGGTCGACGGGAGCGGGGGCGCGCAGCACGCTCACGCCGTCTCCCGGGTGGACCAGTTGACCTCGGCGTCGGGCTTGCGGAGGTAGAGCGGCTGCAGGTCCCACGGCTTCACGAACTGCTCGCGCAGCGCCTGGGCGTGGGCCAGCATCACCAGCGACGTGGCCGACGGGTAGGCCATCTCCTCGCCGACGATGTCGACCTTGGTGAGCCCCTCGAAGACCTCGCGGTAGCGCAGGGCGCCGTCGCCGACGAGCAGCACCTCCTCGCCGGCGGCGAGCACCTCCGAGGCGAGGTCGTCGGGCGAGCCGACGGTGTGGTCGGACACGCGCTGGAGGCCGCCGGGGACCGGCCGGTAGAAGGCGTAGAACAGCTCGCCACGACGGGCATCGATGCAGGCGCCGATCAGCCGGGACGTGAACCGCACCGGGAAGGCCACCAGGTCG
Organism: Acidimicrobiales bacterium; assembly: GCA_046331175.1. Lineage (GTDB taxonomy): Bacteria > Actinomycetota > Acidimicrobiia > Acidimicrobiales > Acidimicrobilacustridaceae > JAWKIW01. Next base: position 37,132 of record JAXLRI010000006.1, read on the forward strand.
AGGCTCGACACGCCGATCATCGGCACCCGCAGGGCGTAGGCCATGGCCTTGGCGGCGGCCACGCCGACCCGCAGGCCGGTGAACAGGCCAGGCCCGATGTCGACGGCCACGACCGAGATCTCGTCGAGGCCGATGCGGGCCTGCTGGCAGGCGAAGTCGACGGCGGGCGTGAGCGTCTCGGCGTGGCGCTTGCCGCGTGCGGACTGGGTGGCGGCCAGCACCCCCTCGTGCCCGCCGATGGCGCAGCCCACCTGGGCCGTGGCGGTGTCGATGCCGAGGATCAGCACGTCGGTCCCCTGTCGATCGGTGCGCGGTCCGCCGCCCGGCGGTCGGTGGCGCGGCTCACGACCCGGCCTCCGGATCGATCTCCGCCGCATCGGCGTCCAGATCGGTGTCCGGATCGGCGTCCGGCGCAGCAGGCGGCGCATCGGTCCTCGCGGCAGCCACCGGGACCGGGTCGACGCCCTCGGTGGTGGGCAGCAGCCACGGCGCCAGGGCGGCGGTGAGGGCCCGGGTGCGGGCCGACCAGCGGGGTCCGGTGGTGGTGAGCTCGAAGGTGCGGTCGTCGTCGCCGTCGCCGAGGGTGATCTGCACCAGGAGGAAGTCGGCGGGCAGGGCCGGCACGATGGCGTCGCCCCACTCGATGACGGTGACGCCGCCCTCGTCGAGCAGCTCGGGCAGGCCGATGTCGAGCACCTCGGCCAGCTGCTCGATGCGGTACACGTCGAGGTGGTTCAGCACCAAGCGGCCCTCGTGCTGGTTCACCAGCGTGAAGGTGGGGCTGGTGATGCGCTCGGCGACACCGAGGGCGGCGCCGTAGCCCTGGGTGAAGGCGGTCTTGCCGGCCCCGAGGTCGCCGGCCAGCAGGAGCAGGTCGCCGGGCCGGGCCAGCTCGGCCAGGGCGGCGGCCAGCGCCTTGGTCTGGTCGGCCGACCGGGTGGCGGCGCGGATCACGGCTGCACCCCGTCGGCGGCCTCGGCCAGCAGCTGCTCGCGCGAGCGGGACAGGGCCTGCTTGGCCCGCACCAGGTCGGCCCGCATCTGGGCCATGGGCTCGCCCCCGCCGCGCAGCACGTAGGCCGGGTGCACGGTGGGGATGAGCACGGCCTCGCCGAAGCGGTACTCGCGGCCACGCAGCTTGGTGATGCCGACCTTGGTGTCGAGCAGCAGCTGGGTGGAGAACTTCCCGAGGGTGACGACCACCTTCGGGTCGACCAGCTCGAGCTGGCGCTCGAGCCACGGGCGGCAGGTGGCGATCTCGTCGGGCTCGGGGTCGCGGTTGCCGGGCGGCCGGCACTTCACGACGTTGGCGATGTACACGGCGTCGCGGGTCAGGCCCAGCTCCTCGAGCAGGAGCTTGTCGAGCAGCTTGCCCGAGCGGCCGACGAACGGCAGCCCCTGCTTGTCCTCCTCGGCACCGGGGCCCTCGCCGATGAAGAGGAGGTCGGCCTCGGGGTCGCCCATGCCGAACACGACCTGGCTGCGCCCGAGGTCGGCGAGCTTGCACGCCGTGCAGGCGAGCGCCTCGTCGCGGACCAGCTCCAGGGGGGTGGGCACGGCCGACCAGGCTACCGCCGCCACCCGCGGGCGCTCCCACCGGCGACTCGACGCGACCCAGGCCCTTGCTCGGCCCGGATGGGTGGCGGGTCAGGACAGGCGCTGCGCCAGGGCGCGCGCCGAGGCCAGCGCGCCCTCGAGGCGGCCGGCGTCAGCCGCATCGCCCAGCACCACGACCTCCCACGGGCCGCTCGGGACGACCGCTGCAGCCGAGGGATCCGGCCCAGATGCGGCGACGACGACCGTGTCGGCCGCGACCTCGTGGACGGCGGTGCCGCCGAACCCGTCGGGACCCGAGATGGTGGCGCGCCCGGCCGCGACGGCGGTGACCTGCCACCCGGCGCGGACGTCGACGCCGTCGGCGGTGGCGTCGTGCACGAGGCGGAAGCGCCCGGGCGGGCCCAGCTCGGGGGCCGGAACACCCGACGGCTCGACCACCGTCACGGCCCGATCGCGCGCCACGGCCAGGCGGGCGAACGACACGGCCGCCTTGCCACCTCCCAGCACGACCAGCCCGGACCCGAGCAGGCCGGAGGGACCATCGTCGTCGGCGAACCAACCCGAGCCGGCCACGTCGCCCAGCGACACGACTGGGGTGCCGTCCACCGGCGCCCCGACGTCGACCGACCAGCGACCGCCGGTGGCCACCACCACCAGGTCCGGAGCCAGCTCGGCCAGCGCGGCGGCCGAGACCGGCGTGCCCAGCCGCACCTCGGCTCCCGAGGCCGCCACCCGGCGTCGCTGCCAGCCGAGGAAGCGGTCGAGGTCGGCGTCGGCGGCCCCCGCCGCGACCAGGGTCCCACCGAGCACGGGCCCTCGCTCGACGAGCGTGACGGCGTGGCCGGCGCCGGCCAGCAGGTGGGCCGCCTCCATGCCCGCCGGTCCCCCGCCCACCACCACGACCCGCTTCGGCGCGGTGGTGGCCGGCAGCGGCTCGTCACCGTGGGCGGTGGCCGGGTTGGCCACGCAGGCGAGGGGCTCGTTCAGGAAGATGTTGCCGATGCAGCGGTACTGGTAGATGCACGGCCGCACGTCGTCGACCCGGCCGTCGGCCAGCTTGGCCGGCAGGTCGGGGTCGGCGAGCAGGGCCCGGCCCATCGCCACCAGGTCGGCCTGCCCGTCGGCGATGGCCCGGTCGGCCGCCTCCGGCTCGAGCCGGCCGACGGCGATCACCGGCACGTCGACCACCGCCTTGACCGCGGTGGCGAGGGGGAGGTTGCGGCCGGCGCGCTGGGGCGTGTGGGCGTCGGTCACCCCCACCCCGACCCCGGGGTCGGCGTAGGCGCTCACGTGCACGGCGTCGGCGCCGGCGTCGACGGCCAGGCGGGCCACGACGAGGGCGTCGTCGAGGGTCTCGCCCCCAGCGACGTGGCGCTCCTCGCCGTTGAGCCGCACCCACACCGCCAGGTCGTCGCCCACCCGCGCCTTCACGGCGCGCAGCACCTCGACCAGCAGGCGGGCTCGGCCGGTGACGTCGCCGCCCCACCCGTCCTCGCGGCGGTTGCGCACCGGCGACAGGAAGCTGTCGATCAGGTAGCCGTGGCCGGCGTGGACCTCGACGCCGTCGAAGCCGGCCGCCCGGGCCCGCTCGGCGGCGGCCGCGAAGCGGGCGATCACCTCGGCGATGTCGGCCTCGGTGGCCTCTCGGTGGCCGAAGCGCGAGGTCGGCGTCGTGAACGGCCGGGTCATGGCGTCGAGCTCGGCGGGCGTGACCATGGCCGACAGGGCGTCGGGCCGGATGCGCGGCGGCTTCGAGGGCACGAGGACGTCGCGGCCCTCGGCCACGTCGAGCAGCGAGCTGGCGCCGTCGTGCACGAGCTGGGCGGCCAACCGGGCGCCGTGGCGCTGGACCCGCTCGGCCAGGGCCGCCAGCCCGGGCACCATCCGATCGTCGCTGATGGCGGTCTGGCAGGTGGCGTAGGCGCCTTCGGGGTAGGCGACGGCGACCGACCCGATCACGAGCAGGCCGGCGCCGCCGCGGGCCCGGGCCTCGAGGTAGGCGGCCTGGCGCTCGCTCACCGTGCCGTCGTCGGCGGCCAGCCGGTCGCCCATCGGCGTCATCACGATCCGGTTGCGCAGCGCCATCGGCCCGATGGCCCCCGGCGCCAGCAGGTGCGGGAACCCGACGAGGCCGTCGGCCGGGCCCGTCTCGTCAGCCATCGGATCGACCCCCGCCTCGTGCCCCCATCAGCGCACCGCCCCACGCACGGCGCGCTCCGCCGCCACCAGGGCGAGGTGGCGGACGGCGTCGACCGGGGCGTCGACGGCACCGGTGGCCGCGGCCACGAACGCGTCACCGTCGACGCGGGTGTGGGTGGGCACGAGCGCCCGGGCGAGCCCGTCGTGGGCACCCTGGGCGACGACCAGGCATCCGACCTTGTCGAGGCGGGCGTTGGTGACGATCACGCCGATGGTGGTGTTCTCGCCCGGGATGGCACCGCCCAGCTCGCGTCGGATCGACGCCGCCACCGCCGACGGGTCGAGCCCCTCGGCGAGATCGTCGGCTGCGCCGAAGGCGTCGTCGACGTCGCCGTAGGCGTGATCGTCGGCTGCGCCGAAGGCGTCGTCGACGTCGCCGTAGGCGTTGACGGCCACCAGGGCCGAGACGACGAGGTCGTCGTGGCGGACCGTCGCTCCGCCCAGGCCGGCGTCGCGCACCCGATCGCTCCCCCACACCTTGCCGACGGTGGCCCCCGCCCCGGCGCCGACCGCACCCAGGGCGACCGGCCCGGAGGACGCCAGCTCGCACGCGGCGCGACCCTCGACCGGGCCCGGTCGCACGGTCCCGTCGCCGACCAGCAGGTCGAACAGCGAGAGGCCGACCACGATGGGCACCGGCCCGGCCCGGGTGGGCAGGCCGCGCCCCTCGGCCTCGAGCCAGCCCATCACCCCGTCGGCGGCGGCCAGGCCGAACGCCGAGCCCCCCGAGAGGACGACCGCGTCCAACCGCGACACCAGCCGCTGCGGGTCGAGCAGCTCGAGCTCGCGCGTGGCCGGCGCGCCGCCGCGCACCTCGCCCGACGCCACCGTCTCGTCGGGCAGCAGCACCACCGTGCAGCCGGTGCGCGCGTCGGGGTCGGTCCAGTGGCCGACGGCCACGCCGTCGACGTCGGTGACGGTCACCGACCGCTCCCCCACTGGCGGCTCATGGGCGGCGACCGTACTCGGCGGCCAGGCGGTCGACGGCCTCGTCGTACCGCGGGGCCAGGGCCTCCCACGCGAACCGCGCCATCGCCTCCCGAAGGCCCGCCACCCGCGCCCGGGCCGCCGGCAGGTCGACCAGCACCGTCCGCAGCCGATCCGCCGGCCGAGCCCGGTACAGGACGGCGTCGTGGAACGCCGGCGGGACCAGCTCGGGGTGGCTGAGCCGATCCGGGAGCAGGGGGACGCACCCTGCCGCATCGCCTCCACCGAGGCCACGCCGAAGAACTCGTGCACGGCGGTGGACAGCACGACGTCGCCCTGCAGGAGGAGCCGGTGGTACGCCTCGACGTCGAGGTGGCCGTGGTGCACCACCCGCGCCCCCAGCTCGTCGATGGCGGCGCGGAACTCCTGCGGGTCCTCGCGCCGGTTCTCCCCCGCGAGCGCCAGCCGGAACGGCACGCCCTCTCGCGCCAGGCCGCGCACGACGCGCAGGAAGGCGGTGGGGTCCTTGTCGTGGTCCCACCGCTGGTTCCACACCACCAACGGCGGATCCTCACCCGCCGGCGACGCGGTCGATCGACGGTCGCCCGCCAACAGGCCGGCCAGCTCGCACCCGACGGGCAGCACCTCGCACCGCCCGAGCACCTCGTCCACCCGATCACCGTGCGGGTGGTCGGGGACGTCGGCGAGGAAGGTCGGCAGAGCCCCGGCCAGCTCGTCGAGGTGGTGCCGAGAGCCCACGAGCACCGCATCGGCGACGGCCATCGACCGCCAGTTGACCAGCACCACCTCGGCATCGGGCCGTGGCCGCGCACCACCGCCGGCCCCCGCCGACCGTCGCCGACGGGCCGAGGGCGGGGCCGTGCCGGTGGGCCGGACCAGCTGGCTCTCGTGCAGGTAGAGGGCGACGGCCGGATCGCCGAGGAAGCGGCGGGCAGCGCCGAGGAACGCCGCCAGGTCGACCATGTCGGTGGCCAGGACCACATCGGGCGGACCGTGCTCGGCCACGACGGCGGCGGCCTCGTCGGCCAGCGTGAGGGCGGCGCCGCGCAGGCGCCAGCGCCAGTGGCGGTCGGCGTGGGTGACGAGGTGGACGCGGTGGCGGGAGTGGCGGACCAGGCCCTCGGCCCACGCCCCGTGGCTGCCGCCGTGCCACGGGCTGACGAGCAGGACCGACCGGGAGGACGACATCACCACCGCCGCGCTCCTGGCCCAGCCCGCTCAGGTGTAGAAGCGGGGCACCCGGGGGCCGATGCCACAGACGATCTCGTAGGCGATGGTGCCGAGCGGCAGGGCCCAGTCGTCGGCGGTGATGCGGTCACCGGCCTGCTCGCCGAGCAGCACGACCTCGTCGCCGGGGCGCACCTCGTCGTCGCCCACGTCGATCATGAGCTGGTCCATCGTGACCACGCCGACGATGGGGCGCCGCCGGCCGCCCACCAGCACCACGGCACCGACCGACGACAGGCGGCGGGGCACGCCGTCGGCGTACCCGATGGGCACCGTGGCGACGGTGGTGTCGCGTGAGAACTCGTGGCGCAGGCCGTAGGACACCGACTCGCCGGCCCGCACCCGCTTCACGAGCGACACCTCGGCCCGCAGGCTCATGGCGGGGCGGAGGTCGACCCGGCCGGCCAGCGCCGGGGCCGGGGCGATGCCGTAGACGGCGATGCCGCAGCGCACGAGGTCGTGGCGGCTGCGAGGGTGCTCGATGGCCGCTGCCGAGTTGGCGGCGTGGAGGCGCCGCGGGCGCAACCCCGACCCCTCCAGCTCGGCGACCACGGCGTCGAACCGGTCGAGCTGCTCGTCGGTGAAGGGGTGACCGGGCTCGTCGGCCACCGCGCAGTGGGTCCACAGCGCCTCGAGCTCGAGGCCGGGCTGGGCGGCGACGGCCTTGGCGAGGGCAGGGACGTCGGCCGGCGAGGCACCCACCCGGTTCATGCCGGTGTTGACCTTGAGGTGCACGGGCGCCACCCGATCCTCGGCCACCGCGGCGTCGGCGGCCGCCTCGATGCCTGCCGCCGTGTACAGCGTGACCTCGAGGTCGTAGTGCAGGGCGATCTCGATGTCGTCGAGCCGGGGCTCGGACAGCAGCAGGATCGGCGCGGTGATGCCGGCCTTGCGGAGGACCGCGCCCTCCTCGACCAGGGCCACGGCCAGCGAGGTGGCGCCGGCACCGAGGGCGGCCTCGGCGACGGCGATGGCACCGTGGCCGTAGCCGTCGGCCTTCACCACCGCGCACACCTCGGCCGGCGCGACCAGGTCGCGCAGCACGCGGACGTTGTGGGCCACGGCGGCCAGGTCGACCTCGGCCCGGGCGGCGCGCACCGGCGACGGCCTCCTACTGCTCGGCCACGAGCGCCCGGACGATGTCGCCCCGGGCGAGGATGCCCACCAGCACGCCCCCGTCGTCGACCACCGGCAGCCGCGACACGTCGTCGTGGTGCATCTTCGTGGCCGCGTCCTCGAGCGTGGCGTCGGGCCCGATGGTGGCCAGGTGCTTGGCCTGCATGACCTCGCCCACCGACGCGCCGAGGGCCTTGGAGATCTCGTCGTCGAAGTCGCGGTCGCGCGAGGGCAGCTCGACGTTCACCCCGAAGAAGTTCACGATCGTCGGGAAGTGCACCCGGGCGTCACGCACGATCAGGTCGCTCGTGGAGAGCATCCCGATCACGGTGCCGTCGGCATCGACCACCGGACCGGCGTCGACCCCCCGTTCGACCAGCGCCTTCATGGCGTCGTCGACCCGGTCGTCGGGTCCGAAGGTGAGCACGTCGGTGGTCATGACGTCGCGGACCGGCGTGGTGCGGGGCATGGCGGGACTCCTGGAGGTGGGGGCTCAGCCGGCGCCGAGCGGGTCGAGCCCGTCGAGGACGGCGGGCACCAGCTCGGGCAGATCGGTGGCGGCCAAGCCGCGTCGCCAGCCTAGGGCGCCGGCCCGCCCGTGGAGGAACGCTCCGGCCGCCGCCGCCCGCAGCGGGGGCAGGCCCTGGGCCAGCAGGGCCCCGAGGATTCCGGCCAGCACGTCACCGGTCCCCAGCGTCGCCAGGCGGGCGTCACCGGTGTTCGACAGGAGCACCTCGCCATCGGGCCCGGCGATGGTGGTGAGCGAGCCCTTGAGCAGCACGACGCAGCCGAGCCGAGTCGCGAGGTCGCGCGCCGCGCCGATGCGGTCGGGGCCGGGCGGGCCGCCGGCCAGCCGGGCGAACTCGCCGTCGTGGGGGGTCAGCACGGTGGTGGGACCGCACCACTCGGCGGCGCCCTCGCCGAGCAGGGTCAGGGCGTCGGCGTCGGCGACCACCGGCACCGGCGACTCGGCGACGAGGCGGCGCACCTCGTCGCGGTGGACGTCGTCCAGGCCGAGGCCGTTGCCGACCCCGAGGGCGGCGAAGCGGCCGGCGTCGGCCAGCACGGCCGCGGCCCACCCCGTCGCCGGCAGCTCGGTGCCGACCACCTCCGTCGGCTTCAGCAGCGACGGGGTGGTGCCCGGCGTCGACCAGCGGACGTAGCCGGCGCCGGTGCGGACGGCGGCGGTGGTGGCCAGCACGGCCGCCCCCTCCATGCCTGGGCTGCCGCCGACGACCCACAGCGCGGTCTTCCACTTGTGGGTCTCGGCCGGGCGGACCGGCAGCCAGGCCGCCACGTCGGCGGCGGTGACCAGGTGGGTCCGGGTGGGACCGACCCCGGGGATGGTGCCGGCGTCGAGGCCGATGTCGACCACCGCGACCTCGCCAGCGAGGGCGGCCCCCGGCTCGAGGAGCAGGCCAGGCTTGAGGGCGGCGAACGTGACGGTGCGGTCGGCGGCCAGCACCCGCTCGGCCACCGCACCGGTGCTGCCGTCGACGCCCGAGGGGATGTCGACGGCGAGCACGGGGGTCCCCGGCCGCGGACGGGCGGCGACGTAGGTGCCGCGGAACCCGGTGCCGAAGGCGGCGTCGACGACCAGATCGCAGGACGGAAGCGGATCGGGCGCGTCGGCCACGTCGAGCACGGCGACCCGCACCCCGCGCGCCCGCAGGCGTCGGGCCGCCTCCCGGCCGTCGTTGCCGTTGTTGCCCTTGCCGGCGACCACCACGACCCGACGGCCGTACGCCCCGCCCAGCAGGTCGAGGGCGGCGCGGGCCACCGCGCCCCCGGCGCGGCCGATGAGGACCTCCACCGGCTCGGGGGCGGCCCGGTCGACGGCGCCCATCTCGGTGGGGGTGACGACGGGGATCATGGCCGACAGCGTGCCACCCCGGAGCCCCCGGCGGGTCCGGGAGCCGAGCGGCCAGGGCGAGCCGTCGGGCCGAGCGATCGGGCCGAGCGATCAGGCCGAGCGATCAGGCCGAGCGATCAGGTCGACCGCTCGGTGACGCGCACCACGACGCCATCGGGGTCGACCACCACGAACGCGCCGTCGTCGCCGGCCACCCCGCCGCTGGCCTCGCGGATCGGGTCGGCATCGTCGACCTCGAGGTGCAGCTCGACCACCGGTCCGGCGCCACCCCGCCCGACGGGCGACGGCACCGGCCCGACCACCTCCACCACGACCTGGCCCCGCACCAGGCGGGCGACGCCGTCGGCGGGGTGCGGATCGGGGGCGAAGCCGAGGAGGTCGCGGTAGAAGGCCACCGACGCCTCGGGGTCGTGGGCCCGCACCCGAACCACGCCGGTGGCTGCACCCGGTCCTCCTCCGGCCGACCCGACGTCGTTCGCCGGCGCCGGTCGGTCGGCGAAGGCGACCACCACCGCCTCGGCGTGCACGTCGGTGTGGGTGATGGTCAGGGCGAGTCGGGTGACCCCCCGACCCGCGGCCAGCTCGGCGGCCGTCCCGTGCAGCACCAGGGACGGCGCGCCCTCGTCGTCGCGGCGGACCTCGATCTCGCGGAACCCACAGGCGCCGATGCCCACCCCGAGCGCCTTGAGCGTGGCCTCCTTGGCGGCGAAGCGGGCGGCGAACCGCTCGGTCGGGTCGCGCCGGCGCTCGGCGTAGGCCCGCTCGTCGGCGGTGAAGATCCGGTCGACGAAGGTGGGTGTGCGGGCCAGCACACCGGCGAAGCGGGCCAGCTCGACGGCGTCGATCCCGATGCCGACCACGCCGACGGCCCCGGCCAGCGCCGACCGCACCGCCGCGTCCCGCGCACCCGACCCGGCGCTCACGCCCCTCCCACCGAACGTTGGAGGATCCGCGCCACCCCGTGGCGCGAATCCACCAGAGCTCGATCGGTGCGGGGCTCGGTGGGGCGCGTCGTCCGAGGGGACATCTGGGGAGGCGGCACGGACGGACCGTCAGGACCGCCAGCGATCGGCGAGGTCGTAGATCGGGGCGGTCATCAGGTCGACGATCGGGATCGTGGTGAGCACGTCGTCGCGGAAGGCCGGCTCGGTCTCGGTGACCTGGTCCTTCAGGGCCTGGTACCGGTCGCGGTAGCCCTGCAGCACGGTGCGCAGGGCCGGCAGCGACAGGTCGTCGCGCAGGATGACGTGCAGCAGCGTCAGGCCGGTGGTCTGGTTGTCCTTCACCTCGGGGACCAGCAGGACCGTGCGGCCGTCGCTGCGCCCCTTCGCCAGCACGACCTGCCGCTCGCTGGCGACCCGGTGCTTGGTGCCCCGCAGGACCGGGTTGTCCTCGGTGCGGCTGCGCAGCTCGCGGCCGATCCCGCCGCGATCGGCGACCACCGCCGACGGCTCGTCGTCGCCGTCGAGGGGGCCCTCGATCCGGTAGCGGGTGTAGCCGAGCACCTCGCCCACCAGCGGGTCGAGCACGGCCAGGGTCCGCAGCGAGCCGTACGACAGGCGGTCGCGCGCCGCGCCGGCGGCGAGCACCTCGCGGACCAGGGTGGCCTGCAGCAGCGTCTCGTCGGACCGGGAGATGCCGACGGTGACGGTCTTGGCCTGGTGCTTGATGGCGTCGACCGGCCGGGTGAGCTCCTCGATGGCCCGCGTGAGGGCGGCGGTGAGGTCTTCCACCACCACGCTCGGCGTGCCGACCCGGCCGTACTCGACCTGGTACGTCTCCAGCGGCGTGATGCCGGTCGCGTAGCGCAGCAGCGAGGCCAGGCGGACGGCGGAGGACGCCTCGAGGTGGCCGTCGTAGTCGCCGCTGCGCAAGCCGTCGAAGAACCGGCTGGCCACCGGGGCCAGGTCGGACTGCAGGCGGGAGAGGGGGTCGTCGAGCGAGCCGGCCGCCGCCGCCCGCTCGGCCGCCACCGCGGCCTCGACCGCGGCCCGGGCCTCGCGCAGCGGCCGGGCCTGGGCGTCGATGGCCAGCGCGGCCTCGTACCCGAAGAGGTGCCCGGCCATGGCCGAGAGCACGAACGCCAGCGACGGGTGGGTGGCGGGGACGAACACGACCTGCAGTGCGGCCGAGAACCGCTCCTCGCCCTCGGAGGCGATGACCAGCGGCGCCGCCTTGTGGGCCCGGTAGATCGCCACCTCCTTGGCCACGTCGTCGGCGGTCGAACCGGTGAGGCCCGCCGCGCACACGAGGATGAGCGGCTCGGACGACAGGTCGATGTGCTTCTTGTCCTCGGTGGCGTCGCAGGCGATGGACTTGTAGCAGAGCTCGCTCAGCTTGATCCGCACCTCGTTGGCGGCGATGCGGTTGAGCCCGTTGCCGACGATGGCCCAGTAGCGGCGGCTCGGGGCGAACCGCGCCGCCGCCTGGGCGAGCGCCGGGCGGCAGCCGATCGTGCGCTCCATGGCGTCGGGCAGGTCGCGCAGGGCGGCCAGCACCTCTTCGCGGTCGACGGCGCCGTCGACCCCGACCTCCTCGGCCAGTGCGTAGGCCAGCAGGAAGCCGGCGGCGATCTGCGAGTAGAAGGCCTTGGTGGAGGCGACGCTCATCTCCACGTCGCGGCCGTCGGACGTGTAGATGACGCCGTCGGCCTTGTCGGTGAGGTCGCTGTTGCGCCGGTTGACGATGGCGATGACCGAGGCGCCGCGCCCACGCACCAGGTCGACCGTTCGGTTGGTGTCGGTGGTGGTGCCGCTCTGGCTCACCGCCACCACGAGGGTGTCAGACATGTCGCTGCCGAGGGCGAAGCCGGACAGCTCGGTGGCCAGCACCGCAGACACCTGCAGCGGCGAGCCGGCGGTGGCCTGCGCCAGGGCGGCGGCGAGGCTCTGGCTGGCGACGGCGGCGGTGCCCTGGCCGATGGCGACGACGCGGGTGATCTGCCCGGAGCGCAGCCGCTCGCGCACGTCGGCCGGGATGGCGTCGTCGCCGAGCCGCACGACGGGGCGGCCGCCGACCTCGACCAGCTTGCCCCGCAGCGTCTTGCGGAACGACGAGGGGGACTCGGAGATCTCCTTCAGGAGGAAGTGCGGGAACTCGCCCCGATCGATGTCGCGGGTGGTGATCTGAGCGGTGGCCACCTCGTCGTCGGCCACCGGCAGGGCGGTGCCGTCGTAGGCCCAGCGCTCGATGCCGGCGACGGTGCCGGCCCGGTCGCCGTGCAGCCGGATCACCTGCCCGCGCGTGGCCGTGGCGTTGGCCGGGTCGGCCGGCGTCTCGCCGTCCATCCTCAGGTAGCGGTCGGTCTCCTCGACCACGCCGTAGGGCTCGCTGGCGATGACGTACTGGTCCTCGGCGAGGCCGACGTAGAGGGCCTGGCCGCTGCCGCGCAGGGCGAGCAGCAGGTCGCCCGGCTCGCCGGCCACGGAGGCGGCGATGGCCACCGAGCCCTCGAGCCGGTTGACGGTGGCCCGGAAGGCGTCGTCGGCCGGCGACCCGCCGGCGATGCTCCGGGAGGTGAGGGTGGGGATCACCTTGGCGTCGGTGGTGATCTCGGGGGCGATGGCCAGCCCGTCGGTGGCCTTCAGGTCGGCGAAGTTGTCGACGTCGCCGTTGAGCACGGCCGTGACGTACGGCCCGTCGATCCGCTCCTGCTCGTCGGAGTTGAGCGGGTGGGCGTTGGGCTGGGAGATGATCCCGACGCTGGCCCAGCGGGTGTGGCCGAGCACCAGCAGCTCGGCCGTGTCGGCGGCCAGCGCGAGGTGCAGCAGGCCGTCGGTGCGGATGGCGTCGCGCAGGGCAGCGGTGTTGTCGCCCAGCTCGCCGATCTCGGCGGCGGCCTTGTAGACGAAGCCGAGGTGGCCTTCGGGGGTGCGCGCCGCACCGGACGTGAACAGCGGGTCGTCGGCCCGCGCCGCCAGCTCGTCGGCGACCGTCGGCGACCCGAGGTCGAGGCCGTGGCCCCGCACCAGCAGGTGCAGCCCGGCCGAGTCACGGCCGCGCACCTCGAGGCGGTCGATGGCCGACAGCGCCTGCTGCACGGAGAGGAAGCCCTCGAGGGCGGCCGGGCCGGCGTCGGGGCCGGCCAGGTCGTCGACGGCCCGCGCCGTGCGGAGGCGATCTCGGCCGAGCGCCCACACCGCGTCCTTGACGCCGATGAGGGCGGCGTTGATCTGCTCCTGTCCGGCGGGGTCGAAGCCGTCGACCCCCGCGTCGAGGCGGCCCTCGACGGTGGCGACGTCGGCCTCGAGGGCCAGGCAGAGCCGATCGAGCTCGTCCAGCAGCGTTCGGTCGCCCACCAGGGCGAGCACCCCGGGCGCCCCCCGCAGGAGCCGGTCGGCGGCGCCGAGGTCGGCGGCCACCCCGTCGATGCGGGCGGCGAGCTCGTCAGCGCTGGTGGCACCGGCGGCCGGGAGGCCGGCGAGGGCCCGGGCGGCCGGCTCGACCAGCCCGACGACCTCGGCGGCGGTGGGCACCGCTCGCTCGCTGCGCCGGCGGACGATGGCGATGATGCCGCACATGGCTCCCTGCCCTGCTGGTGGCCTGCACCGCCGGAGCGGCGCACCTCGGTCGTGGGGAAAGGGGGAAGTCTACTGCCGGGCGACCAGCGACCGATCGCCGGCCGGACCGCCGTGGTGGCGGCTCACGAGCTCAGTCGGCCAGGCCGGCGACCTCGACCACGGCGGCGACGAGGCGCTCGGCCACCGCCTCGGCGAGGTCGTGGTCGGCGGCCTCCACCATCACCCGCACGAGCGGCTCGGTGCCGCTGGGGCGGACCAGCACCCGGCCGCGGGGCCCGAGCACCAGCTCCTCGGCGGCGATGGCTCCGGCGATGTGGGTGGCGATGTCGGCATCGCGGCGGGCCACCCGCACGTTGCGCAGCACCTGGGGCAGCCGCTCCATCGCCGAGTCGGCCAGGTCGGACAGGTACCGGCCGGTCCGACCGAGCAGGTCGAGCACCTGCACCGCCGACAGCAGGCCGTCGCCGGTGGTGGCGAGGTCGCGGAAGATGAGGTGCCCCGACTGCTCGCCCCCCAGGCCGTAGCCACCCGCCTCGATGGCCTCGAGGACGTAGCGGTCGCCCACCTTCGTGTCGAGGACGCGGATGGCGTGGTCGGCCATGCCCAGGCGGAAGCCCAGGTTGGACATGACCGTGACCACCACGGTGTCGTGCGGCAGCAGCCCCCGATCGCGCCGGTCGATCGCCAGCATGGCCAGCAGCTGGTCGCCGTCGATGAGGCGACCCCGCTCGTCGACGGCCAGGACGCGGTCGGCGTCCCCGTCGAAGGCCAGGCCGACGTGGGCCTCGCTGGCCACGACGGCGGCCTGCAGGTCCTCGGGGTGGGTGGAGCCGCAGCCGTCGTTGATGTTGCGCCCGTCGGGCGACGCGTGGATGGTGGTGACCCGTGCCCCGAGGCGGGTCAGCACCTCGGGAGCCACCACCGACGCGGCGCCGTTGGCGCAGTCGATCACCACGTCGAGCCCGTCGAGGCGGCGGCCCTCGATCGAGTCGACCACGACCTGCTCGTAGCGCTCGACCCGGCCGTGGTCGACCTGGGCGTCGGCGACCTCGGCGGTGGCGTCGTCGCCCGCGTCACCCAGGTCGTCACCGCCGGCCAGCAGGCCCTCGAGCTCGGCGGCCAGCTGGGCCTCGGTCGCGTCGGGCAGCTTCAGCCCGCCGGGGGCGAACAGCTTGATGCCGTTGTCGCCGAACGGGTTGTGCGAGGCCGAGATCATGGCGCCCGGCACCTCCTCGGCGGCGCTGAGGCAGGCCACCGCCGGGGTGGGCACGACGCCGAGGCGCTCGACGGTGTGGCCCTCGGCCTCGAAGGCGGCGGCCAGCAGGGCCTCGATCCGCGGCCCCGAGGCCCGGGGGTCGCGGCCGATCACGACGTGGTCGCCGCCGAGGACGCGGGCGGCGGCCCGCCCGAGGGCATGGACGAAGTCGGCGGTGAAAGCCTCGGCCGGCCCTCGCACCCCATCGGTCCCGAACGACAGCGACATGGCGGCCGAACCTACCCGACCCCGACCCCCCGCCCGGTGCCCCGCCTACAGTCGACCCGTGCCGCGCCGCACCGCACCCACCGCTCACCGCCGGACCCTCGCCGCGCTCACCGTGGCCGCCGTCGGCCTGCTCGCCGCGGTGACGCCGGCCGTCGGCGCGGCGACCCCGGCGGCGGCGTCGAGCACGGCAGGGTTGCTCTACGTCACGTTCTCCGGTGAGGGCGGCAAGGGCGGGGTCACCGACCCCATCACGCAGGTCCGCTCCTTCGGCCTCGACGGGACCCCGGCGTCCACCGCCGTGCTGTCCGCGCCCGGGTCGATCACCCTCGACGAGCTGCGCGGCATGGCCTTCGGCCCCGACGGCACGCTGTACGTCGCCAACGCCCACAAGACCGACTCGATGGTGCTGGCCTTCGGTCCGCCCGCCCCCGACGGCACTCGGGCGATGCTCGGCACGGCGCCCTGGAGCACCCCGGCGAGCGGCAAGGACGGCAACGCCGGCCTCGACCACCCGTACGGCCTGGCCTGGGATGCGGGGCGCGGTGGCCTGCTCGTCACGTCCCAGGACACCTTCGTCGGCACCTGGCTGAAGACCGACGGCTCGCCCCACGCCACCGCCACCTGGGTCACCGGCGAGTCCACCAAGGTGCCCTTCTTCCCCGGCACCTTCGCCCCCGGCGACGTGTCCGACGCCAAGCTCCCCGACCCCGTGTCGTCGTCGAAGGGCGGGCTGAAGGCGCCGCGGGGCGTGGCCTACGACGCAGGGCTCGACCGGATCTTCGTGGCCGACAACGCCGACGGGGCGGTGAAGGCCTACGACGGCAGCACCGGCGACTTCCTGGGCGTGCTGCTCGACGCGTCCCAGCTCGTTCCCGCCGGCGGCGGCAAGGACACCTGCGCTCCGGTGGGCGTGATCGTCGCCGGCACCACGGTGTTCGTCTCGTGCGAGGGCACCGACGACGTGTGGTCGGTGCCAGCGGCGTCGCCGCCGGGCAAGGACGGCACCACCGGGGGCCCGATCATCGAGGTCATCCCCCGGTCGATCACCAGCGGCGGCGCCACGGTCACGCTCGACCACCCGAGCGGGCTCGCCGTCGGCGCCGACGGTGCCCTGTACGTGAACAGCCGGGCCGGCCTGGCCGTCAACCGCTACGTGCTCGCCGGCGGGGTCGCCGCGGCCGCGTCGGTGGCGGTGCCCTCGTGTGCGTCGGCCCTCACCCTGTCGCCACCGGCCTGCCTCACCGACCAGCCCGAGCAGCTGCTCGCCGTGCCCGCCGACCCCGCCGCGGTCCCGCCCACGACCGCGGGTTCCACCACGACGACGACCGCGCCGGCCGCCGCGCTCACCCCCGCCTTCACCGGCTGATCGCTGCCCACCCCGAGGCACCACGCCTCGGCTCGGGGCTCCCGCACCTCGCCCTGGGCTCCCGGCGGTCCTCCCGCCGCGGGCGCGCGCCGGGGAACGGCGACGGGCGCCCCGAAGGGCGCCCGTGCGGATCGTTCGGCGACCGGTGACCGGTCGACCGGTCAGCGCTTCGAGTACTGCGGCGCCTTGCGGGCCTTCTTGAGGCCGTACTTCTTGGACTCCTTCTCGCGGGCGTCGCGGGTGAGGAAGCCGGCCTTCTTCAGCTCGGGCCGCATCTCGAGGTCGAGCTCGGCGAGGGCCCGGGCGATGCCGTGGCGCAGGGCACCGGCCTGCCCGGTGAAGCCGCCGCCGTCGATGGTGGCATCGACGTCGTAGACCTCGGCGGTGTTGGTGACCCGCAGCGGCTCGGTGATGATCATCTGCTGGGTCTCCGAGGGGAAGTACTCGGCGACCGGGCGCTTGTTCACGAGGATCTGGCCGGTGCCGGGGCGGATCCGCACGCGGGCGACGGCCCGCTTGCGGCGACCGGTGGCCTGGATGAGTGGCTTCGACATGGCTCGTCCCTGTGGTGGTGGCGTCAGCTCGCCTTGGCGCCGGCGACCTCGAGGGGTCGGGGCTGCTGGGCGGCGTGGGGGTGGGTCGGACCGGCGTAGACCTTCAGCTTGCGCAGCTGGGCCCGGCCGAGGCGGGTCTTGGGCAGCATCCCGCGGACGGTGCGGCGCACGGCCTCCTCGGGCCGCTGGGCCAGCAGGTCGGCGTAGGTGCGGGTGCGCAGGCCGCCTGGGTAGCCCGAGTGGCGGTAGACCATCTTCTTGTCGGCCTTGCCCGAGGTGAGCACGACCTTGTCGGCGTTGACGATGATCACGTGGTCGCCGGTGTCGAGGTGCGGGGCGAACGTCGGCTTGTGCTTGCCCCGCAGCAGGCGGGCCACCTCGGTCGCCAGCCGGCCGAGGACCATGCCCTCGGCGTCGACGACGTACCAGTCGCGCTGGATCTCGCTGGCTTTCGGGGAGTAGGTGCCCAACGTCTGCATACCTTCGGAACGCGAGCACGCGGCGGTGCTCGTCGGCGGCTTCGGGGGTGCCCGCGGCCGGATGGGCAGTCGGGGCGACTGACAACGATACGGGCGGCCCCCACCCCCGGGCAACTCGCGCCCGGCGGGCGGTCAGTACCCGACCTCCCAGAGGCACAGGCCGTGGGGCGGGGCGATGGTCCCGGCGGCGGCGCGATCGCGGGACCGCAGCACGCCCATGACGTCACCGGCCCGGCGACGTCCCATCCCGACGTCGACCAGGAGGCCGGTGACCGAGCGGACCATCTGGTGGCAGAAGGCGTCGGCCCGGATCCAGAACCGCAGGACCCCGTCGCCGTCGTCGACCCACGACGCGTCGCGCACCCGGCGCACGAGCGAGACCTCCGGCGCCCCGGCCGGCGCCTTCGGGCGGCGGCAGAACGACGAGAAGTCGTGCTCGCCGATCAGCGGGTCGCACGCCAGCGTCATCGCCCGCAGGTCGAGGAGCTGGGGCACGTGCCAGGCGGTGCCGGCCAGGAAGGGATCCGGCACCGGCCGGTTCACGACGGTGTAGCGGTACCGGCGCCACCGGGCCGAGAACCGGGCGTCGAAGCCGTCGTCGACCCAGGTCGCGTCGCGCACCACCAGGGCCGGCCCGCAGATGCGGTTGACCGATCGCTGCAAGCGCGGCAGGTCGGCGTCGGCGGGGAGGTCGAACGAGACCACCTGGCCCCACGCGTGCACGCCGGCGTCGGTGCGGCCGGCCACGGCCAGCTCGACCGGCGCGCCGCAGACGCGCTCGACCGCCGCGGCGAGCGTGCCCGCCACGGTGGTGACGCCGGCGTTGTCGGCGAAGCCGCGGAAGCCCGAGCCGTCGTAGGCGACGGTCAGCCGAGCCCGGGGCACGGCCGGCTCCGCGCCGGGTGGCTCAGACGAGCTCGACCCGGGCCATCGGCGCGTTGTCGCCGTGGCGCGGCCCGAGCTTGAGGATCCGGAGGTAGCCGCCGGGTCGCTCGGCGTACCGCGGGCCGATCTCGTCGAACAGCTTGGAGGCCATCTCCTTGTCGCGCAGGAAGGCGACCACCTGGCGGTGGTTGTGCACCCCGCCCTTCTTGGCCTTGGTGATCATCTTCTCGGCGACCGGGCGCAGGGCCTTGGCCTTGGCCTCGGTGGTCACGATCGCCTCGGCGGCGATCAGCGACGCCACCAGGTTGGCCATCATGGCCTTCTGGTGGGCGGCGTCACCGCCGAAGCGGCGGCCCTTCTTGGGGGTGGCGGGCATGGCGGCAACCTCTCCTGAGCGTCCGGGATCAGTCCCGGGTGCGCAGCTTCAGGCCGCGCTCGTCGAGCTTCTGGATGACCTCGTCGAGGGACTTCTGGCCGAAGTTGGTGATGGCCAGCAGGTCGTCCTCGGTCTTCTCGAGCAGCTCCCCGATGGTGTTGACCTGGGCCCGCTTGAGGCAGTTGCGGGGCCGTTCGGAGAGGTCGAGGTCCTCGATGGGCAGCTCGAGGTCGGGCGAGCCGCCGGTGACCCCGCCGACCTCCCCGAGCTCGAGGCCCTGGGGCTCGTCGCTCATCTCCTCGACGAGCTGGACGAGCGAGCGGAGCGTGGCGCCGGCCGAGGCGAGCGCCTCGCGCGGGGCGATGGAGCCGTCGGTCTCGATGTCGAGCACGAGGCGGTCGAACTCGGTCGACTGCTCGACGCGGGTGGGCTCGACCGAGAAGGTGACCCGCCGGACCGGCGAGAAGATCGAGTCGACCGGGATCACGCCGATCGTGCTCGACGCCTTGTTGCGGTCGGCCGAGACGTAGCCCCGGCCCCGCTGCACGGTGATGTCGAGGGCGAGGCGGCCCTTCTCGTTGAGGGTCGCGACGTGCAGGTCGGTGTTGAGCAGCTCGACGTCGGCGTTGGTCTGGATGTCGGCGGCGGTGACGTCGGCGGGGCCGCGCACGTCGAGGCGGAGCGTGACGGGCTCGTCGGCGTAGCAGCGCAGCACGAGGTCCTTCAGGTTCAAGATGACGTCGGTGACGTCCTCGGTGACGCCGGCAATGGTGTCGAACTCGTGGAGCGCGTCGTCGAAGCGCACCTGGGTGACGGCGGCGCCGGGGATCGACGACAGCAGGGTGCGGCGCAGCGAGTTGCCGAGGGTGTGGCCGAAGCCGGGCTCGAGGGGGCTCACGGCGAACAGCTGCCGGTTGCCCTCCTCCTCGCTCACGGCCTCGACGGTGGGGCGCTGAATGACCAGCATGTGCGTAGTACCTCGGAGAAGCTCAGGCGGATGGTCGGGTGGTGGTGGGGACGAGGCGGCCGGGCCGGCCCCCGGAGGGGCCGGCGGCGCCTGCGTGACTACTTGGAGTAGAGCTCGACGATGAGCTGCTCGCGCACGGGCACGTCGATGTGCTCGCGCAACGGCAGGTCGCGCACGGTGACGGCGTAGCCGTCCTCGCCCGTCTCGAGCCACGGCGGAGGCATCCGGTCGAGGACGTCGCGGTTCCACTGGACCACGACCATCTGACGAGCCTTGTCCCGGATGGTGACGACGTCGCCCTTGCGGACGCGGTAGCTGGGGATGTCGACCCGCTTGCCGTTCACCGAGATGTGGCCGTGGCCCACGAACTGGCGGGCCTGGGGGCGGGTGGCCGCCCAGCCGGCGCGGTACACGACGTTGTCGAGGCGCTGCTCGAGGAACCGGAGCATGTTCTCGCCGGTGACGCCGGGTCGCCGCGCCGCCTCCTCGTAGAGGTTGCGGAACTGCTTCTCGGAGAGGCCGTAGGTGAAGCGGGCCTTCTGCTTCTCCTGCATCTGCAGGAGGTACTCCGACACGTTGCCGCGGCGACGGGTGCGACCGTGCTCGCCGGGCGGGTACGGGCGCTTGTCGAGCGCGGTGGTCTCGCCCTTGGTGCCCCAGATGTTGGTGCCGAGCCGGCGCGAGACGCGGGCCTTGGGTCCGGTGTAGCGAGCCATGTCAGACCCTCCGCCGCTTGGGAGGCCGGCAGCCGTTGTGCGGCACCGGGGTGACGTCCTTGATGCCGGTGACCTCGATGCCGACGTTCTGGATCGAGCGGATGGCGGTCTCGCGGCCCGAGCCCGGGCCCTTCACCACCACGTCCACCTTGCGCACGCCGTGCTCCATGGCCCGGCGGGCCGCCTGCTCGGCGGCCATCTGGGCGGCGAACGGCGTCGACTTGCGCGAGCCCTTGAAGCCGACGTTGCCGGCCGAGGCCCACGACAGGGTGTTGCCCTGCAGGTCGGTGATGGTGACGATCGTGTTGTTGAACGACGACTTGATGTGCACCACGCCGTGGGTGACGTTCTTGCGTTCCTTCTTGCGGGGTCGACGACCGCCGCTGGCGGGCTTGGCCATCCCTACTTCCTCCCGACCTTCTTCTTGCCGGCCACGGTCTTCTTCGGGCCCTTGCGGGTCCGGGCGTTGGTGTGGGTGCGCTGGCCCCGCACGGGCAGGCCGCGGCGGTGGCGCAGGCCCTGGTAGCAGCCGATCTCCATCTTGCGCTTGATGTCCTGGGACACCTCGCGGCGCAGGTCGCCCTCGACCTTGAGGTTGGCGTCGATGTAGGCGCGGATGCGGCTGACCTCTTCGTCGGTCAGGTCGCGCACCCGGGTGTTCTTGTCGATGTCGACGGCGTCGCAGATCTGCGCCGAGGTGGTGCGACCGATGCCGTAGATGTAGGTGAGCGAGATCTCCAACCGCTTCTCGCGGGGGATGTCGACGCCGGCGATGCGTGCCATGCCGCTACCCCTGCCGCTGCTTGTGTCGCGGGTTCTCGCAGATGACCATCACGCGACCGTGTCGGCGGATCACCTTGCACTTCTCACAGATCTTCTTCACGCTGGGACGGACTTTCATCTCCCTCTTTCCTCTGGGATCGAGTTCGGGAACACCGGGGCGATTCCCCCCGGCGGGTCCGGTGCTCGGCACGGCCGGCCCGGACTCTCGGGTGCAGCTTCGGTTCACTTGTAGCGGTAGGTGATGCGGCCGCGGCTCAGGTCGTAGGGGGTGAGCTCCACCTGCACGCGATCGCCCGGCAGGATCCGGATGTAGTGCATCCGCATCTTCCCGGAGATGTGCGCCAGCACCTTGTGGCCGTTCTCGAGCTCGACCCGGAACATGGCGTTGGGGAGGGGTTCGATGACGGTCCCCTCCAGCACGATCGCGTCTTCCTTGGGCTTGGGCAGCGTGGTCCTCCTGCTCGTGTTCCGGCCGGAGCCCCGTGGAGCCACCGTCGCGGTGGCGGGCGCGCTGAGGCGCGCTGGTGCACAGGGCAGAGAGAGAGCCTACCGGTGGGTCGATCCCGATTCCAAACCGGTGCTGCGGGCCGCCCCGGGCCGCCCGTCGCCGGTGCGCTCAGGACCCGGTCGCCACCTCGGCGGCCGGCCCATCGACGCCGGGGGGACGGTTGGCGAAGGCGTCGAGGCGGTCCTGCTCGGCCTGGTCGAACGGCGCAGCGGCCGCCACCGGCCCGTCCTTCGCCTCCGCCGGCCGGTCGGGCCCCGGGGCGATCGTTGCCGGGGACGACCGGCGGCCGGAGCCGTCGCGGACCTCGTAGTCGGGGGCGTGCTCGGGACGGACCCGGCCGTCGGCGTCGAGCAGCCAGGGGGGCGCCATGCGGCGGGGCACGACCACGCGACCCGGCTCGTCGTAGGTCCCGAACGCCCGGTCCCACACGGTGGTGGTCACCCCGTGGTTGCGCCGGGGGCTGCCGAAGTGGTGCTGCAGGTGGCTGCGCCGGATGCGACGCCCGTACTCGGTGGCCGGGGCATGGGTGTGGGCCCGGCGGTGCAGCACCTCGTAGCCGAGGTAGGTGCCGACCAGCCCGGCGGTGAAGGCCACGCCCTGGCGACGGCCGACCAGGCGCCACGACAGTGGCAGCACCACGGCGGTGTAGGCGGCGGCGGACAGGGCCTTGGCGGTGGCCGGCGCGTAGTACGTGACGTCGGCGTGGTGCTTCAGGTGCTCGCGCGACGCCATGCCGCGGCCCTTCATCTCGTGCATGGCGAAGCGGTGCAGCAGGTACTCGGTGGCCGTCCAGCCCGCGGCACCCGCCGCCAGCGCCGGAGCGCGGCGACCGACGCCCACCAGCACCGATCCGATCCACCCGGTCCGCCGGGCTCGCTGCTCCCCCACCCCCCCATTCTGGCCCGGGGACGCGGCGCCGCGCCCGTCGACACGCCCGGAGGTCAGGCGACGTCGGCGACGGTGAGGATCTCGGGGCCGTGCTCGGTGACGGCGATGGTGTGCTCCCAGTGCGCCGACAGCGACCCGTCGACGGTGACGACCGACCAGCCGTCGTCGAGCAGCTCGACCTCGGGCCCGCCGACGTTCACCATCGGCTCGACGGCGAACACGTCGCCCACCCGCAGCTTCGGCCCCGTGCCGGCCTTGCCGTAGTTGGGCACGTCGGGCGCCTCGTGCATGGCCGCACCGATCCCGTGGCCGACGTACTCGCGGACCACGGCGAACCCGCCCCGCTCGACGACGCGCTGCACGGCGTTGCCCACGTCGCCCAGGCGGCCACCGGGCTCCAGGCGATCGATGCCGGCGAGCAGCGACCGGCGGGTCACCTCGATGAGCTCGGCGGCCTGGGCCGACGCCGTCCCGACCGGGGCGGTGAAGGCGGCGTCGCCGTGCCAGCCGTCGACCACGGCGCCGCAGTCGATGGCGACGATGTCGCCCTCCTCGAGGACGCGGTCGTCGGGGATCCCGTGCACCACCACGTCGTTGGGCGACGCGCAGATGACGGCCGGGTAGCCGTGGTAGCCGAGGAAGTTCGACTGGGCACCTCGGCGATCGAGCACCTCGCGCGCGATGGCGTCGAGGTGGGACGTGGTGACGCCCGGCGCCAGGGCCAGGCGGATCCGCTCGTGCATCTCGGCCACCACCCGGCCGGCCCGGCGCATGACCGCGATCTGGTCGGGGGTCTTGGGCACGACGGGTCAGGCGCCGCCGAGGAAGGCGTCGACGGCGGCGACCACGCGGCCGAACACCTCGTCGGGCGAGCCGACCCCGTCGACCTCGACGAGCAGCCCCTTCTCCTGGAACAGCAGGATGGCCGGGACGGTCTTGGCCAGGTAGTCCTCGAGCCGGGCCGCGATGGCCGCCGGCGTGTCGTCGTCGCGCTGGACGATGAGGGTGCCGTCTTCGGGGCAGATGCCGTCGATCGCCTCAGGATCGGTGGCGGTGAAGATGTGGCCCTTCTGGCAGACCCGCCGGGCCGAGAGGCGCTTGTGCACGAGCGCCTCGGGCACCCGGAGGTCGACGGCCACGTCGACCCGCTCGCGGGCGAGCAGGGCCTCGGCCTGGGGGCGGGTCCTGGGGAAGCCGTCGAGCAGGAAGCCGTGGGCGGCGACGTCGGGCTGAGCGAAGCGCTCGCCGATCACCTCGAGCATCAGCTCGTCGGGCACCAGCTGACCGGCGTCGATGATGGCCTTGACCTTGTCGCCCATGGGACTGCCCTCGGCGACCGCGGCGCGCAGCATGTCGCCGGTGGAGATGTGCGGCGCGCCGTAGTGCTCGGCCATCCGCACGGCCTGGGTCCCCTTCCCAGCACCCTGTCGGCCGAACAGCACGAGCCTCAGCACGATGTCCCCTCACCCCTGGTCATGGCCGGCGACGTCCTACTTGAGGAAGCCCTCGTAGTTCCGCATCATCAGCTGGCTGTCGATCTGCTTCATCGTCTCGAGGGCGACACCCACGGCGATGAGGATCGAGATGCCCGAGAACGAGACCTGCTGACCCGGAAGGAAGGTGGTGAGCGCCCAGGAGGGGATCAGGGCCACGGCGGCGATGAACAGCGCGCCGGGGAAGGTGATGCGGGAGAGGATCTTGGCGAGGTAGTGCTCGGTCTGGGGACCGGGGCGGACGCCGGGGATGAAGCCGCCCTGCTTGCGGATGGTGTCGGCCTGCTTGGCGGGGTCGAAGGTGATCGCCGTGTAGAAGTAGGCGAAGGCGATGATGAGCAGGCCGAACAGGGTGAGGTGGACCCACGAGTCGGGCTTGACGACGTAGTCGTTGATGAAGCTCTGGACCTTGGCACCCCAGCTGTCGGGCTCGGAGGGCAGCACGAACGACAGGAGCTGGGGGAGGTACAGGACCGAGCTGGCGAAGATGATCGGGATGACGCCCGACTGGTTGACCTTCAGCGGGATGTAGGTGGACTGGCCGCCGTACATGCGCCGGCCGACCACGCGCTTGGCGAACTGCACCGGGATGCGGCGCTGGCCCTGTTCCACGAAGACGATGGCCACGAGGATGAACAGGAAGCCGATCAGCACGCCGACCATGGCGCCCCAGCCGCCGGCAGCGCGGATCTGGCCGAGCTGGGCGGGGATGGTGGACACCACCGAGGCGAAGATCAGCAGCGACATGCCGTTGCCGATGCCCTTCTGCGTGACGAGCTCGCCGAGCCACATGAGCAGGGCGGTGCCGGCGGTGAGGGTGAGGACGATCAGCAGCACGTGCCACACGTCGAACTCGAGCAGGACGTTGCGGCCGACGCCCTGCAGCTGGCCGAAGCCGCCGCCGCCGTTGTGGAGCACCACGCTCAGGCCGGTGGCCTGCATCGCCGCGATGGCGATGGTGAGGTAGCGGGTCCACTGGGTGATCTTGCGCTGGCCGACCGCGCCCTGGTTCTGCCACTGCTCGAGCTTGGGGATCACCACCGCCAGGATCTGCATGATGATCGAGGAGGTGATGTACGGCATGATCCCGAGCGCGAACACCGAGAAGCGGGTGAGCGCGCCGCCGGAGAACAGCTGGAGGAACGCCAGCACGCCACCGGATTCGGCCGACTTCTGCAGCTCCTGCAGGGCGTCGACGTCGACGCCGGGGGCCGGGATGTAGGCGCCGAAGCGGTACACCGCGATGACGGCCAGCGTGAAGAGGATCTTGTTGCGGAGGTCGGGGACCTTGAGGACGTTCTTCAGGCTGGAGAGCACCGGGGTCTCCCGGGGTGGCGGCAGGTCCCGCCGACGCTAGACCACCCTCCCCGGCACTGCCAGACGGGTGACGAGCGCTCGCGGGCCCGGCCTCGGGCGGTCGGGGCGGCACCGGGAGCGGGTCGCGACCGAGGTCGCGAGCCGATCAGCGGTTGGCGAACTGGTTGCCCTTGGCCGGCGGACGCCGGTCGCCCCACGGCTTGGGGAGGACCTCGACGGACCCGCCCGCCGCCGTGATGGCGGCCTCGGCGGCCCTGGAGAAGGCGTGAGCCGACACCCGCACCGGCCGCGTGATCTGGCCGCGACCGAGGATCTTCACCAGGGCGCCCTTGTGCACGAGGCCGTGCTCGTGGAGGACCTCGGGGGTCACCTCGTCGAGCCCGGAGGCGTCGAGGGTGTCGAGGTTGATGCCCTGGTACTCGACCCGGAACGGGTTGTTGAAGCCCTTGAGCTTGGGCACCCGCATGTGCAGCGGGAGCTGGCCGCCCTCGAAGCCGACGGGGATGGTGTCGCGCGCGCCCTGGCCCTTGGTGCCGCGGCCGGCGGTCTTGCCGCCCTTGCCGCCGATGCCGCGACCGACGCGCTTGCGGCGCTTGGTGGAGCCCTCGGCGGGCTTCAGATCGTGGACCTTCACGACGAACCGTCCTTGTCGTCGACCTCTTCGACCGTGATCAGGTGCGGGACCCGGGCGATCATGCCGCGGATCTCGGGGCGGTCGGGGAGGGTGTGGCTGGCGCCGATGCGGCCGAGGCCGAGCGCCCGGAGCGTGCCCCGGTGCTTGGGCTTGGTGCCGATCGACGAGCGGACCTGGGTGACCTTGATCGCCATCACGCCACCTCGTCGGGCACGTGCGGGCCCCGCTGGGTCTCCTCGTAGGCCCTGAGGAGGCCGGTGGGGACGAACTCGGCGGGGTCGAGGCCGCGCAGGCGGGCGACCTCGTCGGGGCGGCGCAGCGACTGGAGGCCGGCGATGGTGGCCCGGGCCACGTTGATGTGGTTGGACGAGCCCAGCGACTTGCACAGCACGTCGTGGATCCCGGCCTCCTCGAGGATCGCCCGGGCGGCGCCACCGGCGATCACGCCGGTGCCGGGGGCGGCGGGCTTGAGCAGCACGCGGCCGGCGCCGGTCTCGCCGAGCACCGGGTGGGTGATGGTGGAGCCGGCGAGCGGCACGGCGAAGAGGTTCTTGCGCGCCTCCTCGGTGCCCTTCTGGATGGCGAGGGGCACCTCCTTGGCCTTGCCGTACCCGAGGCCGACGTGGCCGGCGCCGTCACCGATCACCACCAGGGCGGTGAACGAGAAGCGGCGGCCGCCCTTGACGACCTTGGCGACCCGGTTGATGTTGATCACCCGGGAGTCGCGCAGGGCGATCTCGTTGAGGTTGAGGGGCATCAGAACTCCAGACCTGCGTCTCGGGCGGCGTCGGCCACGGCGGCGACACGACCCTGGTAGAGGAACCCACCCCGGTCGAACACCACGCTGGTGACGCCGGCATCCTTGGCCCGCTGGGCGACCAGCTCGCCGACCCGCTTGGCGGCGTCGACGTTGCTCGTGCCGCCCGCCGAGCGCACGGTCGGCTCGACGGTGGAGGCGGCGGCCAGGGTGCGACCGGCGATGTCGTCGATCACCTGGGCCGAGATGTGCTTGTTCGAGCGGAACACCGCGAGGCGGGGCCGCTCGGCGGTCCCGCGGATGTGCTTGCGCACCCGGGCGTGGCGCCGGATGCGGGCGTCTCGCTTGTGCTTGGCAGCATCAGACATCGTCAACGACCTACTTTGCGGTCTTGCCGGCCTTGCGCAGCACGCGCTCGTCCCGGTAGCGAACGCCCTTGCCCTTGTAGGGCTCGGGCTTGCGGATGGCTCGGATGTTGGCGGCCACCTGGCCGACGAGCTCCTTGTCGATCCCGATGACGCCGATGTGGGTGGGCGTGGGGGTCTCGAACGTGATGCCGTCGGGGGCGTCGACCGACACGGGGTGGCTGAAGCCGAGGGCGAGCTCGAGGGTCGTCGGGTTCTTGGCCTGGGCCCGGTAGCCGACGCCGATGATGTCGAGGTCCTTGCGGAACCCGTCGGTGACGCCGAGGACCATGTTGTTGACCAGGCTGCGGGTGAGGCCGTGCAGCGCCCGGTTCTCACGCCCGTCGTCGGGGCGCTCGACCAGGAGCTGGCCGTCCTCTTCGCGCACCGAGATGGTGTCGGGGAGGTCGCGCTCGAGCTGGCCCTTCGGGCCCTTCACGGTGATGTGGCCGCCGGCGAGGGTGATCTCCACCCCCGACGGGACCGGGATCGGGCTTCGTCCGATTCGGGACATCGGATGATCTCCTCTACCAGACGTAGCAGAGGATCTCGCCGCCGACCTGGCGCTTGCGCGCCTCGCGGTCGGTCAGCAGACCCTGGCTGGTGGACAGGACCGCCACCCCGAGGCCGCCGAGCACGCGGGGCACCCCGTCGGCCTTGGAGTAGACGCGCAGGCCCGGCTTGGAGACCCGCTTCAGGCCGGAGATCACCCGACGGCGCTCCGGTGAGTACTTCATGGTGATCGTGAGCACGCGGCCCGGCCCCTTGTCGGAGTCGGCCACCTCGTAGCCCTCGATGTAGCCCTCGCTCTTCAGCAGGGTGGCCAAGGCCTCCTTCTGCTTCGAGGACGGCATGCGCACCTCGTCGTGCATGGCCACGTTCGCATTCCGGATGCGCGTGAGCATGTCGGCGATGGGATCGGTCATCGTCATCGGCGTGCCCCTTCCCTCACCAGGAGGCCTTCTTGAGACCGGGGATCTCCCCGGCGTGCGCCAGCTCTCGCAGGCACACGCGGCACAGCTGGAACCGCCGGTACACCGAGTGCGGGCGGCCGCACCGCTGGCAACGGGTGTAGGCCCGCACCTTGAACTTGGGCTTGCGCTGCGACTTCTGGATGAGCGCCTTCTTGGCCATGCCTACTGTCCCTCACGCTTGAACGGGAACCCGAAGGCCGACAGCAGCTCGCGGCCCTCGTGGTCGGTGGTGGCGGTGGTCACGATCGTGATGTCCATGCCGCGGGTGGTGTCGATCGCGTCGTAGTCGATCTCGGGGAAGATCAGCTGCTCGGTCACGCCGAACGTGTAGTTGCCGTTCCCGTCGAACGACCTGGGGTTGAGGCCCCGGAAGTCGCGGATGCGGGGGATGGACACGCTGATCAGCCGGTCGAAGAACTCCCACATGCGGTCGCCCCGCAGGGTGACCTTGGCGCCGATGGCGTTGCCCTCGCGCAGCTTGAAGCCGGCGATGGACTTCTTCGCCTTGGTGACGATGGGCTTCTGCCCGGTGATGACCTGCAGGTCGGTGACGGCGCCCTCGAGCAGCGACTGCTGCTGCAGGGCCTTGCCCACGCCCATGTTGATCACGATCTTCTGGAGCCGAGGCACCTGCATGACGTTGCCGAGGCCGAGGCGCTCCTGGAGCTGGCCGCGCAGCTCGCTGTCGTAGCGGACCTTCAGCCGGGGCACCGGGTAGGTGCGCTCGGGCGCTGCGGTGTCGCTCATCACAGATCACCCCCGCACTTGCGGCAGATGCGCACCTTGGTGCCGTCGGGCTCGAACCGGTAGCCGACGCGGGTCGGCTTCGAGCAGCTGTCGCACACGATGGCCACGTTGGACACGTGGATCGGCATGTCCTTGTCGATGATCCCGCCCTGCTGGATGGCCTGGGTGGGCTTCTGGTGCTTCTTGGCGACGTTCACGCCGTCGACGATCACCTTGTCCTTCTCGGGCAGCGCCCGGGACACGGTGCCGGTCTTGCCCTTGTCCTTGCCGGACAGGACCTGGACCTTGTCGCCCTTGCGGATCTTCAAGCCGGCCATCACAGGACCTCCGGCGCCAGGGAGACGATGCGCATGAAGCGCTTGTCTCGCAGCTCGCGGCCAACCGGGCCGAAGATGCGGGTGCCCCTCGGCTGCTGCTGGTCGTTGATGAGCACGGCGGCGTTCTCGTCGAAGCGGATGTAGCTGCCGTCGGGACGGCGCTTCTCCTTCTTCACGCGCACCACCACGCACTTGACGACGTCGCCCTTCTTCACGGCGGCGCCGGGGATGGCGTCCTTCACGGTCGCCACGAAGATGTCGCCGATCGACGCATAGCGTCGCTTGGAGCCGCCGAGCACCTTGATGCACAGCACCTCCTTCGCACCGCTGTTGTCGGCGACCTTGAGGCGGGACTCCTGCTGGATCATCGGGCTCGCTCCAGGATCTCCACGAGGCGCCAGCGCTTCTGCTTCGACATCGGGCGGGTCTCGGCGACCCGGACCCGGTCGCCCACGTTGAGGGTGTTGTCCTCGTCGTGGACGTAGAGGCGCTTGGTGCGCTGCACCGTCTTGCGGTACAGCGGGTGGCGCACCCGGTCGACGACGGTCACCACGGCGGTCTTGTCCATGCTGGCGGACACGACCAGGCCCTCGCGGACCTTGCGGGTGTTGGGCCGTTCGGTGGTCGTGGACTCGTCGGCCATCACGCCTTCTCCTGCTCGGTCGCCAGCGCCTCGGCGGCGGCGATCTCTCGCTCGCGCAGCTCGGTGAGCAGCCGGGCGACGTCCTTGCGCACCGTGCCGAGGCGGGCGCTGTTCTCCAGCTGGCCGGTCACGTGCTGGAAGCGCAGCGTGAACAGCTCCTGCTTGGTCTCGGCCAGCCGCTCGACCAGCTCGTTGTCGCTGAGGTCCTTGAGGGCCTGGGCCTTGGGCTTGGCCATGGCTAGAACGCCTCCTCGCGGGCCACGAAGCGGGCCTTGATCGGCAGCTTCTGGATGGCGCGGTCGATGGCGGCCCGGGCGATCGCCGGGTCGTTGTAGGACAGCTCGAAGAGCACGCGGCCGGGCTTCACCACGGCGACCCACATCTCGGGGTTGCCCTTGCCCGAACCCATGCGGGTCTCGGCCGGCTTGGCCGTGACCGGCTTGTCCGGGAACACGTTGATCCAGACCTTCCCACCGCGCTTGATGTGGCGGGTCATGGCGACGCGGGCCGCCTCGATCTGGCGGGCGGTGATCCAGCCCGGCTCGAGGGCCTGGATGCCGTAGTCGCCGAAGGTGACCGAGCTGCCGCCCTTGGCATCGCCCTTCATGCGGCCGCGGTGCTGCTTGCGGTGCTTGACCTTGCGGGGCATCAACATCTCAGTCACCGTCCCCGGGTCGGAAGTGCGGGGTCTCGTGGTGGTCGCGCACCGAGCGCTCGATCTCCTCCTCCTCGGCGAGGAGGCGCTCCAGCTCGGGATCGGCCTCCTTCACCAGGGGGGTGGCCTCCTCGGCCAGCTGCTCGTCGGCGGGGGCCTCGGTGGTGGCGGCCTCGTCGGCAGGGGCCGTCGGCGGGCGCTTGGCCGACGAGGACACCACCTTGCGGGGCTTGGCCTGGCCCGAGGTCTCGCCCACGGCCATGGCGGCCTCGCGGGTGATCTTGTCCTCGAGCACGCTCTTGTAGGGGAGGATGTCGCCCTTGTAGATCCAGACCTTCACGCCGATGCGGCCGTAGGTGGTCTTGGCCTCGCGGAAGCCGTAGTCGATGTCGGCGCGCAGCGTGTGCAGCGGGACCCGACCCTCGCGGTACCACTCGGTGCGGGCCATCTCGGAGCCGCCGAGGCGACCCGAGCACTGCACCCGGATGCCGAGGGCGCCGGCCTTCTGGGCGTTCTGCACGGCCCGCTTCATCGCCCGGCGGAAGGCCACGCGACCGGCCAGCTGGTCGGCGACGCCCTGGGCGATCAGCGCGGCATCGAGCTCGGGCTGCT
Organism: Acidimicrobiales bacterium; assembly: GCA_046331175.1. GTDB lineage: Bacteria > Actinomycetota > Acidimicrobiia > Acidimicrobiales > Acidimicrobilacustridaceae > JAWKIW01. The sequence goes on from JAXLRI010000006.1 coordinate 68,129, forward strand.
TGATCTCTTGGATGTTCAGCTGGACCTTGTTGTTGCCGGTGATCTTCGTGAGCCCGGCGCGCAGGCGGTCGGCTTCGGCGCCACGGCGACCGATGACGATGCCCGGGCGAGCCGTGTGCACGTCGACCCGGAGGCGATCACGGGTGCGCTCGACCTCGATGCGGCTGACCGCCGCCCGCTCGAGCTCGCCCATGAGGAAGTCGCGGATCTTCCAGTCCTCGACGACGAACTCGCCGTACTCCTTGCGGTCGGCGAACCAGCGCGACTTCCAGTCGGTGGTCACGCCGAGGCGGAACCCGTAGGGGTTGACCTTCTGACCCATCAGCTCTCGTCCTTCTCGTGGGCGGCTGCGGCCTCGTGCTCGGCCTCAGCGGCCACACCGGCGGCGTCGGTGTCGACGATCCCGGCCTCCTCGGCGGCCGCCGCCTGGGCCGACCGCTCGGCGGCCCGGTCGTCGAGCTCGTGGGCGTGGTCGTCGTGATCGTGATCGTGATCGTGATTGTCGTGGTCATGATCGTGATCGTGGACCTCGGCGGCCTTGCGGTCGGCCTTGGCCTGGCGGCTGCGGGCGACGCGCTGGCGACGGGCGTCAGCCGCGGCCCGGTTGCCCCGGCCGCCGACCTGCTGCTCGCGGCTGCGCAACCGGTCGAGGGCCTCGGGCTCGAGGCGGGACACGATCACGGTGATGTGGCAGGTGCGCTTGCGGATGCGGGTGGCCCGGCCCCGGGCCCGCGGGCGCCAGCGCTTGAGGGTCGGCCCCTCGTCGGCGTAGCAGGCCGAGACGTAGAGCTCGTCGGCCGGCAAGCCGTTGTTGTTCTCGGCGTTGGCCACGGCCGACTCGAGGCACTTGAGCACGATCCGGGCGATGTCGCGGTCGGTGAGCTCGAGGATCTCGAGGGCTCGGGCGACCTGCTCGCCGCGGATGAGGTCGAGGACCTCGCGCGCCTTGTAGGCCGACGAGCGGACGTACTTGACCTGGGCGCGGACGCCGGGCCGCTCGTTGGTCTTGACTCCGAACGCCATGGCTACCGCCGCCCCTTCTTCTCTTGGCCGGCGTGGAACTTGAAGGTGCGGGTGGGGGCGAACTCACCCAGCTTGTGGCCGACCATCGACTCGGTGATGTACACCGGCACGTGCTTGCGGCCGTCGTGCACGGCGATGGTGTGGCCGACCATCTCGGGGATGATCGTCGAGCGCCGCGACCAGGTCTTGATCACGCGCTTCTCGTTCTTGTCGTTCAGATCGTCGACCTTCTTCAGGAGGTGGTCGTCGACGAACGGACCCTTCTTGAGGCTGCGAGGCATCTGTTCGGTCCCCTCTAGCGGCGCGAGCCGCGGGTGCGGCGACGCCGGACGATGAGCTTCTGCGACGGCTTCGTGGTGTCGCGGGTGCGACCCTCGGGCTTGCCCCAGGGCGAGACCGGGTGGCGACCACCCGAGGTCTTGCCCTCGCCACCGCCGTGGGGGTGGTCGACGGGGTTCATGGCGACGCCACGGGTCTGGGGGCGGACGCCCTTCCAGCGGTTGCGACCGGCCTTGCCGACCTTGATCAGCTCGGCCTCGGCGTTGCCGACCTCGCCGATGGTGGCCCGGCAGTCGATCGGCACCCGGCGCATCTCCGTGCTCGGCAGGCGCAGGGTGGCGAAGTCGCCCTCCTTGGCCACGAGCTGGACGCTCGACCCGGCCGAGCGGGCCATCTTGGCGCCGGCGCCGGGCTGCAGCTCGATGTTGTGCACGGTGGTGCCCACCGGGATGTAGCGCAGCGGCATGGCGTTACCCGGCCGGATCTCGGCCCCATGGCCCGACTGCAGGACGTCGCCGACCCCGACGTCGCGCGGCGCCAGGATGTAGCGCTTCTCGCCGTCGAGGTAGTGCAGCAGGGCGATGCGGGCGTTGCGGTTCGGGTCGTACTCGATCGAGGCGACCTTGGCCGGCACGCCGTCCTTGTTCCGCTTGAAGTCGACGACGCGGTACCGCTGCTTGTGGCCGCCGCCCTTGTGGCGAGCGGTCTTGCGGCCGTAGTTGTTGCGCCCGCCCGACCCCGACTTCTTGGCCAGGAGCGTCTTCTCGGGCGTGGACGTGGTGACCTCGGAGAAGTCCGAGACCGTCTGGAACCGGCGACCGGCGCTGGTCGGCTTGCGCTTGCGAAGTGCCATCGTCCGTCTACCCCTGGAACAGCTCGATCGTGTCGCCCTCGGCCAGGGTGACGAGGGCCCGCTTGGTGTCGGCGCGGGTGCCGTAGGTGAAGGTGCGCCGGTTGCGCTTGCGCTTGCCCTTGCGGTTGAGCGTGTTCACCTTGAGGACGCGGACGCCGAAGATGTCGCGCACGGCGTCGGCGATCTCGGGCTTGGTGGCGTCAGGGTGGACCTTGAACGTGTAGACGTTCTGGTCGAGCAGGGCATAGGACTTCTCGCTCACCACCGGAGCGAGGACCACGTCGCGGGGATCCTTCACGACTCGTCCTTCTCGGTGGTCATGTTGAACGAGAACGAGCCCTTCGGAGCGGCCTCGTCGCCGTCGTCGCCGTCCTCGGCGGCCGTGGCGGTGGTGTCGCCCTCGACCTTCCGGGCGGCCTGGGCGGCGCGCAGGCGGTCCTCCTTGTCGGCCTTCTCACGAGCGGCGGCGAAGCGCGGGTCTTCCTTGTCGCTCACGCTCTTGACGCGGTCCTTGGGGTCGATCGGCTTGCTGGCCGCCCCGGACGGCTTCGGACGGTTCGGCAGGTCGTCGGCCATGTCATCCTCCCCTTCGGGCACGTCATCGGACTCGTGGACATCGGTCGAGGCCGCGTCGGCCTCCGGCGCGAGGGCGGCCGCGGGCTTGGACGCCCGGGCCTTGGCCACCTTCGCCTCCCGCACCAGGTCGACGGCCTCGGTCGAGGTGGCGTCGGCCGTGCGGGCCTTGGCAGGGGCGCCCTCGGGCGCCGGGGCGGGCAAGGTGTCCCGGCTGAACACGACGTAGTCGGACACCAGCACGTCGTAGGCGTTGAGCTCGCCCGGGCTCACCACGTGGACGCTCGGCAGGTTGCGGAAGCTCAGCCAGGTGGCCCGGTCGTCGGGGGCCACGACGACCAGGGCTCGGCCCTCGACGCCGATCGCGCCGAGCAGCGCCACCGCATCCTTGGTGCGCGGGGCGGAGAAGCCCCACTCGTCGAGCACGACGACCTTGCCCTCGGCGGCCCGGTCGGACAGCGCCGAGCGAAGGGCGAGGCGGATCATCTTCTTCGGGGTCCGCTGCTTGTAGGAGCGCGGCTTCGGGCCGAGCGCCACGCCACCGCCACGCCACTGCGGGGCGCGGATGGAGCCCTGGCGGGCCCGGCCGGTGCCCTTCTGCTTCCAGGGCTTGGCGCCGCCGCCGGCGACCTCGGCCCGGGTCTTGGTGGACTGGGTCCCGGCCCGGCGGGCGGCCAGCTGGGCGGTGACGACCTGGTGCATCACGGGGACGTTCGGCTCGATGCCGAAGGTGCCCTCGTCGAGGTCGACGGTGCCGGCGTCGGAACCGCCGGCGGTCTTGACGGTGACCTGCGCCATCACTTGCCACCCTTCACGGCGTCACGGACGATCACGAGGCCGCCACGAGGGCCGGGCACGGCGCCCCGCACGAGCAGGAGGTTGCGCTCGGCGTCGGCCTCGACGACCTTGAGGTTCAGCGTGGTGACCTTCTCGCCACCCATGCGGCCGGCCATCCGGGTGCCCTTGAACACCCGTGCCGGCGTGGCGCAGGCGCCGACCGAGCCGGGGGCCCGGTGGATGCGGTGGGCACCGTGGGAGGCCTTCTGGCCGGAGAAGTTGTGGCGCTTCATGGCGCCGGCGAAGCCCTTGCCCTTGCTGACCGCGGTGACGTCGACCAGCTCGCCGGCGGCCAGCGCCTCGACGGTGATCTCCTGGCCGACCTCGTAGCCGCTGACGTCCTCGAGGCGCAGCTCGAGCAGCGTCGTCCCGGGGTTCACGCCGGCCGACGAGAAGTGGCCGGCCTCGGGCTTGGTGAGCTTGGAGGCCGCCTTCTCGCCCACGGTGACCTGCAGGGCGCCGTAGCCGTCTCGCTCGGGCGTCTTCACCTGCACGACCCGGAGGGGCGCGACCTTCAACACGGTCACGGGCACGACGCGGTTCTGGTCGTCCCAGACCTGGGTCATGCCGACCTTCTCGCCGACGATTGCCTTGTTCGCCATAGCGGGGCGTCTTTCTCGCTTCGATGGGGCGGCGCCCCCACCCGCCGGGGCGGGGGCTGCTCACGCGAGCGCTCCGCACGGGCAGGCCCGGCGGAGCGCGTGATCGGTTGTGCCGCGTGGTTCCGGGCGGGCCCGGCCGGCGCGGACGTCGGTTCGGATCGAACGGTGGTGCCGGACCGAGGCCCGGGCACACAAGGGCGAGAGCATAGCGGGGTCTCGGCGCCGGTTCCAAGCCGGCGCCACAGGACCCGCCGGCCCCCGACCTTCGGCCGGTCAGATCGTCGCCGCCCGGTGGCCGGCGACGGCCCTCGACGCACCCCCGACCAGCCGGCGCCGCTCGGGGGCGGCGGTCACGGCGGCGACGACGTGGACGTCGGCGGGGCCGTGGTCGTCGGCGCCGCCGAGGTGGTCGACGAGCCCACGAGGGTCGTCGACGTGGGGCGCGTCGTGGTGGTGGCCGACGGGGCGGTCGAGGTCGTCGACGGCCCGATCGGCGGCGCCGTCGGGGTGGGCGTCGGCGTCGGGTCGTTCGGGATGGGCAGGATCACGGGGCGGGGCGGCGACACCCCGGTGCGGGCCGGCGCCGGGCCCACCATCACGGCGATGAGGTTGGCCAGGGCGATGGCCCCGCCCCGGTTGGGGTGGACGTTGTCGACGAGGAAGTCGGGGTTGGCCTTGATGGTCTCGGCCCAGGGGGCCACGACGATGCGCGGGTCGCGGGCGGCGGCCGCGTAGATCGCCCGGTTGACCTCGGCCTGGGCCGGGGTCCACTCGGTCTGGGTCACGAACACGACGCGCTGGGCCTTGGCCGACAGGGCGACGGCCTCGTCGACGTAGCTCTGCGCGAACCCGCCGCCGCCGTAGTTGTGCCCGAGGCAGAACACCACCACCTGACCAACGCTCGCCTGGTTCTGGCGAAGGACGTCGAGGCCCTCGGGCCACCGCCTCGAGACCCGGGCGTCGAGGCGCAGGTCCCACCCGCCGAGCGTCGATCGGAGGTAGGACTCGGTGCCGAGCAGCACCGAGTCGCCGATGGCGTACACCGTGCCGTCGCCTGGCCCCAGGGCCGGAGGCGGGGTCACCACCGGTGACACGCCCGAGGGGCCGGTCTTGTAGGGCGGCGCCCAGGGGTTCGGATCCAGCGGTGCCGCCGGCGACGCACCCGAGCGGGCGGCGGCGGCGCCCTTGGGCTCCATGAGCAGCAGCCCGAGCTTCACCAGGTCCGACAGCTGCACCTGGTCGGTGGCCGCCGGCGCGGTGGTCGGGGGCGGCGTCGCCGCCTGCTGGCCCGCGCCCGGGGCCGGGACGTTGGCCGACTCGGCGAACGTCGACGGGGTGACCGCGCCCGGATCGGTCTGGGCGCCGGCCAGGCTGGCGCCCACCAGGCCCACGAGCGCGACGATCGCCGCGACCAGTGCGAGCAGCGATCGGGGGCGTCGGGTCGGCCGCACGGTCTTCGACATCGGCCGCCCAGGGTAGGCGGCCGCGCCCACCGCGTTCCATCACCGGCCGGATCCCCCCGGCCCCCGTCGGTGCGACGGGGTCTCGGACGCGACGGTGCCCGGGCGGGAGCCCGGGCACCGAGGACGTCGAGCAGGGACCGGCCGAGACCGGCGGGGGTCAGACCTGCTGGATCTTGATCTCGATGTCGACGCCGGCCGGTAGGTCGAGGCGCTGGAGCGAGTCGACCGTCTTGGGCGAGGGCTCGAGGATGTCGAGCAGGCGCTTGTGGATGCGCATCTCGAAGTGCTCGCGCGAGTCCTTGTCCTTGTGCGGGGACCGGATCACGGTGTAGCGGTGCTTCTCGGTCGGCAGCGGGACAGGGCCCCGGACCGTGGCGTTGGTCCGCACGACCGTCTCGACGATCTTCTTCGTCGACTGGTCGATGATCTCGTGGTCGTACGCCTTGAGCCGGATCCGGATCTTCTGCTTGTCAGCCATCTGCTCGCTTCGCTTCTTCGTGTTCGGCACTTCGTCCATCCGGTCGGCGGTCCGACCGGCGGGTCACTTGATGATCTTGACGACCCGACCCGCGCCCACGGTCCGACCACCCTCACGGATCGCGAACCGAAGACCCTCATCCATCGCGATCGGCGCGATCAACGTCACCTTCATCGCCGTGTTGTCCCCCGGCATGCACATCTCGGTGCCCTCCGGCAGCTCGATCGTGCCCGTCACATCCGTCGTCCGGAAGTAGAACTGCGGCCGATAGTTCGAGAAGAACGGCTTGTGACGACCACCCTCCTCCTTGGTCAACACATACACCTGCGCCTCGAACTCGGTGTGCGGCGTGATGCTCCCCGGCGCCGCCAACACCTGACCCCGCTCCACCTCCTCCTTCTTCGTGCCCCGCAACAACGCACCGATGTTGTCACCCGCCTGCCCCGAATCGAGCAGCTTGCGGAACATCTCCACACCCGTGCACGTCGTCTTCTGCGTCGGCCGGATCCCCACGATCTCGATCTCATCACCCACCGAGACCTGACCCTGCTCCACACGACCCGTCACCACCGTGCCCCGACCCGTGATCGAGAACACATCCTCGATCGGCATCAAGAACGGCTTGTCCAGATCACGCTCAGGCTGGGGGATGTAGCTGTCGACCTGCTCCATCAGCTCCAAGATCTGCGCCTTCGCATCAGCGTCACCCTCCAGGGCCTTCAACGCCGACACCTTCACCACCGGCACATCATCACCAGGGAACTCGTACTCGTTCAACAGCTCCCGGACCTCCAGCTCCACCAGGTCCAACAGCTCCTCGTCATCGACCATGTCGACCTTGTTCAACGCCACCACGATCGCCGGCACACCCACCTGACGAGCCAACAACACGTGCTCACGGGTCTGGGGCATCGGACCATCAGCCGCCGACACCACCAAGATCGCCCCATCCACCTGGGCCGCACCCGTGATCATGTTCTTGATGTAATCCGCGTGCCCCGGCATGTCCACATGCGCGTAGTGCCGGTTCGCCGTCTCATACTCCACATGGGAGATGTTGATCGTGATCCCCCGCTCCCGCTCCTCAGGCGCCTTGTCGATGTCAGCGAACTCCGTGAACGCCGTCGACGACGGATCCTGATCGGCCAACACCTTCGTGATCGCCGCGGTCAGCGTGGTCTTGCCATGATCGATGTGGCCCATCGTCCCCACATTCGCATGGGGCTTGGTCCGCTCGAACTTCTCACGCGCCATCGGAACTCTCCTGAGCCTTTCGGGGGGGTGGATGCAGGGGGAAGAAGGGGCTACTCGCCGCGCACGCGCGTGACGATCTCGTCCTGCACGGTCGCAGGCATCTGCTGGTAGGAGTCGAACTGCATGGTGTACGTGGCTCGACCCTGGGTCCGCGACCGCAGGTCGGTAGCGTAACCGAACATCTCCGACAGGGGCACCTGGGCCCGGACGACCTGGCTGTTGCCACGCTGCTCCATGCCGCCGACCTTGCCGCGGCGGGAGGAGAGGTCGCCCATGACGTCGCCCATGTACTCCTCGGGGGTGACGACCTCGACCGACATGATCGGCTCGAGCAGGACGGGCTTGGCCTTGCGGGCGGCCTCCTTGAAGGCCATCGTGCCGGCGATCTTGAAGGCCATCTCCGACGAGTCGACGTCGTGGTACTTCCCGTCGATGAGCGTGGCCCGGATGTCCACGGTGGGGTACCCGGCGAGCACGCCGGCGGTCATGGCGTCCTGGATGCCGGCGTCGACCGAGGGGATGTACTCCTTCGGGATGCGGCCACCCGTGATCTGGTCGATGAACTCGTAGCCACCACCGGGACCGGTCGAGTCGACCTGGATCGTCACCTCGGCGTACTGGCCCGAGCCACCCGTCTGCTTCTTGTGGGTGTAGGTGTGCTTCTCGACCTTCTGGGTGATGGTCTCGCGGTAGGCCACCTGGGGCTTGCCGACCGTGGCGTCGACCTTGAACTCGCGCAGCATGCGGTCGACGAGCACCTCGAGGTGCAGCTCGCCCATGCCGGAGATGACGGTCTGGCCGGTCTCCTCGTCGGTGCGGACCTGGAAGGTCGGGTCCTCCTCGGAGAGGGCGTAGAGGGCCTTGGACATCTTGTCCTGGTCGGCCTTGGTCTTGGGCTCGACGGCCACGTGGATGACGGGCTCGGGGAACTCGAGCTCCTCGAGCACGATCGGGGCCGACGGGTCGCAGAGGGTGTCGCCGGTCTTGGTGTTCTTCAGACCGATGCCGGCCACGATGTCGCCGGCGTAGATGTTGTCGACGTCCTGGCGGTCGTTGGCGTGCATCTCGAGCAGCCGGCCGAGGCGCTCCTTGGACCCGGTGCGGGCGTTGAGCACCTGGCCGCCCTTGTCGAGGGTGCCGGAGTACACCCGGAAGTACGTGAGCTTGCCCACGTGCGGGTCGGTCATGATCTTGAAGGCCAGGGCCGAGAAGGGCTCGCTGTCGGAGACCTTGCGCTCGAGCTCCTCGTCGCCCTTCAGGTTGCGACCGGTGATGGCCGGCACGTCGAGCGGTGACGGCAGGTAGAGCACCACGGCGTCGAGCAGGGGCTGCACGCCCTTGTTCTTGAAGGCCGAGCCGTTGAGGACGGGCACGAAGTCGCCGGCGATGGTGCCGCGGCGAAGGGCGGCGCGCAGCTCGTCGACGGTGATCTCCTCCTCGCCGACGAACTTCTCGAGCAGCGTCTCGTCGGTGGAGGCGACCGTCTCGATCAGCTCGGCCCGGTAGGCCTCGGCGTCGTCGCGCAGGTCGGCGGGGATCTCTTGGACCTCCCACTTGGCGCCGAGCTCCTCGTCGAGCCACACCAGGGCATCCATGGTGACCAGGTCGATCACGCCCTTGTAGTGGCCCTCGGCGCCGATGGGCAGCTGCACCACGGCGACCGTGCAGTCGAGGCGGTCCTTGATGGAGTCGACGGCGGCGTAGAAGTCGGCGCCGAGGCGGTCCATCTTGTTGACGAAGCAGATGCGGGGGACGTTGTACTTGTTCGCCTGCCGCCAGACCGTCTCGGTCTGGGGCTCGACGCCGGCGACGCCGTCGAACACGGCGACGGCCCCGTCGAGCACGCGCAGCGAGCGCTCGACCTCGACGGTGAAGTCGACGTGGCCGGGCGTGTCGATGATGTTGACGCGGTGGTCGTCCCAGAAGCAGGTGGTGGCGGCCGACGTGATGGTGATGCCGCGCTCCTGCTCCTGCACCATCCAGTCCATGGTGGCGGCGCCCTCGTGGACCTCACCGATCTTGTAGTTGCGGCCGGTGTAGTAGAGGATCCGCTCGGTCGTGGTGGTCTTGCCCGCGTCGATGTGGGCCATGATCCCGATGTTGCGGGTCTTTTCGAGTGGGTGGCGGGCCATGTTCGTGCTCTCGGTCTCGCTCGCGGATCAGGTCAACGGTGAGGGGCGCCGCAGCGCGGCGCGTCCGTGGGGTCTGGGACGGCGGCTCGGGCCTGGACCCGAACCGGCGAGGTCACCAGCGGTAGTGGGCGAAGGCCTTGTTGGACTCGGCCATCTTGTGCATGTCCTCGCGGCGCTTCACCGAGGCGCCGGCGCTGTTGGACGCATCGAGGAGCTCGTTCGCCAGGCGCTCGGCCATGGTCTTCTCCCGGCGCTGCCGCGAGTAGCCGACGATCCAGCGCACGGCGAGGGTGTTGGCCCGGCGGGGTCGCACCTCGACCGGGACCTGGTAGGTGGCGCCACCGACGCGGCGGGACTTCACCTCGAGCTGGGGCTTCACGTTGTCGACGGCCCGCTTGAGCGTGGCGATCGGCTCGGAGCCCGTCTTGTCCTTGATGATGTCGAGGGCGTCGTAGACGATCCGCTCGGCGGTCGAGCGCTTGCCGCGCACGAGGACCTTGTTGACGATCTGGGTGACGAGGACCGACCGGTAGATCGGGTCGGGGCTCAGCTCACGACGGGGGGCGGGACCCTTGCGGGGCACGGCTAGCTCTCCTTCTTGGCGCCGTAGCGGCTGCGGGCCTGCTTGCGGTCGCGCACGCCCGACGTGTCGAGGGTGCCTCGGATGATCTTGTAGCGGACGCCCGGGAGGTCCTTCACACGCCCACCACGCACCAGCACGATGGAGTGCTCCTGGAGGTTGTGGCCCTCGCCGGGGATGTAGGCCGTCACCTCGATGCCGCTGGACAGGCGGACGCGGGCCACCTTGCGCAGGGCGGAGTTCGGCTTCTTGGGGGTGGTGGTGTAGACGCGCGTGCACACGCCCCGACGCTGCGGGGCGCCCTTGAGCGCCGGCGTCTTGCCCTTCGTGGGCTTGGACTGCCGGCCCTTTCGGACCAGCTGCTGCATGGTGGGCACGGACGGGCCTTTCTTCGACGTTCGCGTGGCGGGGCCAGCGCGCCGGGTCCGGGCGCAGGCCGAAGGGAGAGGCTATCGGCCGTCCCCGCTGGTCGGCAAACCGCCCCCGTCCGACGGGGTGGGAGCGGCGCTCAGGCCTCGTCGTCGGGAGTCGCCGTCCCCTCGGGCGCCGCGCCCTCGGACGTGCCCGCGGCGACCGGCACCCAGCCGCCCGCCGACGCGTCCCAGACGATCCAGCTGGCATGGGTCTCGTCCCACTGGGCGCCGGGGACCGGCGGCGGGCCGGCGGGCTCGGGCGCACCCTCGCCGTGGCCCTCCACCCCGGACTCGACCTGGGCCACGACCTCCCGCTCGATGTCGACCAGCCGCTCGTCGTCGGGCTCGGTGAAGCCGGCCTGCATGATCTCGCTCTCGGCGCCCTGCGAGCGGCCCGCGGCGAGGAGCCCGCCGACGAGCAGCGCACCGAGGACCAGGAACACGAGCAGCAGCACGACCACGGTCATCAGACGACCCCTCCCCCGGGCTCGGTGCGGGCCGACTCTACCGGATGCTGCTCGGCCCGGACCGGAGGCCGGACGCGGCGGTGGCGCCCCGAGGGGCGCCACCAACGAACGTCTCGGCGGGGGCCGGCGACTAGGAGCCGAGGGCCTCGTCGCTGCGGGGCAGGTCGATGACCTGGGCATCGGGCACCTCGTCGCCCATCCCGGCCAGGTCGCCCTGGCCGGCGACCAGGTCGGTCTGCCCGGCGAGCCACGCGGCGAGGTCCTGCTCGTCGTCGGCGGACGAGTAGAACTCCATCGGCTGGTAGTCGGGCGCCTCGACGGCGATGTCGCGGTACCGCTCCACGCCGGTGCCGGCGGGGATCAGCTTGCCGATGATGATGTTCTCCTTCAGGCCCTTCAGCGAGTCGCTGCGGGACTCGATCGCCGCCTCGGTGAGCACCCGGGTGGTCTCCTGGAAGGAGGCCGCCGAGAGCCACGAGTCGGTGGCCAGCGACGCCTTGGTGATGCCCATGATCTCGGGACGGCCCTCGGCGGGCTGGCGACCCTCGGTGACCAGGGCCCGGTTCACGTCGGTGTAGATGCGGGTGTCGACCCGCTCGCCCGGCAGGAACTCGGACTCGCCGGCCTCCTGCACCGCGATGCGCCGGGTCATCTGCCGCACGATGAGCTCGATGTGCTTGTCGTGGATCGGCACGCCCTGGTCGCGGTACACCTTCTGGACCTCACCCACGAGGTACTGCTGGGTCTCGCGGATGCCCTTGATCTCGAGCAGCTCCTTCGGGTCGCGGGGACCGTCGATGATGGGATCGCCGGCGGTCACCTCCTGGCCCTCGGTCACGTCGAGCCGGGCGAGGCTGGGGACCGGGTAGGCGTCCTCGGCCCCGTCATCGCCCACGACCGCCACCACGCGGCCCTTGCCCTCGTCGTCGACGATGCGGACGACGCCCGAGGTGCGGGTGAGGGTGGCCTTGCCCTTCGGCGACCGGGCCTCGAACAGCTCGACGACGCGGGGGAGGCCGCCGGCGATGTCGGAGCCGGCGATGCCACCCGTGTGGAAGGTCCGCATGGTGAGCTGGGTGCCGGGCTCGCCGATGGACTGGGCGGCGATGACGCCGACCGCCTCGCCGGGCTCGATCATCCGGCCGGTGGCCAGCGACAGGCCGTAGCACGCCGACGAGACGCCGAACTCGGAGTCGTCGGTGAGCGGGGACAGCACCCGGACCCGGGTGACGGCCGGATCGTCGCGCAGCAGCTCCAGCTCCCGGTCGCGCACCACCGTGCCGCGGGGCAGGGTCACGGTGGCCTGGTCGCCCTTCACCGAGGCGGGCAGGAACCGGTCGTTCCACTCGCCGAGGTCGTGGTCCCAGCCGAGGACCTCGACGCCGGGCTGGCCGTCGCGGTCGTCGAAGGTGGGCACGGGGCCCGACACCTCGATGTCGTCGGCCAGGGTCCGCGAGTACAGCCGGGTCTCCAGCCAGGCGCGGTGCCCCGGGGCGTCGGGCTGGACCTCGTCGATCCAGATGCCGCGGACGGGGCGCGGGTTGCCGTCGGGGCCAGGCCCGAAGACGTCCTCGTCGTTGATGATGAGCTCCTGGGCCACGTCGACGAGCCGGCGGGTCAGGTAGCCCGAGTCGGCCGTCCGCAGGGCGGTGTCGACCAGGCCCTTCCGGGCGCCGGGCGTGGCGATGAAGTACTCGAGCATCGACAGGCCCTCGCGGAAGTTCGACTTGATCGGCCGCGGGATCATGTCGCCTCGGGGGTTGGCCACCAGGCCGCGCATGCCGGCGATCTGGCGGACCTGCATCATGTTCCCTCGGGCACCCGAGCCGACCATCATGTCGATGGGGTTGAACTTCTCGGCCTTGAGCGCCTTCTCCATCGCCGACCGGACCTCCTCGGTGGCGGTGGTCCAGATCTCGACCTCCTTCTGGCGGCGCTCACCATCGGTGATGATGCCCCGCCGGAACTGGGTCTCGACCTTCTCGGCCTCCTTCTCGTGGCCGTCGAGGATGGACTTCTTCTCGGTCGGCGTCTTGACGTCGTCGACGGAGATGGTGAGCCCCGAGCGGGTGGCGAACCGGAAGCACAGGCCCTTCATGGCGTCGAGCGCTGCCTCGGCGTCGGCCTTGTCGTACTCGCGCGCCAGGTGGTCGACGATGCGACCCATGACCTTCTTGTCGACCTTCTCGTTGACGAAGCCGAAGCCCTCGGGCAGCGCCGTGTTGAAGAACACCCGGCCGGCGGTGGTGCGGTGGTAGGTGGCCGCCGCGCCGTTGGCCGGGGTGTCGACGAGCTGGGGCACCCGGTAGGTGATCATGGCGTGCAGGTCGAGCGCGCCCGACTCGTAGGCCCGCTCGAGCTGGTGCAGGTGCTTGAACACACCACCCTCGCCCTTGGCCCCGTCGAGGGACTCGGTGAGGTAGTAGGCGCCGATCACCATGTCCTGGGTGGGCGTGACGAGCGGCCGGCCGTCGGCGGGCGACAGCATGTTGTTGGCCGACAGCATCAGCACCCGGCTCTCGGCCTGGGCCTCGGCCGACAGGGGCAGGTGCACGGCCATCTGGTCGCCGTCGAAGTCGGCGTTGAAGGCGTGGCAGACCAGCGGGTGGATCTGGATGGCCTTGCCCTCGACGAGGACCGGCTCGAAGGCCTGGATGCCGAGGCGGTGCAGCGTGGGCGCCCGGTTCAGCAGGACCGGGTGCTCCTTGATGACCTCCTCGAGCACGTCCCACACCTGCGGGCGGCGACGCTCGACCATGCGCTTGGCCGACTTGATGTTCTGGGCCAGCTCGTTGTCGACCAGCTTCTTCATGACGAAGGGCTTGAACAGCTCGAGCGCCATGAGCTTGGGCAGGCCGCACTGGTGCAGCTTGAGCGTGGGGCCGACCACGATGACCGAGCGGCCCGAGTAGTCGACGCGCTTGCCGAGCAGGTTCTGGCGGAACCGGCCCTGCTTGCCCTTGAGCATGTCGGACAGCGACTTGAGCGGGCGGTTGCCCGGGCCGGTGACCGGCCGGCCGCGGCGGCCGTTGTCGAACAGCGCGTCGACGGCCTCCTGCAGCATGCGCTTCTCGTTGTTGACGATGATCTCGGGAGCCCCGAGGTCGAGGAGGCGCTTGAGCCGGTTGTTCCGGTTGATGACCCGGCGGTACAGGTCGTTGAGGTCGGAGGTGGCGAAGCGGCCGCCGTCGAGCTGGACCATCGGGCGCAGCTCGGGCGGGATGACCGGCACGACGTCGAGGATCATGGCCCGCGGGTCGTTCACCCGGCGGCCGTGCTCGTCGCGGCGGTTGAACGCCGACACGATCTTGAGCCGCTTGATGGCCTTCTGCTTGCGCTGGGCCGACAGGGGGCGCACGCCCTCGGCCGGATCGATCTGGGCCCGGAGCTTCTCCTCCTCCTCGTCCAGGTCGATGCGGTCGATGAGCTGCTTGATGGCGTCGGCGCCCATGCCGCCCTCGAAGTAGTCGCCGTAGCGGTCGGCGAGCTCGCGCCACAGCATCTCGTCTTCGATGATCTTGCGGGGGAACAGGTCCTTGAACTCGTCCCAGGCCCGCTGCAGCACGTCGAGCTCGATGTCGAAGCGCTCGCGGATGGCGGCGAGGTCCTTCTCGGCGGCCCGCTGGCGGGCCTTCACCTCGGAGTCCTTGGCGCCCTCCTTCTCGAGGCCCTCGATCTCGGCCTCGAGCTCCTCGTGGCGCCGGGCCAGCTCGAGCTCGAGGTCCTTCTCGATGGCCTCGCGCTCGCCGAGGTACTCGGCCTCGAGGTTGGCGAGGTCCTCGTGGCGCTTCTCCTCGTCGACCCAGGTGACCAGGTTGGCGGCGAAGTAGATGACCTTCTCGAGCTGCTTGGCCTTCAGCTCCTCACGGGCCTCGGTGCCCATGAGCAGGTAGGCCAGCCACGAGCGCGTGCCGCGCAGGTACCAGATGTGAACCACCGGCGCAGCCAGCTCGATGTGGCCCATGCGCTCGCGGCGCACCTTCGAGCGGGTGACCTCGACGCCGCACCGCTCGCAGATGATGCCCTTGAAGCGGACGCGCTTGTACTTGCCGCAGTAGCACTCCCAGTCCTTGGTCGGGCCGAAGATCTTCTCGCAGAAGAGGCCGTCCTTCTCGGGCTTGAGCGTGCGGTAGTTGATGGTCTCGGGCTTCTTGACCTCGCCGTTGGACCACATGCGGATCGAGTCCGCCGTGGCCAGACCGATGCGGAGCTGATCGAAGTTGTTGACGTCGAGCATGGTGTCGTTCGTTCCTCGTTCCGTGTTCCGCGTTGTCGTCAGCTGCGCTCGGCCCGGCGGGCATCTTCCTCGTCACTGCCCCGTTCGGGGCGGGAGAGGTCGATGCCGAGCTCCTCGGCCGTGCGGAAGATGTCCTCGTCGAGCTCGCGCATCTCGATCTCGTCACCGGTGACCGAGAGGACCTCGACGTTCAGGCACAGCGCCTGCATCTCCTTGATGAGCACCTTGAAGCTCTCGGGGATGCCGGGCTCGGGGATGTTCTCGCCCTTGACGATCGCCTCGTAGACCTTGACCCGGCCGAGGACGTCGTCGGACTTGATGGTGAGCAGCTCCTGCAGGCAGTAGGCGGCGCCGTAGGCCTCGAGGGCCCACACCTCCATCTCGCCGAAGCGCTGGCCACCGAACTGCGCCTTGCCGCCCAGGGGCTGCTGCGTGATCATCGAGTACGGGCCGGTCGACCGGGCGTGGATCTTGTCGTCGACCAGGTGGGCCAGCTTCAGGATGTACATGACGCCCACGGTGACCGGGTTGTCGTAGGCCTCGCCGGTGCGTCCGTTGAACAGCGTGGTCTTGCCGTCGGACTGGATCAGGCGGCCACCGTCGCCGTACTCGGTGCCCGGGGCCTCGGGGTTGAGGTTCTCGAGGATCTTCTGGATGGTCGGGTGCTTGCCCGCCTCGTCGACCTCGTCCCAGTGGGCGCCGTCGAACACCGGGGTGGCGATCAGCTGGGCCGGCGGCGTGGTCGGCCGGGTCTTGCTGATCGTGTTCGGGTTCGGCTCGTCGCCGGTGCGCTTCCCGTCGATGGTCCACCCCCAGCGGGCGGCGTACCCGAGGTGCGCCTCGAGCACCTGGCCCACGTTCATGCGGGAGGGGACGCCGAGCGGGTTGAGGATGATGTCGACCGGGGTGCCGTCGGCGAGGAAGGGCATGTCCTCGATCGGGTTGATCTTGGACACGACGCCCTTGTTGCCGTGGCGACCGGCGAGCTTGTCGCCCACGCTGATCTTGCGCTTCTGGGCCACGTAGACCCGCACCAGCTGGTTGACGCCAGGCGGCAGCTCGTGGCTCTCGTCGCGGCTGAACACCTTGACGTCGATGACCTTGCCGCTCTCGCCGTGGGGCACCTTCAGCGAGGTGTCGCGCACCTCGCGGGCCTTCTCGCCGAAGATCGCCCGCAGGAGGCGCTCCTCGGGGGTGAGCTCGGTCTCGCCCTTGGGCGTG
Organism: Acidimicrobiales bacterium; assembly: GCA_046331175.1. Lineage (GTDB taxonomy): Bacteria > Actinomycetota > Acidimicrobiia > Acidimicrobiales > Acidimicrobilacustridaceae > JAWKIW01. The sequence goes on from JAXLRI010000006.1 coordinate 84,541, forward strand.
ACCTTGCCGACCAGCACGTCGCCGGCGTCGACCTCGGCGCCGACGCGGATGATGCCGCGCTCGTCGAGGTCGGCGAGGATCTCCTCGGAGAGGTTCGGGATGTCCCGGGTGATCTCCTCGGGGCCGAGCTTGGTGTCGCGGGCGTCGATCTCGTGCTCGTGGATGTGGATCGACGTGAGCACGTCGTCCTTGACGAGGCGCTCGGACAGGATGATGGCGTCCTCGAAGTTGTAGCCCTCCCACGGGAGCAGGGCCACGACGAGGTTCTTGCCGAGCGCCAGCTCGCCGTTGTCGGTGGACGGGCCGTCGGCGAGGATGTCGCCCTTCTTCAGCTTGTCGCCCTGGCGCACCCGCGCCTTCTGGTTGATGCAGGTGTCCTGGTTCGAGCGCTCGAACTTCAAGAGCCGGTAGACCTTGCGGCCGAGCGACTTGTACTGGACCACGATGGCGGTGCCGTCGACCTCGACGACCTCGCCGTCGTCCTCGGCCAGGATCATGTCGGCCGCGTCGCGGGCGGCGCGGGCCTCGATGCCGGTGCCGATGTAGGGCGCCTCGGCCCGCAGCAGCGGCACGGCCTGGCGCTGCATGTTGGCGCCCATGAGCGCCCGGTTGGCGTCGTCGTGCTCGAGGAACGGGATGAGGGCGGTGGCGACCGAGACGATCTGCTTGGGCGAGACGTCCATCAGCTGGACCTCTTCGGGGGCGACCGCCGAGATCTCGGTGGTGGCACCGAAGAAGACGTCGCGCTCGAGCTGGAGCTTGAGCTCGCCGAGGGTCGCCGCCTGGGGGGAGCGGCGCACGAGGATGCGCTGCTCGGCGAAGGTGCCGTCGGCCTTCAGCGGCACGTTGGCCTGGGCGACGACGTACTCCTCCTCCTCGTCGGCGGTGAGGTACACGATCTCGTCGGTGACCTTGCCCTTGCGCACGACGCGGTACGGCGACTCGATGAAGCCGAACTCGTTGACCCGGGCAAAGGTGGCCAGGGCGCCGATGAGGCCGATGTTGGGACCCTCGGGCGTCTCGATGGGGCACATCCGGCCGTAGTGGCTGAAGTGCACGTCGCGGACCTCGAAGCCGGCGCGCTCGCGGGACAGGCCACCCGGGCCGAGCGCCGAGAGGCGGCGGCGGTGGGTGAGGCCCGACAGCGGGTTCACCTGGTCCATGAACTGCGACAGCTGGCTGGTGCCGAAGAACTCCTTGATGGCGGCGACCACCGGCCGGATGTTGATGAGCGTCTGGGGCGTGATCGCCTCGACGTCCTGGGTGGTCATGCGCTCGCGGACGACCCGCTCCATGCGGGACAGGCCGATGCGGACCTGGTTCTGGATGAGCTCGCCCACCGAGCGGATGCGGCGGTTGGCGAAGTGGTCCTGGTCGTCCAGGCGGTACCCGGGCTCCTGGGTCATCAGGTGGAGCATGTAGGTGGCCGCGGCGAGGACCTCGGAGGGGGCCAGCACCGGCTGGTCGGGCTCGGGCTTCTCGAGCTCGACGCCGAACAGCTTCTCGATCTTGTCGATCTCGGGGCCGAGCTTGCGGTTGAGCTTGTAGCGGCCGACCCGGGACAGGTCGTAGCGGCGGTTCTCGAAGAAGGCGTTGCGGAAGTAGGCCTTGGCCGACTCGACCGACGGCGGCTCACCGGGGCGAGCGCGCTTGTAGATCTCGAGGAGCGCCTCGTCCTGGGTGGGGGCGATCTCCTTGTCCTTCTCCCACTGGCCCTCGAGGAAGCTGAAGTGCGAGACGAGGCGGTCGAGGAAGCCGGGGGCGTTCTCCTCGTCGTAGCCGAGGGCCCGCAGCAGCACGAACAGGCTCAGGCGGCGCTTGCGGGCGACGCGGGCGCCGGCGGTGACGTCCTTGCCGGGCTTCTGCTCGACGTCGAACTCGAGCCACTCGCCGCGGTAGGGGTGGATGGTGCCGGTGACCAGCTGGTGCTTCTGCAGGTTCCGCAGGCGGAACCGCTCGCCCGGCTGGAAGATGACGCCCGGGGAGCGGACCAGCTGGGACACCACGACGCGCTCGGTGCCGTTGATGATGAACGTGCCCTTGTCGGTCATCATCGGGAAGTCCCCCATGAAGACCGTCTGCTCCTTGATCTCGCCGGTGGTGGCGTTCATGAAGCGGGCCCGGACGAAGATCGGGGCGGAGAAGGTCATGTCCTTCTCCTTGCACTCCTCCACCGAGAACTTCGGCGGCGGGCGCAGGTCCTCGTCGTCGGGGTCGAACTCCAGCTCGAGCTGCAGCGTCTCGGTGAAGTCCTTGATGGGGGAGATGTCTCGGAAGGTCTCGGCGAGGCCCTGGTTCAAGAACCAGTGGAACGACTCACGCTGGATGGCGATGAGGTCGGGCAGCTCGAGGACCTCCTCGAGGTTCGCGAACGAATACCGGTCCCGGATGGCGGGGCGAGCAGCCAAGGGATCACTCCTCGAGGGCAGAAGGTCGGGTGCGCAGCAACCGGGCCTGGGCGCGCAACATCATCGACCAGGGGTCGATGGCGGCGGACAGGCGAGCACGGCAACGTGGCAGCCTAGGCGCGGACGCGCAGCGAGGCAACCCCCATCGCGGTGCTCGCGCCGCGGGAGGCCCTGAGCCGGGGGATCAACCACTTCTGCCCCGTTCAGATTGCCTGGCACCGTACGCGCGAGGAGCCCGTCGGTCAAGGGTTCTCGCCCCGAACCGGCCGGAGGTCCCGGGCTGCCCCACCCGGGCCCGAAGACCACCCGAGCGCCTCCCGAGACCCGGGTGCGCCCTCGGGCCCGCCTCGAGCCCGCCGCGGGCCCGGCCGGCCGGGGACGCGAGGCCCGGACGCGGCGACGGGGGCCCGCAGGCCCCCGTCGCGTCGATCTGGGCGGGCTACTTCTTCTTGCCCTTCTTGCCCTTCTTCTTCTTGTCCTTCTTCTTGCCCTTCTTCTTCTTGGCCATCTTCCCCTCCTTTCTCTGCTTCTTCCCCGTGCCCCGGCCCTTGCGGGTCGCGGTGCCGTCCCCCGGTGGCGGCGAGGCCGCCTCGGTCGTCCCCTCGGCGGCGGCCGCTCCGGCGGCGGCCCCCATCGCCGGTGCCGCCTTCCTGGCGGCAGCCTGGCGCGCCGTGGCCTTCTTCGCCGTGCCGGTCGTCTTCGCCGTGCCGGTCGTCTTCGCCGTGCCGGTCGTCTTCGCCGTGCCGGTCGTCTTCGCCGTGCCGGTCGTCTTCGCCGTGCCGGTCGTCTTCGCCGTGCCGGCCTTCTTCGCCGGGCCGGCCTTCTTCGCCGTGCCGGCCTTCTTCGCCGTGCCGGCGGAGCGAGCGGCCCGGGCCCGCCCGTCGGCGACGTCGCCGACGAGCAGCGACTCGGCCGCCAGCTTGGCGGCAGCGGCCTTGTGGGGGCCGAAGCCGTTGACGCCGGCGATCCGGTCGACCGAGGCGCGGGCCAGCTGGCCGACGGTGGTGATGCCCACCTCGGCCAGCGCGCCCAGCGCCACCGGTCCGATGCCGGGCACGTCGGTGAGCGTCGCTCGGGCCACCAGGGCTCCTCTCGGCAGGCGGCCGGCGGCGTCGGGCGGCTCGGAGCCGGACCGTGGCGCCGCCGCCGCGATCGGTGTCTCGGGGCGACCATCATGGCCGACGGGAGCGACCGGTGCGCGCCGGAGGGCCGTCGGGGCCCGGACGCGGACCGGCCACGGGCGATGCCCGTGGCCGGTCGCACGTCGTGACGCCCGTGTCGGGCGACGGGACTACTTGAGCTCGACGGTGCCGCCGGCACCCTCGATGGCCTCCTTGGCCTTCTCGGCGTCCTCCTTGGACACCTTCTCGAGCACGGGCTTGGGGGCGCCGTCCACCAGGTCCTTGGCCTCCTTGAGACCGAGGCTGGTGAGGGCGCGCACCTCCTTGATGACCTGGATCTTCTTGTCGCCGGCCGCGGTCAGCACGACGTCGAACTCGGTCTGCTCCTCGGCGGCGGCGGCGTCACCGCCACCACCACCGGCCGGCGCCGCAGCGGCGACGGCCACCGGGGCGGCGGCGGTCACGCCGAAGCGCTCCTCGAAGTCCTTCAGCAGCTCGCTGAGCTCGAGGACGGTCATGTTGGCGATGGCGTCGAGGATCTCGTCCTTGGTGGCCATGGTTCAGCTCTCCTCCGGGGTGTCGGCGGCCTCGGCCGCCGGGGTCTCGTCGGCGGCGGTGGCCACCGGGGTGTCGTTCTGGGGTGCGTCGGATGCCTCGGCCTCGGCGGGAGCCTCGTCGGCGTCGGCGGGGGTGTCGGCGGGCGCGGCGGGTGCACCGGGCGCTCCGCCCTGGTCGATCAGGGCCTGCAGGCCGTAGGCCAGGTTGCGGGGCAGGGCCTGGAGCAGTCCGGCGAACTGCTGCATCGGTGCGGCCATGGCACCGGCCAGCTGGGCCAGCAGCACCTCGCGCGGTGCCACCTCGGCGAGCGCCTTGGCCTCGTCGGCCGACAGCACCTTGTCGCCCAGCACACCGCCCTTGACCACCAGGTTGGGGTTGCCCTTGGCGAACTCCTTGAGGGCCTTCGCCACGTTCACCGGGTCGCCCTCGCCGTCGGCGGGGACGAAGGCGATGGCGGTCGGCCCCGTCAGCAGCTCGTCGATCGCGAGCCCGAGCTCGTTCGCGGCGAAGCGCACGAGCGTGTTCTTGTAGATCGAGTACTCGCCACCGGCTTCGCGCAGCGAGCGCCGCAGCGCCTGCATGTCGGCCACGTTGAGCCCGCGGTACTCGGTGAGCAGCGCCGCGCTGGCGCCGCTGAGCCGCTCGCGGACCTCGGTGACCACCGCGACCTTCTCGGGTCGGGGGTTCTCCATCGCACCTCCTCTCGTCATGTCCGGGTGCCGCCGGTCGGCGGCACGTGGTGGACCTGCGCCGGGAACGACGCAGGGCGCTCGCGCGAGCGAACGCCCCTGACACGGTCGGAGGAGTCCGCCTCGTCCGGCGGGCGGGTGCCCATTGGCTTCCCCGAGGGGAGCACCGGAGGTCTTCGGCGAGCAGATCTGTCTCGGTTGTGCGCCCCACCCGGAGGAGGGACCTGGCAACGCTAGCGGAGCGAGCCGGCCGAGCCCAAGCCGGTTGCCCGGCGGCGCGGTCGACCCCGCAGCCGATCAGGCCTCGGCGGCGATGCGATCGGCGCCGAGGCGGGCGGTGTCGATCCGCACGCCGGGGCCCATCGTGGACGACAGCACGATCTTCTTGAAGTAGCGGCCCTTGGCCGAGGCCGGCTTGGCCCGCTCGAGCTCCTCGAGGACGGCCGTGAGGTTGGCGGTCAGGGCGGCGGCGGTGAAGCTGGCCTTGCCCACCGGCACGTGGACGTTGCCGTAGCGGTCGGTGCGGTACTCGACCTTGCCGCCCTTGAAGTCGGTCACGGCCTTGCCCACGTCGGTGGTCACCGTGCCCGTCTTCGGGTTGGGCATCAGGCCGCGCGGGCCGAGGACCCGGCCGAGCTTGCCCACCTGGGGCATGAGGTCGGGCGTGGCGATGGCGATGTCGAAGTCGAGCATGCCGCCCTCGACCTCGGCCAGCAGGTCGTCGGCGCCGACGAGGTCGGCCCCGGCCTCCTTGGCCGCGGCGGCGGCGTCGCCGGCGGCGAACACGGCCACCCGCACGTCCTTGCCGGTGCCCGAGGGCAGGGCCACGGTGCCGCGCACGATCTGGTCGGCCTTCCGGGGATCGACGCCGAGCCGGACGGCCACATCGATGCTCTCGTCGAAGGTGGCGGAGGCCAGGTTCTTCACCAGGTCGACCGCCTCGGGGACGCCGTGGAGGGCCTGGACGTCGAACCGCTTGGCCGCGTCGGTGTACTTCTTGCCGTGCTTCGCCATGGTGGCTCCCTCGGTCGGGCACCCGGGTGGGGTGCGATGGTGACCCGGCCGGGCGAGGTGCTCCCGGTCCGGGTGGCGGCGGTGCCGCCGGGGGTCAGACGACGGTGACGCCCATGGACCGGGCGGTGCCGGCCACCTGGGCCTTGGCGGCGTCGAGGTCGTTGGCGTTGAGGTCGGGCAGCTTGACCTGCGCGATCTCGGCCAGCTGGGCCTCGGTGATGGTGCCGGCGTCCGAGCGGCCGGTGGTCTGCGAGCCCTTGTCGATGCCGGCGGCCTGCTTGACCAGCACCGAGGTGGGCGGGGTCTTCAGGATGAAGTCGAAGGACCGGTCCTCGTAGATCGTGATCTCGACGGGGACGATCGTGCCCCGCTGGGCCTCGGTCTTCTCGTTGTAGGCCTTGCAGAAGTCCATGATCGCCACACCGTGCGGACCGAGCGCGGTGCCCACCGGGGGCGCCGGGGTGGCACCGCCCGCGGGGATCTGGATCTTGACGATGGCGGCAACCTTCTTCTTGGCCATGGCACTGCCTCGGCTCGGCGCGCCGGCTTCGGCGCGAGGGGGCGATTCGGGGACGTAGCAGTTTGGTCCCCCGGTGGCCCGGGTGACAACTCGGCCATCCGGGCGCCGGGGGCGCGGCCGGCGATCGGGCCGGCCGGAGCGACCGCTACAGCTTGGCGACCTGGGAGAACTCGAGCTCGACCGGGGTCTCGCGGCCGAAGATGTTGACCAGCACCTTGACCTTGAGCTGGTCCTCGTTGATCTCGACGATCTGGCCGGAGAAGTCGGCGAAGGGTCCTTCCTTGACCCGGACCGTCTCACCGACCTCGTACTCGAGGCGGGGCTTGCCCTTGCGGGGCGCCTCGGCCTCGTCGCCGGTCTTGACCTGCAGGAAGGTCTCGACGTCGCGGCGGGGAAGCGGCGAGGGCTTGGCGCCCTGGCCGACGAACCCGGTGACGCCGGGGGTGTTGCGGATCACGTACCACGAGTCGTCGTCGAGCTCGCACCGCACGAGCAGGTACCCGGGGAACATCTTCTTCTGGACGACCTGCTTCTTGCCGCTCTTGAACTCCACGACGTCCTCCATCGGGATGACGACCTCGTGGATGCGCTCCTCCATGTTCATGGAGGAGGTGCGGGCCTCCAGGTTCTGCTTGACCTTCTTCTCGTAGCCCGACTGGGTGTGGACGACGTACCAACGGCCCGGGCGGCGCCAGGGGTTGTCGACCGGGGCGGGCTCGAGCAGCTCGTCCTCGTCGACCACGGCGACGTCGGGCTCGGCGGCCGCCGCCTCGGGGTCATCGGCCGCCGCCTCGGCCTCGTCGACCAGCAGCTCGGCGGGCGCCTCGGCGTCGACGAGGGCGACCTCGGCGTCGTAGGCCAGCTCGGCGTCGGCGGCCTCCTCGGCCGCGTCGTCGGCGTCGCCGGTCGGCTCGGGGGCGGGGGTGGGGTCGGTCATGAAGGAAGTCATCGTTGGAAGAGGAACAGCACGCCCTTGGAGAACACCCAGTCGATGCAGAAGATCAGGGTGGTCACGAGGACCAGGGTGACGAGCGTGATGATCGAGTAGTTGATGGTCTCGGCCCGGGTCGGCCACACGACCTTGCGCAGCTCGGCCCGCACCTCCCGGATGCCCTGGCGGCTGAACAGGTGGGCGTCCTTCTCCTGGCTGCCCGCCTTCTTGGGGGCCGGAGCCCGTTGCGCCGAGCGCTGCTTGCGGACCGGCTCGCCGTCCGCGCCGACCTCCCCCTGCTTCTGGAGCATCCGCTTCATCTCTCGGTTCATGGCCATGGCGGTGCCCTCGGTGGGGAGTCGACAGGTGCAGGGCAGGAGGGACTCGAACCCCCAACCGCCGGTTTTGGAGACCGGTGCTCTACCAGTTGAGCTACTGCCCTAGGGGGTGGGCCTGCCGCGAGGCAGGATAGCAAACCGCCCTCGGACCCCGACCTCGGACGGCAGCGGACCAGCCTAGGACGGCGGCTCGGCCGGGAACAATCGGTTGCCGGGGCCGACGCGCCGAGCCCGGCACGACGCCTCCCCCGGCCGGCGTCAGCTGGCGAGGTGGCGCCGGGTGCGGGAGGCGATGACGATGGCGCCACCCACGGCGCCGGCGGCGGCCGCGGCCACGCCACCGAGGTAGGCGGCCCGCCGGCCGGTGATCACGGCGCGCAGGGCCGACCGCTCGCCGGCCTCCTCGAGGGCGACGAGGATCTCGGGCAGCAGTCCGGGCGCCGGCTGGAGCACCTCGGTGCGCATGGCGTGCAGGGCGCGCAGGAGCTTGCGGTACTGGACCAGCTCGGCCTGGCACCGCAAGCAGTGCTCGACGTGGCGGCGGGCCGCGCCGTCGAGCAGCACCGTGCCCTCGGCCGCGCTCGAGAGCTGGTCGGCGACCTGGTCACACCGCACGGGCGCGGTCCTCGTCTCCGGCCAGGGGGAACAGGTCCTCCCGGAGGCGCTTGCGGGCCCGGTGGAGGCGCACCTTGGCCGCCGACTCGGAGATGCCGAGCTCGGCGGCGATGGCCTCGTGGGGCAGGTCGTAGACGTCGCGGAGCACGACGACGGAGCGGAGCCGGGGCGGCAGCCGGCGCAGGGAGGCCTGCAGCCGATCGCGCAGGGCCTGGTTCTCGACGTTGGCCTCGGGGTGGTGGCCCACCGGCACGTCGTCGAGCTCGAGGTCGTCGGACAGCTCCTCGTGGTGGTGCTTGGCCCGGCGGCCGAGGTGCGTCGAGGCGCAGTTGGCCGTGATCCGGTACAGCCACGTCGTGAACTGGGCGTCACCCCGGAACCGCTTCAGGCCCCGATAGGCCCGCAGGTACGACTCCTGCACCACGTCGCGCGCGTCCTCCTCGTTCCCGGTGAGCCGGAAGGCGAGCGTGTAGCTCTCGGCGTACGTCGCGCGCACCAGCTCGTCGAAGGCGTCGCGGTCGCCGCCCTTCGCCCGGGCGACCAACGCTGCCACTTCCTCTGGCATCACCGGCTTCGGACCTCGCTCCCCTGCTGCTGGGTTACCTCTGACCCCATGACGATCGCGTGACGACGGTGGGCAGCGCAACGACCGCGGCATGCGGTGGCTGCTCCCGGACGCGGCACGACCGGGCCCGAGGCCCGGTCGTCGCTGGCCGTGGTGACCCGTCGGGGGGTCAGCGCGTCTCCTTGTGGACCGTGTGCTTGCGGTCCCACTTGCAGTACTTGCTCAGCTCGATCCGCTCACGATCGTTGATCTTGTTCTTCATCGTGATGTAGTTGCGGCGCTTGCACTCGGTGCACTCGAGGGTGACCGCGATGCGCTTCTCGTTCCTGGCCATGGTTCAGCTCGCTTCGCTTCGTGTCCGTCACTTCGTCCATCCGGTCGGCGGTCCGACCGGCGGGTCACTTGATGATCTTGACGACCCGACCCGCGCCCACGGTCCGACCACCCTCACGGATCGCGAACCGAAGACCCTCATCCATCGCGATCGGCGCGATCAACGTCACCTTCATCGCCGTGTTGTCCCCCGGCATGCACATCTCGGTGCCCTCCGGCAGCTCGATCGTGCCCGTCACATCCGTCGTCCGGAAGTAGAACTGCGGCCGATAGTTCGAGAAGAACGGCTTGTGACGACCACCCTCCTCCTTGGTCAACACATACACCTGCGCCTCGAACTCGGTGTGCGGCGTGATGCTCCCCGGCGCCGCCAACACCTGACCCCGCTCCACCTCCTCCTTCTTCGTGCCCCGCAACAACGCACCGATGTTGTCACCCGCCTGCCCCGAATCGAGCAGCTTGCGGAACATCTCCACACCCGTGCACGTCGTCTTCTGCGTCGGCCGGATCCCCACGATCTCGATCTCATCACCCACCGAGACCTGACCCTGCTCCACACGACCCGTCACCACCGTGCCCCGACCCGTGATCGAGAACACATCCTCGATCGGCATCAAGAACGGCTTGTCCAGATCACGCTCAGGCTGGGGGATGTAGCTGTCGACCTGCTCCATCAGCTCCAAGATCTGCGCCTTCGCATCAGCGTCACCCTCCAGGGCCTTCAACGCCGACACCTTCACCACCGGCACATCATCACCAGGGAACTCGTACTCGTTCAACAGCTCCCGGACCTCCAGCTCCACCAGGTCCAACAGCTCCTCGTCATCGACCATGTCGACCTTGTTCAACGCCACCACGATCGCCGGCACACCCACCTGACGAGCCAACAACACGTGCTCACGGGTCTGGGGCATCGGACCATCAGCCGCCGACACCACCAAGATCGCCCCATCCACCTGGGCCGCACCCGTGATCATGTTCTTGATGTAATCCGCGTGCCCCGGCATGTCCACATGCGCGTAGTGCCGGTTCGCCGTCTCATACTCCACATGGGAGATGTTGATCGTGATCCCCCGCTCCCGCTCCTCAGGCGCCTTGTCGATGTCAGCGAACTCCGTGAACGCCGTCGACGACGGATCCTGATCGGCCAACACCTTCGTGATCGCCGCGGTCAGCGTGGTCTTGCCATGATCGATGTGGCCCATCGTCCCCACATTCGCATGGGGCTTGGTCCGCTCGAACTTCTCACGCGCCATCGGAACTCTCCTGACCGGGTCTGGGTTTGGTGTGGTGGGTGGAGGCGCCCGTGGCTCGGGTGCCCTGGTGGCGGCGGTCGGACTTGAACCGACGACAACTCGATTATGAGCCGAGTGCTCTGACCAACTGAGCTACGCCGCCCGGTGGCCCGGCCCGCTCGGCGGGGCGGACCCGAGAGCCCCCTGTCAGAATCGAACTGACGACCTTTTCCTTACCATGGAAACGCTCTGCCGACTGAGCTAAGGGGGCGTGCCCCCGGGGCACAGGGCCCTGGGCAACGGCGGACCATCATGCCACGTGGGTCCCGGGCGTCCCAACCCGATCCCCGGGGGATGGCGCGACCGCGCCCGACACCGCGGCCGGGCGCCTCCGCCCCCGGCCCCCGTTGCACGCGGTGTGCAGCATCACCTGGGCCGGTCGACCCAGGGACTGGGCCTTTTGGCTCAAGTCGGCCCCGGCGCGCGCCGATGCCGCGAACGTGCACTTCGAGAGGCTGGTCATCGAGGCCGGGGGCGACACGTTCACCCTCGACCTCCACGAACGACTGACGGTCATCGCCGGCGTCGGCGGGCTCGAGCGCGACGGGCTCGAGCACGAGCTGATCGGCGCCCTGAGCAGTGGCCGGTCGGGCGTCCACCTGGAGGTCCGCTCCGACGCCGGGGGCAGGTACGCCATCTTCCGGCCAGCAGGGGCACCGCACCGCGTCGTCGACGTCGACCGGGCGGTCGACGTCACGGCGTCGTTCACCGGCGCCGACGGACGGGTCAACCTGCTGGAGCGGGCCGGCCTCGACGTCGCCGGCGCCCGGCGGGCGATGCGGGTCGACGCCGCCGCCCTCACCACCAAGTCCCAGCGCGAGGCCTACCTCCAGGCCCTCGCCCACGTCGACCCGGGTCGGCTCTGGGACGTGGCGCTCAAGGTCCAGGACCGGGAGCGGGTGCTCAACGAGGCGGCCGAGGACGCCGGGTCGAGCCCCGAGGACGCCGCGCTCTACCAGGAGATCGAGCGTCGCCACCACGAGCTCGAGCGGGCCGAGGCCGACCTCGAGCGGGTCCGCTCGAAGCTCTTCCTCGCCGCCGCCGCCGCCGTCATCCTGGCGGTGCCCGGCATCGTCTTCGTGGGTCCGCTCGTCGCTGTCCCCCTCCTGCTGGCCGCCATGGTCGCCGGCGGCTACTCCGCCCGCTACTGGCGCACCATGGTCGCCGCCCGGCGCCGGGAGGCCGAGGCGCTCGCCGCTGCCGGCGCCCACTCCTACCTCTCCTTCCAGATCAACCGGGTGAACGGCCTGCTGGCGAGCGACCACCAGCGCCGGACCCTGCTGCGCGCCGCCGAGGACCACCGGGCCGCGATGGCCGAGTGGCAGCTGCTCGTGGGCGATGTCCCCGTCGCCTGGGCGCTCGACCACAAGCGCGAGGTCGAGCTGGTCCACGCCCGGCTGCGCGACGCCGTGGGGGCCACCGGCTCGATGGCGCTGCACCTGCCCGCCGAGGAGGTCACCGCCGCCGAGGTCGGCAGCGCCCTCCAGCAGCACCTCGCCCGCACCCGCGTGCTCGGTGCCGGGGGCGAGAGCTTCCCCACCTTCGTCGACGACGCCCTGGCCGGCCTGCCCAGCAGCGTCAAGGACGAGCTGCTCGACGGCCTCCTCGAGGCCGCCGCCGAGCAGCAGGTCATCTACCTGACCGCCGATGCGGACGTCGCCGCCTGGGCCCGGGCCCGGCGCGGCACCGGCCTGTTCGGCCTGGTCGAACCCGCTCCGGCCGCCGCCTCGGGCGAACAGCCCCGCGACGGTCGACGTCGTTCCCGGCACGTCGCCGCCTGAGCCATCCCGCCGCCTTGCCACTCGGGCGGCGACGTGCTCCGGGACCGCCGGGAGGGCCACCCAGCCGGGGTGGCCCTCCCGGCGCGCCCCGGCATCGGTCGTCCTCGGCCGGCGGGTGGCCGCTCGGTCGCCCGGGTGCTCGCCGACCGGGCCGCCACCGGCGAAGATGGGCCCATGACCGAGGTGCGCCTCGCCACGGTGGCCGACGCAGAGGCCATCCGCGCGATCTACAACGAGGCGGTGCTGACCTCGACGGTCACCTTCGACCTGCGCCCCCGCTCGCTGGCGGAGCAGGAGGCCTGGTTGGAGGCCCGCGGCGGGGCCCACGCCGTGCTGGTCGCGGTCGACCCCGCCGACGACCGGGTGGTCGGGTTTGCGTCGCTCTCGCCGTACCGCGACCGCCCCGCCTACGCCACCACCGTCGAGGACTCGGTGTACATCGCCGCCGACCAGCGGGGCCGGGGCGTCGGCCGCCTGCTGCTCGGCGCGCTCGTCGACGTGGCCACCGACCACGGCTTCCACACCATGATCGGGCGGATCGTGGGCGGCCACGACGCCTCGATCGCCCTGCACCGGTCGTGCGGCTTCGACCTCGTCGGCACCGAGCGCGAGGTCGGCCGCAAGTTCGGTCGCTGGCTCGACGTGGTGGTGGTGCAGCGCCTCCTCGGGCCGACCGGCCCGGGCGGGGCGTGAGGCGCCCCGATCGGGTTTCGGCCGCCCCCGGCGGCGCAGTATCGTGCCGGTCGGCCCCACCGGGGCCGTTGGGTCGGTGCCCGAGTGGCCAAAGGGAACGGGCTGTAAACCCGTCGGCTCAGCCTACGGTGGTTCGAATCCACCCCGGCCCACCAGCGTGGACTCGCCGCCTGCTCGCCCGAGCAGGCGGCGAGGCACCAGGTCGAGGGGCGGCTGCTCCCCGACCCCATCGAGGCCGGTCCCACCGGCCGCCCGAGGAGGGAGCGCCCGTGCCGAGCTTCGACGTCGTGTCCGAGGTCGACATGCAGGAGGTCCGCAACGCGGTCGACCAGGCGGCGCGCGAGCTGAGCCAGCGCTTCGACTTCAAGGGCACCGGCTCCACCGTCGAGCTGAAGGAGAAGGACGCCAAGGTCGAGCTGCACTCGGTGTCCGAGGATCGCCTCAACGCGGTGCGCCAGGTGCTCGAGGAGAAGCTGGTCAAGCGCAAGGTGTCGCTCAAGGCCCTGTCGTGGGAGCGCGTCGAGGACGCCGCCGGCGGCACGGCCCGCCAGGTGGGGTCGCTGCAGGCCGGCATCTCGTCGGACCAGGCCAAGGTCATCAACAAGCACATCAAGGACCTCGGCCTCAAGGGCATCCAGTCCCAGACCCAGGGCGACCAGGTCCGGGTGACGGGCAAGAAGCGCGACGACCTCCAGGCCGTGATCGCCTCCCTCAAGGAGGCCGACCTCGACCTGCCGCTGCAGTTCACCAACTTCCGCGACTGAGCAGCCGGCTCGGCTGCCCTCCGGGCCCTCCGAGGCTCAGTCGTAGTAGCCGGAGTGGATGTAGATGCAGGGCACGCCCTCGTCGTGGAACATGGCGTGGTTGCGGCGGTCGTCCTCGAAGGCCAGCTGCAGGTCGAACCCGAAGTGGCGCAGCTCGGCGATGGTCCGCCGCTTGAACTCGCGCGAGGCGCCGTAGTCGCCGTAGTCGCGCATGATCAGCAGGTCCCACCGCAGCTCGTAGCGGTCGAGCCAGGCCAGCGTCTGGGGTTGGACCCGGATCGGCCGGGCCGTGAGGAGCACGATCCGGTGCTCGGCCGAGATGACGTCGAGGAGCCGGGCGACCTCGTCGATGAGGGGGTCGTCACCGCACGCCTGGAAGAAGGCCTCCCAGTCGCGGTACGGCCACTCGAGAAAGTGCTGACGTCCGGCGGCGTCGCTCAGCACGCCGTCCATGTCGAACACGACGGCGGGCCCGGGCGGCACCTCGCCGCCTCGCCACCGCCAGTTGTCGGGCTCGACGAAGATGGGGCCGGCAGCGATCGCTCAGTCCTCCTGGGGCGACTCGGCGGCCCGGTCGCGGATCTCGGAGACGACCGAGGCGTCGGCCAAGGTGGTGGTGTCGCCCAGGTCGCGGCCCTCGACGACGTCGCGCAGCAGGCGGCGCATGATCTTGCCCGAGCGGGTCTTGGGCAGGTCGGGCACGATGATCACGGCCTTGGGCCGCGCCGTCGGGCCGATCTTGACGGCGACGTGCTGGCGGATCTCCTCGACGAGCTGCTCGGAGGGCTCGGCGCTCTGCTTGAGGATGACGTAGCCGACGATCGCCTGACCGGTGACGGGGTCGTTGGCCCCGACCACCGCCGCCTCGGCCACGGCCGGGTGGTCGACCAGTGCCGACTCGACCTCGGTGGTGGAGATGCGGTGGCCCGACACGTTCATGACGTCGTCGACCCGGCCGAGGAACCAGATGTAGCCGTCGTCGTCGATCTTGGCGCCGTCGCCGGCGAAGTAGCGGCCTTCGAAGCGGCTCCAGTACGTCTGCGCGTAGCGATCGGGGTCGCCCCAGATGCCCCGCAGCATCGCCGGCCACGGCTTGGTGATCGTCCAGTAGCCACCGCCCTTGGCCACCGGCTCGCCGTGATCGTCGACCACCTCGCCGACGATGCCGGGCAGCGGCACCGTCGCCGACCCCGGCTTCGTGGCGATGACACCCGGCAGCGGCGTGACCATGTGGCCGCCGGTCTCCGTCTGCCACCAGGTGTCGACGATGGGGCACCGCTCGCCACCGATGTGGCGGTGGTACCACATCCACGCCTCGGGGTTGATGGGCTCGCCCACCGAGCCGAGGACCCGCAGCGACGAGAGGTCGTGCTTCTCGGGCTCCTGGTGGCCCCACTTCATGAACATGCGGATGGCCGTGGGCGCCGTGTACAGCTGGGTGACGCCGTAGCGCTCGACGATGGACCACAGGCGGTCGCGCCCCGGGGTGTCGGGGGTGCCCTCGTAGATCACCGACGTGGCCCCGTTGGCCAGGGGCCCGTAGACGATGTAGCTGTGCCCGGTCACCCAGCCGATGTCGGCCGCGCACCAGTAGACGTCGCGCTCGGGGTGGAGGTCGAACACGTACTTGTGGCTGAACGCCACCTGCGTGAGGTAGCCACCGGTGGTGTGCATGATGCCCTTGGGCTTGGCGGTGGTCCCCGAGGTGTAGAGCAGGTACAGCAGGTCCTCGCTGCCCATGTGCTCGGGCGGGCAGTCAGCCGAGGCCTCGGCCATGAGCTCGTGGTACCAGTGGTCGCGCCCCGCGACCATGTCGACCTCGTTCTCGCCCCGGCGCACCACGACCACGGCGGAGACCGACGGCGTCTGGACCACGGCCTCGTCGACGTTGGGCTTGAGGGGCGACACCGCCCCTCGACGCCAACCGCCGTCGGCGGTCACCACGACCTTGGCCTCGCCGTCGTTGACCCGATCGATGATCGAGTCGGGCGAGAAGCCGCCGAAGATCACCGAGTGGGCCGCCCCGATGCGGGTGCAGGCGAGCATGGCGACCGGCAGCTCGGGGATCATCGGCATGTAGATGGCGACGCGGTCGCCCCGTTCGACACCGAGGCCCTTGAGCACGTTCGCGAAGCGGGACACCTCGTCGAGGAGGTCGGCGTAGGTGATGGTGCGGGTGTCGCCCGGCTCGCCCTCCCAGTGGAAGGCGACCCGGTCGCCGCGGCCGGCCTCGACGTGGCGGTCGAGGCAGTTGTACGAGACGTTGAGGGTCCCGCCGACGAACCACCTGGCGAAGGGGAGGTCCCACTCGAGGACGGTGTCGAAGTCGTCGTACCAGGTGATCAGCTCCCGGGCCTGGCGGGCCCAGAACGCCTCGAGGTCGGCGGCGGCCTCGTCGTACAGCGAGCGATCGGTCACGAGCGCCTGGGCCGTGAACTCCGCAGACGGCGGGAAGGTGCGGTCCTCGACGAAGTAGTCCTCGATGGTGGGCTCGCTCATGGCTGTGACATCCCCCTGGGCACGTGGGCCGAACGGCGGGAGCCTACCGCTGGGCCGATGGCGGTGGACCCGGCCGATGGCGGTGGACCCGGCCGACGGCGGTGGACCCGGCCGACGGCGGCCGCTGGGACGGCGGTCGAGGGCCCGGGCCGCGCCAGCGGTCCGGGTGGGCCGGTCGGCCCAGCCCGCTCCCGCCGTCTCAACTCGCCCGCGGACCCTGCCGATGGTTCCCCCAAGGGAAGGCAAGGAGTGGTGATGGCGGCTCTCGGGCGACAGCCGGGCGGCAACGACGGTGAGCGCGCCCGCACGCCGCTGGCCCGGCGCTTCACCGCCCGCTACGCGATCTCGATCGCGCTCTTCGTCGCGCTGTTCCTCGCCGGCCGGGTGGCAATGGGGGTCGCCATCGAGCGGGTCGACCAGCGGGCCCGGCAGATGGAGGCCGCCGCCCAGCAGCTCGCCCGGGTGGATCGCATCGTCCAGCTGTCGACCGACATCGATCGAGCCGTCACCGCCGGTGTCACCGCCGACGCCCAGATCCAGGTGATCACCCGCCTCCAGCAGGAGGTCGCGGCCCTCAAGCGCACGAACGAGGGCCTCCAGCGCGGGGCCTCCGAGCTGCAGCTGCCGTCGGTCGCCCAGACGCCCGAGCTGGCCGACCTCTACACCGGTTCGGGCGACCTCGATCGATCGGTGCGCGAGGTCGAGGCGGCCGGCACCGCCATGGCCAGCCTCGCCGGCGGCGGCGAGAGCACGGCCGCGTCGCGCCAGGTGCAGATCGAGCGCATCACCGCCAACCGCAACCGCACGGTCGAGGGCCTGTCGAGCGCCGTCGGGCTCTACCAGGACCAGGTCGACCAGGCGCTGGCGGCCCAGCGCGACACGATGCAGTTGCTCGTGCTCGGCCTGGTCGCGGTGTCGGCGATCAGCATCTTCGGCCTCTTCCGTCCGATGGCGCACCAGATCCAGATCGAGACCACCCAGCTCGAGGAGGCCGAGCGCAACCACCGGGCGTCGAGCGAGCGACAGATGTTCCGCAACTCGCTGAAGGAGACGCTCGAGGGCGCGGAGAACGACCGGGAGGTGCTCGACGCGGTGGCCCGCGCCGTGGCCGATGTCATCCCCGACTACAAGGCCGAGCTCATGCTCGTGGACGGCTCCGACACCCGCCTGCGCAAGGGCCAGGTGGTGTCACCGGTGGGAGCGCCCGAGTGCCCGGTGTCCTCCCCCGGCGCGTGCGCGGCCATCCGCCGCACCCAGACCCAGGTCTACGAGAGCAGCCGGATGCTCAACGTCTGCCCGAAGCTGCCCGAGCACCCCGAGGGCAGCTGCTCGGCGGTCTGCGTCCCCGTGGCCTTCAAGGGTCGGGCGATCGGCGTCCTGCACACGACCGGCGCCGACGGCCACCCGCCCAGCCACACGCAGATCGAGCGGCTGACGGTGCTGGCGGCCGAGACCGGCGGCCAGCTCGGGACCATGCGGGTCACGGAGCACCGCGAGCGCCAGGCCGCGACCGACGGGCTCACCGCCCTCCCCAACCGCCGGACGCTGGAGGAGCGCACCGCCCTCCTGCTCGAGGACGGCACGCCCTTCTCGCTGGCCATGGCCGACCTCGACCACTTCAAGGACCTCAACGACACCTATGGGCACGAGGCCGGCGACACCGCCCTCAAGCTGTTCGCCGACTGCCTGCGGGCCAACCTGCGCCCCGACGACCTGCCCGCCCGGTACGGCGGTGAGGAGTTCATCGTCGTGCTGCCCGAGACCAACGTCCTGGAGGCCCGGGCCGCGCTCGAGCGGCTGCAGGAGTCCCTCGCCGAAGAGGTGGCCGAGGGCCCGACGGTGCCCTTCACCGCCAGCTGGGGGCTGACCGACAGCGCCTCGGGTGCCTCGTTCGCGGAGATGGTCGCGGTCGCCGACGCCGCCCTGTACCAGGCCAAGCGGGCCGGGCGGAACTGCATCATGATCGACGGCGAGGCGGCCCGGCACCACGCCGAGCTGCCGGTCGAGGAGGTGTGGGCCGACCACCACCACGACGGCCAGCCCCACGACGGGCCGTCGGTCGTGCCGGGCTCGCCCACGTCGACGATCTGACGTCCGGCGGCGCCGCTCCCCGGCGCCACGACGCTCGTGCGTCGGCCGGTCCCGGCCGGGACGCTCCGGCCAGCCGGCTCAGCCCGCCCGCTGATCGAGGCGCCGCCGGACCCCGGCGAGGAGCATGTCGATGCCGAAGCCGAACTCGCGATCGCCGTCGCGGTTGAGGAAGGCCATGCCCATCTCGAACAAGGTGGGGTGCGACTCGGCCTCGATGGTGCGGAAGTCGATGGTGCGCCCGGCAGCGACCTCGCGGAACCCGCCGAGCTCGGTGATCACGAAGCCGAGGACGAAGGATGAGGCGGTGAAGAAGGCGTCGAGGGCGTCGTCGGGGTCGAGGCCGGCGTCGCGGAGGATGGCGTAGGCCCGCTCGAGGGGGGCGAAGCCGCCGACCGATCGGATGGCGCGCGACCCGAAGAGGGGCAGCACGCCCGGGTGGCGGTGGCCGGCGGCCCGGAAGGCGTGGGACAGCTCGGTCAGCTGCACGTCCCACGGCCGCGACTCGTCGGGCAGCGGGATCTCGGCCAGGACGTGGTCGAGCATGGCGTCGAGCACGTCGTCCTTGTTGTCGACGTGGTTGTACAGCGACATCGCCTCGACGCCGAGGCGGGCGCCGAGCTTGCGCATGCTGAGCGCCTCGATGCCCTCCTCGTCGACCAGCTCGATGGCCGTGACGACGATGCGCTCGCGGGTGAGCGGCGGGCGATCGGCAGCAGGCACGGCAGCAGGTTACGGCCCGGGCTCGCCGCCGGACCTCATCGACGCCACTCGAGCACCCGGAACGCACCGAGGCCGCCGGGGTCGGTCAGCGCCTCGGCCTCGCGCACCCGGCTGCGCGCCTTGAGCGCCTCGAGGTCGCCCACGTGCGCCCGCTCCGACCAGGTCCGCCGGCCCTCGGCCACCAGCTCGGCGAGGCCGTGGGTCGCCAACCACGTCGCCTGGTCGGCCTCGGCGTCGGGACGGGCCACGGCGGCGAGCTGGTCGACGGGCACGTCGACGGTGATGTCCTGCTCGCCGAGGTGCTCGTGGGGGGGACCACCGCGCTCGTGGCCGCGGAAGGTCCGGAGCCAGCCGCTCGCCGGGCGGGCGGCCAGCACGGAGGTCGGCGCGCCGTAGTCGACGACGACGATCCGGCCCCGATCGAGCACCTCGAGGGCCCGCCGGACCCAGTCGAGGGCGTCGGTCAGCACCGGGATCCGCTGGCCGGGGGCCGCCTCCGGAGCCCACCGGTCGGCCCGGGCGGCCAGGTCGTCGTCGATGGGGACGAGGCACTCGGTGATCGGCGGCCGGTCGTCGACCAGCGTGTAGGCGACCTCGCGCCAGCCGCCGGCGGCGGTGCGCTCGAGGACGCGCAGGGGGAGGTTGTCGAGCAGCTCGTTGGCCAGCACCACGCCGGTGAGGGGGCCGGCGGGCAGGTCGGCCAACGAGGTGAACCTCGGCCCGTCGGCGGTGGGGACCGGATCGTCGTCGTCGAGCGGTGCCGGCGGCAGCGCCTGGGTGGGCACGGTGAGGGGCAGGTGCTCGCCGTGGCGGGCCCGCAGCGCGGGCGACCGCTCGACGAGGACGTAGGTCAGCGCCGGCGAGCAGGCCGGCGCGGCGGCCCGCACGGCCACCGCGAGGGTGCCGCTCCCGGCGCCGGCCTCGACCACGACGAAGGGATCGGGCGCGCCGAGCTCGTGCCACCAGGCGTCGAGGGCTCGGGCCACCACGGCGCCGAACAGGGGGCCGACTTCGGGGCTGGTGAGGAAGTCGCCACCGCGCCCCGCGCGACCGCCGGCGGCGAAGAACCCGGTTCCCGGTGCGTAGAGCGCCGCCTCCACGAGCGCGTCGAAGCCGACGGGGCCGTGCCGCCGGATGCGCTCGACGAGCAGGTCCTCCGGGCTCGGCGCTCCGGAGCTCGGCGGCGTGGTCACGACCGGGCCGGTGCCCGACGGGTCAGCGGCCGACGCCGACGAGCATGGTGGCGTTGGTGAAGTGGCTCACCACCGAGGGCAGGATGCCCACGACCACGGTGATGACCACCGTGATGGCGAGCGCCGCCCGGAGGGCGATCGGCACCGTGATGGGCCGGGTGTCGCCACCCTCGGCCGCCGGCTCCATCCACATCGCCCGGGCCACCCGCGCGTAGTAGAAGAGCGCGATCACCGAGTTGAGGCCGACCAGCACCGCCAGCAGGTAGCCCTCGCCCGTCTTGGCCTCGACCAGCGACTGGAACACCAGGAACTTGCCGAACCACCCGGCCAGCGGCGGGATGCCGGCGAGCGAGAAGAGGAAGATCGACATGGCCACCGTGAGGCCGGGGGCGTAGGAGAACAGGCCGTTGAACGACGTGAGCTCGGCCGAGCCGGTGCGGCGCGAGACGGCGATGACCACGGCGAAGGCCCCGAGGTTCATGGCGGCGTAGATGACGAGGTAGGTGACCACGGTCCGCATGGCGCTGTCGCCCACGCTGCCGGCCACCGCCAGCGGCGCCAGGATGTAGCCGGCCTGGGCGACGCCGGAGTAGGCGAGCATGCGCACGACGTTGGTCTGGCGCAGGGCGATGAGGTTGCCGACGGTCATGGTGATGGCCGACAGCACCCACAGGAACGGGCCGTAGACGTCGCTGCGCCCGTAGAAGCCGACGAAGATCAGCGTGGTGAGCGCGACGAAGCCCGCTGCCTTGGACGACACCGCGAGGAAGGCGGTGACCGGGGTGGGCGCGCCTTCGTAGGTGTCGGGTGCCCAGGTGTGGAACGGCACCGCGGACACCTTGAAGGCGAACCCGATGAGCACGAAGATGATCGACAGGATCACCAGCGGGGTGGCCTTCCCGGTGCTGATGAAGGTGGCGATGCCCGACAGCTGGGTGGTGCCGGTGTAGCCGTACAGCAGGGACATGCCGTAGAGCATCACGCCCGAGGCGAAGACGCCCATGAGGTAGTACTTCATGCCCGCCTCGTCGGAGCGCATGTCGCGCTTGCGCCAGGCGGCGAGCATGTAGGCCGGGATCGAGAGCAGCTCGAGGGCGACGAAGATCGACACCAGGTCGCGGGCCGAGGCCATGACCATCATGCCCAGGACCGACGCCAAGATGAGCTGGTAGTACTCGCCCTCCCAGTAGTCGCCCTCGGCGATGTAGTTCGTGGACAGCAGCACCACGACGTAGCCCGAGAGCAGGAACAGGGCCTTCAGGACCAGCGAGTAGTTGTCGACCACGTAGGCGCCGCCGAACAGGGTGCGGCTCACCCCGTCGAAGCCGAGCGTGATGATCGGCAGCATGGCGGCGAGCAGCCCGATGCCGGCGATCGCCGACATGGCCCACTTGTTGAACTCGTCGGTGACGGCGTCGATCAGGACCAGCAGCGCCAGCGCGACGACGACGATGATCTCGGGCGCGAAGGCGTGGAAGTCGACGACCGGCTGGTCGAAGGGCATGCCGTCAGCCTCCTGCACCCACGAGGGCGGCCGCGGTCTGCACGCCCTGGGTGACCGCCGGGTTGGTCACCTGGAAGAGCAGGTTCGGGTAGAAGCCCAGGACCACGATGAGCACCAGCAGGGGCACCCACGCCACCCACTCGGTGGGCACCACGTCGTGGATGTGCGGATCGTGGGCGAACTCCTCCTTGGGCTCGCCCATCGCCACCCGCTGGTAGAGCCAGAGGAGGTAGCCGGCGGCGAGGACCGTGCCCAGGGCGGCGATGACCATGAAGACCCGGAACAGCACCAGGTTGCTGACCCCGAAGAAGGCCGAGCTGTAGGCGGCGTTGGCCGGCTCGTAGGACGACAGGATCGCCGGGAACTCGCCCCAGAACCCGGCCAGGCCGGGCAGGCCGAGGGAGGCCATGGCGCAGAAGCCGAAGATCCAGCCCATGCGGGGCGCCGAGACCAGCAGACCGCCGAGGCGCTTGATCTCGAGCGTGTGGTAGCGCTCCTTGGCCGACCCGGCGAGGAAGAAGAGCATGCCGGTGATGAGGCCGTGGGCGACCATCCCGAAGATGGCGGCGTTGATGCCGAAGTCGGTGAGCGTGGCGATGGCCAGCATGACGAAGCCCATGTGGGCCACCGACGAGAAGGCGATGAGCCGCTTCATGTCGGTCTGGGCGAGGCAGCACAGCGCGCCGTAGATGATGCCGATGACCGCCAGCAGGCCGATGAGCCACTGGTAGCTGCGGGCGGCCTCGGGCAGGATCGGGATGGCGATGCGGATGAAGCCGTAGGTGCCGAGCTTCAGGAGCACGGCCGCCAGGATCACCGAGCCGACGGTGGGCGCCTGGGTGTGGGCGTCGGGCAGCCAGGTGTGCACCGGGAACATCGGCACCTTGATGCCGAAGCCGATGAACATGCCGCCGAAGATGAGCAGCGCCGTGCCGCTGGAGATGCCCCTCGCCAGCTCGGGCAGCTCGAGCATCGAGAAGGTCTGGGCGCCGGTCTGGAAGTAGAGGGTCAGGAAGGCGACGATCATCAGCGCCGACCCGAACAGGGTGTAGAGGAAGAACTTGATCGAGGCGTACTGGCGGTTCTCTCCGCCCCACACGCCGATCATGAAGTACATCGGGAGCAGCACGACCTCGAAGAAGACGAAGAACAAGATGAGGTCGAGGGCGATGAACGAGCCGAGCATGCCCGTCTCGAGGATCAGGATGAGGATCAGGAAGGCCTTGGCGTTGCCCGGCGACGGGATGTGGTTCCAGCTGTAGACGATGCACAGCGGCACGATCAGCAGCGTCAGGGCGATCATCGGCAGCGAGATGCCGTCGATGCCCACGATCCAGCGGGCGTTGATGAAGTCGATCCAGTTCGTGTTGACGTAGCCCTGGATCTTGTTGGCCTCGCTGTAGTTGAACTGCGTGAGGATCACGATGCCCACGCCCGCGGTGAGCAGCGAGGTGATCAGGGCGAGGGACTTGTGGGCCACCTCGTTCGTGCGCGGCACGAGCATCATCACCAGGGCCCCCACCACCGGCAGGAAGACCATGTAGGTGATGGGGCTCGACCAGAACTGTCCGCTGTTGAGGTCCATGGCTTTCGTCCGTGAGAGGGGGCTAGGAGTTGGTGAGCAGGCGGGCGGCGATGATGGCGGCGCCGGCGAAGAAGATGGTCCCGGCGAAGAGGAGGGCGGCGTACTGCTGCACCCGGCCGGTCTGGATGCGGCGGAGGAGCTGTCCGGACTCCTCGGAGACGGCTCCGGAGCCGTTGACGACGGTGTCGACCACGCCCTGGTCGAAGTACTTGTAGACGTAGGGCGCCAGGCGGGCGGTGCCGATGCCGACACCGTTGACGATGCCGTCGAGCACCCTCATGTTGAACCAGTACATGGCCGCCGCGATGGGGCCCTTGACCCCGTCGCGGATGCCCTGCTCGTAGATCGTGTCGAGGTAGTACTTCTTCTCGAGGAAGACGTAGCCGCCGCGGAACACGCCCTTCTGGGCGCCGCCCTTGTTGAAGCCGGTGACCATGTACTGGCGCATGATCAAGAAGCCGGCGCCGGCGGCGAGGAGCGACAGCCCGGCGACGATCCCGGAGAACTCGGGATGGGTGACCGTCGGGAAGATGTAGATCGGCTCGACGAAGTGCTCGAACCGCACGGCGAAGGTCTCGGCGAAGCTGTCACCCAGCAGCTTGGCGATGGCCTCGGGGATGTTGATGAACACGGCCAGGAAGGCCAGGACCGTGAGGATCCACAGCGGGATGGTCATCACCTTGGGCGACTCGTGCGGGGTGCCGTGCCCGCGGTACTCGCCCTTGAAGGTGAGCCAGTAGCAGCGGGTCATGTAGGCGGCCGTCATGCCACCGGTGATGATGCCGAACACCATCATCAGGTAGAAGGGGTTGCCGTTCTGCCCCTGGTAGGCACCGGCGAGGATCTCGTCCTTGGACCAGAAGCCCGCCATCAGCGGGACGCCGGCCAGGGCCCAGGTGCACAGCAGGAACGTGCGCTTCGTGGAGGGCATGTACTTGCCGAGCCCGCCCATCTCGCGCATGTCGAACGTGTGGTGGGCGGCGTGGCTCACCGAGCCGGCGCCGAGGAACAGCGCTGCCTTGAACAGGGCGTGGGTGAAGAGGTGGAACACGCCGGCGGTCCACGCACCCATGCCGAGGGCCATCACCATGTAGCCGAGCTGGCTGACCGTGGAGTAGGCGAGCACCTTCTTGATGTCCCACTGCACGAACGCCAGGGCGGCGGCCATGAAGGCGGTGAAGCAGCCGATGATCGCGACGTAGTTGAGGCCGCCGCTGCCCATCGACATGCCGTTGTAGAAGACGGCGTACATGCGGGCGATGAGGTACACGCCGGCGACCACCATGGTGGCGGCGTGGATGAGGGCCGACACCGGGGTGGGGCCGGCCATGGCGTCGGGCAGCCAGGTGTGCAGCGGGAACTGGCCCGACTTCGAGGTGACGCCGGCGAACAGGCACAGCGCCCCGATGAGCAGCAGCGTGTGGCTGGCACCGGGGGTGAGGGCCCACGCGTTGATGTGGGCCGTGCCGAAGCTGGTGGCGCCGGCGGCGAAGAACAGCAGGACCACGCCGATGATGAGGCCCATGTCACCCACGCGGTTGGTGAGGAAGGCCTTGAGGGCGGCGTCGGAGTTCTTCTTCTCCTCCCACCAGTGGCCGATGAGGCCGAACGAGCACAGGCCGACCAGCTCCCAGCCGACGAGCATCTGCAGGGTGTTCGACGACAGGACGTAGAACAGCATCGACGCCGTGAACAGGCTGAGGAAGGCGTAGTAGTGGGTGTAACGACGGTCGTTGTGGAGGTACTCGGTGCTGTACCAGTGGACCAGCATCGCGATGAGCGTGACGACGAAGAGCATCATCGCCGAGAGGCCGTCGAGGGTGGTGCCGATCTCGAACTTGGTCTCGCCGATCTGGAACCAGGTGGCCTTGGCGCACACCGCCGGTGCCCCGTGCTCGCCCTCGGAGGCGGCGGCGTGGCCCTCGCCCGACGCGGAGCCGGACCCCTCGGAGGTGGTGGTGGGCTCGGCGGTGGCGCCGCCCTCGGTCCCGGCGGCCGGGGCCACGACGGCGGCCGACTCACCGGGGGCCACGCCCGCGGCGGCGCCGTGCTCGCTCGCACCGCCCGAGGAGGGCGCCTCGCTGGTGGGGGTCTCTCCACCCCCGTGGCCACCGGACTCCTTGGCGGCGGCCTCGGCCCCGTGGCCGGCGGTCTCGCCGGCGAGCAGGGCCTCACGGTCGACGCCGTCGATCTCGTGCTGCTGGCCGCCGGGCCCGTCGAGGCAGGTGGCGGTGGCAGCGGCGAACTCGGCGCCGGTGGGCGGGTTGTTGACCCGCTGGATCCACTGGGCGCCGACGGCGAGGGAGAACAGGAAGCAGAACGTCACGGCGACGATGCCGATGGCCGCCCGGCCCTTCTCGGGCAGGCGCTTGCCGATGAAGAGGATGATGAGGAACGAGCCGGCCATCACGGCCGGGGCGATCCACACCTTGTCCAGGAGCTGCGGCACGGCTCAGCCCTTCATGGCGTCGAACTCTTCGACGTCGATCGTCTGCTTGTTGCGGTACATCGTGAGGATGATGGCCAGGCCGACGCCCACCTCGGCGGCGGCGATGGCGATGATGAACAGGGCGAACACGGCCCCGGTGGGCTCGTTGCGCATGGCCCCGAAGGCGAGGAGGTTGATGTTCACCGAGTTCAAGATGAGCTCGATCGACATCAGGACCATGACGCCGTTGCGGCGGGCCAGGACGCCGTAGACGCCGACGCAGAACAGCACGGCGGCGAGGAAGAGGAACTGGTTGACGAGCATCAGTCGCGCCTCGCCAGGACGATGGCGCCGATGAGCGCCGCCAGCAGGAGCACCGACACCGCCTCGAAGGGCACGAGGTAGGTCGAGAAGATGGAGTCGCTGACCGCCTGGGTGGTCTGCACCTGGATCTCGCCGAGCTTCTCGCCCCGCCAGGTGTCCCACAGCGTGTAGCCCATCAGGGCGAGCAGCAGGACGGCCACCACCACGGCGACGGGCCGTTGGTTGTTGTCGAGGTCGGCGGACTTCCCGAGGGGTGCCCTCGTCAGCATGATGCCGAACAGGAACAGCACCACGATGGCGCCGATGTAGACGAGGATCTGCGTCACGGCGACGAACTCGGAGCCGAGCAGGATGAAGATGCCGGCCACGCCGGCCAGCACGATGACCAGCCAGAGGGCGGCGTGGACCACGTTCTTGGTGGTGACCACGCGGATGGCCGACACCGTCATGATCACGGCCATGATCCCGAACGCGATGTTCTCGGGAAGGTACTGCGGCGTCTCGGCCGCCAGGGTCAGCGCCCCCATCAGCTCGGGACCTTCTTGGCCTTGACCTCGGCGCCGGCCTCGTAGGGCTCGAAGTCGGGGACCGTCTCCATCCACTCGCCCAGGCGGGTCTTGTCGTGGAGCAGGTCGGCGATGTGCAGCTCGGAGAACTCGTACTCGGGGCTCCAGTAGAGGGCCTCGAAGGGGCAGACCTCGACGCAGATGCCGCAGTACATGCACAGCGAGAAGTCGATGTCGAAGCGGTCGAGGGCGTTCTTCTGGCGGGGCTTGCCACCCTCACGCCGCGGCGGGGCCAGGTACTTGTGGGCCTCGATGTAGATGCACCAGTCGGGGCACTCGCGCGAGCAGAGCATGCACGCGGTGCAGTTCTCCTCGTAGAGGGCGATGACCCCACGAGCACGAGGAGCGGGCTCCTCCTTCTCGTGCGGGTACTGGATGGTGACCGGCCCGCCACCCTTGCTGTCGGGCTTGAGGGTGTTCACCATCTCCTTGAAGGTGACACCGAGCCCCTTGATCATGCCGGGGACCTTGGGCTTGGGCATCAGACCACCACCTTCAGCACGGCGGTGACGGCGATGTTCACCAGCGCCAGCGGGATCAGGAACTTCCACGCCACCTTCTGCAGCTGATCCTCACGGAAGCGCGGGTAGGTGAAGCGGAACCAGAAGATCAGGAACGACACCAACATCACCTTCGTGAACAGCACGATGGGTCCGAGGATCCAGAAGATGTCGCTGTTGGGGTCGAGGCCGGGGAAGTACCAACCGCCGAGGAACAGCACCGACGCCAGGGCGGCGAAGGCGAAGGCGGTGGCGAACTCGCCCATGAAGAAGAAGAGGAAGCGGAAGCCGGAGTACTCGACCTGGTAGCCGCCGACGATCTCGGACTCGGCCACCGGCATGTCGAACGGCGTCTGGGTGAGCTCGGCCTGCATGGCCGCCAGGAAGATGGCGAAGCCGATGAACTGCGTGACGATGAACGGCAGCGGCGGGCCCCACGAGCCGGCGATCTTGAACTGCGACTGGGCGAACACGATGCCGTTGAGGTTGAGCGTGCCGGCCTGGATGACCACACCGACCACGGCGAGCACCATCGGCAGCTCGTAGGCGATGAGCTGGCCGGCGGCCCGGATGCCGCCGAGCAGCGAGTACTTGTTGGCCGAGGCCCAGCCGGCCATGAGGATGCCGATGACCGACAGCGACGACACCGCGAGCGCGTAGAACACGCCGGTCTGCAGGTTCTCGACCACCAGTGAGGGGCTGGCCGGGATGATGACGTAGAGCAGGAAGGTCGACATCAGCACGACGACCGGCGCGTACTTGAAGACGGTCCGGTCGGCGCGGTCGGGGATGATGTCCTCCTTCTGGAGGAACTTCACGCCGTCGGCCAGCAGCTGCAGCAGGCCCTTGGGGCCGGCCTCCTGCGGGCCGAGGCGGCTCTGCATCCACGACATGATCTTGAACAGGAAGACGATGCCGAGGATGAGCGCCGTCGTCGGGATGAGCACCGCGACGATCAGCAGCTTGATGACGGTGACCGCCCAGTAGGGCAGCTCCACGGCGAGCACGAGGTTCACCGGTCGATGTCTCCCAGGATGAAGTACAGGCTGGCGAGGATCGTGATGACGTCGGGGACGTACACGCCCCGGGTCACCCACGGGACCACCGAGATGTTGTTGAACGACGCCGAGCGGATCTTCACCCGGAACGGCACCAGGTCGCCCTTGGAGACGATGTAGTAGCCCATCTCGCCGAGGGGGTTCTCGGTGGCGACGTAGGCCTCGCCCTCGGGCACCTTGATGATGCGGGGGACCTTGGCCATGATCGGGCCGCTCGGCAGGGTGTCGAGCAGCTTGTCGACGAGGTGGGTCGCCTCGCGGGTCTCCTGCAGACGGACCCAGGTGCGCCCGAACGAGTCGCCGTCGGGGTGGGTCCAGACCTTCCAGTCGACCTTGTCGTAGGCGAGGCCGGGGGGCGGGTTGTCGCGTCGGAGGTCCCAGTCGACGCCCGAGCCGCGCAGGTTGGCGCCCGACAGGCCGTAGGACAGGGCGATCTCGGGCGGGATCACGCCGATGCCCCGGGTGCGGGACTGGAAGATCTCGTTGCCGATGAGGAGGTCCTCGGCCTCGTCGCAGAAGGCCCGCAGCTTCTCCATGGCCTTCTTCGTCTCGGCGATCCAGCCCTTGGGGAGGTCGTCCTTCAGGCCGCCGATGCGGTCGAAGTTCGGGTGGAAGCGCCCACCGGTGACGGCCTCGATCTGGTTCAGCACGAACTCGCGGTCGCGGAAGGCGTAGAAGCCGATGGTGAGACCGCCCAGCTGGATGCCGAGATCGCCGAGGAACAGCGAGATGTTGGCGATGCGGGACAGCTCGAAGAGGATCGTGCGGATGTGCTGGGCCCGGGGCGGCGCCTCGATGCCCATCAGCTTCTCGGCGGCGAGGATGAACGGCACCTCGTTGGCGAAGCTGCCGAGCCAGTCGATGCGGTTCACCAGCGTGGTGACCTGCGGGTACGAGCGGACCTCGGTGAGCTTCTCGTACCCCCGGTGCATGTAGCCCGGCATCGGCTCGCACGAGACGACCTGCTCGCCGTCGAGCTTGGCGATGATGCGCAGCGTGCCGTGGGTGGCCGGGTGCTGGGGCCCGATGTTGAGGGTCATGCCCTCGGTCTCGAACTCGACGTTGACCCGGGCGTCGGCGGCCTTGGCCGCGACGTAGGCGAACATCTCGCGATCGGACACGGCGGTCATGCGTCGCCCTCCCCGTCGCCATCGCCCTCGGCCTCGCCGGGCATGGGCTCGACGTCGACGATGCCGGGCCACGGCTTCACCCGGCGGGAGAGCAGCGGGAAGTCCTTGCGCATCGGGTGACCCTCGAAGGCACCCGGCAGGTAGAGCTTGGCCAGGTGCGGGTGGCCGTTGAACGAGATGCCGAACATCTCGTGGCACTCGCGCTCGTGCCAGTTGGCGCCCAGGTAGACCGGCACCCACGAGTCGACCGCCAGGTCGTCGTCGGGCACGTCGGCCTTGAGGATGATCCCGTGGTGGGCCTGGATGTTGTACACCCGGGCGAAGACCTGGAAGCGGGTCTCGCCGCCGGCGTAGCCCCACGTCATCTCCTGGGGCTCCTTGTCGGCCGCGCCGTGGACGACGAGGTCCTCCTGGCTGTCCATGTCGCGGCCGAAGGGCGACGGCAACCAGTCGATGGCCGACAGGAAGTCGAAGAACTCGCAGCGCAGGGCCACCTTGCACAGGCGGCCGGCCTCCCGCCAGGCCTCGTGCGACACCCGCACCCACAGCTCGTCGCCGGGGCGGATGTGGTGGTCGAGCACGGCGTCGCCCAGCTCGTCGCGCAGGCGGGCGATCAGGCCCTCGCGCAGATCGTCGCGGGGCGGGGCCTCCTCGGCCTCGGCGGTGGTGGTGTCAGCCGATGACAATCGGATCACCCTTCCAGCGCTGGACCGGGTCCTCGTTGGCGATGAGCTCCTGCAGCAGGACGACGCCCTCGAGCAGGGCCTCGGGCCGGGGCGGGCAGCCGGGCACGTAGACGTCGACCGGGATGATCTGGTCGACGCCCTTGGTGACCGAGTAGCTGTCCCAGTAGGGCCCGCCGCAGTTGGCGCAGCTGCCCATGGAGATGACGTACTTCGGATCGGGCATCTGCTCGTAGAGGCGCCGCAGGGCCGGAGCCAGCTTGTCGGTGACGGTGCCGGCGATCACCACGAAGTCGGCCTGGCGGGGGCTGGCCGGGAAGGGGATGACCCCGAGGCGCATCACGTCGTACCGCGGGGATGCGAAGGCGGCGCCCATCTCGATGGCGCAGCAGGCGAGGCCCCACTGGTACACCCACATGGAGTACTTGCGGCTCAGGTTCAACAGCTTGGTGAGCGACTTGGGCATCTTGCCGCTCTCGACGAGGCCCATCAGGCTCCTCCTCCCTGGGCTCCGGCGTGGACCACGGGCGCTACAGCCACTGCAGCACCCGCTTGCGCCAGGCGTAGACGAGCCCGAGCGCCAGGATGGCGATGAAGATCAGCATCTCGACGAGCCCGAACGTGCCGTACTCCTCGAGGCGGGTGGCCCACGGGAAGATGAACACGGCCTCGACGTCGAACATCACGAACAGCAGGGCGAAGATGTAGTACCGGACCTGGGTCTGGGACCAGCCGGCACCGACCGGGTCGACGCCTGACTCGTAGGTGGTGAACTTCTGGGTCTGGAACACGCCGGTGCGCTTGGACGACGGGCGCAGCAGGCTTCCGGCCCCGAGCATCGCCCCGACCATGCCCAGGGCGAGCACGGCGAAGATGAACACCGTGAGCCACTGGCGCAGGAAATCGGAGTACGAGACGAGATTCTCAGCGCTCCCAGACATCAGTCGCCGAGCCTAGTGAAGCGGTGCACAAGGGCGAAAATCCGCGTAAGGGCGGCGGCATCGCCGATCGGACGGCCGGTGCGACGACCGGCGCCGGGGCGCGTCGCAGCCGGATCGGGAGCGGCGATCATCGTGGTCAGCGGCCGGTGGCCGAGGCCGGGACGGTGATGGTGACCCCCGGCCCGCCGCTCGTGGTGGGGGCGCCGGAGCGACCCTGGCCCACCGGCGAGCCGACGTTGCCGCCGCCCTCGACGGCGGCCTCGCGCACCAGGGCGGGCTGGCTCACGGTGGTGATCTCGGTCAGGCCGTTGGGGAGGATGCCGAAGCCGATGGTGGCGAGGAGGCACACCACCAGGCCCAGGCCGGCGGCGAAGGGGATCTTGATGCGCTCGCCGGCGGCGACTGGTTCGGTGCCGCCGTCGTCGCCCTCGGCCATGTACATGGTCACGATGATCCGCAGGTAGATGACGGCGGCGATGACCGCCGAGACCACGGCGATGACGGCCAGGATCCACGAGCCGGCGTCGACGGCGGCGATGACGGTGTAGAGCTTGGCCACGAAGCCGCTCGTGAACGGCACCCCGGCCTGGCCGAGCAGGAACACGACGAACATGCCGGCGAGGACCGGGTTGGTGCGGGAGAAGCCGCGGTAGTCGTCGAAGGTGTGCAGCCCATCACCGCGACGGCCGGCCAACGTGGCGATGCCGAACGAGCCGGCCACCATGAAGGTGTAGGTGGCCAGGTAGAACAGCGCCGCCGACACCCCGCCGGGCGTGGCGGCCTCGACCGCCATGAGGATGAAGCCGGCGTGGCTGATGGCCGAGTAGGCCAGGGCCCGCTTCACGTTGGTCTGCACGATGCCGAGGACCGAGCCGCCGACCATGGACAGGACGGCCAGGGCGTAGACGACCGGCTGCCAGTCGGCCGCGTACTGGCCGAAGGCCAGGTAGAAGACGCGGATGAGGCCGGCGAAGGCGGCGGCCTTCACGCCGGAGGCCATGAACGCCGTGACCGGGGTGGGCGAGCCGTCGTAGACGTCTGGGCTCCACGAGTGGAAGGGGACGGCGGCCACCTTGAACCCGAGGCCCACGAGCAGCATGGCGAAGCCGAGGAGCAGCAACGAGTTGTGCAGGGCGATCGTCTGGGACAGCGAGTCCTTGATGGTGATCAGGTTGGTGGTGCCGGTGGCGCCGTACACCATGGCGATGCCGTAGAGGAAGAAGGCCGAGGAGAAGCCGCCCAGCACGAAGTACTTGAGGCCGGCCTCCTGGGACTGGATCCGCTTCCGGTGGAAGGCGGCCAGGGCGTAGACGGCGATGGACAGCGTCTCGAGGGCGAGGAAGAGCACCAGGAGGTCGTTGGCCATGGCCATCAGCACGCCGCCCGACGCCGACAGGAGCATGAGCACGTACAGCTCGGGGCCGTCGAGGCCCTCCCGCCGCAGGTAGTCGTCGGCCAGGAGCGCGCCGAGGATCACGGCCGAGCAGATCACGAAGATGACGAAGACGCCGAACCCGTCGACGCCGATGGCCCCGCCGGCCGTGGTGAACGGCCCGTAGGGCGGGTCGATGGTGAGGCGGCCGATCTCGGTCCAGCCCTGCACCTTGCCCCACAGCGGGAGGGCGGTGGCCATGGCGGCACCGGCGACCACCACCGTGTAGACGGTGTAGACGCCCTTCAGGGGCTTGCCCTTCAGCAGCGACGAGAACGTGAGCAGCAGGACGGCGCCGAGGGCGAGCACGATGACCGGCCACAGCGCCGACCAGTCGATCGACGGCGTCACGATGCGGGTGGCGGCCTGGGCCACGACGGCGCCCATCACTCACCACCCCCGTTCGCCTCGGCGGCCCCAGCACCGGAGCGGCCGGCCTCGAGGCGGCCCTCGACCGGCTGGAGGTCGCGGCCGCGCTCGGACTCGCCGGGCTTCCAGCCCGGCACCTTGTCCTCGACGTGGTGGACCAGCTGCTGCACCGACGGCTCGATGCGGTCGAGGACCGGCTTGGGGTAGACGCCGAGGAACACGACGAGCAGCACCAGCGGCGCCATCACCAGCTTCTCGCTGAGGGTGACCTCGGGGAAGCGGCGGTTCTCCTCGTCGGGCTCGCCGTGGAACACCCGCTGGTAGGCCCACAGCAGGTAGAGGGCGGCCAGGATGACGCCGGCGGTGGGGATCAGCGCCCACCAGCGGTAGGTGAGGAAGGTGCCGAGCAGCGAGAGGAACTCGCCCACGAAGCCGTTGAGGCCGGGGAGGCCGATCGACGCCAGCATCATCAGGGTGAACAGCCCGGCGTAGACCGGCGCCGCCTTCTGGATGCCCTTGAGCTTGGCGATCTCGTAGGTGTGGCGGCGCTTGTAGAGGAAGCCGAGGAGGATGAACAGGGCGCCAGTGGTGATGCCGTGGTTCACCATCTGCATGACCGAGCCCTCGATGCCCTGGGTGTTGAGCGCGAACAGGCCGATGATGCAGAAGCCCATGTGCGACACCGACGAGTAGGCCACCAGGCGCTTCAGGTTCTTCTGCATGGCGGCGACGATGCCGCCGTAGATGATGCCGATCATGCCCACCGCGACCAGCCCGGGCGCGGCCCACACCGACGCCGCCGGGAAGAGGAACAGGCCGTAGCGCAGGAAGCCGTAGGTCCCGAGCTTCAGCAGGACGGCGGCGAGGTCGACCGAGCCGGCGGTGGGGGCCTCGGTGTGCGCATCGGGGAGCCACGTGTGCACGGGGAAGATGGGCGTCTTGACGGCGAAGGCGGCGACGAAGCCCAAGAAGATGATGCGGCCGGTCCACTCGGAGAGGTTCGAGCTCTCGACCACCTTGAGGAGGTCGAAGCTGATCGTGCCACCGTCGCCGGCCTTGGAGAACACCGCCAGGGCCACGATCGACACCAGCATGAGCATCGAGCCGAGCATGGTGAAGACGAAGAACTTGGTGGCGGCGTACACCTTGCGCCCGTGGCCCCACTTCCCGATCAACATGTAGAGCGGGACGAGGGTGACCTCGAAGAAGAGGAAGAACAAGAAGAGGTCGAGGGCGCAGAACACGCCCATGCAGCCGACCTCGAGCAGGGTGAGCCAGAACCAGTAGCCCTTCTCGGAGTGCTCGGGCTTCGACGCCAGCATCGAGATCGGGAACATGATCCCGGTCAGCACGATGAGGAAGAGGGAGATGCCGTCGACGCCGAGGGCGAACTTGATGTCGAACCGTTCGACCCACGTCCACGACGTGACGAACTGGAAGCCCGGATCGGACTGGTCGAACTGGAACAGCACGACGATGCTCAGCACGCCGGTGCACACCGAGGTGGCGATGGCGGTGAGGCGGTGCAGGTCGGGCCGGGTGGACGGCGTGAGGCCGATGATGACCGCGCCCAGGAGGGGCAGCAGGACCATCACCGGCAGGATCGGGAAGGAGCTCCCGGTCTCGGCGGTCAGCTGGGCGAGGATGGCGGAGCTCATCGGGCCAGCACCCGGGTCAGGAAGAAGGCGACGAGGAGCACGGCGCCCATCACCACGCCGAGGGCGTAGGAGCGGACGTAGCCGTTCTGGACGTGGCGGACGCCCTGGCCGACCGAACGGGTGACCACGCCGACGCCGTTGACCACGCCGTCGATGACGTGGCGATCGAACCAGGCGAAGGCGTCGAACAGCTTCGTGCCGGGCCCTCCCATGAACCACGAGATGGCGGTGTCGTAGTACCAGCCGTTCTCGAAGACGTCCTTTTCGAACGTGCGGGCCCGGATCTCGTGGCGGAGGTAGACGAGGCCGGCGACGAACAGGCCGAGCAGCGCCACCACGGTGGACACGCCGAGCAGGAACACGATCTGGGCCGTGGAGTACGTGAGGACGGCTTCGTGCTCGCCGACGACCGGTTCGAGCCACTGGGTGAGGAAGTCGAGGTGGCCGAAGGGCAGGTTCAAGAACCCGGCCACGGCGGCGCCCACGGCCAGGACGATGAGCGGGTAGGTCATGACCTTGGGCGACTCGTGGGGGTGTCGCTCCTCGTCGGGCCCGTGCTTGGCGGCGTCGGGGTCGGCGACCGTCAGGGTGGCGGCCTCGGCGGCGGCCTCGGCCGCGTCGGCGCCCTCGAACTCGAGGTCGCCCTCGTCGGTGACGACGGTGCCGGCGGCGCTCACCGGCTCGCGCCCGTCGGCCACGGCCTCGCCCTCGGCGAGGGTCATGTTCCAGCGGGGCTTGCCGTAGAAGACGAGGTACACCTCGCGGCTCATGTAGAAGGCGGTGAGCAGCGCGGTGAACAGGCCGATGCCGTACAGGATCGGGCTCTTCTGCAGCGAGAAGCTGAGGATCTCGTCCTTGGACCAGAACCCGCTGAAGGGCGGCACGCCCGAGATCGAGAGCCAGCCGACGATGAAGCACCCGGCGGTGACCGGCATGGCCTTGCGCAGGGCACCCATCTTGCGCATGTCCTGCTCCTCGGACATGCCGTGGATGACCGAGCCGGCACCGAGGAACAGGAGCGCCTTGAAGAAGGCGTGGGTGATCATGTGGAAGATGGCGGCGGCGTAGGCGCTCGAGCCGACGGCCAGCATCATGTAGCCGATCTGGCTCACGGTGGAGTACGCCAGGACCTTCTTGATGTCCTTCTGGGCGATGGCGATGGTGGCGGCCACCAGCGCCGTCATCACGCCGATCCAGGCGATCATCGTCAGCACCCACGGCGACGCCGCCGCGAGGATCGGGTTGATGCGCACCATCAGGTAGACGCCGGCGGTGACCATGGTGGCAGCGTGGATGAGCGCCGACACCGGCGTGGGACCGGCCATGGCGTCGGGCAGCCAGATGAACAGGGGGATCTGGGCGGACTTGCCGACGGCGCCGACGAAGCACATGACGGCGATGATCGTGGCGGTGCCGACGGCGAGGCCGGCCGCCTCCGGGAGGATCTGCGAGTAGCTCAGCGAGCCGAAGGTGAAGAAGGTGACGAACATCGCCACCAGGAAGCCCCAGTCGCCGATGCGGTTGGTGACGAAGGCCTTCTTGGCAGCGCTGGCGTTGGCGTCCTTCTCGAACCAGAAGCCGATGAGGAAGTAGGAGCAGGCGCCCACGCCCTCCCAACCGAGGAACGTCACCAGCATGTTCCCGCCCAGGACCAGGGCGAGCATGGCGAACACGAACAGGTTCAGGTAGGTGAAGAACTTCGGGAACCGCGGATCGCCGTGCATGTACCCGATCGAGTACACGTGGATCATCGTCGAGATGAAGGTGATGAACAGCACCATCGCCATCGACAGCGGATCGACGAGGACGCCGAAGTCGACCTTGAAGTCACCGGCGGGCACCCACTGGAACAGGGTGGCCGCGTAGGTGTGGTCGGGCTGGTTCAGCAGCCCGAGGAAGGTGAGGGCGGCGGCCACGAACGACCCACCGACCATGAGCGCGGCGAACCACCCGGCGAGCGGCTCACCGATGCGCTTGCCCAGGAACAGGAGGGTCAGGAACCCGGCGAGGGGCAGGGCCAGGACCAACCAGACGAGCTCGACCACGGGACCCCTACCCCCTCAGCACCGACACGTCGTCGGCGGTGGCACCGGCCCGGCGGCGGGCGATGGCCACGATGATGGCGAGGCCGATGACCACCTCGGCGGCGGCGACGACCAGCACGAAGAACACGATGATCTGGCCGGCGAGGTCGTTGAGCAGGGCACCGAAGGTGACCAGCGACAGGTTGACGGCGTTGAGCATGAGCTCGATGCACATCAGGATGACCAGCGAGTTGCGGCGGACCAGGACCCCGACCATGCCGACGGTGAAGAGGATGGCCGACAGCACGAGGTAGCCGGTGGCGACGTTCTGGCTCACGAGCCGGCCTCCCCGGCGAGCGCGGCATCGGTCTCGTCGTCCATCGACTCGGGCTCGGGCAGCTCCTGGAAGCTCTTCGGCCGCTTGGCCAGCACCACCGCCCCGACGACGGCGATGGTGAGCAGGGCGGCGGTGACCTCGAACGCCAGGACGTAGCGGGTGAACAGCAGCTCGCCCAGCTGGTTGATGTTCGGCAGGTCCGACATCTGGGAGGGGTCGGGCCCGGTGGCGGGGATCGTCTCGCCGGTGACCGCGCTCTGGGCGGCGGCCCCCGCCGGGGTCACGATGGCCCGGGTGACCGACTGGTCGCCGGTGACGAGCGTCTTGTTGTTCATCCCGATGAAGATGACCGCGACCAAGCCGGCCAGCAGCAGCGCGCCGAGCAGGTAGGCGATGGGGCGCTGGGCCACCAGTGGCTCGACCTCGAGGTCTTCGTCCTGGTCGACGCCGAGCAGCATGATCACGAAGAGGATCAGCACGACGATGGCGCCCGTGTAGACGATGACCTGCACCGCCCCGAGGAACTGGGCGTTCAGGTTCAAGAAGAGCACCGCCACCGCGAACAGCGTGGCCACCAGGCTGAGGGCCGCGTGCACGGGGTTGCGGGACAGGACCACGCCGAAGGCACCCGCCAGGGCGATCAGGGCGCAGATGAAGAACGTGACGTTCTGCACGGTGAAGAGCTGGTCCATCAGTGGCCTCCGCCGTGGCCGTGCTCGTCGAGGTGGGCGTCGTGGTGGAGGTGGTGGACGTCCTCGTGCTCCTGGCCCTCCTCGGGGGCCCGGATGCCGTAGCCGAGCTCGCCCGACCACGCGACCTTGTTCTCGAAGGCGGCGTTGCCGGCCGGAGCCGTGGCCCGCATCCACGCCGAGGTGTCCTCGTCCTCACCGGGCCGCCAGTCCTCCCAGGGCAGGTGCTGGGGCCGACCGTCGTCGCCGACCAGCAGCTCGTCCTTGGTGTAGATGGCGTCGGAGCGGCTGGTGAAGGAGAACTCGAACAGCTTGGTCTCGGTGATGGCCTCGGTGGGGCAGGCCTCGACGCACATGTCGCAGTGGATGCA
Source organism: Acidimicrobiales bacterium (assembly GCA_046331175.1). Lineage (GTDB taxonomy): Bacteria > Actinomycetota > Acidimicrobiia > Acidimicrobiales > Acidimicrobilacustridaceae > JAWKIW01. Next base: position 122,268 of record JAXLRI010000006.1, read on the forward strand.
GCGCAGGTAGTTGATCTCGTAGACATAGCCGTAGCGCTCGCCGGGCGAGACCGGGTCGTCCTCGGGGTTGTCGGCCCCGCGGACGTAGATGCAGCGGGCCGGGCAGACGCCGGCGCACAGCTCGCACCCGATGCACTTCTCCATGCCGTCCTCGTACCGGTTGAGGACGTGGCGGCCGTGGACGCGCGGCGGCTTCGGTGCCTTGGGGCCCTTGCCGATGGTGTACGCGCTGGTGACCCGCTCGCCGAAGATCTGCTTGAACGTGACCTTGAAGCCGTTGAGGTAGCCCATCAGCCGAACACCTCCTCACCGGCATCGACCAGGGCTCGGCCGTTGGCGCGCGCCAGGCGGATCATCCCCCAGGCGAGCCCACCGATCAGCACCACGCCGGCGCCGACGGCAGCGGGGTTCCACCCCTCCTGCTGCGCCAGCTCGACGGCGGCGACCAGCAGGAGCCACCACAGCGCCAGCGGCGTGAGGACCTTCCAGCCGAGGTTCATGAGCTGGTCGTAGCGGAACCGGGGCAGCGTGGCCCGGAACCACACGAACATGAAGAGGAACACGAACAGCTTCAGGAAGAACCAGATGAACCCCCACAGCCAGGCCGGGCCGATGGGCGCCGGGCCGGAGGGGCCGCCGAGGAACAGCGTCACGAAGATGGCCGACATCGTGATCGTGTTCATGAACTCGGCGAGGAAGAACAGGGCGAAGCGGATCGAGCTGTACTCGGTGTTGAAGCCACCGACGAGCTCCTGCTCGGCCTCGACGAGGTCGAAGGGCGGCCGGTTCAGCTCGGCGGTGCCGGCGATCACGAAGATCACGAAGGGCACGACGAAGGTGGTGACGGCGGCCCAGTTGGGGACCCAGTCGAACCAGCCCGGCCCCGACTGCTCGAGCACCATGCCGTGGGTGGTGAGCGTGCCGGTGACGAGGACCACCGCGGCGGCGGTGAGGCCCATGGCGGCCTCGTAGGACACCATCTGCGCCGAGGCGCGCACCGAGCCGAGCAGCGGGTACTTCGAGCCCGACGACCAGCCGGCCAGCATCACGCCGTAGACGGCGACCGACGACATGGCCAGCGCGAACAGGATGCCGATGGGCGGGTTGGCCACCTGCACGTAGGTGGTGTGGCCGAAGATCTCGACGGTGCCGTCGCCACCGTTGGCCCACGCACCGCCAACCGGGACGATGGCGAACAGCAGGAACGCCGGGATGAACGACAGGTACGGCGCGATGCGGAAGACCCGAGATTCGGCCTGCTCGGGGATCATCGGCTCCTTGAAGAAGAGCTTGATGCCGTCGGCCAGGGTCTGCAGGATGCCGAACGGCCCGGCGCGGTTGGGGCCGATCCGGTTCTGCATGTCGCCGATGAGCTTCCGCTCGAACCAGACCATGAGCATGGTGGCGATGAGCAGGAAGACGAAGCAGACGACGACCTTGAAGATGACGATGAGCACGACCGAGAGGTCGATGGGCCCGGTGAGGAGCGGATCGCCGGCGGTCACGAGGCACCTCCGCTCTCGATGCGGATGTCGGTCACGCGCTGGGAGGCGTCGATGAGGTCGGCGATGACGATGCCGGGCTGGTTGAACACCGCGGCGGCCGAGCCGCGGGGGATCCCGGCGTCGGTGTGCACCTCGATGTCGAGGTTGCCGGTGGGCGTCTTGATCCGCAGCGTGGACCCCTCCGGCACGCCGAGCCGATCGAAGTCGTAGGGGTTGACCCGAAGCACCGTGCCCGCCGGCAGCCCGGCCAGCGAGGGCGACGTCTGCACGAGCGTGCCCAGGTCGTAGAGGCGGCGGGAGGCGAACAGCCGCAGCGAGTAGGCGTCGACCGCCGGCGGCTCGAGCGCCTCGCCGGGCACGAAGGTGAGCAGCGCCGGGCGGGCGGGGCCGTGGGCCTCGGGCTCGGCGGCGTCCGCCTCGTCGGCGCCCTCGTCGTCTCCCGTCGACGCGGCCGCCTCGACCTCAGCGGGAGGCTCGGCCTCGTCGGCGGGCACCGGCACCACGACGCCGTCGGCCGAGGCCGCTGCGTAGAGGACCTCGGCGGTGAGCCCGTGGTGGGAGGGGGCGACCTGCTCGATCTCGGCCCACAGGTCGTCGGCCGACTCGACCTGGAGGTCGGAGCCGAGGAGGCGGGCCAGCTCGGCGGCGATCATCCAGTCGGCCCGGGCCGTGCCCGGCGCGGTGACCTGCTGGTTCAGGACGGTGACCCGGCCCTCGAGGTTGGTGGTGGTGCCCTCGACCTCGCCGAAGGCGGCGGCGGCCAGCACCACCTCGGCGTGCTGGACCGACTCGGAGACGAAGGTGTCGATCGCGATCACGTGGGCCGCGCCGGCGAGCGCCCGAGCGGCCAGCTGGCGGTCGGGGAAGTCGCCCAGCGGATCGGCGCCGAGCAGGACCAGGGTGTGGATGCGACCGTCGGCGGCGGCCTGCAGGATGCCGGTGGCGTCGAGTCCGGTGGCTGCGGGGACCTGGGGCCACACCTCGCCGTACCAGTCGCGCCCCTCGTCGAGGCGCACGCGGCCGGGCAGCAGGCCCGGCGACAGCCCCATGTCGAGCGCTCCGTGGACGTTGCCCCGGCGCACGGCGGTGAGGAAGCGGACCCCGGGGACGCCGTCGAGCAGGGCGGCGGCCCCGTCGACGACCCAGTCGGCGGCCTCGGCGACGGACTGCCGCCCCAGCACGACGGTGACCGGGCCACCCTGGCCGAGCAGGTTGCGGGCCTGCTCGAGGGCGACCGGGTCGACGCCGCCGCCGTCGTAGCCCTGCGGGATGCCGTGGAGCAGGGCCCGGACCGCGGCGTGGGACTCGCCCGGCCGGGCGTGCAGGGAGACGGTGGCGATCGACGAGCAGGCGCCGGGCACCGGGGTGATCTCGATGAGCTTGACGCCGTCCTCGACCACCGCGTGGCGGAGCCGCAGGTACAGCACCGGCAGCTCCTCCTTGAGGTCGGGCCCGAGCAGCACCACCGTGCCCCCGGGGCGGCAGACGTCGTCGATGGTGGCCTTGGGCAGGCCGAGCACGGCGTCGGGCGGGAGCCCGTCGGCCAGCTGGGCGTCGACGTGGTCGGTCCCGATGACGCCCTTGGCCAGCTTGGCCCAGGCGTAGGCGGACTCGTTGGTGAGGCGGGCGCCGCCGAGCACGGCGACGGCGCCTGGCCCGCCGCTGTCGAGGGCCTGCTGGACGAGGCCGGCGGCCCGGACGAGGGCGTCGGACCAGCGGGCCACCTGGAAGTCGCCAGCGGAGGTCTTGAGCAGCGGATCGCGGAGGCGGTGCTCGCTCGTGTAGGCCTGGAAGTCGAACCGGCCCTTGTCGCACAGCCAGCCCCAGTTGACCGGATCGCTGTCGACGCCGCTGAAGCGCAGGACCTCGTTGCGGCTCGACTCGATCGCCATCCGGCAGCCCACCGCGCAGGTGGTGCACGTCGACTCGGTGGCGGCGAGGTCCCACGGCCGGGCCTTGAACCGGTAGGAGCTGGCGGTGAGGGCGCCCACCGGGCAGATCTGCACCGTGTTCCCCGAGAAGTACGACGCGAAGGGGTCGTCGGGGAAGGTGTTGACCTCGGTGTTGTTGCCGCGGTGGATGAAGTGGATGAGCGGGTCGCCGGCGACGTCCTTGGCGAACCGCGTGCAGCGATCGCAGAGGATGCACCGCTCGCGGTCGAGGAAGACCAGGTCGCTGATGGCGATCGGCTTCTCCTTGTGCCGCTTCTCCTCGGTGAAGCGGCTCTCGCCGGGACCGTAGGCCACCGTCTGGTCCTGCAGGGGGCACTCGCCGCCCTTGTCGCAGACCGGGCAGTCGAGCGGGTGGTTGATGAGGAGGAACTCGAGGACGCCGTCCTGGGCCTTCTTCGTCACCTCGGACTCGGTGTCGACGACCATGCCGGGGGTGCACTCGAGCATGCAGGTGGGCTGCAGGGCCGGACCCCGACCGGTGTCGACCTCGGCCAGGCACATGCGGCACATGCCGACCGGCTTCATCCGCGGGTGGTAGCAGAAGCGCGGGATGTAGACGCCGTGGCGCTCGGCGGCGTCGATGATGAGCTCGCCCTCGTCGGCGAGGAGCTCCTTGCCGTTGATGGTGACGGGGACGCCGGGCGGCGCCGTGTCCGGCTCGGTGCCCTCGGTGCTGGTGTCAGCCATGGGCACCTGCTTCGGCGCGCACCGGAGCGGCGACGGGCTGGGGAGCAGCCGCCGCGGCACGGGCCTGGACGGCGCGAGCGATGTGCGCCTCGAACTCGGGCCGGAACCGCGTGATGGCCGACGCGATCGGCGACACGGCCGACGGGCCGAGGGGGCAGATCGTGGTCTGCTTGGGAGGCCAGGCGATGCCGGGGCTGATGTTGTCGCTGACGTCCATCAGCAGGTCGATGTCGCTCGGCCGGCCATGGCCGTCGAGTATGCGTCGCAGGATCCGCTCCAACCAAGTGGTGCCCTCGCGGCAGGGCGTGCACTTGCCGCACGACTCGTGGGCGAAGAACCGCACGACCGACAGGCACGCCTTGACCGCGTCGGTCGTGTCGTCCATGACCACGATGGCGCCCGAGCCGAGCATCGAGCCCGCCTTGTCGACGGTGACCTTCTCGAGGGGCAGGTCGAGGTGCTCCTCGTAGAACCAGGGTGCCGACGCGCCGCCGGGGATGAAGGCCTTCAGGGCGCGATCGCCGCGGATCCCGCCGCCGTAGACGGGAGCGGTGATGATGTCGCGGAAGGTGGTGACGCCGTACTCGACCTCGTAGACGCCGGGCTTCTTCACGTGACCGGACACCGCGAACATGCGGGTGCCCTTGGACGTCTCGGCACCGAGCTCGGTGAAGGCGGCAGCCCCGTTGCTGACGATCCACGGCACGTTCGACAACGTCTCGACGTTGTTGACGATGGTCGGCTGCAGGTACAAGCCCTTGGCGGCCGGGAAGAACGGGGGCTTCAGTCGCGGCATGCCCCGGTTGCCCTCGAGGCTCTCGATGAGGGCGGTCTCCTCGCCGACGATGTACGCACCTGCGCCCCACGCCATGACCACGTCGACGGAGAACGTCGACCCCAGGATGTTCCGGCCGATGTAGCCGGCGGCGTAGGCCTCGTTGAGCGCCTGGGCCATGCGCTCCTGGGCGAGGGCCATCTCACCGCGGATGTAGATGAAGGCCGTGGCCGCCCCGATGGCGTAGCTGGCGAGCAGCACACCCTCGATGAGCTGGTGCGGGTCGCGCTCGAGCAGGAGCCGGTCCTTGTAGGTGCCGGGCTCGGACTCGTCGCCGTTGACCACGAGGTAGCGGGGCCACACGCCGGGCGGGCAGAAGCCCCACTTGACCCCGGCGGGGAAGCCGGCGCCGCCCCGGCCGAGCAGGCTGGCAGCCTTGACCTCGTCGCCCACCTGGGTGGGCGACATCGAGCCCAGCGCCTTGCGGAGGGCCTGGTAGCCACCCGTCGCCTCGTAGCGCGAGAGGGTGTAGGAGTCGTCGAACTCGAACCGGCTGGTGATCAGGTTGGGGGCGTCGGTGATGGTCACGAGGCCGAGCCTCCGTCGTCGGCGGCGGGCGCGTCGTTGGCGTGCATCCACACCGGCTCGGCCCCGGCGTCCTCGGGAGCGACGATGCCGGCGCGCCGATCGTCGGGGATGCGCTGGCGCACCCGGGCGAGGGTCCCGTGCGGCGGCACCGTGGTGTCGAGCCGGCCGCTGCGCAGGTCGTCGAGGAGGCCGTCGAACCCCTCGGCGGTCACGTTGTCGAAGTAGCGGTAGTTGACCTGGAGGCACGGGGCGTTGGTGCAGTCGGCGATGCACTCGACCTCTTCGAGGGTGAAGAGGCCGTCCTCGGTGGTGTTGCCGACGTGGACCCCCAGGGCCCGCTCGGCGTGGTGGAGCAGGTCCTCGGCCCCGCACAGCATGCAGGCGATGTTCGTGCAGACGTTCACCAGGTAGCGGCCGACCGGCTCGAACTTGAACATCTCGTAGAAGGACGCGGTGCCGTAGACCTCGGCCGGGGTGACCTCGACCAGCTCGGCGATGTGGGCCATGGCATCGGTGGTGACGTAGCCGTCCTGCTCCTGGGCGAGGTGCAGCAACGGGATCAACGCCGACTTGGGGCGCGGGTAGCGGGCGATGATCTCGCGCGCCGTCTCGAGGTTGGCGGGGCTGAGCCGGGCCATCAGCGACGACCTCCGCGGCGGGGCGATCCGGTCATCGGTCGACCTCGCCCATGATGGGGTCGACCGACGAGATGACGGCGACGCCGTCGGCGATGAACCCACCGCGCATCATGTGCGGCAGCGACTGCAGGTTGATGAAGCTGGGGCCACGGATGTGCATGCGGTAGGGGTGGGCGCTGCCGTCGGACACGATGTAGCACCCGAGCTCGCCCCGGGGCGACTCGACGGCGCAGTACACCTCGCCCTCGGGGACCTTGAAGCCCTCGGTGAAGATCTTGAAGTGGTGGATCAGGGCCTCCATCGACTCGTCGATGCGGCCTCGGGGTGGCGGCGTGACCTTGCGATCCTGGATGCGGTAGTCGCCCTTGGGCATCTTCTCGAGGATCTGGTGGACGATCCGCATCGACTCGCGGACCTCGTTCAGCCGGATGGCGTAGCGATCGAAGCTGTCGCCGTAGGAGCCGACCACCACGTCGAAGTCGACCTCGTCGTAGGCCAGGTAGGGCTGGTCGCGTCGCAGGTCCCACGCGAAGCCCGTGGACCGCAGGATGGGCCCGGTGACCGAGAGGGCGATGCACTCCTCGGCGGTGATGACGCCGACGCCCTGCAGCCGCTCTCGCCAGATGGGCTGGCCGGTCATCAAGGTGTCGTACTCGTCGAGCCGGGGCGGGATGAGGTCGAGCAGGCGCAAGACGTCGCTGCGCCAGCCATCGGGGAGGTCGGCGGCGACCCCGCCGGGCCGGATGTAGTTGTGGTTCATCCGGACGCCGGTGACCTTCTGGAAGAAGCGGAGCACCTCTTCGCGCTCGCGCCACCCGTAGAGCATCATCGACACGGCGCCCAGGTCCATGCCGTTGGTGGCGAGGAACATCAGGTGGGAGGCCATGCGGTTCAGCTCGCACATGAGCATGCGGATCCACACGGCGCGGGGCGGCACCTCGATGCCGAGGAGGGTCTCGACCGCGGTGGAGAAGACCAGCTCGCTGAACAGCGGCGAGAGGTAGTCCATGCGGGTGACGTTCGTGCAGCCCTGGAGGTAGGAGAGCTCCTCACCCATCCACTCCATGCCGGTGTGCAGGTAGCCGATCACCGGCTTGGTCCGCAGCACGGTCTCGCCGTCGAGCTCGAGCATGAGGCGCAGCACGCCGTGGGTGCTGGGGTGCTGCGGTCCCATGTTCATGATCATCGTCTGGTCGTCGGGATCGGCGTTCACCTCGGCGACCTGGGCCTCGGCCTCGGACATGCGCAGCACGCCACCCAGCTCGCGCAGGCGCTCGGCGGCCGACACCAGGTCGGCCGAGGTGAGCTCCTGGCGGCCCTCGGACGTGCGGGCGACGCCGTCGGGATCGACGTCGGTGGCGTCGGTGACGGGATCGGCGGTGGGCACGGAGGGTTCGGTGGTGGTCATGGTCGAGGCCTCAGCGGGCGGTGGGCGAGCCCTTGAACTGCACGGGGATGCGCCCGGACGCGTAGTCCTTGCGGAGGGGGTGACCGACCCAGTCCTCGGGCATGAGGATCCGGGTGAGGTCGGGGTGGCCCTCGAACTCGATGCCGAACATGTCGAAGACCTCGCGCTCGAGCGCATCGGACCCGGGGTAGAGCTCGAACAGGCTGGGCACCGTCGCCGCCGACTCGGGCACCTGGACGCGGATCCGGACCCGTTCGGTGGGATCGAACCGCAGGAGCCCGACGACCAGCTCGAAGCGCTCGGCCGCGAGGTCGGCGGGGACGTCGCGGACCGCCTCGTAGGTCAGGTAGTCGGCGGCGGTCAGGTCGGCGCACATCAGGAAGCCCTCGTCGTGCAGGGCCTTGACCAGCTTCAGGTAGCCGGCGACGTCGGTGTGCAGGACCTGCTGGCCCCGCGACCACGTGACCGGAGCGCCGTGGCGCAGCTCGGGCTCGGGGGCGGCGGCCGGGGCCTCGCCGTCGGCGACCGGCTCGGTGGCGGACACGATCAGCGCCTCCCGATGAGGAGGCCGGAGTCGGTCTGCCCGTCGCGCTGCTCGATCACGAGCCCGGCGCCTTCACCGGCCTTGCGGCGCTTGGTGAGCTCTCCGGTCTTGATGTGCTCGTGGAGGGTGAGGATGGCGTGCATCAGCGTCTCCGGACCGGGCGGGCACCCGGGCGCGTAGACGTCGACGGGGACGATCTGGTCGACGCCCTGCACGATGGCGTAGTTGTTGAACATGCCGCCGCTGGAGGCGCACACGCCCATGCTGATGACCCACTTGGGCTCGACCATCTGGTCGTAGATCTGGCGGAGCACCGGCGCCATCTTCTGGCTGACCCGGCCGGCGACGATCATGAGGTCGGCCTGGCGGGGCGAGGCCCGGAAGACCTCCATGCCGAAGCGGGCGAGGTCGTAGTGCGCGGCACCGGTGCCCATCATCTCGATGGCGCAGCACGCCAGGCCGAAGGTGGCCGGGAAGCAGCTCTGGTACCGCGCCCACTTGACCAGGCCCTCGAGGGTCCCGGTCAACAGGTTGTGGTTCAGCCCCGCCAGGCCCTCGTGGACGTCGCCGCTGGCCATCAGGCGGCCTCCTCGGCGGGCGCCGCCGTCGGTCGGCCCTCGAGGCCCACCCGCCGGATGGTGGTGCGCGTGGTGCGCTCGGTCGACACCGCCGGCTGCTCGCGCTGGTCGGTGCGCGGGCCCCACTCGAGGGCGCCCCGACCGATCAGGTAGACGAAGGACTCGAAGACGCAGAGCGCGAAGATCAGCACCGCGGCGAACCCGAACCACCCGACCTCGCGGAACACGGTGGCGAACGGGAAGAAGAAGATGATCTCGATGTCGAAGACGATGAAGATCATCGCGATGAGGAAGAACTTGACCGGGAAGCGCTCCGGAGGCTGACGACCGGGGACGATGCCGCACTCGTAGGGAGCGGACTTGGCCCGGGTCGGCCGCTGGGGCGCGAGGAACCGCGAAGCGAGCAGGCTCAGGATGCCGAAGACGCCGGCGAGGACCAGCAGCACGAGGATCGGCAGGTACTGAGCCACGTCGTCACGCCCCGGCCTTGTCGGGGAGCATGCCGCGGTTCTTCCAGGCCGTCTTGTCCCGGAAGTGCAGCAGCATGCAGAAGAAGGCGAACAGGCTGGAGGCGATCACGAAGAACACGAACGGCTTGAGCCGGACGTTGCCCTGGTCGCGGATGAGGATGACCGACACGACGGGCGAGGTGGGATCGACCCGGGGCGTGGGTGGGGGCTCGCCCGGACCAGCCGTCTGGGGCTCGACCGCCTGCACCTGGACCACCGCGTAGTTCGGTGGGTGGATGACCCGGAAGGTCTTGAGGATGCGGGACTTCAGGCGGCACAGGGCGTCCGACGGGATGAAGCCCTGCGGATCCGTCTCGGAGTCGGGGCAGTCGTCCTCCCGGGTGGGGTTGCCACCCTTCTGGAAGGCGCTGAGCTTCTTGTACTCGGTGGCGTCCTTGAAGAAGCCCGAGCTGACGAGCGCGGTGTCGGCCGCGGTCTGGGCCTCACCGGCCTCCGAGGTCGACAGCACCTTCCAGCCCCCGTTGGCGTCGCGGCCGGGCACCAGGGCCCGGCCGACGACCTGCGTGCCGTCGGGCAGCGTGGCGGTCGCGCCAGCGATGTCGGACAGCGACGGGGTCTTCGGCACCTGCGTGGCCAACTCGGGGTGCTCCTCGAGGATCTTGGTGGCGTCGGGGAGGTCGGAGGGCTTCAACAGCGAGTTGAACTCCGCCGTCTTGGCCACCTCCTGGCCGTCGACGAAGATCTCGACGGGCACCCACTTCGGCTCGTTGCCACCGCGGGGGCCGATGCCCGGGGGCTGGATCCACCACAGCAGGGTGAGGATCGTCATCCAGCCGGCCAGGCCGGCCAGCGACAGGAGCATGCCGAGTCGGGCGCCGGTGTTGCTGGCGAGGAGCAGCCACACCGACCCCATCAGGACGACGACGCCGGTGAGCACGGAGAGGATGCCGCGGATGGCGGGATCCCACCCGAGGCCGGCGATGATGTGCAGGGTCTGCATGGCGATCACAGGCCTCGCTCGTACTCGACGATCGCGTTGATCTGGGCGGTGGTGTACATCGTCTGGGATGGCTGCAGGCCGTAGTCGGGCAGGTTGGGGGCCGGTGCCTCGGCGTTGGGGTTGATGCCGAAGGCCGGCATGCGCCCCGACGACAGGCCGTTGCGGCCGTACTTGGTCCCGATCTTGGGTCCCTTGGCCACGAAGTCGACCTGGGACTCGAAGGTCTCGAACTGCCGCAGCTCGCTGCCGTCCCGGAGGTTCGGGCCCATGGCACCGCCGCCGGGCAGCTCGGCCTTGCCGTACGACCACCCCTTGGTGTGGCAGCGACCGCAGGCGTACGCGCCACCCGAGAAGCCGTCGTAGTACCCCAGGTTGAACAGGGCCTCACCGAGGGTGTTCCAGCTGTGGTCCTTGTTCGGGCTGCCCGGATCGACGGCGGTGCACTTCGGGTTGGTGCCCTTGTACGACCCGTCGTCGTTCTTCTCCGGCGCACAGACCTTGTCGATCTCCTTGGCCAGCTCGGCCGAGGACTCGGGGGCCGGCAGCTGGATCGACTGCAGGTAGTCGATCACGTTGTCGAGCTGCTGGGTGGTGAGGGGGCCACCGCCCTGGGCGCCCCAGGCCGGCATCGGGCTGTACGGGCGGCCGTACTGGAGGATGAACAGCACCTGGTCGCGGCTGTAGCGGTACAAGACGTTGTTGAGCGCCGGAGCCTGCCACTTGACCGAGGCCACGAAGTCGCCGTTGTCGTTGAGGATCGAGTAGTCCTTCGCACCGCCGACGCCCTTGGGGCCGTGGCAGTCGACGCACTTGGCCCCGACGTTGTAGATGTTCTCGCCGCGGGTGATGAACTCCTCCTGCCAGCCCTTCACCGCGCCCTCCTGGCGGGCCGGCTCGTAGAGCCAGTACACCGGCAGGGCCACCGCGATGAAGGCGAGCAGCAGGAGCCCGAACAGCAGCGTGCGATCGAGGCGCTTGGTCTCGAGCTCGTCGTCGTCGAGGTAGGGGCGACGGTTGGCGGCCAGCTCGATCTCGGAGCCGATCTCGGGCCGGGCCTTGCGGATGTTGAGGAAGATGCCGATCAGGAACGCGATCAGCACGACGATCGCGATGGTCCACCCGATGCCGGACTGGACGTCGGCGAGCACGGCGATGCCCATCAGTGGCCGCCTCCCCCGCCGCCGACGCAGTGCGGGCCCTCGGCCTCCTGGCCGGTGGTGTTGGTGCCGATCGGCGGACCCTGGATGACGTTGCCGGTGTCGACCGTCAACACGTTGTCGGAGACCTCCATGGCGAAGCGGTCCATGCCGCGGGGGGCCGGCCCGCCCTTCTTCTCACCGGCCTGGTTGTACTGGGAGCCGTGGCAGGGGCACTCGAACCACTGCGACGTCGGGCACGACGGGACGCGGCAGCCGAGGTGCGGGCACTTCTGGTAGAGGGCCAGCACGCCCTGCTGCAGGCCGGTCATGATCGCCGGCGGGTACACCTTCGCCGCCTTCTCCAGGGCGGCCTGCGGGTAGGCGACCACCCACATGCGCCCCTCGGGCACGTAGTAGAAGCCCTTGTTGGCGGTGATGGCGGCCTGGATGTCGGGGATCTTGCCCACCCGGATCTTCGAGCCGAACCCGCCCTTGGGCTGCGGCCAGAGGAAGCCGATCACGGCGGCGCCGAAGCCGCTGATGGCCAGGATGAAGAAGGCGATGATCGAGCGGTTGAAGAACTGGCGACGGGTGACGCCGATGGTGTCGGGGTCGGGCGGCACGTAGGGCGTGATGTCGGCGGCGCCGACCGTGGCCAGCTCGCCGCCACCCTTGCGCTCGAGGTCGGCGATGGCCTCGATCTCCTTGCCCGGCAGGCGGTCGGCGTCGGCCCCGAGGGCACCGGGCGTGCCGGCGTCCTTCTTCACCGTCTCTCGGGCGAGTCGGCCCGTGCCGGTGCCCGCGGTGGTGCGCCGCGTGAGGGCACCTGCGATGAGCAGCAGCACGAGGAGCACGAACACGAGGCCCGCGCCGACGAGCACGCCGACGGGCACCTCTGCGATCACGAGCGATTGCGACATTGCCTCGCTCCCTTCACAGCTCGAAGAAGAGGCCCGCGTCCCACGGGGCCACGAAGTTGAAGCCCGGCCCCCGGAAGAAGGAGCCGATGATCACCAGGACCGCCCAGAACATCAGCTGGACGGTGAAGACCGAGATGGCGAACTTGCGGTCCTCCGGCTTGTTGGACGGGTTGCGGTCGATGTACGGCGCCAGGATCAGCAGGAAGATGCCCATGCCCGGGATGGTCACGCCGGCGACCATCGGGTGGAACATCGTGAGGAGCTCCTGGAGGCCCAGGAAGTACCAGGGGGCCTTGGACGGGTTCGGCGTCTGGTTGACGTTGGCCAGCTCGAGCAGCGGGGCGTTCACGAAGATCGAGAACACCAGCGTGAAGCCCAGGATGAACAGCGCGGCGACGAACTCGGCGGCGAGCAGGTGGGGCCAGACGTGCACCTTGTCCTGCGGCGTGGCCTTCACGTCCTGGATCGAGCCGGACTTCACGACCGTGAGCAGCCGCTGGGTGTGGCCGGCGGGGCCGGTGGCCGTGGGGGCCGGGGCGGCGGTGGCCACGGCGGCGGCCGCAGCCGGGGCGACGGCGCCGCCTCCACCGCCGGCAGCGGCGGCCTCGTCGGTGGCACCGCCGGCCTTGCGGGCCTTGGCCGCCTTCGAGCGCTCGAGCAGGTGGGCGGGGATCTTGCCCCCACCGGCATCGCCGCCACCGGCGGCGGCGGGCGCGGGCCCGTCGGCCGGCGCCGCCTCGGCGGGCGCGTCGGCGGCAGCCTTGTCGGCCGCCTTCTGGCGGGCGGCCTCGGCTCGCTTGCGGAGGTGTTCGGGAATCTCGGTCATGAACGGTCCCTCGGCGGTCTAGAGCGGCCCGGAGATGCCGCCGTCCTTGCGCACCCGCCAGAAGTGGATGGCCAGGAAGATCACGGTGACGAACGGGACGAACAGCACGTGCAGCACGTACCAGCGCAAGAGCGTGTCGGTGCCGATCTCGCGTCCGGAGAGCAGCACGAAGCGGACCTGGTCACCGAAGACGGGCGTGTAGCCCATCATGTTGGTGCCCACCGTCACCGCCCAGAGCGCCAGCTGGTCCCACGGCAGCAGGTAGCCGGTGAACGAGAGCAGCAGGGTGAGCGTGAGCAGGATCACGCCGATGACCCAGTTGAACTCGCGGGGCGGCTTGTAGGCGCCGTGGTAGAAGACGCGGGCCATGTGCAGGAACACCGACAGCACCATGAGGTGGGCCGCCCACCTGTGCATGTTCCGCACGAGCAACCCGAAGGTGATCGACGTCTGCAGGGTGTAGATGTCGTTCCAGGCCTGGGCGGCGGTCGGCCGGTAGAAGAACATCAGGAAGATGCCGGTGATCGTCAGCAGGATGAACAGGAAGAAGGACAGCCCGCCGAGGCAGAGCGTGTAGCTGACCTTCACCGCGTGCCGCTTCACCTTCACCGGGTGGAGGTGGTACAGGACGCTGTTCATGATCACGTAGGACCGGTTCCGGGGGCTGTCGGTGTAGCCCTTCCGGAAGATCGATCCCGGTCGGAAGATCGAGGACCAGGCCTGGGAGCCCTGGACCTTGTCGGTGAGCTCGCTCACCTTCTCGGCGGCCTTGGACCGCCCTTCCATCGTCTTGGCCACGAACTGCTGCTCCTTGCCTCGGCCTCGATGTCCTTGCCTACGTCGCCGCTCAGCCCAACCGCATCCCATAGCCGTAGCCATGGGTGTTGGTCCGCTGGTGGGGGTCCCCGTCGGCCGGGGCGTCGCCGACCTTGCCGAGGATGATGACGCCGGTGGGGCACCGGTCGACGCACAGGGCGCACCGGGTGCAGACGTCGTCGTCGATCAGGAAGACGGAGTGGTCACCGGGATCCACTCCCGGCCGTTCGGTGCCCATGGCCTCGTCGATGGACTCGGTGCGCACCAGGTGGATGCACTTCCACGGGCAGATGTCGACGCAGCCCTCGCAGGTGATGCACTCGGACTGGTCGATGTGGATGAACTGCTTGGGCTTGACCGCCTTGGACAGCCAGGCGGCGTCCACCTCCTGCAGGACGTAGTCGTCCCGGAACTCCGGCATCGGCGGGTTCGCGTCGGTCTTGGCCATCGCGTCAGCCCTTCTTCACCAGCGGCCGGCCGAAGTCGGAGGTGGCCACCTCGACCGTGGGCTTGGAGCCCCGCTTCTGCCAGACCGACCACAGCCACATCTGGATGCCGAGGAAGACCACGTAGATCAAGACGGCGACGATGTCGCGCAGCGTCTGCATGGAGATCGTCATGGGGAAGCTGCCGCCCTTGGCCTGCGGCCGCAGGAAGCCCATGCCGGCGATGTAGTCGGCGGCGAGCGTGTCGGGCCGCCACTTCAGCTCGTTGTCGGCCCAGGTCAGCCAGAGGTGCGGGATGACGCCGTAGCACCAGAACATCAAGAAGAAGGCGTACGTGGCGGCCAGCATGGCCTCGCCCCACGTCAGCGGCGTGCCGACGGGACGCCGCTTGGCGTAGGGGAAGAGCGGGAGGACGAAGAGCACCGCGATGAGCAGCGCACTGATGAACGCGACCACCTCGCTGAGGACCTCCCTCGTGAATCCGATCACATGCTAGTCGGACGGTCTCGGTGTCCCGACACCACCCGAACGCTGTCGAGTTGTGGTCTAGCACGGTGCCTTTCTCGGAAGCACATCGGCGGGGCCGACCCGACCGGGCACCGAGGACGACGCGCTCGGCCGAGGCCGACCGGCCACCACCGGGCTGCCGTCGCACCGCCGCCGGGCTCCCGTCGGGCGGTCGTCGCCGTCTCCCGAGCCGTGCCGGCCACGCCCCGCCCGCGGCGCCGCGGGCCCGAGCGGCGCCACGGCCCCTCGCCGGTGCGACCGATGCGGGTGGCGGTCGGTCGGTGGCGGCGAGGGCCGCCGTGCGCCGCGCTCGCTGCTTGGCCGTCCGCGAGGTGCCGGGTCTATGGTTGCCCTCGACGTCAGATGCAGGGCGCCGCGGCCCTGCCACCCGCGTGCGGAGGATCCGTTGACCGAGGTTCCAGAGCATCTCCTGGCCCGCTCCAAGGCGCGACGAGCCGCGCTGGGTCTCGGCGGTGACGACGGCGGTGGGGAGGCCGCAGCGGCCCCGGCCCCGGCCGCCGATGCCGGTTCGACCGAGGTCGAGAAGGCTCCGGCCGCCCCGGCCAAGGCAGCAGCCGCCGCGCCGGCCGTGGCGTCACCGAAGGAGCCCGAGCCCCTCCCGCCGTACATCGAGGCCGCCAACAAGCGGAAGCGCATCCCCGTGTGGGCCATGCCCGTGGTGCTGTTCCTGCCGCTGTGGGGCCTGCTGTACGCCCAGACGCTGAGCGCCGCTCCCTCCAAGGAGAAGACCCAGCTCGAGCTCGGCGCCGAGGTGTACGCCTCGAAGTGCTCGTCCTGCCACGGCGCCACCGGCGGTGGTGGCGTGGGCCGCCCGCTCGCCAACGGCGAGGTCGTCAAGACCTTCCCCACGATCGACGAGCAAATGCAGTTCATCAACCTGGGCACCGACGGGTTCGCCGGCAAGGGCTACGGCAACCCCAACCGCGAGGGCGGCCAGCACATCGCCGGCTCCTTCGGCGCCAAGATGCCCACCTTCAAGGGGACGCTCACCGACAAGGAGCTGCTCGCCGTCGCCCGCCACGAGCGTGAGACGCTCGGCGGCGAGAAGCCCGAGGCCAAGCAGCTCGACGCCACCGGCCTGCTCCTGCACAAGGACGGCAAGCCCTACCTCGACGCCAACGGCGCGCTGGTCGGCTCCGACGCCAAGCCGCTGTTCGACTCGGCCACCGGCAAGCTGACCGCTCCGGTCGGCCAGGAGGCCTCCAACGGCTGACCCGGTCGCTCCCGAGATCGTCCCGGTGCCCGCCTCCCGGCGGGCACCGCCGCGTCAGGGCACTGGTCCCTCGGCGACGCGGGGCGCGTCGAGTGGGCCGTCCGGCGGGGTCGCCGTAGGCTGACGGTCGGTGGCCCGCCGCCCCGGGCCGCCTCCCCACGACGAGGAGGACACGCCGTGGCCCCCAGCGGCACGACCCCCGACCGACCCACCGACGGTGAGCGCCACGACGTGCTCGTCATCGGCGGCGGACCGGCCGGCGCCGCCACCAGCTACTGGCTGGCCGAGGCCGGCCACGACGTGGTCTTCGTCGAGAAGAAGACCTTCCCGCGCGAGAAGACCTGCGGCGACGGCCTCACGCCGCGGGCGGTGCGCCAGCTGCAGGACATGGGCCTCGAGGAGCGGCTGGCCGACTTCCACCGGTACGACGGCCTGCGGGCCTGCGCCCACGGCCGGAGCCTCGAGCTGCGCTGGCCCGACCACCCCCGCTACCCGAGCTACGGCTACGTGGTGCGCCGGTGCGACCTCGACACGATGGTCGCCGAGCACGCCGTGAAGGCCGGGGCCACCATGCGCCAGGGCACCGAGGCCGTCAGCCCCCTGGTGCGCGACGGCATCGTGGTGGGCGCAGTGGTCAAGGACAAGGAGCGGGAGACCACCGAGGAGGTCCACGCCCGCTACGTCGTGGTCGCCGACGGCGCCAACTCGCGCATCGGCCGGGCGCTCGGCTCGGCCCGGCGTCGCTCGTGGCCCCAGGGCATGGCCATCCGGGGCTACTTCGAGAGCCCGCTCTCGACCGAGCCGTGGATCGAGAGCGCGCTCGACGTGCGCGATCGCGCCGGCGCCTCGTTGCCGGGCTACGGCTGGATCTTCCCGTTGGGCGATGGCCAGATCAACGTGGGCATCGGCCTGCTGTCGACCTTCCGCGACTTCCGGTCGATCAACACCACCCACATCATGAACGAGTTCGTCGCCACCGCCCCCGCGTACTGGGGGATCTCCCCCGAGACGGCGACGTCGGTGCCCACCGGCGGCCGGCTGCCCATGGGCGGGTCGATCCACCCGAAGGTCGGGCCCACGTGGGTGCTCGTCGGCGACGCCGCCGGCTCCATCAACCCGTTCAACGGCGAGGGCATCGACTACGCCTACGAGACGGGTCGGCTGGCGGCATCGCTGCTGGACGAGGCGCTGGTCACCGGCGACGGCATGGCGCTGCAGCGCTACCCCGAGCTGCTCGATGCCGAGTACGGGTTGTACTTCAAGGTGGCCCGGCTCTTCGCCAAGGTGATCGGCCGACCGGCGCTCATGCGGGAGCTCACGCGGGTCGGCATGCACTCGCACACCCTCATGGACTGGGTGCTGCGCATCATGGCCAACCTGCTGCGCGAGGACGAGCTGGGCCCGGCCGAGGCGGTCTACAAGGCGGCGGCCGGCATCGTGCGCGTGGTGCCCGAGCGCGACGGCCGGTGACCGGCCGGGCCGGGCGGCCCGAGGGCGGTCGGCCCGGCGAGGGTCGGCCGTGGCACGATCGGCGCCTCGTGCTGCGCTACACCCTTCCTGTCATGTCGTCCCCCGAGCCGCGACCCCGCCCGTGACCACGCCGGTCGGCGACGCGACGCAGGTGACCCCGGAGCCCCCGGGCACGGAGCCGCTGGGCGCGTCCGCCGGCGATCGGCCCGGCGCGACCTCGGCGCCTCCCGCGGCGGAGACGGATCACCAGGCCCCCGACGTCGACCGACCCCGTCGCCGGCCGTGGTGGGCCGACCCGCGGTGGTTCGCCCTGGTGAGCGCGGCCGTCGCCGCCGCGGCCCTCCACCAGAAGCTGCACGGCCAGTGGCACATGCCGTACTTCTTCGACGAGATGTGGCGAGCCGACATGGTGCGCTCGTCGGACCACGTCGACCGCATGCTCAGCCACAACACCCCGGCGGCCATCGGATGGATCCTCACGATGTGGGCGATCACCACGCCGATCGGCACCGGCCCTGGCGCGCTCCGCATGGCGTCCCTGGTGTTCTTCCCCGTCGCCGCCGCCATCTCGTCCCTGGTGCTGCTGCGCATCGTCGAGTGGGCGCCCCGCGACCGCATCGGCCGCCGTCCGACCCGGCCCGTGGCCGCGCTGGCCGCCGGCCTGGCACCGGCCCTCGTCGTCCTGCTGCCGGCAGCGTGGCGCTACTACTACCTGAACAACTACGCCTTCGAGGTCGCCTACGTCGCCGCCCTGACGTGGGCGGCCGTCTCGCTCGACCGCCACCGGTGGACCTGGCCGGTCCTGCTCGCGGGCATCGCCGGGCTGCCGCTGTTCACGGTGGGTGGCTCGCTGACGGCTCCCGCCTTCCTCGCCTGCGCCGCGTGGTGGGCGTGGCACCGCCCTCGATCGGAGCGCCGGCGTCGGCTGATCGGGCTCGGTGCGAGCGCCGGGGCCTTTGCCGCCCTCGGGGCCGTCGTCTACCTGCGGCTGTGGCGGCCCATCACCTCCGGCCAGGGCATCGAGGACTACTGGGTCGGCGAGGACGCCACCATCGGGGGGAAGCTCTCCTTCGGCGAGCTCATCGGCAAGCTGCTCAGCCAGGCCCACCACGACCTGCTCGGCGACCGCATCATGGCCGCGAGCCCCGCCATGATCACCGTCGCCACGCTCGTGCTCGTCGCCGGCCTGGTCGTCGGGCTGGTCAGCCTGGGACGCCGGTGGCCGTGGTTCGTGGCCATCCCCGCCTCGGCCTACGCGCTCGCCCTCGGCGGGGCGTTCGTGGCGCACTGGCCGATCACGCTCGAGCGGGTGAACCTCTGCTTCTACTGGATGGTCTACGTCGCCGCCGCCTACGGCGTGCTGCGGATGGTCACCCTGCCGTTCCCCCGCCACCCGGCGATCGCCCTCCCCGCCATCCTCCTGCTCGGCCCGGTGCTCTTCCCGGCCCCCTTCGACCCCTCCCCCACGGCCTTCGCGCGCTGGATGACCGCCGACCTCGACGCGATCGCCGCGTCGACGGCACCCCACAACGTCGTGCTCGCCTACCACCCGATGTCCCACTTCTACGCCCACGACCGGCTGGTCAACGGCCAGGAGGGCGGAGCGGAGCGGTTCACGGTCGTGCGGGACCGCATCGGCGACGAGGCGCTCTACCAACCCATCGACGCCACCATCGCCGACCACGACCTGCGCTCGGGGGACGTGGTGTGGTGCGTCATCCCCTACGACCTCGGCCTCGATCGGTCGCTCCAGGCGTGCCGCTTCTCCCCCGACGCCCCCGTCGACAAGGTCGTCGACGAGCGGGGCACCGGCACCTGGATCCAGGGCTGGCGCGTGCGCTGAGGCGCGCGTCCGACCCCTGCATCCGGCACCCGTCCGGGACCGGGCGAGCGAACCCGTCGATCAGCCGGGACCGACGATGGGATCGCGCCAGCCGCCGTGGGGGGCGGCCAGCTCGATCGCGTCCTGGGGACCCCAGGTGTTGTGCTCGTAGAGCTGCACCGGTGTGGGGTGGTCGAGCACCGACTGCACGATCCGCCACTGCTCGTCGACGCTGTCGGCCCGACCGAAGCGACGGGCGTCGCCCTCCATGGCGTCCTCGAGGAGGCGCTCGTAGGGCTCCTCGGACATCCCGAACAGCTTGTCCTGGGTGACCTCGAGGTCGACGGGGTGGGTGGTGATCTGATCGCCGGCGGTCTTGGCCGAGACCTGCAGGGTGATGCCGCCGTCGGCGCCGAGCCGGAACCGCAGGTGGTTCGACGGCGGCGGACCGGCTCCACCGTCGGTGAAGAACAGTCGAGGCGGCCGGTTGAAGGTGACCACGGCCTCGGTGGCGGTGACGGGGAGCTCCTTGCCGGCGCGGATCAGCCACGGCACGCCCGACCACCGCCACGAGTCGATCTCGAAGCGCAGCGCCACGAACGTCTCGGTGTCGGACCCGTAGGCCACCCCGGGCTCGTCGACGTACTCGCGGTACTGGCCGCGCACCACCTTGTTGGGGTCGAAGGTGCGGATCTGGCGGTACACCTTCACCTTCTCGTCGCGCAGCGCGTCGGCCGCCGACGACGCTGGTGGCTCCATGGCCAGCAGGGCGACGATCTCGAGCAGGTGGTTCTGCACCACGTCGCGGAGGGTGCCGGCGGTGTCGAAGTACTTGGCCCGGCCGGCGGTGCCGAAGTCCTCCGCCATCGTGATCTGCACGTTGGAGATGAAGTTGCGGTTCCACACGGGCTCGAGCAGCGAGTTGGCGAACCGGAACACGAGGATGTTCTCGATGCCGTCCTTGCCGAGGAAGTGGTCGATGCGGAACACCGAGGACTCGGGGAAGTGGCGGTGCAGGACCTCGTTGAGCTCGAGCGCCGACCGTCGATCGCGGCCGAAGGGCTTCTCGACCACCACCTTGGCGCCGGCGTTGAGCCCGACGCCGGCCAGGCCCTCGACGACCTCCTCGAACAGGACCGGCGGGATGGCCAGGTAGAAGAGCGGGTGCTCGACCCCGGGCAGCAGGTCGGCGATGGAGCGGAAGGTCCGCTCGTCGCGGTAGTCGCCGCTCACGTAGCAGAGGCGCGAGGCGAGTCGGTCCCACACCACCGGATCGACGTCGGTCTTGGCCGCCACGGCATCGTGGGCGTAGCGGCGGAGCCCCTCGTCGTCCCACTCGGACGACGCCACGCCGACGATGGGGATGTCGAGCAGTCCACGGGCCTGCAGGCGGTAGATGGCCGGGAAGATCTTCTTCTTGGCCAGGTCGCCGGTGGCGCCGAACAGCACCAGGGCGTCGGTGTCGCCGATGGGCATCAGCGCGTCCCCTCCTGCACGGCCGTCGCGGCGTCGGCGGCGACCTCGATGATCCGGTCGAGCACGTCGTCGGTGTGGGCGAGGCCGACGAAGGCGACCTCGTAGGCCCCGGGCGCCATGGCCACGCCACGGTCGAGCATGGCGTGGAACAGCGCGGCGTAGCAGGCCTCGTCGGTGGTGCGGGCGGCGTCGTAGTCGGTGGGCAGCTCGTCGCCGGCGAACACGCCGCAGAGCGTGCCGACGTGGGGCACCCGCACGGCCAGGCCGGCGTCCCGCAGCGCGCCCTCCAAGGCCGAGGCGAAGCGCTCGACCCGGGCCGTCAGCGTGGCGTAGGCGTCGGGGGTGAGCAGCGACAGGGCGGCCAGTCCGGCCGCGGTGGCCACCGGGTTCCCCGAGAGCGTGCCCGCCTGGTACACGGGACCCGCCGGGGCGAGGACGTCCATCACGTCGGCGCGACCCCCGAAGGCGCCGATGGGCAGGCCCCCGCCGATGACCTTGCCGTAGCAGGTCAGGTCGGGCCGGACGCCGAGCAGGCCTTGGGCGCCGTCGACCCCGAGGCGGAACCCGGTGATCACCTCGTCGAACACGAGCAGCGCGCCCACCCGGTCGCACTCGGCCCGGAGCCCCTCGAGGAAGCCGGGAGCGGGCGCGACCAGGCCCATGTTGGCGGCGACCGGTTCGACGATGACGCATGCGACGTCGTCGTCGAGCCGGGGCACGACGTTGTACGGGGCGACGATCGTGTCGGCCACTTGGTTGGCGGTGACGCCCGCCGAGCCCGGGAGGCCGAGGGTGGCCACACCCGAGCCGCCGGCGACGAGGAGGCCGTCGGAGTGGCCGTGGTAGCAGCCGGCGAACTTCACGAGCTTGTCCCGGCCGGTGAACCCGCGGGCGACCCGGATGGCGCTCATCGTCGCCTCGGTGCCGCTGGACACCAGGCGCACCTGCTCGACGGACGGGACGCGCTCGCCGATGGCCTCGGCGAGCAGGACCTCGCGAGGGGTGGGCGCGCCGTAGGACGTGCCGTCGGCGGCGGCGTCGACGACGGCGTCGACGACCACGGGGTGGGCGTGCCCGGCGATGATCGCCCCGTAGGACTGCACCAGGTCGAGGTAGCGGTTGCCGTCGACGTCCCACACGTGGGGGCCCTCGGCCCGAGCCACGAAGTAGGGGTGGCCGCCCACGCTGCGGAAGGCCCGGACGGGCGAGTTCACGCCACCGGGGATGACGCGGCCGGCGCGCGCGAAGAGGTCGTCGTTGGTGGTCATGGCTCGTGCTCCGTGCCGGTGGCGGCGTGGTTCGACCTCAAGCCAGCACCTCGGCGACCTCGCCGGCGAGGTAGGTGAGGATGATGTCGGCACCGGCCCGCTTGATGGCGGTGAGGTGCTCGAGGGCGACGGCGTCACCGTCGATCCAGCCGTTGGCGGCGGCCGCCTTGATCATCGAGTACTCGCCCGACACGTGGTAGGCGGCGAGCGGCACGTCGAGCTCGGCCCGGGCCCGGGCGATCACGTCGAGGTAGGCCAGCGCCGGCTTCACCATGACCATGTCGGCGCCCTCGGCCACGTCGAGGCGGATCTCCTCGAGCCCCTCCCGGGCGTTGCGGTAGTCCTGCTGGTAGCCCTTGCGGTCGCCGCCCCCGGCGATGGTGACGTCGACGGCGTCGCGGAACGGGCCGTACAGCGCGGAGGCGTACTTGGCGGAGTAGGCGAGGATGGCGACCTCCTCGGCCCCCTCCTCGTCGAGGGCGTCGCGGATGGCGAGCACGGCGCCGTCCATCATCCCGGACGGGGCGACGACGTCGACCCCGGCGTCGGCCTGGGCCAGCGCCGTGCGCGCGTAGAGCTCGAGGGTGGCGTCGTTGTCGACCTCGCCCCGCTCGTCGACCAGCCCGCAGTGGCCGTGGTCGGTGTACTCGTCGAGGCACAGGTCGGCCATCACGACGACGTCGTCGCCCAGGTCGTCGCGCAGGTCGCGCAGGGCGACCTGGACGATGCCGTCGGGGTTCCACGCCTCGGACCCCTCGGCGTCCTTGCGGGCGGGCACCCCGAAGAGGATCAGCCCGGGCACACCGAGGTCGCGCAGGCGCCGGGCCTCGACGACCAGCGAGGCCCGGGTGTGCTGGACCACGCCGGGCAGCGAGGTGATCGGCACGGGCTCGTCGATCCCCTCGCGCACGAACAGCGGGGCGACCAGGTCGTCGACCCCGAGGGTCGTCTCGGCGACGAGGCGGCGCAGGGCTGGCGTGCGGCGGAGGCGGCGCATGCGGCGTTGGGGGAACGTCACGGTCGACATCCTAGGGGCGCCGGCCCGGCACCCCGCCGGGGCGGCCGAGGCGGGTCAGGACGCCGCGAGGTGGTCGACGAGGGCGGCGAGGAGGCCGTCGATCGTGTGGACCGGGGCCTCGACGTCGACCGTCAGCCCCCGGTCGCGAGCGGTCGCCGCGGTGATCGGCCCGATGCAGGCGACCACGGGCGGGACGGCGTCGGCTCCGAAGGCGTCGACGAACCGGGAGACGGTCGACGAGGAGGTGAAGGTCACGACGTCGGCCGAGGCCACCCGGGCCCGGGCCGCGTCGTCGGGAGCGGCGGCGCGCGTCTCGTAGGCCGCGACGACGTCGACGGACCACCCCTTGGCCGCCAGGCCGTCGGGCAGCACGTCGCGCGCTTCGGCCGCCCGGGCCAGCAGCACGTTGCGCCGTCCGCGCGGAGCGGCGGGAAACGACGCGACCAGCGACTCGGCGACGTAGTCGGGCGGGACGAGGTCGGCTCGGACGTTGCCGGCGGCGAGCGCGGCCGCGGTGCCCGGACCGATGGCGGCGACCCCGACGCCACCGAGGTCGCGGGCGTCACGCAGCGCCGACAGCAGGCGGGCGGCACCGTTGGGGGACGTCACGACGACCCAGTCGTAGATGCCGCCGCCGAGGCGGGCGACCGCGCGGGTGAGCGCCTCACCGCCGTCGGGTGGGTCGGCCACCTCGATCACCGGCACCTCGACCGGTTCGGCGCCGAGCTCGCGGAGCCGGGTGCTCATCCGACCGGCCTGGGCCCGCGTCCTCGTGACGAGGACCCGGTGGCCGAACAGCGGCCGGGACGCGAACCACGACAGGTCGATGGCGGCGACCGACCCGATCACGATGACCGAGGGCGACGCCAGCTCGTCGGCTCGCTCGAGGACGGTGCTCAACGTGGCGCGCACCGTTCGCTGGTCGGGACGGGTGCCCCAGCGGACCACCGCCACCGGCGTGTCAGGTGGCAGCCCCCCGTCGAGGAGGTGGGCCACGATGCGCGGCAGGCGCCCGATGCCCATCAGGACGACGATGGTGCCGCCGAGGCGGGCCACGGTGCGCCAGTCGAGCTCGCCGCCCTTGTCGGGGTCCTCGTGGCCGGTGATGACCGTGAACAGCTCGGAGGAGTGGCGCAGGGTGAGGGGGATGCCCGCGTAGGCCGGCACCGCCAGCGCCGACGAGATGCCCGGGACGACCTCGAAGGGGACGCCGGCGGCCTGCAGCGCCTCGGCCTCCTCGCCGCCGCGGGCGAAGACGAACGGATCGCCGCCCTTGAGCCGCACGACCTCGGCCCCGGAGCGACCTCGCTCGACGAGCAGGTCGTTGATCTGCTCCTGGGGCATCGTGGGCCGGCCCGGGAGCTTGCCGACGTTGATGCGCTCGGCCCCCGCTGGCGCCTGGTCGAGCACGGGGCCCACCGACAGCCGGTCGTACACCACGACCTCGGCCCGGCCGAGCACCTCGGCGGCCCGGACGGTCAGCAGGCCGGGATCGCCCGGGCCGGCGCCCACGAGGTACACGGTCATGGCTGCATGCTCGCACGCGCCGGACCGCGGACCGGCCCCGCCGACCCTCGGGCCTGGCGGGAGGGCGTCGAGGCGCGTCCCTGGACGGTCAGGCGCGGACGGCGGCCAGCCGGTCGAGGGCGGCCTCGGCCTCGGCCACGATCTGGCCCACCAGCTCGCCGGCGGGCACGAGCTGGTCGATGGCACCGACCCCCTGACCCGCCGGGTAGCACTCCTTGGCCGGGTCGATGCCCTCGTCGTCGACCGACCCCCCCAGGTGGAGGGCGCCGTCGGTGACGCTGCGGCCCATCTGCTCGGGGAACCGCTGCAGCTCCTCGGGGTGCTGCTCCCACCAGTCGGTGTACCCGTTGCGCACCACCCGCATCGTCTTGCCGCTGTAGGCGCGGCTGACGACCGTGCCGTCCTCGGCGGTGGCGAGGAGGGCGTCCTTGTACCCACGTACGGCCCGCGCCTCGGGGGTGGCGATGAAGCGGGTGCCGAGCCACACGCCGTCGGCGCCCAGGGCCAGCGCGGCGGCCAGGCCTCGGCCGTCGATGATGCCGCCCGCCGCCACCACGGGCACGCGGTCGCCCACGGCGTCGACGATCTGGGGCACGAGCGGCATGGTCGCGACCGTGCCCGTGTGCCCGCCCGCCTCGGTCCCCTGGGCCACGACGAGGTCGCAGCCGGCGTCGACGGCGCGGACGGCGTGGGCGACCTTGCCGCACATGTTCACGACGACGACGTCGTTGCGGTGGCAGAGGTCGATCACGTCGGTGGGGACCCCGAGGCCGGCGACGAACATCGAGGCGCCCCCATCGACGACCATCTGCACCTGGGCGAGCAGGTCGCCGGGCATGGCGGTGAGGAGGTCGACGCCGAAGGGGCGGTCGGTCAGCTCGCGCACGCGGGCGATCTCGGCCTCGAGCTGGCCCTCCATGATCATGGTCGTGGCCCCGAGGCAGCCGATGCCGCCGGCCTCGGAGACGGCGGCGCAGAGCGCGCTGTAGGACACCCCGCCCATCCCGGCGAGCATCACCGGGTGCTCGATGCCCAACAGGTCGGTCAGCCTCGTGCGCATCGGGCCACCGTAGGTCTCGTTGACTGGTGGGTCAACGAGACCGACCGAGGTCCGGCACCCGTCGTCGCAGCGGGGCTCATGACCGCGGTGATCGACGCGGTCGTCGGCCCGCGATCAGGGTCCGAGGCCCTCGAAAAGGAGGTCGACGACGAGGTCGGCCGCGCCGTCGACGTCGAGGCCGTCGTCGGTCCGGAGCCGACGCAGGGCGACCGAGGTGACCAGCGACGCCACCGAGAAGGCCACCAGCCGCGGCGGCGCGCGTCGCACCGCGCCGCGGTCCTGGCTGTCCTGGAGCACGCCCGTGAGGTCGTCGAGGAACCGGCCGTAGATCGAGAACAGGTGCTTCTCGAAGGCGGTGCCGAGGAGGGATGCGTCGCGGAACAGCAGCGTGGCGGCCTCGCGATCGTCGGCGAAGAAGGCGAAGGTGGCGCCGACCGCCGCCCGCATGCCAGCCCGGAGGTCGCCGGGGGGCGCCGCCGCGACTGCCGCCTCGATGCGGCCCCGGAGGGCGTCGGCCTCGGCCGTCATCAGGGCGTGGAACAGCTCGTCCTTGGAGTCGAAGTACCAGTAGACGACGCCGTAGGACACGCCGGCGGCACGGGCGACGTCGGCCATGGTGGCAGCCTGGAACCCGTGCTCGGCGAACACCCGACGTCCGGCCGCCATCAGCTCGGTCCGCCGCCGTTCCTTGTCCTCGTCGCTCACGGCCCGCCGCAGCGGAGGGGGGCGCCGGGTCGTCATGGCGGGCATCGTACTGATCGGCGGATCAGCCGGCCGGGGAGGGCGGCCCGGGCACTGGCAAGATGGCGCCATGTCCCCTCCGCCCGAGCCGCCCGCGGCGCCTCCCCGCGAGCCTGCACCGGTCGAGCCCCGGACCGACGAGCCGCTCGACGGCCGCACTGCACGGGCGGTGCGCACCCGAGCCGCCATCGTCGACGCGCTGCTCCAGCTCCTCGACGAGGGTGACCTGCAACCCACCGCCACCCGCATCGCCGACCGGGCGGGGATCTCGCTGCGGCTCATCTACCACCACTACGGCGACCTCGAGTCGTTGTTCCGCGCCGCCGCCGAGCGCCAGGCCGAGCGACTGGCCGACCTCGCCGAGGACATCCCGGCCGACCTGCCCGCCGCGGAGCGGCTCACCCGGTTCGTCGACCAGCGCACCGCCATGCTCGAGTGGATCACCCCCGTCCGGCGGGCAGCGCTGCTGCAGGAGCCGTTCTCCGAGCAGCTCCAGGCCGCCCGCGACGCGCTGATGGCGATCGCCGAGCAGCAGGTCGCCGAGGTCTTCGCCCCCGAGCTGGAGGCCGCCGACGACCGGGCGGTGGCCCACGCCGTGACGGCGGTGGCCTCCTGGGGCTTCTGGAACGACCTGCGCACCGTCGGCCGGACCACCGCCGAGGCGCAGGCCGCCGTCGCCGCCGCACTGGCCGCTCTGCTCGGGATCACCCGCTGAGCACCGGAGCGAGCCCTCCCGCACGCTCCCAAGAACCCCGGCGCTCGACACGGGGCGCGCCGCGACGGGTGGCTACCGTGGTCGCGAGCCACAAAGGACCGGCGGCATGCCATCGACCGACGAGCTGATCACCCTCAACGAAGCCGCTGACCGGCTGGGCGTCCACTACATGACGGCGTACCGGTACGTGCGGACCGGCCGGCTGCACGGGGTCAAGGACGGCTCGGAGTGGCGCGTGCGGGCGAGCGACGTCGAGGCCCTCCGCAACCCGCCGCCCACGACGGCTGCGCCCAAGCGTCGGCGCACCGATTACGCCAGCCGCCTGGAGGAGCGCCTCCTGGCCGGCGACGAGTCCGGCGCCTGGGCCGTGATCGAGGGAGCCATGAGCTCGGGCATGGAGGCGAACGCGGTGTACCGCGAGCTGCTGGCCCCGGCCATGGTCTCGGTCGGCGAGCGCTGGGCCAACGACGAGATCGACGTCAGCCAGGAGCACCTCGCCTCGGCGGTCGTGCTCCGGCTCATCGGCCGGTTGGGCCCGCGGTTCGCCCGGCGCGGCCGCAAGAAGGGCACGGTCGTGCTGGCCGGTCCCGCCGGCGAGCACCACGGCATCCCCTTGGCGATGGTCGGTGACCTGCTGCGCAGCCGCGGCTACGACGTCGCCGACCTCGGCCCCGACGTGCCGCCGCAGTCGTTGGCCCGGGCGGTCGCCTCGATGCCCCGGGTGGTCGCCATCGGCCTGTGCGCCACCTCTCCCGGGCTGACGGCGGCCCTCAAGGCGGCCATCGCCGCCGCCCGGGAGGTCAGCGACGCCCCCATCGTGATCGGCGGCGGCGGCGTGCTCGAGGACGACACCTCCCGCACCGGCGCCGACCACGTGAGCACGTCGGTCGACGAGCTCCTGACGTTCGTCGACGAGCTGGCCGCCTCCCGCTGAGGCCACCCCGGCGATCCGGTCGACGCCAGCCTGCGCCGGCCGACCTGCTCCGACCTGACCTGGTCCGGCCTGCTCCGATCCAGCCTCACCCGATCCGGCCTGACGTCCTCCGACCTGACCTGGTCCGGCCTCACCCGATCCGGCCTGACGTCCTCCGACCTGACCTGGTCCGACCTGACCTGGTCCGGCCTGGCCCGGCGGCGCCTCGGCCGACGCGGTGGCGACCGGGCGGCCCTCGCCCCCGTGCACCCGAGCGGCCTGGCACCACGGTTGGTCCGGGGCCGCCAGGGGCCGGCCAAGGGGGCGTGGCACCCGGCCCTGGGGCCGGGTCGGCGCCCGCTGCGGGCTCCCGCCGCCGAGGATTTCTGGCCCGGATCTGGTCGTGGGGGTTGCGCGTGGCGCTCGCGTCCTGTATTTATCACTAAAGCCATTTACTGCTAAACGCCCCCGACGACCGGAGATCGAGATGGCGCTTCCCCTGAGCATCGACCTGGTGCCCGCCGACGACGAGCACGACGCCCCGATCCTCCGCAGCTCGGACTGGACCGAGCACGCGGTGTGCAAGGGCAAGACCCATCTGTTCTTCGGCCTCCCCGGCGAGCGGCCCGAACGCCGGGCCCGCCGCGAGGGGCTGGCCCGCAAGTACTGCGCCGCCTGCCCGGTGATGCTCGCCTGCCGGGGCGAGGCCCGCCAGAACCGTGAGAACGGCTTCTGGGGTGGCGAGTCCGAGGAGGAGCGGGCCGCCGCCGGCTTCCCGCCCCGGTCGATCAGCCGCCGCGGCGTCCTCGCCGCCGCCCGCCAGGCTGCGTCCTGACGGGTCAGGCCTCGACGTCGGTGTCGCCGGGCTCACCGGCGTCGTCGGCCTCGTCGCCCTGGTCGGGCTCGCCGGCTGCCCGGGCGGCGTTCTCGGCCGCCCCGTAGGCCGCCAGGGCCCGGGCCCGGGCCTCGTCGTGGTCGACGATGGGGGCCGGGTAGTCCTCGCCGAGCGTGATCCCGGCCTCGGCCAGCTCGAGGGGCCCGGCCTCCCACGGTGCGTGGATGGCCTCACCGGACAGCTTGGCCACCTCCGGCACCCACTCGCGGATGAAGGCGCCGTCGGGATCGAACTTGCGGCTCTGGGTCACGGGGTTGAACACCCGGAAGTACGGCGCGGCGTCGGGTCCCGTGCCGGCCACCCACTGCCAGTTCCCGACGTTCTGCGGGACGTCGAAGTCGACGAGCAGGTGGCGGAAGTGCCGCTCGCCGATGCGCCAGTCGACGAGCAGGTCCTTCACCAGGAACGACCCGACGATCATCCGCACCCGGTTGTGCATCCAACCGGTCTGGCGCAGCTGGCGCATGCCGGCGTCGACGATGGGGTAGCCGGTGAAGCCGCCCTTCCAGGCGGCGATGTCGGCCGGGTCGTTGCGCCACCGGATACCACCGAGGCGCGGGTTGATCTCGCGCGTCGCCATGTCGGGCAGCTCGGTGAGGAGGTGGGCATACCAGTCGCGCCACGCCAGCTGGCGGACGAAGGCCCGGCGGGCCTCGGTGGCCTCCCCGACGGCCTCGACCACCTTGCGGGCCGAGAGGGTGCCGAAGCGGAGGTCGGCCGACAGGAGCGAGGTGGCCTTGCGGTCGGGGCGGTCGCGGTCGGTGTCGTACCGGTCGACCTTGGCCAGGAAGTCCTCGAGGCGCAGCCGCGCCTCGTTCGGACCCTCGAACAGCGGAGGCGGCTCGTCGAGGCGGGGGACGAACTCGCCGGGATCGTCGAGCACGACGGCGTCGCCGGGCTCGGGCCAGGCATCCCACTCGGTGTCCTTCCACGCCTTGTAGAAGGGCGTGAACACGCGGGACACCGCGCCCTTCTTGGTGGTGACCGAACCGGGGGGCAGCACCAGCGAGCCGTACCAGGTGGACACCGGCACCTCGAGGGCCTCGGTGACCTTGCGGTCGCGGGCCACCGCGAAGGGCGAGACGTCGGCGTTCCAGTAGGCGCCGCCCACCCCGAACACCCGGGCCGCCTCGGGCACCAGCTCGACCGGGTCGCCGAAGCGGACGAGCAGGCGGCCCCCCACCCGTTCGGCCAGCTCGTAGTCGAGGGCCTGCAGGTTGGCGATCAGCTGGCGACGGCGATACGGGCCGACGGCCTCGATGAGCCGACGGTCGATGACGTACAGGGGCACGACGTAGCGACGCTCGCTGGTGGCAGCGGCCCAGGCCGGGTTGTCGTCCAACCGCAGGTCACGGCGGAACCACACCAGCCCGATCTCGTCGGACGACGTCATGGGCGGCAGCGTACGCGCTCGTCAGGCCAGTGGCCGACCGAAGGGCAGGGTCTCCTGCCACGTCCGCAGGAACGCCTCGGCCCGGGCGCAGGCGCCGAGCAGCGGGCCGTCGGCGGCGGAGGCCACGTCGTCGAGCACCGCGGCGACGGCGGCGTCGACCACGGCGACGGCGGCGTCGAGGTCGCCGGGCACGGTGTGGCCGGCCGGCGGCCACGCGGCCAGCGACGGTCCGGCGGTGCTCACGAAGTCGGGCAGGACGGTGCGACCGGCGGCTCGCAGGACGGCGAGGGCCTTGGCGGTGAGGGGGACGGGTCCCGTCGGGACGATGGTCGCCGCCGCCACCCGACCGGCGTTGGTGTGGTCGATCACGCCGGCCTTGGAACCGGCCAGCAGGAGGTCGACCTCGGCGGCGAGGGCGGCCCACGCCGGGCCGGGGTCGGCCGTCAGCACGGCGGCGAAGCCCGGGCCGTGCTCGCCCCAGGCGGCGGCCACCTCGACGGCGGAGAACCCCTCGGGTCGGGTCGCCGCGCCCTGGGCGCCGGCCACGGTGACGACGCGCGCCCCGCGTCGCTCGAGCTCGGCCACCAGCGCGGGGCCGTTCCCGTCGAACCCCTCGATGGCCACGGTGCGCCCCTCGAGGTCACCGGCCCAGGCGGCGCTGGCCGCCACCGAGCGGGCCAACAGGACGTCGGCGGCGTCGCGGGCGACGGCGGGTCGCGGGTCGACCCCGCGCCACGCCTCGACGGCGGCGGGCGGCACCCCCTTGCCGGCATCGAGCACGAGCGAGCCGTCGGCCACCCGGGGCGACAGCTCGTCGACCGCCGCGGCGAGCGCCGCCTCGACGTCGTCCCGTGCGTTGATCCCTGCGCTGGCGCCGCCCCGCTGCTGCTCGAACACGGCGAACCGGTAGGTGACCGACCGCGCCAGCCAGGTGGCGCCGTCGACGAGGACCTTGGGGGCGAGTCGCACGATCCCGGCCGCCGGGACGCCGTCGCCGAGGTCGAGCACCACGAACCCGTCGGTGGACGCGAGCCGTTGGACCGTCATCGGCGCACTCTCCCATCCGCCACGGGGGGCCGCCAAGCGCACGTGCCGGCTGGGAGCCGCCGGAGCGTCGGGCTCCTCGTCACACCGGTGGGGCGCCCAGCTCCCGAGGCGGCGCCGCCGCCAGCGCCGGCGACCCGTGGGTGGAGACCACCACCCGGTCGCGACCGGCGGCCTTGGCCGCCAGCAGCGCGGTGTCCGCCAAGGCGACGACGCGGTCGAAGGTGTCCGCCTGGGCGGATGCCGCGACGCCGAAGCTCACGGTGAAGGGTGGCACCGCCTCGTCGGCGAGGTTGCGGGCGAGTGACGAGCGGATGCGCTCGAGGACCCGGACGGCCTCGTCGATGCGAAGCTCGGGGAGCACCAGCACGAACTCCTCGCCGCCGTAGCGGCAGGCCAGGTCGTCGGGCCTGATGCTGTCGCGCACCGAGCGGCTGAACAGCCGCAGCGCGCGATCGCCGATCTCGTGGCCGTGGGTGTCGTTGAGCTCCTTGAAGCGATCGAGGTCGCCGTAGGCGACGACGTAGCGCCCGCCGTCGAGGACCAGGCGGCGCACCGTCGCCTCGAGGCTGCGCCGGTTGAGCATGCCCGTCAGCGGATCGCTGCTGGCCTGGTTCTGCGCCTCGTCGAACAGGCGCAGCATGCCGATGCGGTCGCCCGCCCGCCGGGCGATGAGCTCCATCTCCATGCGGGCCTCGTCGGCAGGGAGCCCGTCGGCGAAGGTGGCGTGCACCACGCCGAGCGACTTGCCGGTGATGCTCACCGGCTGGCACACCGCCGCGATCGGCGCACCGCCCCGGTCGCGCAGGAAGGGGCAGGCGTCGAGATCGGTGCTCGATCCGAAGGCCAGCTGGTCGCCACGGCGCGCGGCCGGACAGTCGTTGGGCGAGACGACCGCGCACCCCGGACCACGCCGGTCGGGGTCGGTGCTCACCACCTGCCGCAGGTGCGCGCTGGTGGTGTCGGCCACCAGCAGCTCGGCCGGGTTCCCGCCGAGCGCCTCGTGGAGGGCTTGTCCGACGAGGCCGTAGGCCGACTCCTCCGTCGAGGCCATCTCCAAGGCGCGGTAGAGCCGCGCCTCGAGCTCGTTGCGCCGGCTCTCCTGGGCCCGCTCGGCGGCTTCGCGGGTGCGACGCTCCTCGGTGGCCCGGGCGCTGCGCCAGGAGACGCCCGCGATCACCAGCGACACGACCATCACCGCGGCGTAGGCGATGAGGACGTCGCGTCGGCCGGTGTCGGCATCGGCCCGGGCCGCCTCGGTCTCGGCCACGACCGCCGGCGAGTAGTAGGTGGACTCGAGCTGGCGGACGGTGTCGGTCATCCGCCGCTGGGTCTGGCGGAGCTCTTCGAAGGTGGGATCGGCGAACAGCTCCCCGGGGTCCTTGCCGTTCATCAGACCGGTGATGATGCCGAGGCCGACGGGACCGGCCAGGTCGCGCTGGCTGGCCTGGTCGGCCTCGAACCGGGCCCACTGCTCGCGCTCGCCGGGCAGGTCGAGCGACAGCTCCTTGAACCGGCGCCACGCCTCGTCGGTGATGCTCAGCTGGCGGCGCG
Organism: Acidimicrobiales bacterium; assembly: GCA_046331175.1. Taxonomy (GTDB): domain Bacteria; phylum Actinomycetota; class Acidimicrobiia; order Acidimicrobiales; family Acidimicrobilacustridaceae; genus JAWKIW01. Next base: position 155,197 of record JAXLRI010000006.1, read on the forward strand.
TGTCCTCGAGCGCGACGACGCGCGCCGCCGGGTCGGCCTGCATGAGGATGCTGTTGAACTTCCACGTGGTGAGCTCGAGGCTCTGGTCGATGCGCCGCAGCTCGTCCGAGGCCGGCTGCACCCGGTTGGCGAGCGCGTCCACGTGGCCCCGGACCTGGGACAGGTGCACGAGCGAGACGGCCAGCACGGCGATCCCGCTGACCACGAGGACGACCGTCACCAGGCCCACCTTCACGTGGGGCCGCATCTCGCGGAACCAGCGCACCAGCCGCACCGAACCTGTCTACTCGCTGACCTCGACGCGAGGCGGTCGAGCTGCGCCTCGGTCGCCGGCGGCACACCGGCGACCGCACGATCCAGATGCCCTGCCGGGCCGGTTCGCGACCGGTGGGTCCATGGTGCGACCAGCACCGCTAGGCTCGCCGACGTCGCCGGCGGTCGGGTCGTGTCCGGCGCGCGGAGCGTGGAGGCCGAGATGGGGAAGAGGCGGTGACCACCGGCCCGGAGCAGTCGAGCAAGGTCCTCATCGTCGAGGACGCTCCGGAGTTCGTCGAGATGCTCGTGCCCCTGCTGGAGCGGGAGGGCTACGCCACCGCGACGGCCGGAGACGGTGAGCTCGCCCTCCAGGAGGCGCGGCGCTTCGAGCCCGACGTGGTCGTGCTCGACCTCACCCTCCCCCGCCTCGACGGCGTCGAGGTCTGCCGCCAGCTGCGCCGCTTCAGCGACGCCTACGTCATCATGCTGACGTCGCGGGCTGACGAGGTCGACCGGGTCGTCGGGCTCGAGGTGGGCGCCGACGACTACCTCACCAAGCCGTTCTCGCCACGCGAGCTGGTCGCCCGCATCCGCGCCATGCTGCGCCGGCCGCGCGGCGGCGAGGCAGCGGCCAGCACCGAGGAGTCCACCCGCCGCTTCGGCGACCTCGAGGTGGACCCCCTGGGTCGCACGGTGCAGCTCGGCGACGACGAGATCACCCTCACCCGGATCGAGTTCGACCTGCTGGAGGCGCTCTCGGCCAAGCCGGCCATGGTCTTCTCGCGCGCCATGCTGCGCGAGCTGGTGTGGGGATCCGACTGGTACGGCGACGACCACGTGGTCGACGTCCACATCGCGAACCTCCGCAAGAAGATCGACATCGGCGCCGAGCGCTCCCACATCCGCACCGTCCGTGGCGTCGGGTACCGCATGGAGTCACCGGGCTGACCGACCGGCGACGTCGGCTCGATCGATGCGACCGACCGACGTCGCCCGGCCCTGCCCCCACCCGGTGCGCCGCGGGTGGTCCTCGTCTCAGCGCAGCGAGGGCGTCGGTCGGCCGGCAGCCGCGGGACCGGGATCGGGCCCGACGTCCCGGAAGGCGTCCAGCCCGTCGGCGTCGGTCGGCTCCGGCGGCTCGACCGCATCGTCGGCTCCGGCCTCGGTGGTCGCGGCCACAGGGAGCCCGCCCCGCAGGCCGGCCTCGAGGACCCCGTGCAGCTCGCGGGCCGAGCGCAGCGCGACCTCGAGCAGCTCGCGACGCTCGGGATCGTCCTCGCCTGCGACCAGCAGCTCGAGCGGGCCGAGCACCCCCGACAACGGCGTGCGGATGCGGTGGGCGATGGCCGCCGGATCCACCGCGTGGCCGCGGCCGCCCCCGAGCCAGGACGCCGGCACCGACGGCGGCTCGACGGTGGCCGGCCCCTCGCCGGCGGGGGGAGCCGCAGAGCGGGCGCACCGCCGGTGCACAGCACCGAGCTGGGTGGCCACCTGCTCGAGGAGCTCGAGGAGCTCGAGGTCGACCGGGCGCTCGTCGCGGCAGAAGGCCGCCGCCACACCGACCACGGACCCGTGGCTCCACACCGGGACGGCGAACGCGGTCCGGATGCCGAGGTCGCCGTCGCCGCGACCGGCGAGCCAGTGGTCGCGGCCGCGCAGGCCGACCAGCCAGACCGGGGCGCGGCTCGCATCGACGCGACCGGGCAGCGTCCCGAAGCCCACGGGCACGCCCCGCTGCACGGCGGCGGGGAGCCCCGGGGGCGCCGACGCCCCGAGGTACCACGCACCGATCGGCATGAGGGCGCCGTCCCGATCGCGGAACCAGCACGTCGCCGCATCGGCGTCGACGTAGCGACCGAGCAGGGCGACGACCTCGTCGGCGGCGGTCTGCACGTCGTCGGCCTCGTTGGCCGCCACCGCCACGCGACCGAGCAGCCCCAGCGACCGGTCGGCCGCGGGCGCGCCGACGACCGGCGTCACGCGGTCGTCGTCGTGCACTGCGCCGTCGGTCATCGAGGGTCCTCCGACGGCAAGCGAACCACCGCCACCGGACCGGTGTCGACGGATGGCCCTGATCTTGAGCGCATCTTGATCACCCGCTGACGAACCGTGGACCGTCGGTCAGGCCGGCCCGTCCGCCCCGTTGCCGGCCAGCGCCACCCGCTGCGCGTCGACGGCCCCCGCGGTCACGGCGCTCGATCGCCGGAGCCCGCTCAGCAGCGCCTCGACCGGCTCGACCAGCTCACCGCTGCGACGGCCCCAGGCCTCCAGATCGGCGCAGCGACCGGCCAGGTCCACAGCGCCGACGGCGGCGCTGGTGGACTTCAACGTGTGCGCCGCCCGTCCGACGGCTTCGCGATCTCCGGCACGCAACCCGTCCTCGATCGCCACGACCCGACCCTCGAGCTCGCGGAGGTAGGTGCCCAAGACGGTGGCGACCAGCTCGGGATCGTCGAGCTCGTCGACCAGGCCGCGGACGGCGGCCGGATCGACGACCACCGGATCGCCGGGGCCGGGCGCCTCCACGACCTCGGTCGGCGCCCCGGCCTCCCCATCGGCCGGCGGCGCGCCGGCCCAGGTGGCCAGCACCCGCCCCAGCGCCGCGAGGCTCACGGGCTTGGTGATGAAGTCGTCCATCCCGGCGTCGAGGCACCGAGCCCGATCACCCGGCATGGCGCTGGCGGTCATGGCGATGATCGGGGCGCGGGGCGACCGCCGGTCGGCCTCTTGGCGCCGGAGGCGGCGCGTGGTCTCGAGCCCGTCCATCCCCGGCATCTGCCAGTCCATCAGGATCGCCGCGGGGATCTCGGCCCGCAGGTGCTCGAGGGCCGCGGCGCCGCTGTCCATGAGCACGGGGTCGTACCCGAGTCGCTCGAGCTGGCGGCTCACCAGCAGCTGGTTGACCGGGTTGTCCTCGACGACCATCACCCGGCGACGGTCGCCGGCACCGGGCACCGGCGCCGGCTCCACCGGCTCGGGCGCGGCCGCCACCGAGGCCAGGGGCAGGTCGAACCAGAAGCGGGATCCGACGCCGACGGTGGACTCGACCGCCAGCGAGCCGCCCATCAGCTCGACCAGGCGGCGGGCGATGGTGAGCCCGAGGCCGGTCCCGCCGAACTCGCGGGCGGTGGTGGCGTGCGCCTGCGAGAAGGGCTCGAACACCCGCTCGACCACCTCGGGGGCCATGCCGATGCCGGTGTCGACGACGGAGAACTCGATGCGCGGCACACCGGCGAGCACATCGTCGCTCGCCCCGTCGGTCGCCCCGTCGGTCGCCCCGTCGGTCACATCGTCGGCGTCCGAGCCGCCCCCGTCGCCGGCGGCAGGAGCGGGGCAGCGGCGCAGCGACACCGTCACCGACCCGCCGGCGGTGAACTTCACCGCGTTGCCGATGAGGTTGGTGAGCACCTGGCGCAGGCGCAGGGGATCGGCGTCCACCCACACGGGGACGTCGTCGTCGATGCGCACGTCGAGGCGGACGCCCTTGGCCGCCGCCTGCGGGAGGAAGAGCTCGCGCAGGTCGTCGACGGCCTCGGGCAGCGACACCGGCTGCACGTGCAGCTCGAGGCGACCCGCCTCGATCTTGGTGAAGTCGAGGAGGTCGTCGAGGACCATCCGCAGCGACTCGGTCGCCCGGCCGATCGAGCGCGCCAGGCTGCGGCTCTCCCCGTCGAGGTCGGCGGTGACCAGCAGCTCGGAGAGCCCGAGGATCCCGTGGATCGGCGTGCGCAGCTCGTGGCTGACGCTGGCGACGAACTCGGTGCGCACCTCGAGCGCCCGCACGGCGGCGTCGCGAGCAGCCGCCAGCTCGGCCTCCGCCTGCTTGCGGGGGGTGATGTTGCGGCTGGTGATGACGATGGCCCGCACGTCCTCGTCGTCGAGGAGGTTGGCGCCCGTGGCCTCGATGGTGGCGTACGCACCGTCGGCCTGGAGCACCCGCACCTCGCCGGTGAGCTCGCCCCCCGGCGTCTCCAGCAGGCTGACCAGCATGCGCCGGACCCGATCGACGTCGTCGGGGTGGGCCAGCTCGAACAGGTTCCGTGCCGCCCAGAAGTCCTGCGGGTAGCCGAGGATCGACTTCACGTTGCCGGTGGTGTCGATCACCTCGCCGTTGCGGTCGACGAGCGTCACCGTGTCGGAGATGTTCTCCAGCATCCGCTTGAAGCGGTTCTCGCGGACCTGCAGCGCGGTGCGGGCGTCCTCCCGATCGGTGAGGTCGCGCAGGTTCAACACGATGCCGCCGACCGCCGGCTCGTCGAGGAGGTTGATGGCGACCACCTCCACGAGCCGCGTGGTGCCGTCGGCCCGCAGGATCCGGAGCTGGAGGGGCACGGCCGGCCCCGGCGACCCGGCGGTGTTCACGAAGGACTGGACGACCACGTCGTAGTCCTCGGGGTGCACGAGGTCGAGGACCGACGACCCGATCTCGTCCTCGACCGCGTAGCCGGTGAGGGTCGTCGCCGACGGCGAGGCGTAGGTGAGCCGCCCCGCCTCGTCGACGGTGATCACCGCGTCCGACGCGAAGCGGAGCAGCGCCTCGAGCCGCTCGCGCGCCAGGCGGCTGGCGGTGACGTCCTCGATCGCCCCGAGCAGCGCCAGCGGCTCGCCGTGGTCGTCGCGCAGCACGGACAGGTGCAGGTGGCCCCAGAACGTGGTGCCGTCGGCCCGCACGTAGCGCTTGTCGACCGAGACCGACTCGACCTCCCCGCCGAGCAGCGCTGCGAGGTACTCGTCGGTGGCGGCCTGCTCGTCGGGGTGGGTGATGGTCCCCACGTCGGACCCGACGGCTCCGGGGCTGCGGAACAGCTCGCGGGCGACCCGGTTGGCGAGCAGGTGCCGACCGTCGAGCGCCGTCAGCGCGTACGCCATGGGCGCGTCCTCGAACACGGCTCGCCAGAGCCGGTCGATCCCGAGCCGGCCCGCCAGCACGGCCAGGTCGTCGGCTGCCCCGGGTGGGTGTGCCGCGCCGTCCACGGCCACACACCCTAGGACGGCCGGGGCGGACCGGCGGCGACGACGACGGAGGTCAGTCGGCCGGATCGGATCCGCCCTGGCGGGCCCGCACCCGCTGGAGGATCCGCAGCAGCCGTCCCCGGTTGTAGCGCTGGGCCAGGAGGCACGGCAGGTTGGCCACGACGCCGTAGGCGACCATCACGGCCCCGAGCCACCACGGGTTCCAGAGGAAGAAGAACGGCCCCATGGCGATGATGATCCAGTGGGTGACCTCGGCCCGCCTCGTCTCGCGCACGAACCGCTCGAGGTAGGCCGGGTCGACCTTGCGCAGCGTGCGCTTCGAGAACCCGCCGGGGAACAGGTCGCCGGCCTCGGGCAACCGGCCCTTCCACTGCTTGATCCGGAGGCGCTCCTCGTAGAACCGGCCGTCCGCCTCGAACGGGCGGAGGCGGGTGACCCATCCGTCGCGCCGGAAGGCGTCGGGCCCGAGCCGGTGCGTGACGTACCCGGTGACGGTGCCGCCCACCGCCCACACCGCGACGTCGAGCGCGACCGTCCACCCGTCGGAGAGCTGGATGACGCGGATGCTCATGGTCGGATCGCCAGGGTCGGGGAGGTCGCGGTCGACGCGATCGACGGGGTCACCGGACCATCATGTCGCCCCCGGCACGGTGGCGTGTCCGGCGAGGGCCACGAGCCTCCCGCCGGCGGGAGCCGGACCGGCGCAGGGATCCTCAGCCGGCGGCGTCGTCGACGGGGACGGCCGCGACCTCCCACCGGGCCGAGCGGGCGAGCGGCACGTCGCGGCCGCGCCACTGCACCTGGCGGCGGACCGCGGTCAGCCAGACCGACCGGGCGAACACCACCAGGAACATGGCCAGCGGGATCGGGTAGGCGATGGCCCAGCCCCATCCGAAGGTGCCCAGCTGGCGGAGGAAGTGGCGCACCTGGAGCACGGCCGCGACGACGACGGTGGCGGCCACGACGAGAGCGCCGACCGACGGCTCGAGGAGGGCGTCGACGGCGACCTGCACCGAGATCAGCATGGCGGTGACCCACAGCCCGATGAGCAGGAACCGGCTGACGGCGACCGAGCCGGCCCCGGTCGCGAAGTTCTTCGACCAGCCCTCGACCAGCTGGCCGGCGCCGGCGGGGTACATGCGGAAGGACACCTCGGAGCCACCGCCGAACACGTGCACCGGGAGGTCGTGGCCCTCGAACTCCTGGGCGATGGCGACGTCGTCGACGATCTCGCCCCGCACGCTGGCGTGGCCGCCGATGGCCCGGTAGTCGGCGTCGGAGCAGGTGAGCACCGGCCCGAACGCCCCGCGGGAGGCACGGGCGTCACGACCGGGGGACGCCGATCCCACGCCCATGAACCCGATGATGTTGAACACCGCGGACAACCGTTCGTAGGGGCGCTCCATGCGGTGGTAGGGCTGCACCGACACCAGGCCGCCGCGCTCCTCGCCACGGGCGACGATCTCGGCGAGGGCTCCCGGGGCCAGCACCACGTCGGCGTCGAGGAAGACGAGGCGGGGCGAGCGGGCGGCGTCGGCGCCCTGCTGGCAGGCCCACGACTTGCCTGTCCAGCCGCTCGGCAGGGGCCGGCTCGACAGCACGGTCACCCCGGAGACGGCCGAGGCCAGGGCAGCGGTGGCATCGTCGGACTGGTCGTCGACGACGATGATCTCGGCAGGCCGGCTGGTCTGGTGGACCAGGCTGTCGAGGAGGTTCGGCAGGGAGAGCTCCTCGTTGCGCGCCGGGATGACCACCGCGACGTCGAGCACGGCCGGCGGAGCCGGGGGGTCTTGCCCGCCGGCGGCACCGTCGACCGCGGGGCGACGGCGGACCGACGGCACCCTCCACAGGAGCCACCATCCGACGGACCAACCGGCCACGAGCAACAACCACCGCACGCTCACGGGGACCAGGGTCGCAGGTCGCCCGTCCGTTCGCACGGTTCAGCACTAATTCTTTTCCGGCGGCCCGGTTCCGGCATCATGGACGGATGTCCGAGACCTCCTCCCCCGCCAGCCCCGACCGCCTCATCGACGTGGTGGTCGAGATCCCCAAGGGCAGCCGGAACAAGTACGAGTACGACCACGAGAAGGGCATCATCCGGCTGGATCGCCGGCTGTTCAGCGCCACGGTCTACCCGGCCGACTACGGGTTCGTGCCCGACACGCTGGCCGAGGACGGCGACCCGCTCGACATCCTCGTGCTGCTCGAGGACCCCACCTTCCCCGGCTGCTGGGTCACCTGCCGGCCGGTCGGGATGCTGGTGATGACCGACGAGAAGGGCCCGGACACCAAGCTCATCGCCGTCGAGCCCGGCGAGCCCCGCTACCGCGACGTCTACGACATCGGACAGGTGCAGCCCGAGCTCCTCGAGGAGATCAAGCACTTCTTCGACGTGTACAAGATGTTGCAGCCCGAGGGCTTCGTGAAGACCGGCGAGTTCGAGGGGCCCGACGCCGCGTGGGCCGAGATCGAGGCCTGCCGCGATCGCTACCAGGGCCCGGGCCACTGACGGCCACCGCCTCCCCCGGCTCCCGGGCCGACACGGTCGACGCCGTCGTCATCGGCGCCGGCATCGTCGGCCTGGCCACCGCGCGGGCGCTGGTCGACCGCCGACCGGGCTGGTCGGTCGTCGTCGTCGACAAGGAGGACCGCGTCGGCGCGCACCAGAGCGGCCACAACTCCGGGGTCGTGCACTCGGGCATCTACTACCCGCCCGGATCGGCCAAGGCCCGTCTGTGCCTCCAGGGACGCGCCGAGCTGCTCGCCTTCTGCCGGGACGAGGGCGTCGCCCACGAGGTGGTGGGCAAGGTGGTCGTCGCCTCGACCGCCGCCGAGCTCGCCAGGCTCGAGGTGCTGCACGAGCGAGCGCGGGGCAACGGCATCCCCGCCGAGCTGGTCGGTCGGCGGGGTCTGCTCGACGTCGAACCGCACGCCGAGGGCCTGGCCGCCCTCCACGTGCCGTCGGCGGCGGTGGTCGACTACGGCGAGGTCTGCCGCGCCCTGGCCGACGACCTGGCCCGCCGCGGCGTCCACCTCGCCCTCGGCGACCCCGTCGTCGACCTCCGCCGCGACGGCGCCGCGGTCCGGGTCACGACCACCCGCCGGACGTGGCGAGCCGGCCACGCCGTCAACTGCGGCGGCCTCCAGAGCGACCGCCTCGCCGCCCTGGCCGGCGACCGGGGCGACGAGCGGATCGTGCCGTTCCGCGGCGAGTACCACGACCTGGTCCCCGAGCGCCGGCCCCTCGTCCGGGCCCTGATCTACCCGGTGCCCGACCCCCGCTTCCCCTTCCTCGGGGTGCACCTGACCCGCGGGATCGACGGCCGCGTCCACGCCGGGCCGAACGCCGTGCTCGCCACGGCGCGCGAGGGCTACCGCTGGGCCGACGTGGACGGCGGCGACCTGCGCGAGCTCGCCGGCCTCCCCGCGCTGCGGTCCCTGGCCCGCCGCTACTGGCGCACCGGCGCGGCCGAGGTCGCCCGCTCCTGGTCGCGGCGCCGCCTGGCCGCCGCGGCCTCGCTGCTCGTGCCCGGGCTCACCGCCGAGGACCTCCTCCCGGCCGGCAGCGGCGTGCGCGCGCAGGCGGTGCGTCCCGACGGGACGCTGGTCGACGACTTCGTGTTCCGCGGTGGGGGTGCCCTCACCCACGTCGTCAACGCGCCCTCGCCGGCGGCCACCGCCTCGCTGGCGATCGGCGCCGAGGTGGCGCGCCGGGCGCTCGGGGACTGACGGGCCGATCGACGCCGGCTGCTACAAACGGGGCCGGCGGAGCCGCTGGGGACCTGCCGCCGGAGGGAGCACACGTGTCAGCAGGAGGTGAGAGCCGGACAGCCGTGGTGGCGGCGCTGCTCGCGAACCTGGGCATCGCCATCGCCAAGTTCGTCGGCTTCGTGTTCACCCAGTCGTCGTCGCTGCTCGCCGAGTCGGTGCACTCCCTGGCCGACACCGGCAACCAGATCCTGCTCCTCGTGGGCGCCCACCGCGCCAAGCGCGAGGCCACCCCGCTGCACCCGTTCGGCTACGGCCGCGAGCGGTACTTCTGGGCCTTCGTGGTGGCGATCGTCCTGTTCACCTTGGGCTCGGCGTTCGCCATCTACGAGGGCGTCGAGAAGGTCCTGCACCCGCACGAGCTCGAGTCGCCGCAGTGGGCCATCGGCATCCTCCTCGTCTCGATGGTGCTCGAGGGCCTGTCCTTCCGCACGGCGGTGAAGGAGTCGAACAAGCTGCGGCGCCAGGCCAGCTGGCCGTCGTTCATCCGCAACGCCAAGGTGCCCGAGCTGCCGGTGGTGCTGCTCGAGGACTTCGGCGCGCTGATCGGCCTGGTGCTGGCCCTGGCTGCGGTGGGCCTCACCATCGTGACCGGCAACGGGGTGTGGGACGGCGTCGGCTCGCTCTGCATCGGCACGCTGCTGGGCGTGATCGCGGTGATCCTCGCCGCCGAGATGAAGAGCCTGATCATCGGCGAGTCGGCCGGGCCCGAGGTCGAGGCCGAGATCGTGCGGGCGATCGAGGGCGCCGACCACGTCGTCGGCCTGATCCACCTGCGCACCCAGCACCTCGGTCCCGACGAGCTGATCGTGGCGGCCAAGGTCGAGTTCGACCCCGACCTCACCGTGCGCGACCTCGCCGGCGCCATCGACGCCGCCGAGGTGCACGTGCGGGCCGCAGTGCCGGCCGCCCGGATGCTCTTCATCGAGCCCGACGTGCGGCGACCCGCCGCCAGCTGACCGAGATCGGGGGCCGGAGCCGGCCGGGAGGCCGCGTCCGGGCCCGGCGCGACCTCGACCGGCACCGTCGGTCGTCGGCACCGCCACGGGGCCGCCCCGCGTTACCGTCGATGCCATGGCGGCCGACGAAGCGGTGCGCGAGCAGCTGCAGGCCCTGGGCTCGTTCATCCGGGCCCAGCGCAACGCGGCCCAGATGTCGCTGCGCGACCTCGCCGACGCCACCAACGTGTCGAACCCCTACCTCAGCCAGATCGAGCGAGGCCTGCACGAGCCGTCGGTCCGCGTGCTGCGCTCGATCGCCACCGCCCTCAACCTGTCGGTCGAGACGATGCTGGTCCGCGCCGGCCTCCTCGACCCGGAGGAGACGGGGGTCGCCGCCCGGGCCGACGTGGCGACGGCGATCCGCGACGACCCGGACCTGACCGAGGAGCAGAAGGCCTCGCTCCTCGCCGTCTACCGCAGCTACACCAGCCCCTCCTGACCCGGGGACCCGACCGACGCGCGCCGGACGCCTCCGCTCCGCGTCGGTCCTCCCCGTCGGGTCCTCCCCGTCGGGTCCTCGCCGTCGGGTCCTCCCCGTCGGGTCCTCCCCGTCGGGTCCTCGCCGTCGGGTCCTCGCCGTCGGTCCTCGCCGCCGGCCGCCACTGGGGCCGGAGCTCCGGTGCCGATCCCGGCGGCACGACCCGGCCGACGGCCGCGACGGCCGCGGCCCGTGGCCCCGGGTGGCCGCACCGTGGCCAGGGTGACGGATGTCATGCATGATTTCTCAAGCGGATGCTTGACGTTTGCATAGGCGCTTGGTTCACTTAGCACCAAGCCCGCAGGAGCAAGCGCCTCGTGCGCACGCCCACCACCGGGCCGCATCGCCAGCCACCCCCCCGCCCAATGGAGGCACCCCATGTCCAGCGCCACCGACACCCTCGCCGATCTCCAGGCCAAGGCCCTCGAGACCCTCTCGAGCATCCAGGAGCCGGTCGTCGACGCCGTGCGCAAGGCCGCCGGCAAGCTCGAGGAGCAGGTCCCCGAGATCAAGGTCTCGGTCACCGAGAACCTCCCCGACCTCACCGAGTTCGTCGACGCCCAGTTCGCCTTCGCCACCAAGCTCATCGAGAACCAGAAGCAGTTCGCCCACGACCTGCTCGAGGCCGTGAAGCCGGTGACCGAGAAGGTCGTCAAGCCCGCCGCCAAGCCGGTCGCCAAGGCCGCCAAGCCGAAGGCCGCCTGACTCCCCCAGTCTCGCGACCTTCCTGATCGACCGGGTCCGGAGGCCCTTCCCCCCAGGGCACCGCCGGTCGTCCCAGACGACCTACCGACATCCCCCCGTGTCGTAGGTCTCCCCCGAGGGCCCTTCCCCCCAGGGCCCTCGGGGTCGTTTTGCGCCTCGGGCGCCGGCTCCCCCGGCCGGCGCCCGACGGCTCCCCCGGGCCGGCTCGGCGAAATCCGACCCGGCTCGTCAACTTTTCTCGCGGACGCGCCTAGCATGGGCCCGCCAGCGAAACGACGACCTTTCCAGGAGGAACCCCCATGGCGCTGCGACTGGGCGACGACGCCCCGAACTTCCAGGCCGAGACCACCGAGGGCCCCATCGACTTCTACGACTGGAAGGGCGACAGCTGGGCCGTGCTGTTCTCCCACCCCAAGGACTTCACCCCGGTGTGCACCACCGAGCTGGGCTACACCGCCAAGCTCAAGGGCGAGTTCGACAAGCGCGACGTGAAGGTGATCGGGCTGTCCGTCGACTCGACCGGCGACCACGAGCGCTGGGCCGCCGACATCGAGGAGACCCAGGGCACCAAGCCCAACTTCCCGCTCATCGGCGACGCCGACCGCACGGTGGCCGACCTCTACGACATGATCCACCCCAACGCCAACGACACCCTCACGGTGCGCTCGGTGTACGTGATCGGCCCCGACAACAAGATCAAGCTCGAGCTGACCTACCCGGCGTCGACCGGGCGGAACTTCGACGAGATCCTGCGGGTCATCGACTCGCTGCAGCTGACGGCCAAGCACAAGGTCGCCACGCCGGTGAACTGGAAGCAGGGCGAGGACGTCATCATCGTGCCGGCGGTCTCCGACGAGGAGGCCAAGGAGCAGTTCCCCGACGGGTGGAACGCGGTGAAGCCCTACCTGCGCATCGTCCCCCAGCCCCAGGGCTGAGACCGACCTGCGGCCCGGCCTCGGGCACCGCACCGACCGCGATCCACGGCGGGCCTCCGGGCCCGCCGTGGCGCGTCCGGGCCACGACCGGTCCCGACGAGGGCGCGGGCCGGCGATCAGGACGGCAGGTCGGCGGCGGTGCTGTCGGGCGCCAGCGCCAGCCCGATCACGAGGCGCCACCCGGTGGCGTCGACCCCGAGCAGCTCGATCTGCGCCTCGGCCCGCATGCGGGCCGTGGCGGCGTCGGGGGATCCGACCGCCTCGGCGACCAGGGCCCGGGCCAGCGCCGCCACGGCGCGGGCCACGTGGTCGTCGTGGGCGCGGGCCTCGTCGACGAGGATGTCGAACGCCTGCAACGAGCCGGCCGGGTCGGCGCGGTCGACCCCGACCAGCGCGGCCGCGAGGTGGGCGGTGAGCCGGTCGAGGTAGGTGGCCCGGGGGTTGGCCTCGGTGCGGGCCACGGCGTCGTCGACGATGACCCGATCGCCCGCCACCGCCGCCGCCAGGGCCAGCGCGCTCTGCGCGTAGGCCGACGGCCCGGCCTCCTCGGCCTGGTCGAGCAGCCGCAGCAGCGCGTCGATGGCCTCCTCGGCCCGCCCCTTCTGGAGCACGGCCAGCGCGTGGGCCACGAGCCGATCGGTGTCGCCGAGGGCCACCGGGTCGTCGTGGTCGGCGCCGGCCGCGGCCAGGGCCCGCAGGGCCATGGCCGGCTCACCCAGCTGCACCGCCGAGGCCGCCAGCGCCGAGGCGATCATGGTGCGCATCTCGGGGTGGATCCGTGCGTCGTGCGATCCGTCGAGCGCGGCCTGCATGCGGCGCAGGCCGTCGCGGGTGCGGCCGGCGTTGACCTCGGCCCGCCCGAGGGCGGCGGTGGCCTGGACGGTGCCGAACCGGTCGCCGATGGCGGTGAACACCGCCAGCGCGTCGCGCGCCGCGACGACGGCGCTCTCGGTGCGACCGGTCCAGAGCCGCACGCCGGCCATGAGGAGCAGCATCATCCCCTCGCCCCAGCGGTCGCCCCGCTCGCGGGCCTCGACCAGGACCTGCTCGCCGAGCTCCTCGGCCTCGCCCATGGCGCCTTGGTTGAACTTCACGAACGACAGCAGGCCGAGGGCCCACAGGAGCCCGCCGCTGTCGCCGAGGTCGGAGAAGTGGGCGGCCGACGCGGTGATCCGGGCCTGGGCCTCCGACGACCGGCCCTTGATGAACGAGATCCAGGCCAGGTTCTGCAGGGCCCACGCCTCGCCCCGACGGTCACCCAAGGCGCGGTACACGTCGAGCGCCCGCTCGATGGAGCGCTCGGCGTCGTCGTTGTTGCCGGCGAACAGCTGGGTGATGCCGGTGATGCGCAGGGCGTCGGCCACCCCGCCGTCGTCACCTGCGGCGGCGTACTGCTCCACCGCTGCGGCCAGCGTGGCCAGGGCGGCATCGATCTCGCCGCGCTTCTGCTCGAGGTCGCCGAGCACGACCAGGGCCCGCCCGGACAGCCGGCGGTCGTCGAGACCGGCGATGAGCGCCATCGCCTCCTCGAGGTCGGCGTGGGCCGACTCGATCTCGCGCAGGTCGGACTCGGCCGCGGCCCGACCGAGGAGCAGCTCGACGCGCGTGCGCGGGTCGCCGGCGGGACCCGCCAGGTCGAGGGCCTGCCCGTAGAGGCGAGCCGCCACCCGCCAGACCTGGCCGCCGTCGGCTCGGCGGGCGGCCTCGCGCACCCACGGGAGCGCCCGCCCGACCACGTCGGGCGGCAGACCGTCGACGGCGCCGAGGTCGCGGGCCAGCTCGGCGGCGGCGCCGTAGTGGTAGGCGACGACGTCGACCAGGCGGTCGGAGGCGGCGTCGGCGTCGGCGACGGTGTGGGCGAGGAAGTCGGCGATGCCGTGGTGGCGCCGGGCCCGCTCGGCCTTGGTGAGCGTGCTGTAGGCGACCTCGCGGACGAGGTCGCTGCGGAAGCGCCAGCGCTCACCCTCGACGACGAGGATCTCCTTGTCGACCAGGCCGGTGAGCGCCGGCCCCACGTCGTCGAGGCCGTGCACCTTGGCCGCCATGCGCTCGAGGGCCGGCACGGGGCCCGAGCGCCCCCAGACGGCGGCGTCTTCGACGGTGGCCCGCTCGACGGGGGCCAGGCCGTCGATGCGCGCCGAGACCAGGCCCCGGAGCGTGTCGGGCAGGTCGGCCAGGACGGTGCCGGAGGTGGACTCGGGGGCCGGCTCGGCGACCGAGCCCTCGCCGAGGAGGGCAACCAGCTCTTCGAGGAAGAAGGGGTTGCCCCCGCTGCGGTCGAGCAGCGCGTCGCGCACCGACGTGCCGACCTCGCCGACGGCCAGCGCGTCGAGCAGCACGGCGGTGCTCTGCCGGTCGAGCGGGTCGAGGTTGACGACCACGGTGTCGTGGCGGCCGGCCGGCAGCGACCACCGGTCGTAGAGGGTCTGGCGAGCGGTGGCGAGCACCACGAGGGGGGTGCGGGCCAGGCGATCGATGAGCGTGGCCACCATGCCGAGGACGAGGTCGTCGGCCCAGTGGAGGTCGGAGAGCACCAGCACCACCGGCCGGCGGCCGGCGGCCGCCTCGATGAAGGCCAGCACCGACCGGCTGGCCTCCTCGCGGGCGCGAACGGGGTCGATGTGCTTGAGGGCGACGTCGTGGCCCATGAGGTAGAGCAGGCCCTGGGCGATCCGGTGGACCTCGGGTGCGCCGTCGCCCTGGCCGAGCTCCTCGGCGACCCGCTCGACCACGACCGCCTCGGCCCGCTCGAGCGGATCGTCGGCGTGCACCCCGGTGGCGTCGCGGAGGGCCTCGGCCACCGGCCACCACACGTTGGCCTCGCCGTAGGGCACGCAGCGGCCCTCGAGCACGGCCACGTCGTGGCGGTCGCTTGCGGCGGCCGCCGTCTCCTCGGCCAGCCGGGACTTGCCGACCCCGGCCTCGCCCACCAGCAGGACCAGGTGAGCCCGTCCCCGCTCGACGGCGGCGTCGACGGCGTGCGAGAGCAGGCCCAGCTCGGCGTCGCGGCCGACGAAGGGGGTCTGGACCCGGCGGCGGCGGTAGCCGGGCGGCAGCAGCGGCTCGACGGCGACCCACGCCGGGACCGGCTCCTCCCGGCCCTTGGCGTCGATCGCCCCGAGGCTCCGGTAGGCGATGGCCTCGTGGGTGGCGGCGTGGGTGGCCGGGCCGACCACGACCGTGCCGGGCTCCGCGGCCTTCTGCAGGCGGTCGGCGGTGTTCACGACGTCGCCCATGGCGGTGTACTCGCCGCCGGCGCGCAGCGCGCCCACCAGCACCTCGCCCGTGTTCACCCCGACGCGCAGCCGGATGGCGCCCTCGGTCTCGGCGGCGTGGTCGGCGATGGTCTCCTGCATCCGCAGCGCCGCCCGCACCGCTCGCTCGGCGTCGTCCTCGTGGGCGACGGGCGCCCCGAACAGCGCCAGCATGGCGTCGCCGACGATCTTGTCGACCTGGCCGCCGAAGGCGGTGACGTCGGCGGCCAGCCGCTCGAAGCAGCGGTCGACGAGGTTCTTGACCTGCTCGGGATCGCGGACCTCCGAGAGGGCGGTGAACCCGACGAGGTCGGCGAAGACCACGGTGACGACCCGGCGTTCGTCGCCCCGCGCCACCAGCGCGTGGCCGCAGGCCAGGCAGAACCGTGCGTTGTCGGGGTTGGCGGCGCCGCACGTCGGGCAGGTCACCGAGCCAGCATACGAGCCGCCCCGCGGGTCGCCCGTGGGCGTCGAGTCGGGCCGCGCCGTCCCCTCGGCGCCGTCGCCCGCGGCCGAGCCGTGCCGCCGGATCCCCGACGGCCGAACCGCCGCCGACCCAGCAGCCGAACCGCCGCCGACCCAGCAGCCGAACCGCCGCCGACCCAGCAGCCGAACCGTCGCCGACCTAGCGGCCGGTCTCGGCGCCGGCCCGCCAGAGCTCGTCGGCGGCGGCCAGCATCCGGGCCGAGGAGACCCACAGGTCGGCGGCCAGGGCGATCTCGCCCTCGGTCACGGCCTCGGAGGCCACGTCCTCGAACAGCCGGGCCATGGCGTCGAGCCGGTCGACCAGCTCCTTGCGGACGAGTGCAGCTTCGTTCATCGCGGGCTCCGGGATCGGGGCCGGACCTTCCGACCGGGTGGCCGCACCGTACGAAGGCCTCGTCAACCGCCACCCGGGCAAACGATCAAGGTTCGGTCAACCCGGCCGCGGCGTTCGGCCCGACGAGGTCGACCGGGCCTGACCGGGTCCCGCCCACGACCGGGACGACCGATGCGGGCCACGGCGCCGTAGGCTGTCGCCCGTCCACCCCCGGCCCCAGGAGCCACCGTGACCCCGAGCCCGGTCAACGCCCCGCCCGCCCCGCCGCCCCCGGCCCCGCCGTCGGACGCCGCGGCCCGCGCGTGGCACGCCACCAAGGTCTACGGCAAGGGCGACACCGAGGTGCGGGCCCTCGACGACATCACCGTCGAGTTCGCCCGGGGCCGCTTCAACGCCATCATGGGTCCGTCCGGATCGGGCAAGTCGACGCTGATGCACTGCATGGCCGGCCTCGACAACCTCACCCAGGGGCAGGTCTTCATCGGCGACACCGATCTGAGCCGCCTGTCGGAGAAGGACCTGACGGTGCTCCGGCGGGACACCATCGGGTTCATCTTCCAGGCGTTCAACCTGGTGCCGACGCTGACCGCGTCGGAGAACATCACCCTGCCGATGGACCTCGCCGGGCGGTCGCCCGACAAGGCCTGGGTCGACCAGATCATCTCCACCGTCGACCTCGCCGACCGCCTCGACCACCGACCGAGCGAGCTGTCCGGCGGCCAGCAGCAGCGGGTGGCGGTGGCCCGGGCCCTGGCCTCCAAGCCGGCGATCATCTTCGCCGACGAGCCGACGGGCAACCTCGACTCGCGGGCCGGCGCCGAGATCCTCACCTTCATGCGGCGGGCCGTCGACGACTTCGGCCAGACCATCGTGATGGTCACCCACGACCCCATCGCCGCGGGCTACGCCGACCGGGCCGTGTTCCTCGCCGACGGCACCATCGTCGACGAGATGCTCGACCCGACGGCCGAGCGCGTGCTCGACCGCATGAAGCAGTTCGGGGAGTAGCCGTCCCCCACCCGCCGCACGAGGGCGCGGGACGGCGGCGGACGTGCTGAGGATCGCCCGCCGCGGCCTGCGCGCCCACCGCGTGCGGCTGGCGCTCACCGCCGCGGTGGTGGCGCTCGCCGTCGCCTACGTGGCGAGCAGCCTGGTGCTGACCGACACCGTGGCCACCGGCCTCGATGCCGCCGCCGCCGGCGACCTGGCCGGCACCGAGGTCGTGGTCCGCTCGACCGAGACCGTGCCGACCTTCTTCGGCACCGATCGGGCCCCGGTCGGCACCGAGGTCCTGGACGCCGTGCGCGCCGTGCCGGGCGTGGTCGCCGCCGGCGTCACCGAGGCGCCGCTGTCGGTGCTCGACGCCGACGGGCGACCGCTGGCGGGGCCGAGGGACGGCGGGCGCACGACGGTGGGGCGGGGCTGGGTCGACGACGAGGCGCTCGGCGGCTGGCGCCTGGCCGAGGGACGGCCGCCCACCACCGACGGCGAGGTGGTGCTCGACCGGCGCTTCGCCGCCGACCACGGCCTGGGCGTCGGCGCACCGCTGCTGCTGGCGCTGGCGGAGGGCCCTCGGCCGGTCACCGTGGTCGGCACCGCCGTTCCGGTGGACGGGATCCACCCGGCGGGGACCGACACGGTGCTGCTGGCGCCGCCGGCGGCCGCCACCGAGCTCCTCGGCCGGGCCGCCGCCAGCTGGGTGGGCGTGCGGGGGACGGCGGGGAGCGACCCGGCGACCGTGCTGGCCCGGGTGCGCTCGGCGCTGCGCCCGGTGGCGGGGACCGAGGCGGTGCCGGCCGCCACCGTGGTGGACGAGCGTCGGGCGAACGGGGCCCGGGCGCTCGACGCGGTGCGGCGCCTGCTCGGCGGGGTGGCGCTCGTCGCGCTGGTGGTCGCCGCCTTCGTGATCGCCAACACCTTCCGCCTGGTGGTGGCCGAGCAGGGCCGCGAGCTGGCGCTGCTGCGCGCCGTGGGGGCCCGTCGCCGACAGGTGGTCGGGGTGGTGCTCGCCGAGGGCCTCCTCCTGGGCACGGCCGCGTCCGTCGTCGGCCTCGTCCTCGGCGTCGGGCTGGCCGCGGCGGCCGGTCCCACCGTCGCTCGCCTCGGGCCGGCCGTCGACGTCGGCGCGACCGTGGTCGGGGCCGGGGCGCTGCTGCCCGGGCTCCTGCTCGGCATCGGGGTGACCGTGCTCAGCAGCGTGGTGCCGGCGGCGCGTGCGGCCCGCCTCCCCCCGCTCGCCGCGCTCCGCCGACCCGACACCGAGGACACCGCCGTCCCCCCGTGGCGCCTGGTCGCCGGGATCGCGTCGACCGCCGCCGGCGCCGGCCTGCTGGTGGCCGGGGGGCGAGGTGCCGGCGACGACCCGCTGGCGATCGCCGGCATCGGCATGGCGGTGGCGTTCGCTGGCCTGGTCGTGCTCGCCGGCGCCGTGGTGGCACCGCTCGGCCGTGGCCTCGGTCGACCGCTCACCGCCTGGCGCGGCGTCACCGGTCGGCTCGCTGCCAACGAGGCGGGCCGGCACCCGGGCCGATCGGCGGCCACGGCATCGGCGCTGGTCGTCGGGCTGGCGCTCGTGGCGCTGGTCGCGGTGCTCGGCGAGTCGCTGCGGGCGTCCACCGGCGACGCCGTCGGCCGCGCCCTGCGGGCCGAGCTGGTCGTCGACCGGGCGGGTGCCGGTCCCGCGTCGGGGGCCGCCGGCGGGCTCAGCCCGGCGCTGGCCCGCGAGCTCGACGCCGTGCCCGGGGTGGCGGCCGCCACCGGCCTGCGCCTCGGCATCGCCCGCCTCGACGGCCAACCCGAGCTCGTCGTCGGCATCGACCCCGAGCGCTTCGCCCGGGTGGTCCACCTCGACGTCGAGGGCTCGCTCGGGGCCCTCGGCCGGGACGGGGTGGCGGTGTCCCGACGCGACGCCGAGCAGAACGGCTGGCAGCTCGGCACCACCGTCCAGGCACGGTTCCTCGAGGGGGGCACGGTGCCGCTGCAGGTGCGGGCGGTGTTCGACTCGGCGCTGCTGCAGGGCACCTCCGGCG
Source organism: Acidimicrobiales bacterium (assembly GCA_046331175.1). Taxonomy (GTDB): domain Bacteria; phylum Actinomycetota; class Acidimicrobiia; order Acidimicrobiales; family Acidimicrobilacustridaceae; genus JAWKIW01. The sequence continues at coordinate 174,419 of JAXLRI010000006.1, forward strand.
TGCTCGTCTCCCAGGACCTGTTCGACGAGCGCTTCCCCGCGCCCGCCCGCACCGACCTGCAGGTGTACGTCGCCCTCGACGACGGCGTCCTCGTCGACGACGTCCGCCCGGCGCTGCAGGCGGTGGTCGGCCGCCACCCACCGGCGCGGCTGCAGGACCAGGCCGGGTTCACGCGCACCCAGACCGAGCCCGTCGACCGCGTCGTCCTGTACCTCTGGGCGCTCCTCGCCCTCGCCGTCGTGCTCGGCGTCGCCGGCATCGCCAACACCCTGGTGCTGTCGGTGCACGAGCGACGTCGCGAGCTCGGCCTCCTGCGGGCCGCCGGGATGACCGGTCGGCAGCTGCGATCGGCCGTGCGCATCGAGGCCGTCCTGCTGGCCGCGCTCGGGACGGCGCTCGGGCTGGCGCTGGGGATCGCGTCGGCCGCGGCCGTCGTCGGCGCCCTCCACGACCAGGGCCTCACGGTGCTGGCCCTCCCGTGGGCCCAGCTCGGGGCCATGGTCGTGGTCACGGCGCTGGCGGCGGTCGCGGCCGCCGCCTGGCCGGCCCGTCGAGCGGCGCGCGTCGACGTGGTGGCGGCGCTGGAACCCGACTGATCGAGGGGCCGGCCGAGCACCGGTGGCGGCGGGAGCGGGTGCGAGACTCGCCGCCATGGCCTACGACCCGACCGACCTCCCGCCCGAGGCCCGCACGTTCCTCGAGGAGCGCCACCTCGCCACCCTCACGACGCTGCGCGCCGACGGCTCGCCGCACGTGGTCGCGGTGGGCTTCACGTGGGACGACGGCGCCGGCCTCGCCCGCGTGATCACGTTCGCCGGCAGCCAGAAGGTCCGCAACCTCCGGCGCCGGCCCGGTCGGGCCTCCCTGTGCCAGATCGACGGCGGCCGCTGGCTGACCCTCGAGGGGTCGGCGGAGGTCACCGACGACCCAGACCGGGTGGCCGAGGCCGTGCGGCGCTACGCCGAGCGCTACCGCGTGCCGGGCGAGCGGGACGACCGCGTGGCCATCGAGGTCCGCGTCGACGGCGTGCTCGGCCGGGCCTGACCACGACCGCCGGTGGCGCCGTCACGGTGCCACCACCCTGCGCGGGCCCGCCGGGCCGTGGGCCGGTTGGCTACGGTGCCGACGTGCCCGTCGCCGCCCTGGCCCTGGTCGTGCCCTCCGACGCCGACAACGGCGACCGGTGGACCGCCGCGCTGCAGGCTGCCGCACCCGCCGGTGCCGACCGACCGGTGCTCGCCCTCGACCCCGGCGACGACGTCGACGCCGTGCTGCAGGCCGCGGGCGAGCACGCCCCCGCGGTGATCGTGCTCGCCGCCGAGGTGGCCGAGGCCCTCGTGTGGGACGCGCTGGCACGACGGGCGCCGGCAGCGGCCGTCGTGGTGGTCGCACCCAGCGACGAGGCCGTCGACGTGGCGCTGCTGTCGGTCGACGCGGTGGCGGCGATCGTGGTCGACGACGGCCGCGTCGACCTGGGGCGCGTCGGCTGGGGCGTCCTGCGCGCCGAGGCGGTGCTGGCGCCGCCGGCGGCGTCGGCCCTGCTCGACGTCACCGACGGCCTCACCGACGACGAGCAGGCGGTGCTCTCGCAGCTGGCCGAGGGCACCGCACCGGCCGCGATCGCCGACGCCCGACTCGAGCCGCTCCACGTGATCGGGTTCACCACGGCCAGCGCGCTGGCCCGCTACCGCCTCGGCCGCCTCGCCGCCGCACCGGGCTGATGGGCGGCCTCGGGCCCGATGGCCGCCGCACCGGGCCGATGGTGGCCGCCGACCTGCTGGTGGCCGCCCTGCTGATGGTGGCCTCCTGCTGATGGCCGGCTACTCGGGTACCCCCCTGGTGACCAAGCTCGGCATCGAGGCCGGGCAGACCATCGCGCTGCTCGACGCGCCGCCGGGCTTCGTCGACCAGCTCGAGGGCCTTCCCGACGACGTCGCGATCCGCACCCGCGCCCAGGGCCGCAACGACGTCGTCGTGAGCTTCCACACCGCGCGTGCCGGCTTCGAGCGGCGGATGCCGACGCTGGTGCGCATCCTCGACCGCGACGGCGGGCTCTGGATCGCCTGGCCGAAGAAGGCCTCCAGGGTGCCCACGGACATGACCGAGGACGTCGTGCGCGCGGCGGCCCTGCCCATCGGCCTGGTCGACAACAAGGTCTGCGCCGTCGACGACGTCTGGTCGGCCCTCCGCGTCGTCTGGCGGCGCAAGCTGCGCTGACCGGCCGATGCGCCGGCGTGCGGATCAGCCCTCGAAGGGGCGGGTGTCGGCGAAGTCCCAGAAGGCGCGCATCGACGAGATGCGGCCATCGTCGGTGATGGTGAACACGTCGATGATGTCGACCACCACCTTGTCGTCGCCGATCGTCGAGATCGCCTGCATCGGGAACGCCAGCTCGCGACCGGCGACCCGCACCGGTCCGGTGACCACCAGGCGGATGACCGGCGAGAGCGAGCGGACGCCGTCCCAGAAGGCGGCGATGGCCTCGCGGCCCCGGTGGACGTCGGTGCCGACCGGGTCCTCGACGGTGGCGTCGTCGGCGAACAGGGCCAGGTAGGCGCCCTTGTCCCCCTCGCTGAAGGCCTCGACGTAGCGATCGACGACGGCCAGGCACTCGTCCTTGGCGACCATGGCACTCCCCCTGCGGCGGCTCGGCGGCGGGGCGACCCTATCGGACCGCGACCGCGGCCAACGGGGACGGCGACGGGCGCCGGCGACCGGCGCCGCCCGGCTGGGCAGCGGGGCCGCAGGTGCACCAAGGTGGTCGCCATGCGCGCTCCTCGCCGTCGCCCCACCGGCCGCACCCGCGTCCTCGGCTCGCCCTCTGCTCGGACCGGAGGCGCCGCCCTCCTCGCCGCCGCGGCCCTGCTCGCCGGCGCGTGCAGCTCGTCGAACGGCTCCGGGGCCACGGGCGGCCCCGCCGTCGAGCAGGGGCCGCCCGGCTCGACCGCCGACACCTCGGCGTCCCGGTCGACGCTCGCCGGCGTGCGGGTCACGCTCGACCCGGTGGGTTCGGTCACCGGGGCGGCCACCGCGCTGGCCCCCCGACCGGGGACCAGCGACCTCTTCGTGACCGAGCAGGTGGGCCGGGTCCGCCGCTTGGCCGCCGGCGCCGACGGCCGGTTCACCACCGCCTCCGACGCCGTGCTCGACATCACCGACGAGGTCGCCTCCGGCGGCGAGCGGGGGCTGCTCGGGCTGGCCTTCACGCCCGACGGCACGAAGCTCGACGTGTACTACACGGCCAAGGACGGCGCGATCACCGTCGACGAGGTCACCCTCGACGGCGACCGTGCCGCCAACGGCACCCGCCGCAACCTCCTGCGGATCGAGCACCCGCGCCCCAACCACAACGGCGGTCAGCTCACCTACGGGCCCGACGGGTTCCTGTACATCGGCACCGGTGATGGCGGGGGCGGTGGCGATCCCGACCGCAACGGCCAGAACCCGACCACCCTGCTCGGCAAGGTCCTGCGGATCGACCCGTCCGCGCCGAGCGGCGGCAAGCCCTACGGCATCCCGCCGGGCAACCCGTTCGCCGACGGCACCGGCGGCGCGCCCGAGGTCTGGGCCTACGGGTTGCGCAACCCCTGGCGGTTCAGCTTCGACCGGTCCACCGGCGACCTCTGGATCGGCGACGTCGGCCAGGACGCCATCGAGGAGATCGACTACGCCCCCAACGGACCCAAGGGCGCCGGACCTGGCAACAACTACGGGTGGAACCTCATGGAGGGCACGTCGTCGTTCCGCGACGGCACGGCCCCGAGCAACCACGTGCCGCCCATCTACGAGTACACCCACGACGACGGCGGGTGCAGCGTGATCGGCGGCTACGTCGATCGCTCCGGCCAAGCCACCCTCGCGGGCGTGTACCTCTTCGCCGACATCTGCATCGGGCGCATCAACGGGCTCCTCCAGCGCGACGGCAAGGCGGTCGACGTCCGGCACCTCGGGGCCAGCACGTCGCCGAACCTGCTGTCGTCGTTCGGCCAGGGCAACGACGGCACCCTCTACGTGGTGCAGCTCGACGGCAAGATCGCCAAGGTCACCGCGGCGTAGCGCCGTCGGCTGCCCGGCTCCGTCGGCATCGCGACGGAGAGGGGCCGGCCCCGCCGTGGCCGCCGGCGGAGGCCTACGAGGTCGCCGAGGGCGCGGAGGGCGCCGGGTCGGTCGACGGGGACGCGCCCGACGTCACCACCTCGGCCGGGCGCCACGGCTCGTCGCCGTCGCTGTGCGGGTGGGGCGTGTGCGGCAGCCGCTCGGGCCGCAGGATCAGGCGGGGGCCGCGATCCCAGGTGAAGTAGTTCCACGCCCAGTTGATCAGCACCGAGATCTTGTTCCGCACGCCCAGCAGGTAGAGCAGGTGCAGCACCAGCCAGGCGACCCAGGCGACGGGGCCGGTCAGGCGGGTGCCGCCCGGCAGCTCGGCCACGGCGGCCTTGCGACCGATGGTGGCCATCGTGCCGCGGTCCTGGTAGGCGAAGTCGGTCCGCGGCCGCCGACCGATGGTGGCGAGCACCTGCTCGGCCGCGTGCTTGCCCATCTGCAGCGCCGGCTGGGCCAGCTGCGGCAGCCGGCCGCCGTGGCCGTCGTCGACGTCGGCGAGGTCGCCGACCACGAAGGCGTTCGGGTGGCCCGGCAGGGACAGGTCGCGGTTGACGGTGACCCGACCAGCCCGGCCCTGCTCGACGCCGAGCACGTCGGCGAGCGGGCTGGCCTTCACGCCGGCCGCCCAGATGACGGTGCGGGTCGGCAGGATCGTGCCGTCGGAGAGGTGCACGCAATCGGGCATCACCTGGTCGACGGCGGTGGCGAAGCGCAGGTCGATGCGGTGCTCGTCGAGCTCACGGCGGGCGTAGCGCTGGGACCGACCGCTGAACGCGCCGAGCAGGTGGTCGGCCTGCTCGACGAGCAGGATGCGGGCGCAGTGCACGTCGAGGTCGTGGAAGTCGTCGGCCAGCACGTTGTCCACCAGCTCGGCGAGCGCTCCCGCGACCTCGACCCCGGTGGGGCCGCCCCCGACGACGACGAAGGTGAGGACGCCGTCGTCCACCAGCGCCGGCACGGCGTCGGCCGCCTCGAACAGCGAGATGATGTGGTTGCGGAGCCGGACGGCGTCCTCGAGGCCGTACAGCGGGAACGCCAGCTCGGCGGCCCCCGGGATGCCGAAGGTGTTCGTCGTGGAGCCGGCCGCCAGGATCAGGTGGTCGAAGGCGATGGGCGGCTCGTCGCGCAGCAGCACCTCCCGGCGCTCCCAGTCGACACCGGTGACCAGCCCCTTGCGGAACAGGACCCGCTTCTGGCGGCGGAACAGGCCCCGCACCGCATAGCCGACGTCGGCGGCGTTCAGGCCGGCGGTGGCGACCTGGTACAGCAGCGGCTGGAACGTGTGGTAGTTGTGCCGGTCGATCAGGGTGACGTCGACGGCCTCACGCTCGAGGCGCTTGGCGGCGGCCAGGCCACCGAACCCGGCCCCCACGATCACCACGTGCGGTCGCTCAGCCATCGCTCGGGTCCTCCTCGGCAGCTCGTCCGCCTCCATCCTCTCGCGCGGACCGCCGCCCGCGGGTCGGTGCCGCCGCCGGAGGGCCACCGCCGTGGCCCCGTCGGTCGCGACCGGCCGCCGGCACGGCGACGCCGGCGGCGGGCTGGCACCGCGGGCACCAGGAGGTCGACCGGGCGTGGGGACCAGACCGGCGCACGAGGACGAGTGTGCCGCAGCGCGGGCACGGCCGGCGGGCCCGGCCGTAGACCGCGAGGCCGCCGGGAACGGTGCGCCGGGGTCCGCCGCCGAGGTTGGCCTGCAGCTGGTCGACGGCCGTGTCGAGCAAGCGCCGGAGCACGGCCGGATCGACGTGCTCCCACGCCGTGAACGGGTGCACGCGACACGCCCAGAGCACCTCGGACTTGTAGACGTTGCCGATGCCGGCGGCGACGCGCTGGTCGAGCAGCACATCGGCGATGTCGGCGCCGGGCGCGGCCACGAGCGGGATGCGGGCGACGGCGGCGTCGACGACCGCGCCCCGTTCGTCGGCGCCGACGGCGCACAGGTCGGGGCCGAGGTGGGCGGTGGCCGCCGCCGTGGCCGACGGGCCCTGCAGGAGGCGCACCGTCGGGGCGGCGAAGCACACGGCCGTCCAGCCCTCGACCTCGACCACGGCGCGCGCCAGGTGGGCCGGCCGCTGCCACCGCTCGCCGGTGCGGTACAGGTGCCAGCTCCCGGTCATCCCGAGGTGGGTCTGCAGGACCCGGCCGTCGCCGAACCGGACGAGCAGGTGCTTGCCGACGGCGTCGACCGCGGTGACCGCGGTGCCCGCCGCCGGCCAGGGTCGCGGGGTCCGGCGCGCCTCGAAGCGCACCAGGGTGGCCCCCTCGAGGGCCGGCCGGAGGCGGGCGGCGGTGCGGTGGATCGTGTCGCCCTCGGGCACGCTCCCAGGCTACGAGCGGACCGGACCGGCTTCCGCCGGGACGCTCGTGGGCTCGCCGCCGTCGGGGTGACGGGCCCGCCAGGCCGCCCGGCGCACGGCGGTCACGACCGCGAGCGCGACGCCGGCGACGACGGCGACCAGGCCGAGCAGCAGGGCCAGGGCCGTCCACACGAGGCTGGAGTCGGCCACGAGCGACGGGGCGAGCACCATCGGGTGCACGGTCGCCGGCCCGGTCGTGGTGACCTGGTACGTCCCGGACACCGACGGCGAGATGGTGGCCACGGCGTCCAGCTGTCGACCATCGGTGGTGACGAACAGGTCGGAGCTCGGGTCGACGGGGGTCACCGGTTCGTCGCCGTTGGGTCCCGACACGGCGATGGCCGGGGGGACGGCCGCGACGTACGGGTCGGCGAAGAAGACCAGCGGGCCCGGATCGAGCTGCACCTGGCGCTCGCCCGGCACCGCGATGGTGTGGGTGCGCTCCGGATCGGGGCCCCCGACGACGAGGGTGGCGACGAACAGCACGGCCGCCAGGAACAGGCCGCCGAGACCGATCGCCGCCGCCACGCCGTAGCCGACCGCCCGGGGACGCCGAGCCTCCGACCGGGCAGGGCCGACCGCACCGGGTCCCACCGCGTCCGGGGCCGGAGCCGGAGCCGGCGACGGGAGGGGCGCGGGCGCCGGAGCCGGAGCCGGGCCGGGCGCGCTCGCGGTCGACGGCACCGGGGTCGGCGCGCCTGCCGGTGGCGACGCCGGCGGACCGGGGCCGGCCCAGCCCACGGGCCGCTGCTCGGGCGGGTACCAGCGGCCGTCGAGCCCCTGCCACCATGCCGGTCCCGGACGCACGTCGCTCATGGCCCACCTCGCTGTCGCGACCACCGTACGACCCGGGGGCGGCTCGGTCCCAGGGCCGACCGCCCCCGATCGGGCGGGCCGGGCGACTAGGGACGCAGGACGAGGCCGCGGTAGCCGTCGACGAACCCGGCGGCGCGCAGGTGCTCGGCCACCGGCGACTCGCCGACCGGTGCGCCGTCGACCTTGGCCAGCTCGATGCGCCGCAGGCGACCGCTGGCGACCAGGGTCCGCAGCCCCTCGGCCCAATGGGGGTGGTCGAGGGTGCGGGCGAAGGTGGCGAGGCTGCGGGCGCCACGCTCGAGGTGGGCCACCGGCTCGCCCCCGACCAGCACGACGAAGGACCCCGCCGAGCGGGAGGGCCGACCCGGCGACTCGGGCCACGGCAGAGCCGCCCCGTAGGGCTGGGCCGGGTCGGTGGCGGCCAGCACGACGGGGGCCAGGTCGTCCTCCTGCCGGTCGCGGCAGGCTCGCAGCCGGTCGACGGCGCCGGGCAGGGCGAACTGGGCCGCACCGAGCCCGGCGACGAAGTAGCCGCGCCGCACCTGGCCCCGGTCCTCGAGCGCCTTGAGCACCGGGTACACACCGGTGAACCCGCCCTCGACGCCCTCGGCGAGCACCGCCTCGCGGGTGAGGACGCCGTGACGCTCGAGCAGCTGGCGGGCCCGGGCGTGGGTCCGTTCGGTGGGGGTGGCCGGGGGGACGAGCAGCGGCCCGACGAGCGACCACCGGCCCGAGGCGGCCGGTGGGCCGATCCGAGAGAGCCCGCCCAGGTCGGGGCGGCGGGCCCGGCCGGCCGAGCGCCGCGAGCCGGCCGCCCCACGCGACGCCCGGCGGCCGGCGCCGCCGACGAGCGACCGCACCGGGGCCAACGAGTCGTTGGTGACCTCGCCGGCCCAGACCAGATCCCACAGCGCGGCCAGCACGGACGCGTCGTCGTAGGCGGTGCCGGCGGTGTGGGCGGCGGCCACCAGGTCGGGCCAGAACACGGCGCCCCGCTCGGCGAGGCACCGCCGCAGCGCGGCGTGGATCGGCTCGGCCGGCGGAGCCACCTCGTCGAGGCCGGCGGGCCCGCCATCGTCGCCAGCGGAGGAGCCCTCGCCGCTCGTGGTGACCGGGACCGGCGCCGCCGCGACGGCCTCGGCCGGGTCGGGTGGGGTCAGCAGGAGCGCGGCCTGGTCGCGGAACAGGAGGCGCACCCGTCCGTCGTCGTGACCGAGGCCGCCGGCACCGACCCACACGACGTCGCCGGCGGTGCACAGCGCGTCGAGGTCGGAGGGCCGGAAGCCATCGACCCGGGCCGGGAGCACGTCGGCCTCGAGGACCGAGGCGGGGATGGCCGCACCCTGCAGCGAGCCGATGGCCTCGACCAAGGCGTCGACGCCGCGCCGGGCGACACCGATGCCGTGCCAGCGCGGGAGGAAGCGGGCCAGCGCCTCGGGCTCGACCGGTTCGACCTCCTTGCGCAGCGCAGCGAGGGAGCGGCGACGCAGCTGGCGCAGCACGTCGTCGTCGCACCACTCGCGGGCGACGCCGTCGGGCCGGAACTCGCCGCGGACGAGGCGACCCGAACGGGTGAGGCGGTCGAGGACCGGCAGCACCCGGTCGGCGGGCACCCCGTAGCGGCGGGCCACGTGGTCGGCCAGGAACGGGCCGTGGGTGCGGGCGAAGCGGGCGACGAGGTCGCCGAGGGGATCGTCGACCGGATCGGTGAAGGCCGCGGGCAGACCGACCGGGAGGGCCACGCCCAGCGCGTCGCGCAGGCGGGCAGCGTCCTCGGCGGCGGCGAGGCGGTCCTCGCCGGCGATGGTGACGGCGATGGCCCGGCGCTCGGCGACGAGGGCCTCGATCCACGCGGCCACGTCGCCGGCCCCGTGGGGAGCGGCGCGAGCGTCGAGCTCCCACGCCGACAGCGGTCCGAGCCGCCGCAGCAGGTCGTGCAGCTCGTCGGCATCGCGGGCCCGCCGGCCGTCGGCGAGGTGCTGCAGCTCCAGCTCGAGGTCGCCGAGCACGACGGGGTCGATGAGCTCGCGCAGCTCCTCGGCGCCGAGCAGCTCGCGCAGGAGGTCGCGGTCGAGGGCCAGCGCCGCGGCCCGCCGCTCGGCCATCGGCGCGTCGTACTCGTACATGTAGACGGCGATCCAGCCGAAGATCAGCGACTGCGCCATCGGCGAGGCCTGGCGGGTGTCGGCGGGCACCATGCGCACGGCACGGGAGCGCAGGCCCCGCAGCACCTCGCGCAGGGCCGGCAGGTCGAACACGTCGTCGAGGCACTCGCGCGTGGTCTCGAGCAGGATCGGGAAGTCGGGGTAGCGGGTGGCGACCTGCAGCAGGTCGGCCGCCCGCTGGCGCTGCTGCCAGAGCGGCGTGCGGCGGTCGGGGCGGCGTCGCGGCAGCAGCAGGGCCCGGGCCGCGGCCTCGCGGAAGCGGGAGGTGAACATGGCGGTGTCGAGCAGGTTGGCCACGACGACCTCGCCGACCTCGTCGGGGTCGAGGGCCAGCTCGTCGAGCGGGAGCTCGTCGACGGTCTCGGGCAGGCGCAGGACGATGCCGTCGTCGCTCCACATGAGCTCGGGCTCGACGCCCCACCGCTCGGCCAGGCGGGCCCGCAGGGCGATGCCCCACGGTGCGTGGACCCGGGCCCCGAAGGGCGTGAGGATGCAGACCCGCCAGTCGCCGATCTCGTCGCGGAACCGCTCGACGACGATCGTGCGGTCGTCGGGCACGGCGCCGGTGGCCTCGGCCTGCTCGTCGAGGTACTGCAACAGGTTGGCGGCCGCCAGCTCGTCGAGGCCGTGGTCGCGCCGGAGGCGCTCGGTGGCCTCGGGCACGGGCAGGGCACGGATCTCGCGGACGAAGGCGCCGATGGCCCGACCCAGCTCGAGCGGCCGCCCCGGGCCGTCGCCGTGCCAGAACGGCATCTTGCCGGGCTCGCCCGGCGCCGGGCTGACGACGACCCGCTCGTGGGTGATGTCCTCGATTCGCCAGGTGGACGCGCCCAGGAGGAACGTCTCGCCCACCCGGCTCTCGTAGACCATCTCCTCGTCGAGCTCGCCGACCCGGGTGCTGTCGGGCAGGAACACGCCGTACAGCCCGCGGTCGGGGATCGTGCCGCCGGAGGTGACGGCCAGCCGCTGGGCGCCGGCCCGACCCCGCACCACCCCGCCGACGCGGTCCCACACGATGCGGGGCCGCAGCTCGGCGAACTCCTCGGAGGGGTAGCGGCCGGCGAGCAGGTCGAGGGTGTTGGCGAGGACGTCGTCGGTGAGCTCGGCGAACGAGGCCGACGAGCGCACCACGCGCGTGAGGTCGTCGACCGGCCACTCGTCGAGGGCGCACATGGCCACGATCTGCTGGGCCAGCACGTCGAGGGGGTTGCGCAGGTAGCGGGTGTGCTCGATGAGGCCGTCGCGCATGCGCTGCACCACCACCGCCGTCTCGAGCAGGTCGCTGCGGTGCTTCGGGAAGATCTTGCCCCGGCTGGGCTGGCCGACCTGGTGGCCGGCCCGGCCGATGCGCTGGAGTCCCGACGCCACCGAGCCGGGCGACTCGACCTGCACCACCAGGTCGACGGCGCCCATGTCGATGCCCAGCTCGAGCGACGAGGTGGCCACCAGGCCGCGCAGGTCGCCCCGCTTGAGCTCGTCCTCGATGAGCAGCCGCTGCTCGCGCGCCAGCGAGCCGTGGTGGGCCCGGACCAGCTCGCGACCGGGGGGCAGCTGGTCGGGCGGCCGGCCGACGGCCTCGTCGGCCTGGGGCGCCGACCGCGAGCTCGCGCCGGCCTCGCCGTCGAGGCCGGCGTCGGACTCGACGGCCAGCTCGTTCAGGCGCGTGGCCAGTCGCTCGGACAGCCGGCGGGCGTTGACGAACACGAGCGTCGAGCGGTGGGCCTCGATCAGCTCGAGCAGCCGCGGGTGGATGGAGGGCCAGATGCTGCGGCGCACCGGTCCCGCCGCCGCCGGGCCCGCGACCGGCTCGTCGACGACCTCGCCGAGCCGGCCCATGTCCTCGACCGGGACCACGACCTCGACGTCGAGCTCCTTGCGCACGCCGGCGTCGACGATGGTGACGGGGCGCGGGGCGCGCGAGCCGTCGGGGGCCACGTCGAAGCCGCCGAGGAAGCGGGCCACCTCGTCGAGCGGGCGCTGGGTGGCCGACAGCCCGATGCGCTGGAACGGCTGCTCGACGAGCTCGGCCAAGCGCTCGAGGCTGAGCGCCAGGTGGGCACCCCGCTTGGTGGTGGCCAGGGCGTGGATCTCGTCGACGATCACGGCCTCGACGCTGCGCAGGGTCTCGCGGGCCTGCGAGGTCAGCAGGAGGAACAGCGACTCGGGCGTGGTGATGAGCAGGTCGGGCGGGTGGCGCAGCATGCGGCGGCGCTCGTCGGCGGGCGTGTCGCCGGTGCGCATGCCCACGGTGGGCGGGTGGAAGGGTTCACCCAGCCGCTCGGCGGCCAGCCCGATGCCCGCCAGCGGCGCCCGCAGGTTCTTCTCGACGTCGACGGCGAGGGCTCGCAGCGGCGACAGGTAGAGCAGGCGGGTCCGTCGCTCCCGGTCGTCGGGCGGCGGGGACGTGACGAGGCGGTCGAGGCCCCACAGGAAGGCGGTGAGGGTCTTGCCCGAACCGGTGGGCGCCAGGATCAGGGCGTGCTCGCCCGACGAGATGGCCGGCCACCCCTGGGCCTGGGCGGCGGTGGGTTCGGGGAACGTGGTGGCGAACCACTCGCGCACGGCCGGCGAGAACGGCTGCAGGGAGGGGTGGTCGGCCACCCGGCCAACCTACCGAGGGGTGGTGACGTCGGGTCCCGCCGCCGGCCCGGCGAGCGGGGACCGGGCCGCCCGCTCGGCGTCGCGGCCCTCCCCCGACCCGTCGCCGGGCGGGGCTCGCCAGCGGCGGGGCACCGGTCCGAACAGGACGCAGACCAGGGCCAGCAGCCCGTCGCCGTCCTGCACCACGCCGAGCAGCGGGCGCAGCCACGACGCCGCCGGATCGGGACCGGCCAGGGCGTCGGCGGCGTGCCACGGGAGGCGAGGCACCAGCAGCGCCGCCACCACCACCGCCAGCGCCACCCGTCGACGGTCGCGCGCATCGCCGACCAGCACGCCCAGCGCCGGGATCAGCCACACGAGGTGGTGGACCCAGGCGATGGGCGACGCCAGGGCCCCGAGCAGCCCGACCACGGCGATGGCCGCCAGCTCGTCACCCCGGTCGTGGGCCCGGCGGGCCCGCACCAGGCCCACCACGGCCACGGCGGCGACCACGGCCAGCCAGGCGGCCGTGGAGCCGGGCACGAGCCGCTCGAGCAGGCCCCGCAGCGACTGGTTCGAGGTGTAGGCGAGGTCGCCGATGCGGTCGGTGGCCCACAGCTCGGTGGTCCAGTAGCGGGTGAACGACGACGGCAGGACCGCCCACGCCACCAGGTCGACGACGACGAACGTGGCCACCGCCACCGCCGCCGCCCGCCACCGGCGGGTCACCAGCAAGTAGACGACGAAGATGCCGGGCACGAGCTTGGCGGCGGTGGCCAACCCGATGAGGACGCCCTGGGGCAGCCGTCGGCGCCGCGGCAGCAGGTCGGCCACGACGAGACCGGCCAGCAGCACGTTGACCTGGCCGAGCACCAGGTTCTCCATCAGGGGCTGGGTGAGCAGCAGCGCGGTGGCCACGCCGCCGAGGGCGAGGATGCGGTGGTCGGTCCGCAGGCGGCGCAGCAGCGGCGCGAAGGAGACCCAGACCAGCCACACCACCACCGCGACCTGGCCGAACGTCCACAGGAGGTAAGCGAGGCGCTGGGGCAGCGGGACCAGCGCCACCGACGCCAGCCCGGCGAAGGGCGGGTAGGTGAACACGAGCTGGGGCCCGGCCGGCTCGTACAGCGGGCGCCCGTCGAGCACCGCCTGGCCGGCCCGGCGGTACACGTCGAGGTCCTCGAGCGGGACGAGGTCGGACCACCACAGCTTCGTGCCGGCGTCGATGGTGGCGGCCACCACCAGCCCGGCGACGGCCAGCGCGACCGCCAACCCCCGCCGCCCGGCGCTCACCGGCGAGGCGCCGGGGCCGACGACCGCGGGGTGGCTCGTCGGCGGTGGGACCGCTCGATCCGACGGCGGCGCGACCCCGGACACCGGGCGCGAGCCGGCCGGCCGCTGGGCTCGCTCGTCCCCGATCGCCATGGTCGAACGGTAGACGGCCGGGCCTAGAATCCGGGCGTGGCCTACCAGACCCCCGAGTACCACCCGGCGTTCGAGGAGTACTGCGAGGCCATCTACGAGCTGCGCGAGGACGACGTCGCCGTCATCCAGGCCCGCATCGCCGAGCGCCTCGACGTGTCACGGCCGGCGGTGTCGGAGATGATCCGCCGCATGGAGGCCGAGGGCCTCGTCACCGTGCTGAAGGGCGCCATCCGGCTGACCGACGACGGTCTGTCCCTGGCCGAGCGGGTGGTGCGCCGCCACCGCCTCGCCGAGCGCTTCCTCACCGACATCCTCGGGCTCTCCTGGGCCGAGGCCCACGTCGAGGCCGGCCGGTGGGAGCACGTGATCTCCGACAACGTCGAGCGGGCCATGACCCGCGTGCTGGGCGACCCCACCACCTGCCCCCACGGCAACCCCATCCCCGGGACCGACTACCGGCCGCCCGACACCACGCCGCTCAACGAGCTGGCCATCGGCACGCCCTTCACCGTGAGCCGCATCCCCGAGGAGCTCGAGTTCGCCCCCGGCCTGCTCGAGTTCCTGGAGGACTCGTCGCTGCAGCCCGGCATCTCCGGCGTCATCACCGCCGCCTCCCCCGACGGCACCACCACCGTCGAGATCGACGGCAAGCACGTGGGCATCGGCACCTTCGCCGGCTCGCGCATCCTCGTCACCAGTCGCTGACGGTCGGCCACCGGCGGGCACCCAGGGCCGTCCCGCCGCGCTCAGGCGCCGTCCTCGGCGCGGTAGCGGGCCAGCAGCTCGTCCTCGCCCTCGCGACCGGGGAACCACACGGCCACGACGACGCCACCCACCACGACCGCGCCGATGGCCGCCGCGAACGCCCAGTTGGCCCCGCTCAGGAACGACGCCTTGGCCGACTCGATGATGGCGGTCTTGTAGGCCGGGAACTGCTGGGCCACGTCGGCGGCACCGGTGAACGAGCGCTGCAGCTCGTTGCGGACGGTCTCGCCGACGGCCTGCTGGTCGGCGGCCGGCGCCGCCGCCAGGGCCGAGCCGGCCTGCACGGCGTAGCCCGCGGTGAGCAGCGCGCCGAGCACCGACTGCATGATCGCCCCGCCGAGGTCGCGCTGGAGGTCGGCGGTGCCCGAGGCCATGCCCACCCGCCGCACCGGCACCGAACCGGTGAGGGCGCGGCTCGCCGGCGTACCTGCCAGGCCCACGCCCACACCGATGCACGCGTACGCCAGCGCCACCTGCCAGTACGGCGTCGACGTCTGCCACAGCACGAGCATCACCGTGAACGAGGCGAGGCAGAAGCCGAAGCCGACCAGCAGGGTGGTGCGCGAGCCGTGCCGCTCGACCATCCGGGCCGACACCGGGGCCATGAGCACCATCAGCACCGCCACCGGCAGCACGGCCACGCCGGCCGACAGCGTCGAGTAGCCGAGCACGTCCTGCAGGAACTGCTGGCCGACGAACATCGCTCCCATCAGCGAGCCGAACACGATGATCCCCGCCACCGCCGCCACCCAGAACGTGCGTCGGGCGGCGAGGTGCAGGTCGTACAGGGGCACGCGGACCCGACGCTGGCGGACCACGAACGCCGCGGCCCCGGCCGCGGCCACGACCGCCAGGAACAGGGCCGTCGTCGAACCGCCCGGCGCAGCCGCCAGGTTGATGGCGAGGACCAGCGCGGCCACGGCGATCGCGGACAAGACGCCGCCCACGTGGTCGACCGGCTCGGTCGTCTCGTGCACGTGCGACGGGACGAGGCGCAGCGCCAGCACGCCCCCGACGATCGCCAGCGGGAGGGTGATCAGGAACACCCACCGCCACGACAGCTGCAGGAGCAGGAAGCCGGCCACCATCGGCCCGAGCGCCGACACGCCCCCGCCGATCCCCGACCACAGGGCGATGGGCCGCGTCCGGGCCTCGGCCGACCACAGGGCGGTGACCAGCGCCAGGGTGGTGGGATAGGCCATGCCGGCGGCCACCCCGCCGAGCACCCGACCGACGGCGAGCACCTCCACCGAGGGGGCGGTGGCAGCCACGATGCAGGCGGGCACCGTCAGCGCCATGCCGATGACCAGCACCTGCTTGCGCCCGTAGCGGTCGCCGATCGCCCCGAGGTACAGCACCGACGCCGCCAGCCCGAGCGAGAAGCCGACGCCCACGAGGTCGAGCGAGGTCTGGCTCGCCACGAAGTCCCGCTCGACGCTCGGCAGGGCCACGTTGGCCACCGCCAGGTTCAGGTTGGCGACCGCCGCCACCACGATCAGCGTGGCGAGGACCAGGCCCGCCCGCGCCGGCACGCCGGCGGGCGGGCCCGCTCGCACGTCGTCGGCCATGGGCCGGCCTCCTCGGTCGCGCTGTCGCGTCGCGGGATCGCGTCGCCGCCACGACCGTACCGGCGCCCGGCCAGGGGGTCGGGCGCCGCGACCGGGAGCGGTCAGGTGACCGTGAAGGAGGTGACCATGCCCTTGGCGGCGTGGTTCAGGTTGCCGTGGTCGACCTCGGTGATGTTGCAGAAGAGCGTGTAGCGCCCGGGCGTGAGGGTGAACGTGAGGGCGCACGACGCGCCGACGCCGATCGCCTCGATCTCCCCGACGGCGGCGTCGGCGGGGATCGCCTGCTCGTCCACCTCGCCGTGCTGGTCGCGGGGCAGGCCGTCGAGGCCGTCGCGGTGCAGGATCACGACCTCGTGCTCCGCCGCCCCCTTGTTGGTCACGGCGAAGGTCACCGGCCCGGCGGGGGCGGCGTCGCGATCGAGGCCGATGGCGTACTCGCCGACCGTCGCCTGCACGAGCGTCCCGCCGGCCTGGGTCGTGACCGGTCCCCCGGCGCGGTCGCACCGGTACTCCTCGAGCGCCGCCGGGGCCGCGGTGGTGGCCGGCGCCGCCGAGGGCGTCGACGACGAACCGCAGGCCGACAGGCCGAGCAGCGACACGAGCGCGAGGGATGGGAGGGCGATCGGCGCGACGGCCGACGCCCGCGGCTGGCGGGACATGTGGACCTCCTGGAGGTCGGTGGGGGTGGGCGCGCTACTTCGCGGTCAGGGAGCCCTTGGGCGCCTTGTCCGAGTAGCAGATGAGCTCGTAGGTGCCGGCGGCGACGTCGATGGTGAACGACTTGGTGAAGTCCGGCGCGATGTTCTCGGCCTCGCCGACGACCTTGGCGCCCTGGAGGACCTCGAGCTCGGCGATGTCGCCGCCGGCGTTCTTGGCCGTGAGCTTGACCGAGCCGGCCGGGACCTCGACCGTCGCCGGGTCGCAGCCCTTGTCGGTCACCACGATGGTGACCTCCTTGGCGCCCCCGCCGGCGGTGCCCGAGGCCCCGGAGGAGGTGGAGCCCGACGAGGAGCAGGCGGCCAGGAGTGCGGCCCCGGCCAGGGCGGCAGGGGCGGCGAGCAGGGCGTGGCGGCGGGGGGTCACAGGGGCTCCGTCGGGATCGGTCGGTGCGTTCGGATCAGGGCGGTCGGGGCGTCGGGTGGTCAGGCGGTCGAGTGGTCGGTCAGTCGGCGACGGCCGAGGCCGGCCGAGCGGTCGCCCTGGTCGGGGACGCCGCCCGGTCGGCGACGGACGGCGCCGGCGGCGTGACCGGCGATGCCGGCGACCCGGGGAGGTCGGTGCGCGGCTCGCCCTCGCGGCGACGGCGCGACCAGGCCGAGATGCGGTCGCCGAAGAAGAACCAGGTGCCGACCGGCAGGAGGTAGGCCCAGTAGAGGATGGCCTCGCCCACGCTCGGCGTGGCCTGGTAGGCGATGAGGCCGCGCAGCACGTTGCCCGGTGCCGAGCTGTTGGCGACGATGCCGCTGGTGTCCCACGCCGTGTCCTGCAGGGCGTTCCACAGGCCGGCCTCGTGCAGGGCGTGGAGCGACTGCGCCAGCAGGCCGGCGGCGAAGACGATGATGACGGCCCCGGTGAACAGGAAGAACTTCCGCAGGTCGAGCCGGACGGCCCCCTTGTAGAGCCCGAAGCCGAGGCCCACCGCGACCGCGGTGCCGAGGAAGGCGCCCACGCCGGCCATGGCGCCGCCCTGCTCGAAGGCGGCCAGCAGGAACAGGGCGCTCTCGAACCCCTCGCGCAGCACCGCGAAGAACGCCATGGCGATCAGGCCCCAGGCGGCGGCCTGGCCCGGGGCCCCGAGCGTGGCGTCGAGCTTGGTCTCGAGCTCGCCCTTGATCCGGTGACCGGCCCGGCGCATCCAGAAGATCATCCAGGTGAGCACGCCCACGGCAGCGAAGCCCACGACGGCCTCGAGCAGCTCCTGCTGCGCGTGGGGCAGCTCCTGGCTGGCGACGTGGAGGCCCACCCCGACGGCGAGGCAGACGAGGGCGGCGGCGCCCACGCCGACCCACATCGGCCGGAGCATGTCGCGGCGATCGGTGCGACGCAGGTAGGAGGCGATGATCACGACGATCAGCGACGCCTCGAGGCCCTCGCGGAGCATGATCAGGAACGAAGCCAGCATGGTGACGACCCCGGTGGTCCGGTGACGGGTTGGGCGGTTGGCGGCGGGAGCGATCGGTGTTCGCATCGCTCGCCGCTGTCAGTTAGGCATTCCTAACACCACCAGCGAGGCGAACGCAACCCCGGACCTGCCGCGCCACCGGCGTGGCACGGGCGCGGGGTGGCATCGGCGTCTGGGTCACCGCGGTGGGGCCGCGCCCTCAGACGGATCGGCGCAGCACGAAGCCGCCGTCGCCGAGCGAGCCGGCCACCAGCCGGCTGGCCGGCCATCCGGCGGCCACGGGCCCTGGGGGTGCCCACACGGCCATCGCCCGACCCGGGGGCGGGCCGGTCACCAGCGAGGCAGGCGAGATGTCGGCGCTCCAGCCCCCGCTGGCGTCGACCGTCCAGACGGCCGGGCCGCCGTCGGTCGACGGGCGGCCCGGCGCCGGCGGCAGCGACCCGACCACCGTGACCGCGCGCCCGTCGGACGCGACACCGCCGACGAAGGCGGCGGCCGGACCCGGCCGGCGCTGCACGGCACCGTCGGGGCCGATGGCCACCAGCCAGGCCTGTCCGACCGGAGTGACCCCACCGACGACCTCGGCCGCGCTCGGGGAGGCGGCGGCCGCCGGGTCGGGGGCCAGGCCGGCCAGCAGCACACCCCCGGTGGCGCCGTCGGCGTCGCAGCCGCTCGGCACCCACCCCGTCGCCGGCGGTTCGAGGGCCGCCCGCTCGAAGGGACCGCCGCCGATGGGCTCGCGCCACACGAGGGCGGTGCCGTCGGCGCCCCGCCCGATCGCCCAGACGTGGTCGCCGGCGACGCAGGCGGCGGTGAGCACGCCGGCGTCGTCGGGGCCGGGCAGGCGCTCCCACGTGGCGCCGTCGGGCGACCACCACGCCGCCGCCGAGCCGGCCGCGCCCGTCGCCGCGGTGGGCTGGTCCGACGGGCGCACGGTCCCGACCGCCACCCACCGGCCCCCCGCCCGGGCCAGGCCGTGGGGCTCGATGCCGCCGATCGCCGCGCTCGGGCCGGCGTCGCCCCGGCGGGCGAACGAGCGGCCGTCGGCGGCATAGAGCCACAGCGGGCCGCCGCCCTCGTCGGGCCGCAGGGACCCGGCGGCCAGGACGCCCCCCTGCTCATCGGTGGCCAGCGCCCGCAGCTCCTGGCCGGCCGATGAGACCGGGACCTCGGTCCAGCTCACCGCGTCGGCCGAGGCCCACAGCCGCGCCTCGGTGCGCACGGGGTCGACCGGCCCGAGGCCGCCCGGCGCGACCCGTCCGGCGCGCCCGGCCGCCACGAGGGCGCCAGGACGGGCGACGACGGCGAGCACCTCGTCGCCCTGGCGGCGGGCCGCCGGCGCCACCGCCTCGGCGTCCCCCTCCACCCACGTCGATCCCACGCTGCGCCAGGTGCGCTGCGACGGCGCACCCAGGGCGGCGGGCCCGAGCACGACCCAGCCGCCGCTCGACAGGCCGGTCACGACGGGGCCGGGCGGCACGCTGCCGCCCGGCGCGGTCGACGCGCTGGAGCTCCCGGGGCCGCCGGCCGCGACCGTCGAGCCGGGTGCGCCGGGGCCCACCTCGTCTCGCGCCCGGCCGGCGGTGCCCAGCGAGGGCCCGGGCACCGACCGCCAGGCGTCCCCGTCGAGCTCGGCCAGCGCCAGGCTGGCCACCGGCGCCGAGGCCGACACCGCGGCGCGGAGGCGACCGTCGGCGTCGCCGAGGCGCACCGCCCCGGTGGCGGGCAGGGACGGCCCGCGCGACCAGGTCCGACCGTCGGTCGACCGCCACAGCACGGGAGTGCCGTCGACGCCGCTGGCGGCGGTGGCCAGCACGCCGCCGCTGGCCGTCAACGGCAGGGTCGTGGCGGCCGATCCGGCGGCGCCGTCACCGAGCGGGCCGGCGGCGATCGGCGGGCCCGACGGACGGGCCACCGCCTCGGGCGCCAGCCTCGCCGCGCTCCACGTGCCGTCGCTGGCCCGCACGGCGCGCACGGGGACCCCCGCGACGTCGACGCCGAGGGCCACCACGACGTCGCCCACGGCGGCCACCGCCTCGAGGGAGACCGGGCGCGACGACGCGTCGCCCTCGACGGCGGCGACCGACCACGTGCGGCCGTCGTCGGACGTCCACGCCAGCGCCGGTCCGCTCTGGCCGGCGACCGGGCCACCCACCGCGACCCACCGGCCGCCCGCCCGGGCGACGGCCAGCACGGCCGCCCCGCCGACCCCGCCGGGCAGGGGCAGGGTGACCGGATCGGCCCACCGCCAACCGTCGGTCGAACGCCAGATGGTCGGGCGGGCCTGCGGACCGGAGCCGACCACGCCGGCCAGCAACCCGGTGGCCCCGTCGTCGGCGACCGTGGTCGCCCACCCGGCGGCGGTGTCGGGCAGCGGCACGCCCACCGGGCGCCACTCGGCACCGTCGGGCGACACCCACAGGGCCGGGCGCACCTGGCGACCCGAGGTGTCCTCGGTCCACCCCGGCGCCTCCCAGAGCCCGTTGCCGAGGCGCACCCGCTGCAGGCCCCAGACCGTGGCGACGGGCTCGGGCTGCTCGCTGCCCACCGGCACCCACGACCAGTCGCCGTCGACGCGATAGGGCTGGGGCCGGTCGGCGGTCGGTCGCGTGCACGCCGTCGCCGCCACGAGGGCGACCGCGCACAGCAGGGCGGCGCCGCGCCGCGAGCGGGCCACGGCGCTACTGGAGGGCCGCGGGGAGGGGGCGGTGGTGGACGATGGCCAGGCGCTTGGTGGCCCGGGTGAGCGCCACGTACAGGGCCCGCATGCCCTGGGCCTCCTCGTCGACGATCGCGCTCGGCTCGACCACCACCGAGGCGTCGAGCTCGAGGCCCTTGACCAGGCCGACCGGGACGATGGTGATGCGGGCGTCGAGGCCGTGGCGGGTGGCCCGCCCGAACGGCACCCCGGCCCGCTCGAAGGCGGTGACCAGGTCGTCGACGTGGGAGGCCGGGCAGATCACCGCCACGTTGCCCACCCCGACCGCGTCGCGCTCGGCGACCGCGGTCGCCACGACGCTCGCGGCGAGGAGGTCGGCCCGGTCGACGGCCACGACCTGCGGCGGATCGCCGTCCTCGCGGACCGAGCGGGGCGGCGCCAGCCCCGGCGCGGCCTCGGCCAGCACGCGCGCCGCCAGGTCCATGATCGGCGCCGGCAGGCGGTAGCCGATGCTCAGCGCGGCCCGCTGCGGCCGCCGGCGGTCGGGCAGGTGGTCGAGGATCTCGTCCCAGTCGGCGTGGGCCCACTGGCCGGTCGCCTGGGCGATGTCGCCGACGATGGTCATGGACCCGTTGAGCGACCGCCGCTCGAGCATCCGCAGCTGCATGGGGGACAGGTCCTGCGCCTCGTCCACGACGATGTGGCCGTAGGTGCGCACCTCGTCGTCGGCGGGGATCCCCTCGGCCTGCTCGCGCTGGCGCTGCCGCTTCGACTTGGGCTTGGGGCCGAGCAGCGCCCGCGCCTCGTCGAGCAGCGGGGCGTCGTCGTTGGCCCACACGACCGAGGCCAGCTCGTCGGCCCGCGGCCGGTGCAGGCTGCGCCACTCGGCCTCGTCGAGCAGGCCGTGAGCGGCGCTGCGCAGCAGGCCCCTGGCGCCGAAGAGGTCGTGCAGCAGCTGGGGTGGCGTCAGCACCGGCCACATCCACTCGAGCGCCTCGCGCACCTCGATGGCGGGGCGGAGCCGATCGCGGACCTCGGCGGGGTCGAGCTCGCCCCGACCGCTGCGGGTCAGGGCGGCGAAGACCTCGGTCTCGACGTAGCGGCGACCGGCGTTGTGCTTGCGGAACCGGCGCCGGGCCTCGTGGACGATGCGCTCGCTCTGGGCGACGGTCAGGCGCAGGTGCTGCAGCCCGAAGCCGACGACCAGGTCCTGGCGCAGGGCCCGCTCGCGCTGGCGGACCGCCCGGGCCAGGAGGTTCGTCATCCGGAGGTCGCCCTTGACCCGGGCGGCCACGCCGGTGTCGCTGCCGGCGATGCGCACGTCGTCGGCGACCAGGTCGGCCAGGACCGCCAGCTCGACCCCGGCCTCGCCGAGCGACGGCAGCACCTGCTCGATGTAGCTGAGGAAGAGCCGGTTCGGCCCCACCACCAGCACGCCCTGGCCCTCGAGCGGGAACCGGTGGGTGTAGAGCAGGTAGGCGGCCCGGTGCAGCGCCACGACGGTCTTGCCGGTGCCCGGACCTCCCTGCACGACCAGGACGCCCGGCATCTCGGCCCGGATGATCTCGTCCTGCTCGCCCTGGATGGTGGCGACGATGTCGGTGAGCTTGCCGGTGCGGGCGGTCTCGAGGGCGGCGATGAGGACGCCGTACCCGGTGACGCCGGTGTCGCCGGCGACCGAGCCCTCGCCGGTGAGGCCGAGGTTGGCGACGGCGTCGCCGAACAGCTCGTCCTCGATCCCGAGCAGCGTGCGGCCCCGGGTGGCGAAGTGGCGACGGCGCAGCAGCCCCATGGGCTGACGGCCGGTGGCGCGGTAGAAGGGCTCGGCGATGGGGGCCCGCCAGTCGACGATCACCGGCTCCTGGCCCTCGTCGGCCACCGCGATGCGGCCGATGTAGAAGGCCTCGTCGGGCGAGGTGTCGATGCGACCGAAGCACAGGGCGGCCTCGCCCAGCTCGAGCTGGGCCAGCCGCGAGGCCATCGCCTCCCAGATCACGTCGCGCTCGAACCGCGCCTGGTTCGTGCCACCCCGGCCCACCTCGACCATGGAGGTCATGCGGGTGGCCGCCGCTCGGGTGGCCTCGAGGCACTCGTAGGCGTGGTCGAGGTACGCCTGCTCGGCCTCGAGATCGGGATGCACTGCTGCCATCGGGCTCCTCTCAGGCCGCTCGCCCACGGTGGCGCGACGACCTGGCGGGGGTCCCCCAGGGGGTTCGAGAACGGTCGAGCCTATCCGGCGGCGCCCGCCGAGACGACGGCGCCCCGACGGCGCCCCGGTGGCGGCGAGGGGAGGGAGGGCGGCGGAGGGAGGGCGGAGCCGGCTCAGGCCGGGGCGGGGGCGCCGGGGGTGAGGACCCACGCCCCGTAGCCGCCGAGGAGGTCGCTGACGTCTTCGAAGCCGAGGGTCGCCAGCAGGGAGGCGGCGATGACCGAGCGGTAGCCGCCGGCGCAGGCGACGACCGTCGGCCGCTGCGGATCGAGCTCGGCGGCCCGCGTCCGCAGCTCGGGCAGCGGGATGTTCACCGACCCCGGGATCGCCCCGTCGGCCAGCTCGCCGCGGTTGCGCACGTCGACGATCTGGACGTCGATGGCCCCGTCGAGGCGGGTCCGCAGGTCGGCGGCGGTGATCCGCGAGCTGCGGACGACCTCCTCGGGGTGCTCGAGCATGACCCGCTCGGCCTCGGCCAGGTGGCCGACGACGTGGTCGTAGCCGATGCGGGCCAGGCGCACCCGGGCCTCCTCGACGGTGCCCGGATCGCACACGAGCACGATCGGCGTGTCGGGGGGGACCACGCTGCCGACGTACTCGGCGAAGCGGCCGTCGAGCCCCACGTCGAGCGACCCGGCGAGGTGGCCGGCGGCGAAGTCGGCCCCGGTCCGGGTGTCGACCACCATCGCCCCCTCGGCGCGCGCTCGGCGCAGGCCGTCGAGGTCGAGGGCGGGCAGCTCCTCGGTGCCGTCGTGCAGGTCGTGGGTCTGGCGGTTCTTGGTGGCGTCGAACACGAAGTAGCCGGGCGCCGACGGCTGGCCCTCGGTGACGGCGGCGATGAACTCGTCCTGGGTCATGGGCCGCAGGGCGTAGTTGGTGCGGCGCTGCTCGCCGATCGTCGACTGCGTCTCGGTGGAGAGGTTCTTCCCGCAGGCCGAGCCGGCTCCGTGGCCCGGGAAGACCCGCGTGTCGTCGGGCAGGGTGAGGAGGCGGTCGTGCACCGACCGGTACAGGCGACCGGCAAGGTCCTCGGCGGTCACGCCGATCGACGACAGCAGGTCGGGCCGGCCCACGTCGCCGATGAACAGGGTGTCGCCGGTGAGCACGCCGTAGGGGACGGCGTCGTCGGCGTGCTCGAACACGACGATGCTGATCGACTCGGGCGTGTGTCCCGGGGTCTCCCGGATCTCCAGCACGACCTCGCCGAGCGAGATGCGCTCGCCGTCGTGGAGCCGGCGGAAGGCGAAGTCGGCCTCGCCGGCAGCGCCGTAGCCGATCTCGGCGCCCGTGGCGGCCGCCAGCTCGAGGTGACCCGAGAGGAAGTCGGCGTGGAAGTGGGTCTCGATGACGAGCTCGATGCGCAGGCCCTGGGCCTCGGCGTCGCGCAGGTACTCGTCCACGTCGCGGCGGGGGTCGATCACCACCGCCCGGCCGGTGGTCTCGTCGCCGACCAGGTAGGAGGCCTGCGAGAGGCAGTCGAGGTAGTACTGGGCGAAGATCACGTCCGGGCTCCTTGCGACTCGGGGGTGGCACGGGATCACACGGGCTGAGGCCCGGACCCGGGTGCGCCCGGACCGGCCTTGATACCCCCTAGGGTATCTGGCGAGACCAACCACCACCGTCAGCGTGGCATTCCCGGCCGGCCGCTGCGCTCAGGGGCCGGTGTCCTCGCCCAGCTCGCGGAGGGCGTCGCGTAGGGCCACCCGCAGGCGGCGGGCGATGTCGGGCGGCAGGTGG
This sequence comes from Acidimicrobiales bacterium, assembly GCA_046331175.1. Classification (GTDB taxonomy): domain Bacteria; phylum Actinomycetota; class Acidimicrobiia; order Acidimicrobiales; family Acidimicrobilacustridaceae; genus JAWKIW01. The sequence goes on from JAXLRI010000006.1 coordinate 198,929, forward strand.
GTGACCAGGCCGGCACCGGCGCGACCGACCTCCTCGACCGTGAGCACCACCCGGGGCACGGCGTCGTCGTAGTCGTCGCTGATGGCCACCGCCCACGAGGTGGGGGTCAGGTCGTCGTCCTCGGCGCCGGGCGGGAGGTCGGCCGGGTCGAAGGGGTGGTCGTCGATGGATCGGCGCATGCCGGGAGTCTCGCGGCTCGGTCAGTGCGGTGCGGCGTGGGGCGACGGTGGGCCGGCCGCGCCCGGCGATGGGCGATGGCGATCGCGGGTGGCGGCCAGGGCGGCCAGCCACGCGAGGAACGACGTCGAGACGATGAAGAAGCTGGGCGGCAGGTTGAACATCGCGGACAGGACCAGCCCGACGACCACCGAGCCGGCGGCGATCGCCGTGCCGAGCAGCCACACGACGACGGGCCGGGCCGACAGCGCCAGCGCGGTGGCGGTGGGGGTGACGACGAGGCCGAACAGCAGCAGGGTGCCCACGACCTGGACCGCCATGGTGATGACCAGCGCGAGGAGGACCAGGAACGCCACGCCGAGGGCCCGCACCGGCACACCCCGCGCCTCGGCGACGTCGGGGTTGACCGAGCTGAACGCGAGCGGACGGGCGATCCACGCGACCACGACGGCCAGCAGCACGGTGAAGGCGGCGAACACCACCAGCTGGTCGCTGCTCACCGCCAACAGATTGCCGAACAGGACGTTCGTGACCTCCTTGGTGCTCGAACGGGTGCCGAGCGAGGTGAAGAGCAGGCCGAGGCCGGTGGCGAAGGCGAGGATGCTGCCGGTGGCGATCTCGCGGTCGGCCATGCGCTTGCCGAACAGGCCGATCGCCAGCGCCCCGGCCACCGTGAACACGGCCAGGCCGAGCGTGACCGGCACGCCCAGCAGGACCGCCCCGGTGGCCCCCGGGAAGCCGATGTGGGCCAGGGCGTGGGCGGCGAAGGCGTGGCGGCGGATGACCACGAAGTAGCCGAGCAGGCCCGAGGCGATCGCCACGAGCAGGCCGGCGACGAACGCCGACCGCATGAAGTCCGAGCCGAGGACCTCGAGCCAGTCGGACTGGTAGCCGGCCGCGAACAGGTGGGGGGCCACGGCGCTCACCCGCCGCTGCGCATGAACAGGTCGCCCTGGGCGGTGCGCACCACCCGGATGCGCGTGCCGTACAGGTGGGTGAGCAGGTGCTCGTCGACCACCTCGCCGATCTCGGCGAAGTGCGGGTGGCCGTCGACCAGGTAGATCCCGCCGGTGAGCACCTCGAGCAGCGGGTTGAGGTCGTGGGCCACCACGAAGATCGTCACGGGGCGCTCGGCGTGGATGCGGCCGAGCAGCTCGACGATCTCGCGCTGGTTGCGCACGTCGAGGTTGGCGAGGGGCTCGTCGAGCAGGAGGACGTCGGGCTCGTCGACCAGGGCCTGGGCGATGGCGACCCGCTGCTGCTGGCCGCCCGACAGCAGCGACATGCGCCGGTCGGCGAAGGCCGAGGCGCCGACCGCGTCGAGCGCGGCGTCGACGCGCCGCCGCTCGTCGGCCGAGAGGCGGCGCGGACCCCACCGGGCCCCGCTCACGCCGAGGGCGACCAGGTCGACGGCCCGCACGGCGTCGCCGATGGTGTCGGTGTAGGTCTGCGGCACGTAGCCGATGCGACGATCGCCCCGCCGGGGCTCGGCGCCGAGGACCCGCACCGTGCCGCCGGCGAGGGGCACCAGCCCGAGGACCACCTGCAGCAGGGTGGTCTTGCCGGAGCCGTTGGGGCCGATCACGGCGACGACCGAGCCGGGGGGCACCCGCAGGGTGCCGTCGGCCCAGACCACCCGCCCACCCCGCGCGACGGAGGCGCCGTCGAGCTCGAGGGCCGGGGGCGCGCCCGGGTCGACCGTCGCGCCGGCCGACGCCTCGCCCGGTGGACTCGGCTCAGCCACCGAGCGCCCTGCGCAGCGCCGCCAGCTGGGCCACCTGCCAGTCGACGAACGACGGGGCACCGGACGGCACCGCCTCGGTCACCTCGACCACGGGCACGCCCGCCTGCTCGGCGACGTCGCGGAGCTGGTCGGGCACCGCGCCCTCGGTCTGGGTGTTGAAGACCAGCACCGCCGCCTGGCGCGAGCGCAGGACCTGCTGGAAGTCGGCGATGTCGCCCGGCGCCGGCTCGGACTCGTTGGCGGCCGCCCTCCGGTAGCCCTCGGGGGTGACGTCGCGCATCCCGAGCGCGTCGGCCATCGGGGCGAACACCGACTCGGTCGCGGCGTAGGGCCGGCCCGCGGCCACCGCCCGCGCGTCGGCGACGGCCTGCTCGTAGGGGGCCAGGGCCTGGTCCCACGCCGCGGCGCGCTCGTCGAAGTACGCCGAGGCGGCCGGCGCCTTCGCCCGCAGCGCACCGGAGACCGCCGCGCTCACCTTCCCGACGGCGTCGGGCTCGTACCAGAGGTGGGGGTTGTCGCCCTCGGCGCGACCCATGACCGCACCGGCGTCGACCACCGTGGGCGCCGGCGACGACGCCTCGACGGCCTTGGTGGCCCACGCGTCGTAGCCCAGCCCGTCGACCACCACGATCCCGGCGTCGCCGATGGCGGCGCGGTCGCGCGGCGTCGGCTCGTACTCGTGGGGGTCGCCCGCCGTGCCCGTGACGATGGTCGTGACCTCGGCGCAGGCGCCCCCGAGCCGGCGCACCACGTCGCCCCACGGATCGATGCTGACCACGACCCGCACGGGCGTGGTGGGGCAGGGCGGGGCCGTCGTGCCGGGCGCGGCCGCCCGTTCCGACGATCCGCTGCCCGCCGACGCCGACGACGACCCCGACGACGGGCCCGACGACGAGCACGCGGCGAGCCCGATCGCGACCACGAGGGCCGACACCGCGGCCGCGGCGCGGCCCCGGCCACCTCGACGGGGCCGCGCGGGCGCGGGCACGGCCTCGGGCACGGGCAGGGGCACGGGCACGGCTGCTCCTCCTCGGTGGCGGTCGGGGACGGGGGCCACCCTATCCGGTTCTGAGAATCATCCTCAATCTCAGAAGGAGCGGCGCCCGCCGGCGAGGTCTGGCGCGGCCCGGGCCGCCGCTGGCCCGCAGCGTTGGGGTCGACCTGGGGTCGGGCGGTACGGTCGCTCGCGATGGCCGATCCCGACGCTCCGTTCCTGCAGGCGTGCCGCGGCGTCGGCGGCGACCGGCGGGTGCCGGTGTGGTTCATGCGCCAGGCGGGGCGCTCCCTGCCCGAGTACCGCCAGGTCCGGGGCGCCGGCAGCATCCTCGACGCCATCCGCGACCCGGCCCTGTCGGCCGAGATCACGCTGCAGCCGGTGCGCCGCTACGGCGTCGACGCCGCCATCTTGTACTCCGACATCGTCGTGCCGGCCGCCGCCATCGGCTTCGGCGTCGACGTCGCCCCCGGCACCGGCCCGGTGGTGGCCGAGCCGTTCCGCTCCGCTGCCGACCTCGAGCGCCTCCGCCCCCTCGAACCCGACGTCGACACCCCCTACGTGCTGGAGACCATCCGCCTGCTCGTGCGCGAGCTGCCGGTCCCCCTGATCGGCTTCGCCGGCGCCCCCTTCACCGTCGCCAGCTACCTGATCGAGGGCGCGCCGTCGCGCACCTACGCCCGCACCAAGGCGCTCATGCACGGCGACCCCGACCTGTGGCACCGACTGATGGAGCGCCTCGCCGACCTCGCCATCACCTCCCTGCGGTCCCAGATCGCCGAGGGCGCCGCCGCCGTCCAGCTGTTCGACTCGTGGGCCGGCGCCCTGTCACCCCCCGACTACGAGCGGTTCGTGCTGCCCCACAGCCGGTCCGTGTTCGACGCCGTGGCCGACACCGGCGTGCCCCGCATCCACTTCGGGGTGGGCACCGGCGAGCTGCTCGCCCTGCTGCGGCGGGCGGGCGCCGACGTCGTCGGCATCGACTGGCGGGTGCCCCTCGACGAGGCCCGGCGCAGGGTCGGCCCCGGCGCCGCCCTGCAGGGCAACCTCGATCCGGCGCTGTGCCTGGCCGACTGGCCGGTCGTCGCCGAGGCCGCACGCGACGTCCTCGCCCGCAACGGCGGCCACCCCGGCCACGTGTTCAACCTCGGCCACGGCGTGCTGCCCGAGACGAACCCCGAGATCCTCGAGCAGCTCGTGGCGCTGGTGCACGACGAGGGTCGCGCCGACGGCCCCACCGAGGCCTTCCCCCGCGATCCGAGCGACCCCGCAGGAGGCTGACATGGCGCGCGACGCGGCCGAGACCACCGACGAGGCGACCGAGGCCCCGTCGCCCGCGGCCACCGCCCCCGTGGGCGTCGTGGTCATGGCCTACGGCACGCCCCGATCCCCCGCGGACATCGAGGCCTACTACACCCACATCCGCCGCGGCCGACCACCCGAGCCGGCCCAGCTGGCCGACCTGACGGCACGCTACGAGGCCATCGGCGGCGTGTCGCCGCTCGCCGAGCGCACCGAGGCGCAGCGGGCGGCCATCCAGGCCGGCCTCGACCAGCGGGCCGGGGCCGGGGCCTACCGCGTCGTGCTCGGCCAGAAGCACGCCGCGCCGTTCATCGAGGACGCCGTGGCCGACCTGGTGGCCGGTGGTGCCGAGCGCATCGTCGGCCTCGTCCTCGCCCCGCACTACAGCGGCTTCAGCGTGGGCCAGTACCACGAGCGGGCCCGGGCGGCCGCCGGCGAGGTGCCCTTCGTCGGCATCGAGCGCTGGCACCTCGAGCCGGCCTACGTCTCCTTCCTGGCCGGGGCCGTGCGACGGGCGCGGGCCGATCTGCCCGAGCGCCACAAGGTCCTCTTCACCGCCCACTCGCTGCCCGAGCGCGTGCTCGCCGGCGATCCGTACCCCGACCAGCTCCGCGACGGCGCCGCCGCCGTGGCCGCCGAGGTGGGCCTCGACCCGTGGGCCGACTGGTCGATCGGGTGGCAGAGCGCCGGCCGGACCCCCGAGCCGTGGCGCGGGCCCGACATCCTCGAGGTGATCCGGGCCCTCGCCGACACCGGCCGCAGCGACGGCATCCTGGTGTGCCCGCACGGCTTCGTCGCCGACCACCTCGAGGTCCTCTACGACCTCGACGTCGAAGCCGCCGGGGTGGCCGCCGACGTCGGCCTGGCCTTCGCCCGCACCGACGTGGTGAACGACGACCCGGCCGTGATGGCCGCGCTCGCCGAGCTCGTCCACCGCACCGCCCGCGGCGCCGACGAGCCGGGTGCCGCCGACGGCACCACCGACCGCGACACGGCGACGGCCGGCCGGGCCCCCGGCGGCGGGTCCGGGGCGCGCGGTTCGGTGGTCGTGCTGGGCGGCGGCATCACCGGGCTCACCGCCGCCCTCGACCTGGCCGACGAGCCGGGCCTCCACGTGACGCTGGTCGAGGCGAGCGAGCGCACCGGCGGCAAGCTCTTCGCCTCCACCTTCGCCGGCCACCGGCTCGACGAGGGGGCCGACGCCTTCCTCGCCCGGGTGCCCGCCGCCGTCGAGCTGTGCCGCCGGCTCGGCCTCGACGACCGGCTCACCACCCCCGCCACCGGCGCGGCCTACCTGTGGGCGCGCGGCGAGCTGCGGCGCTTCCCCGAGGGTCTGGTGCTCGGGGTGCCCACCGACCTCGACGCCGTCGCGGCGTCCGGGATCCTCTCGGAGGAGGGGCTGGCCCGGGCCCGCGAGGAGGACGACCTCGAGCCCGAGCCGTGGGACGACGAGCGCGACGACACGGTCGGCGCGCTGGTGCGGCGCCGCTTCGGCGACGAGGTGTTCGAGGTGCTGGTGGCACCGCTGCTCGGCGGCGTCAACGCCGGGGACGCCGACGAGCTGAGCGTCCGTTCGGGCGCGCCGCAGCTGGCCCAGGCCATGCAGGCGGGCGGGCGGCTGGGCGAGGGCCTGCGGGCCCAGCGCGCCGCGGCGCGGGCGGCCGACCCCGACGCCCCCGTCTTCCACGGCCTCGTGGGCGGTACCGGCCTGCTCACCACCACCCTCGCCGACGCGGTGCGGGCCGCGGGCGTGGACGTGGTCCTCGGCACCGCCGCCACCGGGCTGCGCGCCGCCCACCTCCCCGGGCGCACCGCGCCCGTGTACACGGTCACGCTCGACGAGGCCCACGGCCGGGCCGGCGTCGACGCCGACGCCGTCGTCGTCGCCCTGCCCACCTTCGCCGCCGCGCCCCTGCTGGCGTCGGCCGGCGCCCCGCCGGCGGTCGCCGACGAGCTGGCCGGGGTGGTCTACGCCTCGTGCGTCGTGGTCAGCCTCGCCGTGCGCACCGCCGACGTCGGCCGACCGCTCGACGGCAGCGGCTTCCTCGTGCCCGCCACCGCGGGTCGGCTCCTGACCGCGTGCTCGTGGTCGTCGAGCAAGTGGGCGCACCTGGCCGGCGACGGCGAGGTGGCCCTCCTGCGCGCCTCGGCCGGGCGCATCGGCGACGACCGAGCCCTGGCGATGGCCGACGACGAGCTGGTGGCCGCGGTGCTCGCCGACCTGGCCGACACCATGGACCTGCGCGGCGAGCCCCTCGAGGTCCGGGTGACTCGCTGGCCCCGCGCCCTGCCGCAGTTCCGGCCCGGCCACCTCGACCGCGTCCGCGCCACCGACGAGGCCCTGGCCAGCGGGCTGCCCGGCGTGGTGCTCGCCGGCGCCGGCCGCACCGGCCTCGGGGTCCCGGCCTGCATCGGCCAGGCCCACGACGCCGCCGAGCGGGTCCTCGCCCGCCTGCGCGCCCGCTGACCACCGCCGACGAGCGGGCGCGGCGCCGGCAACCTGGTTTCGGCTTCGACCATCTGGCGGTGAACGATCGCCGCCAGAGCCGGTAGCGTGGACGCCCGGCGCCGCGGGACCGGGCCGCGCTGCGCCACCGCACCCCCCACCCGGTGAGGAGCCTCGATGTCCGACGCGGACTTCAACGACTGGAACCAGCAGATCATCGCCGAGTTCCGCGAGAACGGCGGCAAGGTGGGCGGCCCCTTCGAGGGCGCGCCCATGGTCCTGCTCAACCACAAGGGCGCCAAGACCGGCACCGAGCGCACCACGCCGCTGATGTACCTGCCCAACGGCGACGACATCGTCATCTTCGCCTCGAAGGCCGGTGCCCCGACGAACCCCGACTGGTACCACAACCTGCGCGCCCACCCCGAGGTCACCGCCGACGTCGGCACCGAGACGATCCCCGTGCGGGCCCGCGTCGCCGAGGGCGCCGAGCGCGACGAGCTCTGGGAGCGCCAGAAGACCGCCTACCCCCAGTTCCAGGGGTACGAGGACTCGACCGACCGGGTCATCCCGGTCGTCGTGCTCGAGCGCACCTGATCCCGGCGGGCCCACGACGGGCGGTCGACGGGCGGTCGACGACCGTCCCGCCGTTCGTCCCGCGTTCGTCCTGCCCGTCCCACCGCCCCGCCCTGGCGCCCGTCGCCGGGGCGGGGCGGTGGCGCGTCCACCTGGGGAGCCACACCGACCACGGGAACCACGCCGACCACCAGAACCCCCTGCGCCACCAGGACCACGTCGCCCTCAGGAACCCCAGCAGCCACCCCACGTGACGGCCAGGTTGCGACAGCTCGGCAATGTTGCGTTTGCGTTGCGCACTCGACCGTTTGCTGCAAAGATCCCGTAACAATGACCGCTGCACCTCCCGGCTCCCCCTGCTCGTCGGCTCCCGACGAGGCCTCCTCCGACGCCGGGACGCCGCGCCACCGACGTGGCCGGGCCGGTGGCTCGCCCCGGCGGCGCCTCGTCGCCGCCACCATCGCCCTCGGCCTGGTGAGCGCGCTCGCCACCGGCACCGGCACCGCCGACGAGGTCGGCGACAAGCGGGCCGAGGCGGCGGCGATCGCCACCAAGCTGCAGTCGCTCACCGAGCAGCAGATCCAGCGGGCCGAGGACTTCAACCAGGCGAACCTGCGCCTGGAGCAGGCCGACCACGCCATCGAGGCCGCCCAGCACCGCGTCGACGACGCCAACGCCGAGGTCGAGGCCGGTCGCCGGCAGGTGCGCGCCGCCGCCGTCGAGGCCTACCTGTCGGGCAACGACAGCCCCACCATGGACGTGCTGCTCACCAGCACCGCCGACCAGGCCCCGCAGAAGAAGGGCTACCTCGACGCCGCCTCGGGCAACCGCCAGGACGCCATCGATCGCCTGGCCGCCACCCGCCAGCACCTCGAGCACGAGATCGCCGACCTCGAGCAGGCCCGGTCCCAGGCCGAGCAGGCCCGCCAGGACGCCGACGAGGCCCGCCGCCAGGGCGAGGCCGCCGTCGCCGAGCAGCAGGCGCTGCAGGCCAAGGTGCAGGGCGAGCTGGCCGGCCTCGTCCAGCAGGAGCAGGCCCGCCAGGCCGAGGCCCGCCGCCAGCAGACCGAGGCCGACCTGCGGTCGCGCGGCGCCGGCTCGCTCGCCGACGCCAACGCCGGCGGGGGCGCCGCCACCGCCGCGCCGGGCACCACCGGCACCACCGCCGGCGGGTCGGCCACCACCGGGTCCACCGCCGGCCAGCCGGGCACCACCGCCGGCGCCCCGGCGCCGACCGCCGCCCCCACCACCGCCCGACCCGCTCCGGCACCGGCGCCGGCCCCCGCTCCGGTCGGCGGTTCGGGCAAGGGCGGCGCCGCCGCCTCGGTCGCCATGGGCCAGCTGGGCGTGCCCTACGTCTTCGGTGGCGCCTCGCCGCGGGGCTTCGACTGCTCGGGCCTCGTGATGTGGGCCTACGCCCAGGTCGGCGTCTCGCTCCCGCACGCCACCACCGCGCAGTGGGCCGCCACCAAGCCGATCTCGATGAGCGAGCTGCAGGTGGGCGACCTCATCTTCTTCTACGGCCTCGGCCACGTGGGCATCTACATCGGCGGCGGTCGCGTGGTCCACGCCCCCCACACCGGCGACGTGGTCCGCATCGAGCAGGTCGCCAACATGCCCGTCACCGGTGCCCGCCGCGTCTGATCGCCGCCCGGTGCTGCGCCTCCTGCTCCCCTCGCTCCCCCCCTCGCCCCCGTGGTCTTCGTCGCTCCCACCCCCGCCCCCGCGGCCCTGCCGCCGGCCCGAGCCCGGCGGCGCGCGCCCCGCGCCGGTCGCTCCGTGACCGGCCTGCTGGTCCTGCTGCACGGCCACGGCGACGACCCCGCCGGCCTGGCCACCCTGGCGCAGCGCCTCGACCCCGACGGCCGCCTGCAGCGGGTGGTGCCCTCCGGGTCGCACCGGACCCCGACGGGCCCGGCCTGGCTGCCGGCCGACGAGGCCGCCACCACGTCCGACGACGTCGAGCTGGCCCTGGCCGGCCTCGGCCGAGCCCTGGCCACGACCGGCGTCCTGACCCCGAGCGACGACGGGCCCGGCCACGGCCTGGTCCTCGCCGGGTTCTCCCAGGGCGCCGCCGTGGCGCTCGCCTACGCGCTCGCCCCCCGCCGGGGCGCCAGCGCCGACTGGCCCCGCCCCGACCACGTGCTCGGGTTCGGCAGCTTCCTGCTCCCCCCCGACGTGGCCGCCTACGACCCTGCGGCGGCGACCGGCACGCGCTGGTGGCTCGGCCACGGCGACGACGACCCCGTGGTCCCCGTGCAGCGGGGTCGCGCCGCCGCCCGGTGGCTCGGCCGCCACGACCTCGACGTGCACCTCTGCGAGACGGCGGGCGGCCACGCCATCACCGAGGACCAGGTCGCCGACGCCCGTCGCTGGCTCGGCGCCTGACCGCGCTCGGGTCGCGCTCGCTCCGCCTGGCGCCAGGCTCGCCCACGCCTCCGATCCTCCACGCCTCCGATCCCCGGCGCCCGCCTGGCCTGGCGCCCCCTGCGCTCGGCCGGGCCTGCACCGACGAACCCGCGGCCGCGGCCCACCGCCGCGGGCACGCGTGGCTCGGGTCGCGGTGTCCGGTCCGAGGTCGGCCGGTACGGTGGCCGCCGTGGTCGAGCGCTCTCCCGTGCGCAACCGCGCGGCCCTGGTCGTCGTGGTGCTCCTGGCCCTCGTGCTCGTCGTGCGGGTGGCCCGAGGCCCCGTCGACGACGGCACCGGGCTGGCGGTGGGCGTCGCCGCCGCCGACCTCGAGACGTCGACCACCACCGCCAGCACCACCACGACGGCCCCCCCACCTCCGCCGACGACGCCCCCGACGACGGTCCTCCCGCTCCCCGAACCGCTGCCGAGCGACCCCTACGCGCCCACCCCGGCGGTCACGCTCGGCCGGCTGCGCATCCCGAAGCTCGGCGTCGACCAACCGCTCGGCGAGGGGATGACCCTCACCGCCATCAACCGTGGCCCGAGCCACTGGCCGGGCACGGCTGGTCCGGGCCAGCAGGGGAACATGGTCGTCGCCGGCCACCGCACCACGATGAGCCGCCCGTTCCTCGACCTCGACAAGCTGGTGGCGGGCGACCAGGTGGAGGTGGACGCGCCAGACGCCACGTACACCTACGTCGTGCGAGGCGTGATCATCGTCCCCGAGAGCCACATCGGGATCGCCAGCACGAACGCCGCCCACACCGCCACGCTGTTCGCCTGCCACCCGAAGGGCTCGGCCACGCACCGCGTGGTGGCGAAGCTGGCGCTGCTCGGGCCGGACGGGAAGCTGGTCGACGACGAGGCGAGCCTGCCCCCGGTCGACTTCGGCAGCGACGAGACCGGCACGACGCTTGTCGTGCGGTCGGTCGAGGGGTCCGCGCCGCCCGCGTCCGCCGACCCGTTCGCCGGCACGTCGGGCTGACGCCACCCGGCCGCCGGCGAGACGCGCGCCGACCCGCGCCCCGACCCGCTCGTCGAACCGGGTCAGAGCTCGCCGGGCGGGAAGAACTCGATCCAGTTGGCGAGCAGCGAGCCGCCGTCGGCGATCACCGAGGTGCCGGTGATGTAGCGGGCGGCGGGCGAGCACAGGAACAGCACGATGGCCGCCATCTCCTCGGCGGTGCCGAGGCGGGCCCCGCGACCGCCGACCTCGGCCAGCTCGGCCTCGAACCCCTCGGCGGTGCGGCCCAGCTTGTCGATCTCGTTCTCCTGCAGGCCCTCGGTGGCGATGGGGCCGGGGGCGAAGGCGTTGATGGTGACGCCGTGGTGCACGAGGAACGAAGCCATCGACCTGGTGAGGTTGACCACCCCGGCCCGGGCCGCCCCCGAGTGCACGAACGCCGGCGCTCCGCGTTCGTAGGAGAAGGTGTGCACCACGTTCACGATCGAGCCCGACCCCGCCTCGGCCATCGGCCCCATGAAGCGGCTGACCATGTTCCAGGTGCCGTTGAGGTTGAGGTCGACCACGGCCCGCCACCCGTTGTCGGAGATGTCCGAGGGCAGGGCCGGGAACTGGCCGCCGGCGTTGTTGATCAAGAAGTCCACCCGCTCGTGCTCGGCGTAGGCGGCGTCGCGCAGCGCATCGACCTGGGCCACGTCCCGGATGTTCGTCGGGACGACGAGGCAGCGGCGGCCGAGCGCCTCCACCGCGGCGGCGGTCTCCTCCAGCGTCTCGCGGGTGCGGCCGGCCACCACGAGGTCGGCCCCGTAGCGGGCGAACCCGAGGGCGGTCTGCTGGCCGATGCCGGTCCCGCCCCCCGTGACGAGGGCGACGCGACCGGCAAAGAGGTCGGGGGCGAACGTGTCGAGCGGGCCGGGACGGGCGGACATGGCCGCGCAGCGTAGGTGCCCACCACCGCCGGCCGCGCGTTGACGACGGTGGACCGGACCGACGAGCAACCATCGACAACCCAGGGTTGACGATCCGGTTCCGACAACCTAGGGTTGTCGCATGCCCGACACCTTCCCCGACGACGACCCGGCCCGGGTCGACCCCCGGGTCACCACGGTCCGCCTCGACGACCTCATCGCCGCCATCCAGGCCATCCACGACGAGCCGCTCGACCAGCTGGCCGACGCCATGCTCGCCGCAGACCACCTCGGCGACGTCGCCGACCACCTCATCGGCCACTTCGTCGACCAGGCGCGGCGCTCGGGCGCGTCGTGGACCGACATCGGGCGGAGCATGGGCGTCACCAAGCAGGCCGCCCGCAAGCGCTTCGTGCCCAAGGACCCCGGCGAGCCGGGCACCGACGCCGCCCAGGGGTTCGGCCGGTTCGCGCCCCGGGCCCGCAACGCCGTGATCGCCGCCCACGACGAGGCCCGGGCCGCCGGCAACGCCGAGATCGCGCCCGCCCACCTGGTCCTCGGCATCGTGGGCGAGCCCGGGGCGCTCGCCGTGCTGGCGCTCACCGCCCTGGGCGTGGCCCCCGACGAGCTGCGGGCCGCGGCGGTGGCCTGCCTGCCACCGCCGGTCGACGAGCCCCCCGAGCTGGTCCCCTACGACCTCGCCTCGCGCAAGGTGCTCGAGCTCGCGGTGCGCGAGGCGCTGCGGCTCGGCCACAACTACGTCGGCACCGAGCACCTGCTGCTGGCGCTCATCGACGAGGAACAGGGCGAGGGCCCCCTCGCCACCGTCGGCGTCGAGCGGGCGCCGGCCGAGGCGGCGGTGGCCGATGCGCTGGCGGCCCTTCGCGGCTGACCGACCCGGCCCCGCGACGGCGCCACCACTGCGACGCCGCCGACGACCGGCGCGCCGGGAGACGGGCCGTCCGACGACGAGCAGGACGAGCCGATCCCGGACGAGCGGGACGACGGCTCGGGCGAAGCGATGTGGCCGAGCCGACGACTGGCCCGACCGGCGGCGGCGCAACATGATGAGGCGCCATGTCCGACGACCCCTCGGCGCCCGCGCCCGCTCCTGAGCCCTCGGCGCCCACCGGGGCGGTGCCCGACGACGCGGGACGGGCACCGGCCGACGACGACGGAGCCGCCTCACGGGTCGCCGACGACGACGGCGAGGCGGGCGCCCGACCGCCCCGCAACCCGGGACGGGCGCTGCTGACCACCGCCGCCGCCCTCGGCAGCGGGCTGTGCCTGGCGGCGTCGGTGCCCCCGTGGGGCTGGTGGCCGTTGGCCTTCGTCGGCATCTTCGGCTGGGACCGCCTGCTCGCCGGCCAGCCGTGGGGACGCCGGTTCCGGCGCTCCTGGCTCGTCGCCGCCGCCTGGCTGTTCCCCTCGATGCTGTGGATGCTCGACCTCACGCCCCCCGGCTACGTGCTGGCGGGCGCCGTGTTCGCCGCCTTCTTCGGCATCGCCGGCATCGCCTGCCCCCCCGGCCGGGCCCGGTGGGTCGCGCTGCCGGCCGCCGTCGTGCTCACCGAGGTCATCCGCTGGAACTGGCCCTTCGGCGGCGTGCCGCTGTCGACCCTGGCGATGAGCCAGGCGTCGGCGCCGCTCGCCTTCACCGTGCGCACGGTCGGCTCGCTCGGCCTGGTCGGGATCGTGGTGATCGTCGGCGTCGGGCTCTCGGCGGCGTGGGAGCGGCGCTGGCGGGCCGTCGGCATCGCCGCGGCCGTGGTCGTGGTGATCGGCGCCGTCTCGTTCGTGGCCCCGCGAGGTGAGGACACCGGGCCACCCCTGCGGGTCGCGGTGGTGCAGGGCGGCGGCCCCCAGCGCACCCGAGCCAGCAGCTCGGACGCCAAGGCGGTGTTCGAGCGCCACCTGCAGGCGAGCCGCCAGATCCACGAGCCGGTCGACCTCGTGGTGTGGCCCGAGAACGTCATCAGCGTGGAGGGCCGCCTGCAGGACAACCCCGAGCACGCCCAGCTCCAGCAGCTGGCCCGCGACCTCGACGCCACGCTGCTGGTCGGCGCCACCGAGGGCATCAGCCGCACCGCCTTCCTGAACGCCCAGATCGTCTACGCCCCCGACGGCACCATGGGCGCCCGCTACGACAAGGTCCGCATCGTGCCGTTCGGCGAGTACGTGCCGTTCCGGCCGCTCATCGAGAAGATCGCCGGCGACAGCGGGATCCCGTCGCGCGACGCCGTGCCCGGCGAGGCCCCCGCGGTCGTGCCCACGCCGGTCGGACCGATCGGCGTGGTCATCTCGTGGGAGGTCTTCTTCTCCAGCCGGGCCCGCGACGCCATCGGCAACGGCGGCGAGGTCCTCACCAACCCCACCAACGGATCGTCCTACTGGCTCACCCAGGTGCAGTCCCAGCAGGTGGCCTCGTCGAAGCTGCGGGCGCTGGAGACCGGCCGCTGGATGCTGCAGGCCGCCCCCACCGGCTTCAGCGCCATCGTCGACCCGGACGGCCGCCTCGTCGACTGCCGGATGACCCACCGCGACGTGGTGCCCACACCGACCGCGTGGACCACCGACGACCAGACCTGCCGCAGCGGCGTCTCCGAGGCGGCCGTGCTCGAGCGGACGATCTCGCGCCGCACCGGCGACACCTGGTCGACGATCCTCGGCCCGTGGCCGATCATGCTAGCCTCGGTGCTGGCGCTGGCCGGCGCCTGGGCGTGGACCCTGCGCCGCCGCTCCCCCGCCCCCTGACCGGTCCGACGGCGGCCTCGGCGCCAGACCGCCGCTACACCTCGACCAGGAGCGTGACGGGACCGTCGTTCACCAGCGACACCGCCATGTCGGCGCCGAAGCGGCCGGTGGCCACCGTGGCGCCCAGCGCGCGCAGTGCGTCCACGACGGCCTGCACCAGCGGCTCGGCGTGCTCCGGGCGGGCCGCGGCGATCCACGACGGTCGCCGACCCTTGCGGGTGTCGCCGTAGAGCGTGAACTGGCTGATCACCAGCACCTCACCCGTCGTCTCGCCGACCGAGAGGTTCATCACCCCGTCGACGTCGGCCATGATCCGCAGGCCCCACACCTTGTCGGCCAGCTTGCGGGCCGCCGCCTCGTCGTCGTCGTGGGTCACCCCCACCAGCACGCACAGGCCGGGGCCGATCTCGCCGACCACCTCGCCGGCGATCGCCACCGACGCCTCCCCGACCCGCTGCACGAGCCCCCGCACCGCTCAGCCCCAGGCGTCCGCGGCGGGGTGCCGGTCCCGGTGCGCTCGGACCGCGCTCGCCTCAGCCATCGTGGCGCATCCGGCCGGCGATCTGGCTGGACGCCCAGCGCACGGTGCCCATCGGCAGCTTGCGGACCGAGGTGGTCAGCACCTTGTTGTGCCAGCCGGTCACCTCGACCGGCCGGCCCCGGGCCGCGGCGTCGAGGCCCGACCGCGCCACCTCGTCGGCGCTCTGCCAGAAGGCGCCCGGCATCTGGGCCGTGTCGTAGCCGCCCCGCTGCTGGAACTGCGTCCGGGTGAGCCCCGGGCACAGGGCGGTGACGTTCACCCCGAGGGGGGCGACCTCCTCGTGCACCGACTGGCTGAAGCTGAGGACGTAGGCCTTGGTGGCCGAGTAGTTGGCGCTGCCGGCCGCCGGTGAGAAGGCCGCCACCGACGCCACGTTGAGCACGGTGCCCACCTCGCCGGCGGCCACCAGGCGGGAGACGGCGGCGTGGGTGAGCCGCATCAGGGCCACCACGTTGACGAGGATCTCGGCCTCCTCGTCGTCGACCGGGATCTCGCCGAAGCGCCCCTCGAAGCCGTAGCCGGCGTTGTTCACCAGCAGGTCGACGGGGTCGTCGTCGGCCGCCACCCGGGCCTCCACCGCCGCCAGGCCCTCGGGGTCGGCCAGATCGGCGGGCAGGACCTCGACGGCGACGGCGTTGCGCTCGCGGATCTCGGCGGCGATGGCCTCGAGGCGGTCGGCGGTGCGGGCGACGAGCACGAGGTCGGTGCCGCCGGCGCCCAGCTGGCGGGCCATCGCCTCGCCGATGCCGCTCGAGGCGCCGGTGATCAGCGCCCGCCTCCAGGTGGTGTCGGCCATGGTCCCTCCCGGGCACCCGCGACCGACGCCCAGCCGGCCGCCGGCGGGACCTCCGAGGCCCCGCCGCGCCCCTGTGTGTAGCCAAAAACAAGGGTCGCGCTCCATTTGACCCTGCGTCAGGGCTCGGCAAGGCTTACCGATTCGTGCAGCGTCGCCCGAGGTGCGCTCCGGCGCGCGCCCCGGGCCCCACGGCTGCCTGCACCGGGACCGCCCCGGGGAGTGAGGGACCACGCTCGACATGACCACCGCCGCCGATCCCACCCGGGACGACTCGCCGCTCAGCATCGCCTACCTCTGCTACCGGGGGAAGCCCCACGTCGGCGGCCAGGGCGTGTACACCCGTCACCTCACCAAGGCCCTGGTCGACCTCGGCCACAAGGTCGAGGTCCTCGGCGGCCCGCCCTACCCGATCCTCGACGAGCGGGTCCCGCTGGTCGAGCTGCCCAGCCTCGAGATCTACAACGACCACTTCCCCATGCGGATGCCGGGCGTCTGGGAGCTGAAGTCGCTCGGCGACTGGGTCGAGGTCACCTCGTTCTCGTTCGGCAACTTCCCCGAGCCGCTGGCCTTCTCGGTGCGCGCCTACCAGAACCTGCGCAACCGCATCGCCGAGTTCGACCTGGTGCAGGACAACCAGCACCTCGGCTACGGCCTGCTCGGCCTCGAGCGCCTCGGCCTGCCGGTGCTGGCCACCATCCACCACCCCATCACGGTCGACCGCCGCCTCGAGATGGAGCACGCCGAGACCTCCTGGCAGCGCATCGCCAAGGCGCGCTGGTACGCCTTCACCAAGATGCAGACCCGGGTCGCCTCCCGCATGACCCGCGTGCTCACGGTGTCGAAGAACTCGATGGAGGACATCCACAAGGACCACAAGGTGCCGCTCGAGCGGATGCACGTGGTGCCGGTGGGCGTCGACCAGGACCTGTTCAAGCCGCTGCCCCACGTCGAGCGGATCAAGGGCCGGCTCATCACCACGGCGTCGGCCGACGTCACCATGAAGGGCCTGCGCTACCTGCTCGAGGCCGTCGCCAAGCTGCGCACCGAGCGCCACATCGAGCTGGTGGTCATCGGCCGGCTCAAGGAGGGCGGCCCGTCGGCCCGGGTCATCGACGACCTGGGCCTGCGCGACGTCGTCACCTTCATCACCGGCGTGCCCGAGCAGCGCATCATCGAGCTCTACAGCGAGTCCGAGGTGGCCGTCGTCCCGTCGCTGTACGAGGGCTTCTCCCTGCCGGCCATCGAGGCGATGTCGTGCGGCGTGCCCCTGGTGGCCACCACCGGCGGCGCCCTGCCCGAGGTCGTCGGCGCCGACAACGACACCGCCCTGGTGGTGCCCCCCGGCGACAGCGACGCCCTCGCCGCCCGCATCCGCACCGCCCTCGACGACGCCGAGCTGCGAGCCCGCATCGGGGCTGCCGGCCGCCAGCGGGTCATCGACCGCTGGACCTGGCGCCACACCGCGGTCGGCACGGTCGAGCAGTACCGGGCCCTGCTGGCCGAGACGGCCCACATCCAGGCCCGCCGGGCCGGCGGTGCCGCCTCGGCGCCCCGCTTCGCCCCGCGGCAGGTGGTCGGCTCGTGCTGACGGTCGACTACGACAAGCTGGGCCTGCAGGCCGGCGACCTGCTGCTCGACCTGGGCTGCGGCTACGGCCGCCACGCCTACGAGGGGCTGCGCCGCGGCGCCCGCGTGGTCGCCTGCGACATGGCCACCGACGAGCTGCGCGAGGTGCGGGCCCTGTTCCGGGCCATGGCCGACGCCGGCGAGGCCCCGCCCCGGGGCATGGCCGACTGCGTGGCCGGCGACGCCACCCGCCTCCCCTACCCCGACGGCACCTTCGACAAGGCCATCGCCTCGGAGGTCATGGAGCACATCCCCGACGACCTCGGGGCCCTCGACGAGCTGTACCGGGTGCTCAAGCCGGGCGGCACCCTCGCCGTCACCATCCCGGCCTGGCTGCCCGAGAAGATCTGCTGGTTCCTGTCCGACGAGTACTACGCCCCCAAGTCGGTCGGCGGACACGTGCGCATCTACACCGAGAACGAGATGCGATCGAAGATGCGCGGCGCCGGCCTCCAGCCGGGCGGATCGCACCTGGCCCACGCGCTGCACTCGCCCTACTGGTGGCTCAAGTGCGCGGTGGGTCCCCGCAACGACGACTTCCCGCTGGTGAAGGCCTACAACAAGGTGCTGGTCTGGGACATCGCCAAGCAGCCGTTCGTCACCCGGGTCACCGAGCGGGCCCTGAACCCCGTGCTCGGCAAGAGCCTGGTCGTGTACGCCACCAAGCCCATCGCCGTCGGCCAGGACGAGGGTCGGGCCGACCGCACCGCCGAACCGGAGCCCGTCGGTGCCTGATCCGTCGACGTCGGCCGGTCCCGGCCCGTTCGCGGTGCCCTCGGTCGAGGGCATCCTCACCGCCGACCAGGTGCAGGCCACCGTCGACGCCATCGCCTCGTGGCAGCTGCCCAACGGCATGGTGCCGTGGTTCCCCGGCGGCCACGCCGACCCGTGGAACCACGTCGAGGCGGCCATGGCGCTGGCCCTCGGCGGTCGGCGGGCCGACGCCGAGCGGGCCTACGAGTGGCTGGCCTCGGTGCAGCGCCCCGACGGCGCCTGGCACCAGTACTACCTGGCCGACGGCATCGAGCAGGACAAGCTCGACGCCAACACCATCGCCTACGTGGCCGCCGGCGTCTGGCACCACCACCTGCTCTTCGGCGACGACGGCTTCGCCGAGCGCATGTGGCCGGTGGTCGACCGGGCCATCGAGTTCGTGCTCGACCTGCAGACGCCGCGCGGCGAGGTCATCTGGGCCCGCCACGCCGACGGCACGCCGTGGTCGTTCGCCCTCCTCACCGGCTCGTCGTCGATGTGCCACTCGCTGCGCTGCGCCATCGCCCTGGCCGAGCACCTCGGCCACGAGCGCCCCGACTGGGAGCTGGCCGCCGCCCGCCTCGTCCACGTCGTCGCCGCCCACTGCCGCGGCGAGCTGCCCGACGCCTTCGCCCCCAAGCACCGCTGGGCCATGGACTGGTACTACCCCGTGCTCGCCGGCGTGCTCCTCGGCGACGACGGCCTCGCCCGCCTCGACGAGCGGGTCGACACCTTCGTGGTCGAGGGCATGGGCGTGCGCTGCGTGAGCGACCGTCCGTGGATCACCGCCGCCGAGACCTGCGAGTGCCTGCTCGCCTACCTCTCGGCCGGCCGCGAGGAGCGGGCCCTCCAGCTGTTCGAGTGGGCCCAGGGCCTGCGGGCCGACGACGGCCACTACTGGACCGGCATCGTCTTCCCCGAGATGGTCCACTTCCCCGGCAACGAGAAGAGCACCTACACCGGCGCCTCGATCGTGCTGGCCGCCGACGCCCTCGGCCGCACCACGCCGGCGTCGGGGCTGTTCGTCGACCACCACGCCCTGCCCGAGCTGGCGCTCACCGATGCCGAGGACTCCATCGGCGACCCCAGCCTCGACTGATCGCCCGGCCGCACCACGCCGCCGATCGCCCGCGACCTGATGACCACGTGTCCGGCCCCCGGACGCAATGTCATCGAGACCGACCACCGCCGCCGATCGCCGGCGACCTGAGGACCACGGGTCCGGCCCCCGGACGCTCCGTCAGCGAGACCGGGCGCGGCCCGGGCCGGCGCAGCCCCGCCGATAGGGTGGCCCGGCGCCGACCGCCGCCGAGAGGGGACCCGCCATGTGGAAGCTGACCTGGCGAGGCCTGCGAGCCCGGCCCGGCCGCTTCGTGGCGACGGTGCTCGCCGTGCTCGTCGGCACCGGCTTCTTGTCGACGGCGCTGATCCTGCGCGACTCGGTGGCCGCCTCGCTGCAGGCCAACACCGACCAGGGCTATGCCAACGTGGCCGCCGCCGTGCAGCCCGACGCCGACCGGGCCGAGCAGAACTTCGCGGCCTCCCCCAAGCTGCCGACCTCGCTGCTGCCCACCGTCCAGAAGACCCGTGGCGTCGCCGCCGCCGACGGGACCCTCACCGCCGGCATCTCGCTGCTCGAGGCCGACACGGCCGCCGCCGGCCCCACCGAGGCCGGCTTCGCCGGCCAGAGCGACCAGGCGGTGGGGAGCCGCTACGTCGAGCCGGCCGCCCTCAACCCCTACCGCCTGGCGTCGGGGGCCTGGCCCCAGGCCAGCGGTGAGGTCGCCATCGACCAGCAGACCGCATCCGACAAGCGCCTCGGCGTCGGGTCCACCATCGCGCTGGGCACCACCGCGGGACGCGAGCAGGCCAAGGTCACCGGCATCGTGACCTACGGCGCCAAGCCGTCGTCGAGCCAGAACGGCGACGTCGTCGTGTCGGTCGCCGACGCCTTCTCGTGGCTGGGCTCGAACCAGGAGCAGTTCGACTTCATCCTCACCACGGCGGCACCGGGGACCTCCACCGACCAGCTGGTCGCCGACCTCCAGCGAGCCGTCGGCTCCGAGTACCAGGTGAAGGCCGGCGAGGCCTTCCGCGAGGAGCAGTCCGGCGGAGCGGCGGCGCTGGCCTCCACCATCGGCACCGCCCTGCAGGTGTTCGCCTACGTCGCCCTCTTCGTGGGGATCTTCATCATCTACAACACCTTCAACGTCTCGGTGGCCCAGCGGCTGCGCGAATTCGCGCTGCTCCGCGCCATCGGCGCCGCCGGCAAGCAGGTCCGGCGGGCGGTGATCATCGAGTCGGTCGTGCTGGGCGTGCTGGCCAGCGCCTTGGGCTTCGTCGCCGGCCTGCTGCTCGTGGTGCTGCTCACCAAGCTGGCACCGAGCCTGATCACGTTCGGGTCCGGCGCCGACGTCGGCCTCTCCGTCTCCCCGTTCGGCTTCGTCCAGGTCGTGATCTCGGGGCTCGTCGTGACCGTGGTGTCGGCCTTCATCCCGGCCTTCCGGGCCGCCCGGGCCCGTCCGATCGAGGCGCTGCGCGACGCGGGCGTCGACCGCTCCTCGTCGAGCAAGGCCCGCTTCGTGATCGGTGCCGGCCTGTGCGCCATCGGCATCGGCGCCACCCTCGCCGGGGGGCTGGCCGGCCAGGGGCTCCTCCTCGTGGTGGGCCCACCGGCGCTGTTCCTCGGCATCTTGTTCGCCGGACCGTTCATCGCCACCGCCTTCGCCCGCCTGCTGGCCCCCGTCGCCCGCCTGTTCGGTCGCACCGTCGGCCGCATCGCCTCCGACAACGCCGCCCGCAACCCGCGGCGGACGTCCACCACCGCCAACGCCCTCGTGGTCGGCGTCTTCCTCGTGGTGTTCGTGACCGCCGCCGGCGGGGCCATCCGCGACTGGGGCACCCAGCAGATCTCCAAGATCGGCGGCGCCGACCTCACGGTGTCCACCACCGGCGGACCACTCCCCGACTCGCTCGTCGACCAGGTGAAGGCCACCCCCGGCGTCGCCGGTGTGGCGCCGATCTACCTGAACCAGGGCCGGGCCGACCTGCCGGCGGCCGGCGGGAGCACCGGCAGCACGCAGGCCGGGGGCTCGAGTGGTCGGCGCGGCCCGGGCGGCGGCAACGGCGGCACCACGCCGCTGCCCGTCGCCGCCGTCGACTTCTCCCAGCTGGGTGTGCTCGGCGTGAAGGTGGCCAAGGGCAGCGACCAGCTCGGCCCCGACCAGCTGGCCGTCATGGAGCTGCTCGCCGACGGCACCGGGCTGAAGGTCGGCGATCCGCTCACGGTCACCTTCGCCGACGGCAAGACCCAGCAGTTCACCATCGGCGCCCTCATCGACCTCTCGCTGACCGTGCCGCCGGTCGTCATCCCCGCCCAGGCCGCCCTCGCCCACGATCCGAAGGCGGCACCGAACAGCCTCGCCGTGCAGGTGCAGTCGGGGCAGGCGTCCTCGGTCCAGACCGCCCTCGACAAGACCGCGGCCAACTACTCGAACGTGGTCGTGCTCGCCGGCAACTCGATCGCCACCTTCTTCCGCTCGTTCTTCGACGCCTTGATCTCGGCGGTGAACGCCCTGCTCGCCGTGGCCGTGGTCATCGCCGTGTTCGGCATCGTCAACACGTTGATGCTGTCGGTGATCGAGCGGACCCACGAGATCGGCCTGCTGCGGGCGGTCGGCATGACGCGCGGCCAGCTGTGGGGCGCCGTGCAGGTCGAGGCGCTCATCGTGTCGCTGCTCGGCGTCATCGTCGGCACCGCGTGCGGGCTGTTCGTGGCCTGGACCATCACCCTGTCGCTGTTCCGCGACCAGCAGGGCGGTGGCTCGACGGCCTTCTCGTGGCCGCTGCGAGAACTGGCCGTCATCGGCGCCCTGGGCATCGTCATCGGCGTGGTCGCCGCGCTGCTGCCGGCGGCACGGGCCATCCGCATGAACGCCCTCGAGGCCATCCGCTCCGAGTGACCCCGCCCTCACTCCAACCCCCCCCCCACGAACTTTGGAGGATCCGCGCCACCCCTTGACGCGAATCCTCCAAAGTTCGAAAAGGGGGGATGCGCGGCGCAGGCGGTTCGGGGTCAGCAGCCGGGGGCGACGCGGCGCAGGACGCGCAACGAGCCGACGGCGGCCTGCTCGACGAAGGCCCCCGACTCGATCGCCCGGCAGTACAGCTCGTAGGGCGGGCGGCCACCGTCGGCGGGATCGGGGAAGACGTCGTGGATGAGCAGCAGGCCATCGTCGTCGACCCACGGGACCCAGGCGTCGTAGTCGCGGTGGGCCGGCTCGTGGCCGTGGCCCCCGTCGATGAAGAGCAGCGCCAGCGGCGTGCCCCAGTGGCGGGCGACCGTGGGCGAGTCGCCGACCAGGGCGATGACCACGCCCTCGAGCCCGGCGTCGTGCACGGTGCGGCGGAAGCGGGGGAGCGTGTCGATGCGGCCGACCTCGGGGTCGACCAGGTCGGGCTCGTGCCACTCCCAACCCGGCTGGTTCTCCTCCGAGCCCCGGTGGTGGTCGAGGGCGAACAGCACGGTGCCGCGCTCGCGGGCGGCGGCGCCGAGGTACACCGACGACTTCCCGCAGTAGCTGCCGATCTCGAGCATCGGCCCGCCACCGGCAGGGACGCCGACGGCGGCGTCGTAGAGCGCCAACCCCTCGTCGGGGGGCATGAAGCCCCGTGCCGCCTCGGCGTGGGCGCGCAGCTCGTCGTCCATCACGCGCTCACCGAACCGGTCGGGGCGCCGGTCGGCCCGGAGCGGGCGACGACCGACATCAGTCCTCGTCGGGGGTGTCGTCCTCGTTGATCTCGACGTGGAACAGCTTGTCGAAGAGGAAGAAGCGCAGCACCCACAGCACGCCGAAGGCGCTCAGCTGCACGAAGAGGATCACCACCCGGTTGTCGGTGTGGTTGTCGGCGAAGGAGATGAAGATGGTCGACAGCACGAGGCCGGCCACGACGAAGATCCAGAAGGGCAGGACCTCCTTCTTCAGGTGGCTCTTGCCCCGCTTGCCCCACACCCAGTAGCGGCTCATGTAGTAGGCGGGGACGGCACTGATGCAGACCGAGAGGAGGTTGGCCTCGACCGGCGGCATCCACTTCTGGAACATGAAGAGCAGGCCGCCGCCGAACAGCACGTTCACCACCGACACCAGGACGTACTTCGGTCCCTTGTGCCGGATCATGGCGAAGAGCTTGCCGACGATGCCCGTGGGCTCGGCGGCGTCGGGCGGGGTGCCTGGCGACGACGCTGTCACCGGCGGTTGCGTTTCCATGGAAGGGGCACACTCCTGCACGAGGGCGAACCGCACGAGCGTAGTCGTGGCCCCCCGACGGGGACAGTCACGGCCACCGGCTCAAGCCTCGGGCAGGGCGTTGGCCCGGGCCACCGAGCCGAGCCACCGGGCGGACGGCTTCGGGGTGCGCTCCTGGGTCTCGCGGTCGACGGCGACGATGCCGAAGCGGGGCCCGTACCCGAAGGCCCACTCGAAGTTGTCGAGCAGGCTCCAGCACGTGTAGCCCTGCACGGGCAGGCCGTCGTCGAGGCAGCGGAGCACGCCCTCGAGGGCCGTGCGCAGGTAGCGGAGCCGCTGGTCGTCGTCGTCGGTGCCGATCCCGTTCTCGGTGACCAGCACGGAGGTGCCGGTGACCTCGTGGGCCCGGCGGATGGTCGCCTCGAGCGCCTCCGGGTAGTACTCGTAGCCCATGATCAGGACCTCGGCGTCGGGCTCGGGCCGCAGCTGGCCCTCGGGGCCGATCCGGTCGCGGGTGTAGGTCTGCACCCCGATGAAGTCGTCGCCGAGGCAGGCTTCGAGGTAGTGGTCCTCGCTGAGGGCCCGGATGCGATCGCGCTTGGCGATGGCATCGGGATCGTCGGCGGGCACCGCTTGGTAGTCGGCCATCGCCAACGTGAGGCCGACGGGCTTGTCACCGAGGCCGGCCTTGATGACGTCGTAGGCGGCGCGGTGCGCATCGCGCAGGTTGACCTGGGCCCGGTCGAAGAGGTCGCGGTCGACGACGCCGGGCGGGAAGGCGCCGATCATGTAGCCGACGAAGGCGACCACGTTCGGCTCGTTGATCGTGCAGGCGCGCGTGGCGAGGTCGCCGAGGTGGGAGGTGACCTGCTCGGCGAACCGGGCGAAGCGGGCCACCGACGCCGGGTTCGTCCACCCGCCGTCGGCCGCCATCCAGCGGGGCGATGTGAAGTGGTGGTAGGTGACCACCGGGTCGATGCCGTGCTCGAGGCAGGTGGCGCACACCCGCCGGTAGTGGTCGAGCGCCGCCTTCGAGAAGAACCCCTCCTCGGGCTCGATGCGGCTCCACTCCACCGAGAAGCGGTAGCTGTCGAAGCCGAGCTCGGCGAGCAGAGCGATGTCCTCGGGGTAGCGGTGGTACTGGTCGCACGCGTCGCCGGACGGCTCGGCGCACGGCGTGCCCTCGGCGTGCTCGAAGGCCCACCAGTCGTTGTTCACGTTGCCGCCCTCCACCTGGTGGGCGGCGGTGGCGGTCCCCCAGCGGAACCCGTCGGGAAAGGCGGTCGTCATGGCGGCGCACCCTAGTGGTGCCATGACGGGCGGACCCGCGACCGACGATCAGCCCGGGATCACCTGGGCGGGCGGCTCCTCGGCGAACAGCGCGGCGTCCTCGGCGGCGTCGATCGCCAGCTCCTCGGGCGTCGACCGGCGAGCGGCGATCGACAGGACGATCCCGCTCAGGATCGCCGCGATGAACGACGCCGCGAAGATCCCGATCTTGGCCTGGTCCTGGAGCGCTTGGCTCTGGAAGGCCAGTCCCGTGACGAAGATGGCGACCGTGAAGCCGATGCCGGCCGCCATCGAGATGCCCAGCATGTGCAGGAACGTGGCGCCGCGCGGGAGCTTGGCGATGCCGAGCTTGGTGGTCAGGTAGGCCAT
This sequence comes from Acidimicrobiales bacterium, assembly GCA_046331175.1. GTDB lineage: Bacteria > Actinomycetota > Acidimicrobiia > Acidimicrobiales > Acidimicrobilacustridaceae > JAWKIW01. Next base: position 223,827 of record JAXLRI010000006.1, read on the forward strand.
CCCGCAGACGCCCACCGTCTTGCCGACCACCAGGCCGAGCAGGACCCCGATCATCACCCGCGAGTCGAACGCCGCCGACAGCGCGCCCCCCGACAGCGGCACCCCGGCGTTGGCCAGGGCGAAGATCGGGATGATCACGAACGACGCCCAGGGCACCAGGAGGTCGGCCAACCGCTCACCGATCGGCACGGCCTCCTTGATCTCGAAGGCGGCGTTGCGCACGTCGGCGGCCGTGAGCTCGGGTCGGTTCTCGAGCCGGTCGGCGATCGCCTGGGCGTCCACGCGCTGGCGCAGCGGCGTCACCGGTGTGAGGAAGCCCATGGCGACGCCCGCCACCGTGGCGTGGACGCCCGAGCGCAGCATGAAGTACCAGGCGAGCACGCCCAGCACGACGTAGGCGGGCATGAACCAGACCTGGCTCCGTCGCATCAGGTACACGGCGACGAGGCAGGCGACCGAGCCCGCCAGCCAGGCGAAGCTGATCGACTGGCTGTACGCCACCGCGATGACCCCGATGGCGCCGAGGTCGTCGGCCACCGCCAGGGTGAGCAGGAACAGCTTCAGCTGCGCCGGTACGCGCGGCCCGAGCAGCGAGACGATGCCCACCGCGAACGCGATGTCGGTCGCCATCGGGATGCCCCAGCCCTTGGCGCCCGGGGTGCCGACGTTGAGGGTGAAGTAGATGAGCGCCGGCACGATCATCCCGCCCACGGCCGCCAGCACCGGGCCGGCGGCCGCCTTCCGATCCGAGAGCTCGCCGACCACCATCTCGCGCTTGATCTCCAGGCCGGCCACGAAGAAGAAGATGGCCATCAGCCCGTCGTTGACCCACTCCTGCAGGGTCATGTCGAGGTGGAAGCCACCGATGGAGATGCCCGCGTCGGACTCCCACAGGTGGGTGTAGGCCTCGGACCACCCCGAGTTGGCCCAGACCACCGCGACGAGCGCGGCCAGCAGGAGCAGGACCCCCGAGGCCGCTTCGATGCGCAGGAACCTCGCCACCGGCTGGGCCACGTTGCGGGCGAGCAGCCGATCGCTGCCCAGCCAGGTCCACCGCCAACGGTGCTCGTGCTCCACGTCTTCCTCGCTCCTCTGGAACGGACCGGGGCCCGGTGGCGATGCCACCGGGCCCCATGATCGCTCGTGCGTCGGGTGGTCAGGCCTTGGTCGCTGCCGAGGCAGAGACGTCGGCCACCGCCACGTCCGGGTAGCTGTCGCCGGCACCCACGAACTCGGGGTAGGCCAGCACGCCCATCTCCGGCAGGTCCAGGCCGGCGACCTCGTCGTCGGCGTCGGACCGGATCCCGCCCTTGGTGAGGGCGTTCTGGATCTTGAAGAAGGCGAAGGACAGGCCACCACCGACCACGATGATCGTGACGACGCCGGCGATCTGGGCCAACAGCTGGCCGCTGCCGCCGCCGTAGAGCACGCCGGTCACGCCCGGGGCGACGCCGTCGACGACCTGGCTGGTGGTGCCGTTCCACCCGAGGCCCGGACCGAGGGCGTCCACGCCGTACTTGCCGTTGGCGAAGATGCCGACAGCCAGCACGCCCCAGAGGCCGTTCACGCCGTGCACCGAGATGGCGCCGACCGGGTCGTCGATCTTGCCCTTGCGCTCCCAGAGGAAGACCGCCTCGATGCAGAGGACGGCGGCGATGATGCCGATGACCATGGCGGCCCAGGGGTCCACGAAGGCGCAGGGAGCGGTGATGGCCACCAGGCCGGCGAGCATGCCGTTGGCCATCATCGCCGGGTCCGGCTTGCCGGTCCGGAACCAGATCCAGCACATGCCGACCACGGCGCCGAAGGCACCGGCGATGGCGGTGTTGGTCGCGACCACGGCGAACTGCGAGTCCATCGCTGCGAAGGTGGAGGCGGCGTTGAAGCCGAACCAGCCGAACAGCAGGATGAACGTGCCGAGCATGGCCATCGGGATGTGGTGGCCGGGCAGGGCCCGGGGCTTGCCGTCCTTGGTGAACTTGCCGATGCGGGGGCCGAGGACGATGGCACCGGTCAGGGCGGCCATGCCGCCCATGGCGTGCACGACGCCCGAGCCGGCGAAGTCGACGTAGCCGTTGCCCCAGCCCATCGAGTCACCGAGCTTGGCGAGCCAGCCACCGCCCCAGGTCCAGGCGCCGAACAGCGGGTAGTAGATCGCTCCGCAGAACACGCCCCACAGGCAGAAGCTCTTCCACTTCCACCGCTCGGCCATCGAGCCGGTCGGGATGGTGGCGGTGGTGTCCATGAACGCCACCATGTAGAGGAAGAACCCGGCGATGGCGCCCGACAGGGCCAGCTTCTCCGGCGACGAGGCGTCGAACCAGGAACCGGCCCAGCCGCCCTGCCACAGGAAGGTCCAGTTGCCGGAGCCGACCAGCGGTCCGCCCACCGCCTGGTTGAAGCCGTAGTCGATGGCCGGCGAGCCGGGGGCGACCACGGGTGCGTAGCTCGCACCACCGAACATGAACGCGTAGCCCACGAGGAAGAACGAGACGAACCCGAGGCCGAAGATGGCGAAGTTCGTCGACACCACGTGGGCGGCGTGCTTGGCCCGGCAGAAGCCGGTCTCGACCAGGGCAAAGCCGGCCTGCATGAAGATCACCAGCGCGGCACCGATGATGATCCAGAGCAGGTTGGTGCGCTGGGCCATCGTCGTGACCGTGGAGTTGACCTGATCCATGGTCGGTGCCGGGGTCTCGGCCGCCTCCTGGGCGAAGGCCGTGCCGGCGGTGAGCACCACGGTGGTGGCCACCGCCAGGCCGACCGCCAGACGGGTACGGCTCACGGGGGATCTCCTCATCGTCGGGCTCCCGTCGGGGAGCGGGGTGGGACGGGTCGACGGGGCCATCACACGGCCTCCGCGTCGCGCTCGCCGGTGCGGATCCGCACCAGCCGGTCGACGGCGGTGACCCACACCTTGCCGTCGCCGATCTTGCCGGTCTTGGCCGCGTTCACGATCGTCTCGACGACCTTGTCGGCGTCGGACGTGTCGACGACGATCTCGAGCTTGACCTTCGGGATCAGGTCGATCGTGTACTCGGCGCCCCGGTAGGTCTCGGTGTGGCCGCCCTGGCGACCGTGGCCCTTGACCTCGGTGATGGTGAGGCCGGAGACGCCGATGTCGCCCAGCGCGGCCTTCACCTCCTCGAGCCGGTGCGGTTTGATCACCGCGGTGACCAGATGGACCATCACTCCTCCTTGTGTGCTGCCTGCGGCATCGAGCTCCGGCGACGACGCTGCCGCACGGTCTTCTGGCGTCTCGTGCCGAACGATCTCGGTCGGGCCGGTCGGTGCTGACCGATGCGCGCCCGCCAGGACTCCGGCGGTTGGCTGACGCCGACATGAACCTACGGAGGACGGATTTCCCGTCGGTCTCCCAGCCGTTAACCGCGTCCTTCAGTTTCCTGACCGCTTTCTGACGTGCTCGGTGACGCCGGGCCTGGCTCGCGCCACGGCCGGAGGTGCGATGCTGGCGACGTGCTCCGGCTCACCGACGAGCTCGGCCAACCCGTCCTCGGCCCCGACGGAGAACGGCTGGGGGACCTGCTCGACCTCACCGTCACCCTGCGGCGCGCCCACCCCCTGGTGCACCGGCTCGCCGTGGGGCACCGCAACCACCCGACCCACCTCGCGAGCTGGCGGGCGGTGCGCTCGTTCGAGCACACCTCGGTGCAGCTGGGCCCGGCCGGAGACGGCACCGGGCTCGACGCGCTGCTCGTCCCGGTCGAGCCGGGCGCACTGCTGCCGCTTGCCGACGACGAGCTGCTCCTGCGCCGCGACGTGCTCGACACCCAGATCGTCGACGTGACCGGGCACCGGGTGCAGCGGGTGTCCGACGTGCTGCTCGTCCGGCTGCCCGACGAGCGGTTGGAGGCGGCCGCGGTCGACGTCGGCGTCGGCGCGGTGCTGCGACGTCTGCACCTGCGCGGATGGGCCAGCCGACGCCCCGAGGAGGCCATCGACTGGCGCGACCTCCACCTCACCTCCGAGCGGGGCCACGTCGTCCAGCTGCTGACCGAGGCGTCGGCCCTCCACCGCCTCGACGCCTACGAGCTCGCCCACCTCCTGGCCCGCCTTCCCACCGACGACGCGGCCGACGTGCTCGCCGCGGTCCCGGCGCCTCGCGCCGCCGCCGCGCTGCGGGCGTCACACCCCGAGGTGGGCACGCGGGTGACGCTCGCCCTCGAGGACGACGAGGCCGACTCCGTCCTCGGCCAGCTGCCCGCACGCGGGGCCCGGCACCTGCGCCACCTGCGGCGTGACCGCACCGTGCGCCGCCGGTTCCAACGCCTGCGCGGCTGGCGCCGCTTCCTCCCCAGCCGGCCTCCGACCGCGGGTGCCGGCCCGGGGTCCGACTGGCTCGACGGCGACTTCGACGGCCGGGGCTCCGGGTGACCCGGGCGGGCGACCACCAGCGGCGGTCGCTGCGGCGTTCCCGCAAGGGGGCCACGCTGCTGCGCCGGCGCACCCGGCTGCTGGCCCTGCTGGCGGTGGTGGGGCCGGGGTTGCTCGCCGGGCTCTCCGACGACGACCCGGCCGGCATCACGACCTACTCCGTGCTCGGGGCCCGGTTCGGGTACCAGCTGCTGTGGGTCCTGCTCCTGTCGACGATCGCCCTGGTGCTGTTCCACGACCTCGGTGCCCGCATGGGCGTCGTGACCGGCCAGGGCCTGATCGGCCTGATCCGCCAGCGCTACGGCGTGCCGCTCGCCGCGCTCGCCACCGTGGTGCTGGTCGTCGCCAACGTGGGGACGACGTGCGCCGAGATGGCCGGGGTCGCCGCCGGTGGCGAGCTGTTCGGCATCAGCAAGTACGTGTCCGTCCCCATCGCGGCGGTCGGGGTGTCGCTGCTCGTGTTGCGGGGCAGCTTCCACCGCATCGAGCACGTGCTGATGGCCCTGGCCGCGGTGTTCCTCGCCTACGTCGCCGCCGGGTGGCTCGCCCACCCCGACTGGGGCGAGGCGGCTCGCGGCCTCGTCGTGCCGTCGATGCCCTTCACCCGCGACGCGCTCCTCATCGCCACGGCCACCGTCGGCACCACGCTGGCACCATGGGGCCTGGCCTTCATCCAGTCCTACGCCGTCGACAAGAAGCTGACCGTCGACGACCTGCGCTACGAGCGCGTCGACGTCGTGGTGGGCGCCGTGCTGACCGGCGTGATCGGGCTGTTCGTCGTCGTGGCGTGTGCGGCGACGCTGCACGCCCAGGGCGTCGACGTCGCCGACGCCGCCGACGCGGCTCGCGCCCTTGAGCCGTTGGCCGGCGACCTCGCCGCCACCCTGTTCGCCGTCGGGCTGATCGGCGCCGCCGTCCTCGCCGCGTCGATCCTGCCGCTGTCCACCGCCTACTCGGTGACGGAGTTCGTCGGCTCGGAGTCCGCCCTCGACGACGGGTTCGCCCAGGCCCCCCTGTTCTACGGGACCTACGGCGTGGTGATGGCGGTGGCGGTGGTGCTGGTGCTGATCCCCGGCGCACCGCTCGTCGCGATCCTCGTGCTCACCCAGGTGCTCAACGCCGTGCTGCTCCTGCCGCTGCTGGTGTTCATGTACGGCATCGCCCGCGACCGCGACCTGATGGGCGAGCTGGTCGCGTCGCGCGCCAGTGCATCGGCCTACCTCGTCGCCATCGGCTTCATCGCCCTGTGCGTCGGCGGGCTGGCCGTGCTGGGGTTCACCGGCTGAAGCCCCCGGGCCCGGGCGCGGAGCGGCCCGGCACCGAGGTGCCGGGCCGCTCGGGCAACCGAGATGAGGTCGGGATCAGCCGACCGGGTCGGCCTCCTTGGCCGACACCGGGGTGCCGATGGACGAGCCACCGCTCGCCAGCGTGTTGTAGCCGCTGGAGCCGAAGTCCCAGTGGTACGACGGGGCACCGTGCTCACCGATGTCGAGGCCCTCCCGCTCGATGTCCTCGTGGACCCGGAGGATGCCGGCGGCCTTGAGGGCGTACATCATGATGAGCGAGATGGCGAAGCAGGCGATGCACATCGAGGCGCTGCCGATGATCTGCGACACCAGCTGGGTGGAGCCGCCGCCGTAGAACAGGCCCTGCACCACACCGGTCGAGGTGTCCATGCCGGTGGGGCCGGCCACACCGAAGTCACCGGTGGCGAACAGGCCGACGGCCAGCGTGCCCCAGATGCCGGTGAGGCCGTGGACCGGCCAGGCACCGATCGGGTCATCGATGCGCAGGTACTCGAGCAGCTCGACGCCGAGGTACATGACCACGGCCGCCACGCAGCCGATGATGACGGCGCCCACCGAGTTCACCCAGTAGCAGGGGGCGGTGATGGCCACCAGGCCGGCGAGGAAGCCGTTGGTGGTGATGCCGCAGTCCCACTTCTTGTTTCGGCCGAAGCTGATGAACAGGGCGACCAGACCGCCGGCGGCAGCCGCCAGCGTGGTGTTCATGGCCACTCGGCCGATGCCACCGGAGTCGAGCGCCGACAGGGTCGAGCCCGGGTTGAAGCCGTACCAGCCGAACCACAGGATCACACCGCCGATGGCGGCGATGGTCATGTTGTGGCCGGCGGGCATGCCGCCGCCGTCCCGGCGGAACTTGCGACCGAGGCGGGGGCCGAGGGCGATGGCACCGGCGAGGGCCACGAAGCCGCCGACGCTGTGGACCACGGTCGAGCCGGCGAAGTCGCGGAACGGGGTGTTCATGGTGGCGAGCCAACCACCCGGACCCCAGACCCAGTGGCCGAGGATCGGATAGATGAAGCCGCTCACACCGATCGAGTAGACGAGGTCGCCCACGAAGCTGGTGCGGCCGACCATCGAGCCCGAGGTGATGGTGGAGCAGGTGTCGGCGAAGGCGTACTGGAAGAGCCAGAAGGCGAAGAACGCCACGCCGGTCGTCCCGTAGGTGGCCGGCAGCGGGGCGGCACCCACGAAGAAGTAGTTCGTGCCGATCCAGCCGTTGCCCTCACCGAACATGAAGGCGAAGCCGAAGGCCCAGAACAGCAGGCCGCAGAGGCACGTGTCCACGATGCACTCGAGGAGCACGTTCACGGTCTCCCGCTCCCGGGCGAAGCCGGCCTCGAGCATCATGAAGCCGGCCTGCATGAAGAACACCAGGAAGGCCGCCACCAGCGTCCACATGGTGTTGATGCCGCTGATGGCCGTGTCGGCCCCGTCGAGCACGACCCCGGCCGGAGCCGGTGCCGCCTCGGTCGCCTCCTGGGCGAGGGCCACGTTCCCGATGAACATCAGGACGAGCTTGATGATGGCGAAGATCGCCACGATGGCGATGATCTTGGCCGCGAAGAAGATGGCGAAGTTCTTCCGGCTGTCGGAGCTCTTCAGGTGGGTCATCAGCTGCTGGCCGATGGGCCCGTCCTGACGGATCTCCCGGAACGACCGGCGTCGCCGGTAGCTGGGTCGACTTGCCCACCGAGTGGGCATCGTCATCACGCCTGCAAGGGAACTCATGGTCAGATGGCCTCCGCATCTCGTTCGCCGGTGCGGATGCGCACCAGTCGGTCGACCGGCGTGGCCCAGATCTTGCCGTCGCCGATGTTTCCCGTCCGTGCCGACGAGACGATCGTGTCGATCACCTTGTCGACGTCCGCCGTGTCGCACACCACGTCGAGGCGCAGCTTCGGGAGCAGGTCGATCTTGTACTCCGCTCCGCGATAGGTCTCGGTCTTGCCACCTTGGCGACCGACACCCTTGACCTCGGTGACGGTCATGCCGAGCACCCCGATGCCGCGAAGTGCCTCCTTCACCTCATCGAGCTTGTGCGGTTTCACCACCGCAGTGACTGCGTGGACCATGTACTTCCTCCTACGTGCCGGACGCCGACCGAGTCATCGTCCGGCGACACCCTGCGAACATCCGCCCCGGCGGGGTGGACATGGCGAACGTAAACGGGGGCGGTTTCCGATCGGTTCGCGAAGGGTTACGTGTCTTTGGCCTGTACCTGACGGCCATCTGACAGCACCGGTCGGGAGGCACCAAGGGGCCCCGACGGGGTGCGGGCGGTCGCCACGCGCGGCGACGGCGCCCGGGGCGGGGCGCGGTCGAAGGGCCGGCGGGCGCTCGAGGAGCGCGGTCAGGCGGTTCGCTGGTCGAGCACGTAGCCGCGTCCGCGCACGGCGACGATCGTGAGCCCGTACGGCTCGATCCGCCGGCGAGCCCGGCCGATCCGCAGGTAGAGCAGGTCGTCGTCGACCGGCCGGCCGGGCCAGGCGGCCTCGGCCAGCGCCTCACGCCGGACGAGGTGGCCGGCGTGCTCCACGAGGACCTCGACCAGCCGCTGCTCCACCGCCGGGAAGGCGACCCAGCGGCGGCCGATGCGCAGCAGGCCGTCCTCGTCGAACCCGACGTGGTCGAGCCCGACGTCGATGGCCGGGGCGCTCGTCGCCAGGTCCAGCTCGCTCGGCCCGCTCAGCAGCTCGGTCGCCATGTCCCCCTCCGATGCAGTCACGCCAGCGGACGAGGGGCACGGTACGACAGGGCCATTGCCTCCCCATGTGGTCGCCGTTTCGGCTCAGGGTCGACTTCCTGACGTCGACCTTTCGTCTTACGGTGAGGTGACCACCAGCCGGTAGCCGACGCCCGACTCGGTCACCAGGGAGACGTCAGCGGCCGGGCCGAGCTTGCGGCGCAGCTGGCTGACGTGGGTGCGCAGCGTGTCGAGCGCCTGGCCCGGCCCCCAGACGGCATCGAGCAGCGCCCGATGGGTGAGGACCTTGCCGCCGTTGCGGACCAGCAGGGTGAGGAGCGCGAACTCCTTGGGCGTGAGGTCGAGCGGCTCGCCGGCGAGGCGGGCCTCGTGGGCGGCCGGGTCGAGCTGGAGGCTGCCGAGCACCAGCACATCGTCCTCGACCACCTGCGCGGCCACGCGCTGGTGTCGCAGCGCGACGCCGACGCGGGCCTGCAGCTCGGCCATCGAGAACGGCTTGGTCAGGTAGTCGTCCGCGCCCTCCTCGAGGGCGCGCACCTTCCGATCTTCGGCCCCGTCGGCGCTCAGCACGAGCACCGCGGCCTTGGAGCGGTGCTGGATGTGGCGGCTGACATCGAGCCCGTCCATGTCGGGCAGGCCGAGGTCGAGCACGACGAGCGCGGGCTGCAGGGCGTCGAGCTGCTCGAGGGCCGACCGGCCGGTGGTTGCGACGGCGACGGCGTAGCCGCGCGCCGACAACCCGACCTCGACGACCCGAAGGAGGGACGGGTCGTCGTCGACGAGGAGGATCTGCGGGCTAGGCATCGGTGGGCCTCGGGAGGGTCACGGTGACGACGGCACCGCCGGTCGGGACGTCGCCGATCTCGATCGTGCCGTGGTGAGCATCCACGATCGACCGGCAGATCGCCAGGCCGATGCCGCTCGACCCCGCCCCCGTCGCCGCGGCGAAGGGGTCGAACGCACGGGACCGGACCTCGGGAGCGAACCCGGGACCCTCGTCGGAGACCCGGAGCACCACCGCATCGGTGGAGGCCCGGAGCTCGCAGCGCACGGTGGTGTCGGGCGGGGCGTGTCGGACGGCGTTCTCCACCAGGTTGGTCACGACCTGGTCGAGCTGGGAGAAGTCGCCCGCCACGAGCGGCAGGCCCGGCTCGGCGTCGATGTCGACGCGGACGTCACCGACCACGGTGGTGAGGCGATCGACGCCCGCCCGCACGACATCGTCGAGGTCGATCGGCTGCAGGTCGGGCAGGAGCGCACCGGCTTCGATGCGGCTGAGGCTCAGGAGGTTGGCGACGATGCGGTCGAGCCGGTCGACCTCCTTGATCACCAGCCCCGACAGCTCGTGGCGCGTGGCGTCGTCGTGAGCGACGTCGCCGTCGAGCTCGTCGGTGGCGGCCCGGATCGTCGCCAGCGGGGTGCGCAGGTCGTGCGACACCGACCGCAGCAGCGCCTTGCGCTGCTGCTCGGCCGACTCGAGCGCTGCCAACCGCTCACGATCCGCCTCGGTGCGACGGCGCTCCGACGTCACGATCGTCGCCACCAGCGACCCGAGGATCCCGGCCACGATCGCGAACAGCACCAGCGCCGCGACGTCGTCGGAGGCGGTGACGGCCGGCTTGCCCAGCGGCGGCAGGAACAGCGCCAGCGCCACGGCGGACTCCCCCATCACGGCGATGGCGACGGCGCGGCCGCCGAGGATCGCTGCGGCGACGACCGGCACGACCAGCAGGATGACGTGGACGGCGCGCGTCAGGTCGGGACCGAAGGGCACCAGGACCGCGGCGATGAGGAGCACGAGCAACGTGCAGAGCGCCCACGCCCGCAAGGGGGTCAGCCGGGTCAGCGTCGGGCCCATGGCCGCCATTGTGGTGGCTCGGGGTGGCGCTGGGTGGGCCGAGCCCGCGGGTGGCGCGCCTACCGTGTCGCCATGCGCTGGGAGTACCTCATCATCGACGGCCCGGCCGACGCCAAGGGCCTGGCCGCCCAGCTGAACCGGGCGGGCGCCGACGGGTGGGAGGTCGTGTCGACCTGGATGCCCCGCAAGGGCGTCGTGGCCGTGCTCCTCAAGCGCCTCGCCGGCAACCCCGGCGACGAGGGCTCCGGGCCGATTCCCTGACGTTGCTCGCCGACCGACCTCGTGCGACTCCACGGACCCGGGAACGAAGGAGGGCCGTCGGCACCGAGACGGCTACGGTGGCGTTCCCTTCGGGGCTGTAGCTCAGCTGGCTAGAGCACCTGCTTTGCAAGCAGGGGGTCGTGGGTTCGAGTCCCATCAGCTCCACTCAATAACCGCAGGTCAGCGGGTGTGCTTGTCGCAGCGACTCGCCTTCCGATTGCCAACGTAGCCACTTTAGACGTAGCCTTTTCGCTTGTGCTGTCCCGGTTCATGGTTGACATCGCGGCTCCGGTAGTCGTGTGACAGGTTTCGGCGCGGGTCCGGTTCATGTGCGACAGGGGTTCCGGTACATGTGTGACATCGGGTCCGGGTGATCTGCGACGCGCGGCTGGCTGACGGGCTGTGCTTCTTGGTCGACGGAGTCGATCAAGGGGTGTCGTCGTGTTGGTGGAGCTCGGGCTCGTGGAACAGCGGCATGTGGCGGTGTTGGAGGTCCTCGACGGGGTCCCGGTGACCGAGGTCGCCGCCCGGGCGGGGGTGTCGCGCCAGACGGTGCACCGGTGGTTGACCCGCTATGCGGCCCGCGGGTTGGCGGGCCTGGTCGATGGGTCGAAGGCGCCAGGTTCGTGTCCTCATCAGATGGCTCCGGAGACCGAGGCGCTGATCGTGGCCATGCGGGTCGAGCATCCGGGGTGGGGGCCGGTGACGATCGGTCATTGGCTCGAACGCCAAGGCGTGTTCCCGCTGCCGGGTCGCTCCTCGATCTATCGGTGCCTGGTCCGTCACGGGCTGATCACCCCGGAGGCCCGGAAACGCAAGAAGGCCGACTACAAGCGTTGGGAGCGGTCCCGTTCGATGGAGCTGTGGCAGATGGACATCGTCGGCGGCGTCCGTCTCGTCGATGGTTCTGAGGCCAAGGTCGTCACGGGGGTGGATGATCACTCGCGGTTCTGTATCTCGGCGTTGGTTGTGCCGCGGGCGACGGCCCGGCCGACGTGTGACGCGTTGGCGTTGGCGATGCGCCGCCACGGTGTCCCAGAAGCGATCCTGACGGACAATGGGAAGGTGTTCACGGGCCGGTTCGGTCCCGGCACGGGCGAGGTGCTGTTCGATCGGATCTGCCGGGAGAACGGCATCCGGCATCTGCTCACGGCGCCTCGGTCGCCGACCACGACCGGCAAGATCGAGCGGTTCCACCGCACGTTGAAAGACGAGCTGGTTCGTGGCGTGGTGTTCGACAGCATCGAGGACGCGCAGGTCCGGATCGACGCGTGGGTGCAGCACTACAACTACGACCGGCCGCACCAGGGCATCGGGATGGTCCCGCCGGCGCGCCGGTTCGCGCTCGCGAAGCCCATGTCGTCGACGCTTGAGCTCGCCGGTGCAGCGCCGGACACAACCGAGCCGGTTCCGACGGCCACGCGGCGGGTGGGCGCGAACGGGCAGATCTCGTTCGCCGCAGCGCGCTACATGGTCGCCCGCTGGCTCGCCGGGGAGACCGTCGAGCTGATCTGCGAAGACGGCCTTGTGCACATCCATCACCGTGGGGTGCTCGTCGCGACCCACGCCCGCCGCCACGACCCTGGCCGTCAAGCGGCTGCCATCGCTCGTGGCAAGCAGCGGACACCCCGACGAGTGACACCACGGCCGTCGGCGTCGGCCGTGTCGGTGACCCGCAAGGTCGACAGCTCAGGCAACGTGTCCTTCGCCGCCACGACCTACCGGGTCGGCAACAAGTTCCGTCGCCGCCAAGTCCAAGTCGCCGTCGTCGCCGGCACCGTCGAGATCTCGATCGGCGAAGAGCTCATCCGCGTCCACCCGATCCGCCACGACCGCACCCGCGAACACGGTGCCCTCGCCAACCCCGGTGGCCGACCCCACCGGATCAACGCCGCCTCATGAACCCCCGACCAGGTGTCGCACATCTACCGGACCCCGAAGGTCGCACGAGTACCGGACCTTGACACGTTGAAGCGCCCCGGGTTTCGTGGAGGCTCTGGCTATTGGGTCACGGCCAGGTCGGCTGTGACGGTCTGACGGGAGTAGGCGTCTTCGTGGGCGGCGGGGGTGGTGTAGCCGGCGCCGGTGGTGATGGTGCCGTGGCGGCGGCGGTTGTTGAACCAGTCGACGTAGGTCATGGTGGCGAACTCGACGTCTTCGATCCCTGACCAGGGGCCGTGCCGGTAGATGAGCTCCCACTTGTAGAGCCCGTTGAACGACTCCGCCAGGGCGTTGTCGTAGCTGTCGCCCTTGGAGCCGACCGACGCGACGATCTCGTTGGCCTCCAGCCGGTCGGTGTAGCGGATGGCGAGATACTGCACGCCGCGGTCGCTGTGATGGACCAGGCCCGACAGGTCTGCGCCGGCGCGTTGGCGGTTCCAGATCGCCATCTCCAACGCATCGATCGCCAGGTCCGAGCGAAGGGACTTCGATGCCTGCCACCCGACGACCATGCGGGAGAACACGTCGACGATGAACGCCAGGTACACCCAACCCGAGTGGGTCTTGACGTAGGTGATGTCGGCCACCCACAACCGGTTCGGTGCCGGCGCCCGGAACTGGCGGTCGACGAGGTCGGCGGGCCGCTCGAGGGTCTGGTCGCCCTCGGTCGTGCGCACCCAGGTGCGGCCCCGCCGACAGCCAGCCAGGCCCATCTCCCGCATCAGCCGCTCGACCCGGCAGCGACCGACGCGGACGCCGTCGACGTTGTTGAGGTGGTCCCAGACCTTGTCGGCCCCGTACACCTGCAGGTTGGCGTCATAGACCCGGCGGATCTCGGTCTTCAGCTCGGCGTCACGCACAGCCCTCGCCGACGGAGGGCGCCGCTTGGCGGCGTGGTAGGTCTGGGGAGCGATCCCGCACACGGCGCAGATCGGCTCGACTCCCCACACCAGCCCCTCGGCGGTGCGACGGTGCCGGTTGGCGTCGATGAACGCGATCACCTCTTGGACTGGCGGTCGAGCTCCGCCCCGAAGAAAGCCGACGCCGCCTTCAAGATCTCGTTCGCTCTGCGCAGCTCGGCGTTCTCGCGCTTGAGCCGCTTGATCTCGGCCGACTCCTGCGAGGTCACCCCCGGTCGGGTGCCACCGTCGATCTCGGCACGGCGGACCCACTTGCGCACCGTCTCCGGCGTCGGGCCCAGCTTGTCGGCGACCGAGCAGATCGCCTCCCACTGCGAGTCGTGCTCGTGCTGGTGCTCGAGCACCATCCGCACCGCCCGCTCACGCAGCTCGGTCGGGTACTTCCCATGTCGTGGCATGACTCCATCCTTCACTCAAGGTATGGAGCCTCCACGGATCCCGGGGCGCTTCAGAGCACCGGTTCATTGCCGCCGTCCTCGCCGTTCCATGCGGCGTTGCGCACAAGGATGTCAACGTCAGGATCGACGTCGACCGAAGCCCCCTCAGGCTCTTCTGGTTCATCGTCAGGAGGCGGAGGAGCGTCGGGGTCGTCGGGCACCGGCTCCGCGAGCAGGCCTTGCGAGAAGCGGATTGCGAGAGTCTTGCCGAACTCCTTGGGGACAGGGTGTTGGACGAACCAGCAGGAATGAACCGAGTTCAGGTATCGGGCTATGGCGAACGAGACCAACCCCTGATAGTTGGTGCCTGCGGAGCGCATCAGCGAGTTGCGGACCGAGGACTCGATCTTCGTGGCCGCATCCGGCTTGCCCTGGTGCTTGACTTCCATTCGCGCTCGGATCGAGGCGAGCGTCACGTCGAACGTCCCGACGAGGTGTCGCGTCAGATCGAACAGAGGGTGCTCCTCGGCGTCGGTGTCGGCCAGCCGATTGAGATAGTCGCCGATGCAGGGTCCGATGACGCCAACGGGGTCGTCGGCGCGCTTCCGGATGCTCGCCATGAGGCCCTCATTCATGAGCCGAGCTCGCGCCAGGTGTTCATCCGCCGACATGGGGTGACCCTATCCCGCGGCGCCGTTGCACGACCGGTACCGTGAACGCGGTGACCTCACGCCGCTCATTCGCTTCGTCAGCAGCAGTGCGGGCGAAGATGCAGGCCCAGCGACAGCGAGACACGCTGCCCGAATTGAAGCTCCGGCGGGAACTCCACAGGCGTGGCTTGCGCTACTTCGTCCATCGACAACCGGTCCCGGGCCTACGGCGGCAGGCGGACATCGTGTTCCCTCGCGCTCGGGTCGCTGTATGGGTAGACGGCTGCTTCTGGCACGGGTGCCCCGAGCATGGCAAGAGGGACCATGCTGTGAACGCGGAGTTCTGGTCAGCGAAGCTTCAGAAGACGGCCGACCGAGATCGCGACACCGACGCTCGCGCCACTGCCGAGGGGTGGGCTGTCGTGAGGGTATGGGAGCACGAAGACCACGTAGAGGTCGCGGACCGGATCCTCGACCTCGTGCGGTCACGCGTCGGAACCCAAGAACATCCACTGCCGACGTAGCCAGAAACGTAGCCACCGGCCCGCAATCGCTGTCGTCCCACCACGCGACGACCGTCGCGACTCGCTCGCAGTCGACGGCACCGGTCGGACGCAAGACCCCCTGCTGACCTGCTTGTTCACGTCGGACACGACGGCACGAACCGATCGAGATCGGCACGCTCAGACGCTTATTGGACAAGCAAGACGCTGCTTTGCAAGCAGGGGGTCGTGGGTTCGAGTCCCATCAGCTCCACTCGAGGGCCACGAACCGCCCCCCCCCACCCGGGGACGTCACCAGCTGGTGCTGGTGGCGGTGGAGGTGCCGGCGAGGTTGTAGACGACGCCACCCTCGCCGAACACCGAGCAGGTGGCGATCCGGCCCGGGCCCTGCACCCGCAGCCACGGCACGGTGCCCGGGCCCTGCAGGCCGATGCCGCTCCCGCCGAGGTGCTCGAGGTGCAGCTGCATGCCGACCGTCGCGTCCTTGTAGACGAGCGCGCCGCCCTGCACCAGCAGCGACTCGCCGTCGGCCAGGTCGCGCAGGAAGACGTTGCCGGGCACGTGCAGGAGGAGCAGCCCCGGACCCTTCGACTGGAAGCGGTCGATGAACTGGCCGACCGGGTAGTGGCGCTTCGAGTCGTTGCCCTCGCGGACGTTGTAGTGGATGTTCGTGTGCGACCACGAGTAGTCGACGCTGGTGGTCGCGGTCAGGAACTGGTGCTCCCGGACGTCGACCGCCTGGCCGTCGTCGAGCGGCACCGCGACCAGCTCGCCGCAGTGGTCCTGGGAGAAGGCGAGGTGGCCGGGCCCCGTCGCCGTCATCATCACGATCGGCAGGCCGCCCAGGCTCCGCGTGAACGCCCCCGACAGCGACATCGGCGCCAGCTTCACCACGGGATCGGACCAGAGCAGCACGTGGTGGCAGAAGAACACCTCTTCGTCGCCCGAGAGGGCCAGCTCGGCGATCGGTACCTGACCACCGGTGATCAGCGCCGTGGCCCGCCCGAACTGGATGCGCGTCATGTCCGGGATGGGCGGCAGCTCGGTCCAGCCCGAGTCGTCCCGGCTGCGGGTGACGTCGATCGGCGCGCCGCAGCTCGGACAGGTCAGGCCGGACCCGTCGCTCTGCTGGCGGCAGAAGGGGCAGGTGTAGCGCTCGGTGGCGCCGACGGCGGTCTCGACGGTGCTCATCGTCCGCCTCAGCCGTGGTGGTCCATCGACTGGATCCCGACGCGGCCGGGTCCGGTCATCTCGGCGAGGTAGAGGCCGTGGCGGGTGAGCCCGGTCTTCACATCCAGCTGGTGCACGTCCATCGTCACCGACGAGTCCTTGTAGAGGAACCCGCCGGGGTCGACGAGCACCTTCTCGCCGGCGGCGAGCGTGCGCTCCATCACGTTGCCATAGCCGTGCAGGAGGAGCGCCCCGGCTTGCTGGCCGGTGGTGAAACGGTCCATGTAGAGCCCGTCGTCGCCGTGCACCAGGTTCGTGTAGCCCTTCAGCTGGATGAACGAGTAGCTGATGCTCTGGGTGCCGGCGAGGAAGGCGTGCCCGCGAGCGTCGAGCTCGACGGACGGGTCCATCGGCAGGACGACGACCTCGCCGGACGCATCTCGCGAGAACGCGATGCGTCCGGGCCCGGTCGCGGTGGTCACGACGTAGGGCATGCCGCCGAACATCCGACTGAGGCCGCCGCCGACCTTCATCGAGGCGATCGCCAGGTCCTCGTCCTTCCACAGCATCGTCTTGGCCTCGAAGAAGATGCCGTCGCCGGCGGCGAGGCTCACGTCGGCCACCGGGACCAGCGCGCCCGTGACCTGGCACCGGCTGCCGCCGCCGAAGGAGAACTCGGCCAGGTCGACCAGGCGCGGCGCCTGGCGCCAGCCCGAGTCGCTGACGACGTTGCTGACGTCGAGCGGGGCGCCGCAACGGGCGCACGTCGTGGCGCCCGGCTCGTTCTGGGCCTGGCACCAGCTGCAGACGATCCGTTCCACGTCGTGCCCCCTCACCGGCGACGACCCCCACGGCCCCGCGCCGGAGGGCACGGTAGCCCGAACCACTTCGACGTCGCCGTCGGGGACCGCAGCCCCCACCGCTACTCGGGCCGAGCGACCTCGATGGTCCGCAGGTAGGGACCCATCACGACGAGGGCGTGATCGACCTGGGCGTCGATCTGCTCGTCGAGGTCGTCGATCTCGACGCCCAACATGATCCGCTCGTGGAGCTTGCCCTGGATCATCCCGAGGTAGGTCTCGGCATCACGGCGCGGGTCGGGGCTGCCGATCTCGGCCAGCTCATCGGTGACGATGGCGACCGCACGCTCGGTGATCTCCTCGGCGAACAGCGGACCGAGGCCGTGCTCCCCGTCGGCGTAGGCGATCCGCTGCAGGGCGAGGGCCTCGGGCAAGTAGCAGCCGTGCAGGTAGTTGCGACCCAGCTGGCGCAAGCGCTCCTCGGAGGTGGTGGCCGAGTCGAGCCCGACGTGGAGGAGCGGCTCGATCAGGGCCGCGAGGCGCACGAGCGCCGACCGCAGGAGGCCGGCCTTGTCGCCGAAGTGGCGGTAGAGCGTCTCCTTGGACGCCTTGGCCGACGTGGCCACGGCGTGCATGCTGAACCGCCGGTAGCCGTCGCGCAGCAGGACCCGCAGGGTGTGGTCGAGCAGGCGCGCCTGGAGGGCGTCGACGGTCGGGTCGCCGGTCGGATCGCCGGCCACCGGGGCCGACCGGCCGGACGACGCGGCCGGGGGACGGGCCGCACGGTCGTCGGCGGTGGCGGATCGGGCGGCCATGGGCCGACCCTACCGCGTGCACGCAACCGTACCGTACGGTACGGTTCCGTCGGACGAGCGGCCGTCGTCCACGCGACGACGGCGCACCGGGGGAGACGGGAGGTCCGACCATGGGGAACGGCGTGCTGCAGTCGGCGTGGAACGGGCTGCGCGACCACCTCGGTGGCTTCGTGGGGTCGCCGGGCTTCCTGCTGTCGGCGGTCGTGATCGGCATCTACGTTCCCGGGATCATCTTCTCGGTGGTCGACGTGGGAATCGCCAAGCGGATGACGTGGCGCCAGAGCTGGGCCGTCTACTGGCGGGCGATGAAGTGGTACAGCGCCCTGTACATCGGGGCGCTGGCGGTGTTCGTCTTCGCCCCGCTCCCGTTCCACTTCGCCGTGCCCGACACGGCGCCGACGGTCACCGAGGTCCTGCGCGACCTGGTCCTGTACTTCCTGATCGGCGACTTCTTCTCGTACTGGTGGCACCGCGTCGAGCACCAGCAGGGGTGGTACGCGAAGCGGGTGCACCGCGTGCACCACGCCGATCGGCCCCCGCTCAGCATCTGGACGGCGATGGTCGTGCACCCGGTCGAGGGCTTCTCGGTGTTCCTGTTCTTCCACCTCTACGGGATCGTCGGCACGCTCACCGGCACGCTCCACCTGTTCACCTTCGCCGTCACCGCCTTCGCCATGACCGCGGTCAACATGGTCACGCACTGCGGCTACCGGCTGCCCGGCTACGACGCGGTGTTCGCCCACGCGGCCGGCCACGACCTGCACCACGCCAACCGCAAGCCGACCAACATCTCGGTGGTCCTGTCGATCTGCGACCGGCTCTTCGGGACCTACCAGCCGGCGAGCTACAAGACCCAGCCCCGCCCCGCGGCCGCGAGTGCCTCGACGAGCTGATCGCAGCCGGGCCCCCGCCTAGGCCGGTCGGGTGGTCGTGGTCGACGTGGAGGTGGACGAGGTGGTGCTCGACGAGGTCGGCACCGTCACGGTCCGGGTCACGGTGACCGTGACCGTCTGCGGCGTCGTCGACGTCGTCGAGCTGGAGGTGGACGACGAGCTGGACGACGTCGACGAGCTGCTCGACGTGGTGGTCGACGACATGCGGTCGCGGACCTGGTTCACCGGCCTCAGGGTCAGGGCGGGGAGGTCGGGGACGGTCACGTCGACCGCCCCGCCGTCACCCCAGACGAGGCGCAGGATCCCGGCCTCGCCCGGGAAGGCGCCGGGCCGAGCCGCCAGCGCGCTGCGGCCCTGGCTCACCGTCGGCGCATCGACGAAGAGCTCGGCCGACGAGCCTGCGGCGTCGGCAGGGGGTGCGGTGGTCGCTCCGGCGAAGAAGCTCGCGCTGGTGAGACTCGGACCCCTGACCTGCAGGACGCACTGCACCGAGCCGTCCATGTCGCGGTGCCCGAGCCGCAGCGTGACGTCGCCCTCCCCCGCCGGGCGGGTGGTCCCCGTCGAGCGGAGGACCGTCGTGCCCGACGAACCGGACGAACCGGGCGATCGCTCCAGGTCGGCGAACAGCTGGGAGACCGGGTACGGCGTGTCGTCGAGCCGCAAGTCGTCGAGCTTCATGCGCCCGTCGACCTTCTGGAACACGAGGTCGGTGACGAAGACCGTCGCAGGTGCTCCCGCGGGCCCCGAGGTCGAGGTCGTGGTGCTGGCGACGCCGCTGGGACGGTCGCCGAGCTCGATGAAGCCCGCCGCCTGCCAGCGGTCGTTCCCGACCGGATCCAACCCGTCGATCTGGACGCGCACGTTGGGCGCCGCGCTCGGACGCACCACGTAGGTGGAGCCCTCCGCCGCCGCGATGCTGTTCACGTCGCGGGCCCAGGCCGCCGTCAGCGCCGCCCCACCGCTCGACCGCTCGAGCGCCTTGCCGTCGTCGTTCACCGCCTTGGCCTGGAAGAACTCGACGGCGGCCGCCTTCGCGTCGGCCAGCTCGTCGGTCGAGCCGGCCAGCGACGTGGTCGTCCCGGTCCCCCTCGCCGCCGACGTCGAGGTGGTGGGGCTCGAGGCCTGGTCGTTCGTGCGGGCGCGGCGAACGAAGGGGTCTGACATGACGAGCTCCTGAGGTTCGTCCGACCAGGTGGGCGCCGCTCGTGGTCCCGCGCCGTGTCCCTACCCCGGTCCACCGCCGTCCAGCCGCGACCGGCACCGCCGGTCGCGGCCGATCAGGTCGGCCCGGCCGGGGGGAGGAGGGCGAGTGCCTCTTCGAGCGCGGCCCGCACCTCGTCGGTGAACGGCGCCACGACGTGGGGAGCCGCTCCCCCGGTGCCCATCGACACCGCCGCCCCCGACGCGAACACCTCGCGGAACATCCGGCGGCAGGCATCGCCCTCGTCGGAGAAGCGAGCCGAGACCCGGAACACCCCGCGCTCCTCGGCGCCGACCACCCACCACCCGTCCTGCCGGCGCAGCTGCGGCACGAGCTCCCCCGGCGACGGCAGGCCGTCGACGCCCTCGACCCAGTAGCGGCCCTCGGGCTCGAGCCCGAGGCTCCGCAGCCGCTCGACGAGGTCCCAGCGATCGCCGCCGAGCTCCCCCTCGGGTCGGACCAGGAGCACCGCGGTGCGCAGCAGCGCGCCCCGACGCACGTGCGCCTGGATGCGCGCCCACTCCTCGGCACCCCAGTGCCGCTCGGCCACGACCGATCCGAGGCGGTCGAAGACGTGGTCGACCGCCGGCTCCATCGTCTCGTAGCGGCGCTGCACCACCCACGCGCCGGTCGGGTCGAGCAGCTCGACGAGCGACCGGCCCTCGGCATCGACCGACCCGACGCGCAGTGCGCCCTCGACCGGAGCCGGCTCGTGCCTCCCGACGACGATCCCCTCGCCGCGCACCAACGTGCCGTCGCGCTCCCACCGTTGCACGGTGGTGGTCAGCAGGTCGAGGTCCACCGTCCCAGCATGGCGGACGAACGCCGCGCCGATCACGGGCGACCGGCGACCGACGCCACGGCTCGATCACCCGAGCCGTCGGCCAACCGGCCCGGCCGTCCGCCGATCAGCCGGGCGGCGGGCCGAGCCGCTCGGGCGGCGGACGCAGGCCCCGGTACATGGCGAGGTGCAGGTAGAGGTCGAAGAGCAGCGGCTGCACGACCCGGTGCGGGACGCGGAAGGTGCGGCCGTTGGGCTGGAACACCACGAGGCCGTCGTCTTGGGGACCGAGGATCGAACCCCACCGGTGCTCGGGCGCCTTGAAGAACCGCATGCGCCCTTCGCGGCCGGTCAGGACGGCGCGCACGTTGCTCGCCACGACGAGGAAGCCCCAGTTGCGCGCCGAGCTGCGGTTCGGGTCGCTGGCGGCGACGTCGCCGACGGCGAAGACGTCGCGATGGCCGGGGACGCGCAGGTGCTCGTCGACCCGCACGAAGCCGTCGTCGTCGAGCAGCGCGGTGGGCAGGAAGTCGCTGTTGGGCCGAACTCGGCCGAGCGCCCACAGCACGACGTCGGCGGTGAAGGGCGGCTGCCCGGTGCTCCACTCGATCGGCTCGGTGGTGAGGCGATCACCGAGGAACCCGTCGGGCACCACGGCGCGGTGACCGGGGTGCTGGTGGACCCCGGCGACGCGCAGCTCGCGGGCGATGCGGCGCCGGACCCTCGGGTGGTAGTCGGGCAGCGGCTCGTCCCGGGCGAAGAAGAGGTGCACGTCCTTGTCGGGGTGGCGGGTGGCGAGGTTCACGGCGACGCTGGCGCCCGAGGCCCCACCGCCGACGATGGCGATGGTGCCCGCCGCGTCGAGCTGCGCCTGCACGTCGGCGAGGCCCGACTCGACGGCGTCGAGGTCCTCCACCCGGTCGTGGCGCCAGAACCCGTTGCGCACGCCGGTGGCGATCACGAGCGCGTCGTACGGCTCGACGACCTCGGAGCCGTCGGCCTGCTCGACGCGGACCTCGTGCCCGTCGGGGTCGACGGCGGTGATGCGACCGTGGCGCACCTGCACCTGGTCGAGGCGGCGGAAGCGATCGAAGGGCAGGTAGTAGTTCCGGCGCCAGGCGTCGGGGTCGGCGAGCCGGGTGCCGAGCTCCTGGCCGCTCACGAGCGCCGGGCGCGTCGCCACGCCGACGACGTCGAACCGACGCGCCAGCTGGACGCTGACCAGGAGCCCGGTGTCGCCCATGCCCGCCACGACGACCCGCGGCCGCGCCCTGGTCCCCCGTGCCGCCGCGCTCGTGTCCACGCCGACAGGCTACGGCGGGCCGGCCCCGGCGACGGCACCCAGGGAGGGGCCGGCGACCCATCGCGACCGGCGGTGCGCCCCGTTCAGGGGTTGGGCGTCGGCGCCCACTCGCTGACGTTGGTCGAGTACGGCGCCTGGTGGGGCAGGGCGCCGGTGGCCGCCATCGCCGCCATCTGCTGCTTGGCGTAGTCGGTGACCGGCTCGGCCCAGACGGCGGTGCCGTAGGCGCAGATCTCGCTCCACTGGCCGATGGCACCGGAGTCGAAGCGCATCGAGATGATGGCGTTGCCACCCAGGCGACGGCCCTGGTCGACCATCCGGGCCATGGCCTCGTTCCGGCTCTGGCTGAGCAGCTGGGTGAACTCGGGGATCTCACCGCCGCCGATCGAGCGGAAGCCGGCGATGCAGCCGGCACCGATGTTGCGCGACCGCACGGTGAGGCCGAACACCTCGCCGAGCACCGCGGTGACGTCGTAGCCGGGCAGGTCGATGGAAGTCGTGATGAGCATGACCGCACCGTAACGGCCGTCCCGGTCGCCGTCCCCGGGGAGTCGTCGCCCCGCGTCGGGTCTCGACCCCGGCGGCGCGACCTCCGGGTTGGACGCCGACGGCGCGGCTCAGGGCTCGACGTCGCCCGGCAGCCAGCGAGCCGCGACCAAGCCGGTCAGCTGCTCGGAGCCGAACCCGAGCGAGGCCCGCAGGTCGGGTTCGGGATCGACGCCGCGGTGGCGCGCGGCCTCCAACAGGGCCTCGACGCCGAGGATGGCATCGCGCCAGTCGAGGCCGCCGTCGGCCGCGGCCGTCGCCCAGAGGCCCCACGCCACCCACTCGGGGCCACCACCCTCGCGGAGCTCGCGCGCCGCCCGGCCGAGCTGGCCGTCGACGTACCAGCGAACCTTCGGGCACACCGCGAGGGCCTCGTGCAGCGCCTCGCGACGGGGTGCCGGACCCCTCCGGTAGGCGCGCACGAGCGAGACCGCCACCGCTCGGGCCTCGTCGTCGTCGACGGAGAACCGCTGCCGCAGCCGGCGCTCGGCACCGAGCAGCTCGTCGAACAGCGGACCGAGCCCGGCGTCGACGGCCGCGAGGCGGGCCAGGTCGCCGGCGGGATCGAGGGCGAACGAACCGGCGTCCTCCCGCACCTCGGCGGCCAGACCCAACGCCCGGAGGGCGAGCACGTGGCGACCGGCCTCGGCGGCGTCGACCTGGACGCGGAGGGCCGTCGGCGCACCATGCATGGCCCGGTCGGCGTCGGCCGCACCCCAGCCGGTCACGGCGCGGACCGCATCGAGGGCCGCCCACCCTCCACTCGACCCCGAGGGCACCGGTTCGGTCAGCCACACCTCGGCCACCGGACGACCCTAGCCACGGCGGCGGCGACGATCCCCCGGGCCACGTGATCGACGTCACAGGTGCCCGACCCGACGTCCTCGACACCAGAAGACCGATGCTGGAACCCGTCGCCGCCGGAACGGTTCGCTGGGACGGTTCGGCGACGACGTCGACCCGAAGCGGCCGACGACCGAGCTCCCGACCGAGGAGGACGACGTGGCGAACCCCGGAGCCCTGGCGATCGTGTCCCCCGCCCTGCTCGTCGTGGTGGTCGGGCTGTGGCTCGCCACGCGACTCGTCGGCCGAACCGCCCCGGCGACCCGGCCGGCCGTCGTCGCCGCCTCCCACCGCGAGGTGCTGCAGCGGTACCGATCCCCCGCCGCCTCCACGGCGACGGCGCCGGCCCGGCTGGTCAGCGTCCCCGCCGGCGACGCTGGTGCGAACCGGGTCATCCCGTCGCCGATGCCCGACGAGGGCTTCGAGGCCGACCGGCGCGAGGTCGCCTGAGCACGACGGTCGCACGGCGGTCGCTCACCGATCCCGAGCCAACGCCGGTGCCCACAGCCCGGTCGCCGACCACCAGCCGGAGCAGGTCCGGGCACTCGGGTCGGACCGGCGAGCCATCTGCCAGCCTGGGGTGATGGCAGGCGAGCACGACCACGCGCCGAGCCCTCCGGCGGCTGCGACCACCCCCTTCGCCGCCGCCGTGTACGCCGTGCTGCTCGCCCTCGAGCCCGGCGACGTCGTGACCTACGGGGAGGTGGCCGCCGAGGCGGGCCGCCCGGGAGCGGCCCGCGCCGTCGGGAACCTCCTGGCCGACGGACCGACGCGCGGGGTCGACGCGCCCTGGTGGCGGGTCGTCACCGCCTCGGGCCGCCTCGTGCCCGGGCACGAGGCCGAGCAGGCGCGCCGGCTCCGCGCCGAAGGGGTGGCCGTGCGCGACCGGCACGTCCGACCCACCCGGTGACCACGACGGATCGTTGTGCGACGATGCCGAGATGAGCCGCTGGGACGACGTCGTGACCGAAGCACCCGAGCTGGCCGCCTTCGTGCGCCGACGCATCGAGGACCACGGCCTCGCCCTGCTCGCCACGCTGCGGGCCGACGGCGCCCCGCGCATCAGCGGCGTCGAGCCCCTCTTCCACGACGGCCAGCTCTGGTTCGGGATGATGCCGGGCTCGCGCAAGGGAGCCGACCTGCGCCGCGACCCGCGGTTCGCCCTCCACGGCGCGACCGTCGACAAGGACGTGAAGGAGGGCGACGTGAAGCTCTCCGGTCGGGCCCGGCTCGTGACCGACGAAGGCGCCAAGGCGGGCTTCCTCACCGCCTTCGCCGCCCACACCGGCTACAGCCCGCCACCCGGCGAGTTCGACCTGTTCGTCGCCGAGGTCACCGACCTCACAAGCATCCGTCCCGCGACCGACCACCTCGTGATCGAGACCTGGGTCGAGGGTCGCGGCACCGACCGCATCGAGCGTCGCTGAGCCGACCGCCTGCCGCGCACCTCGCTCGGCGACGCCACGCCCACCCGGCGACCCGGCGACCCTCCCGATCAGGCCGAGGCCGCGACCGGGGCCGCGGTGGGCGGGAACCGTCGGTGGGCGGCGATGCGCACGCCGATCGACGGCGCGAACCACAGGATCCACACCGGCCAGGACACGACCAGGGCCACGGCGGCGGCGGCGAGGAAGCCGGCCGGCACGACGACGCTCGCCCGCCGCCACCAGCCCAGGTCGTCGTCGGACCACGCGGGGTCGACGAGGCGGTGGTGGCTGGTCGCGTGCCAGAGGCAGGCGGCGAGCGTGCCGGCCACGACGGCGTTGATCAACGAGAAGATCACCAGCGGCACGCCGAAGCGCTCGAAGCGCGAGATCAGCTCGGTGCCGAACGGGACGACCGCCACGGACAGCAGGTGCACCAGGTTCAGCACGAGCAGGGTGGTGTCGGCCCGCTGCACGATCCCGAAGTCGCGGCAGTGGTTGTTCCAGAAGATGCCGATGATCACGAAGCCCACCGCGTAGGCCACGGCCGGGTGGTTGCCGAGACCGAGCACGTAGCTGATCAGCTGGTCGTTCGTGGTGACGGCCTGGTCCTTCGGCAGCTTCAGGTGCACGACCAGCAACGTGATGGCGAAGGCGTAGACGTTGTCGCTGAAGGAGAGCATCCGCTGCAGGTTGGCCAGGTCGCGAGCCGTGGCGTGGCCGGCCGCTCCGACGGAGCGGGCGCGACGAGCCGACGGGAGCGGGTCCTCCTCGTCGGGCTGGTCCTCCTCGGCCGACTCGGCCAGCTCCTCGTCGGCCGGCATCGGTCCGAGCCGCAGCCGCAGCCCGATCCGGGCGACCGGGAGCAGGCACCAGGACGCCACGGTGAGGGGGATCGACACCATCGACGCCAGGGTCGCCAGCCCGAACACGACGGGCATGAGGGCCGCCCGCCACTGGTACAGCTGGAGGGCCCGGGGTGACAGGGTCGCAGGCACGAGCTCGCGCCGCACGACGTGGCGCAGCATGAGCCAGTTGAAGACGCCGATGAGGGCGGCGTTGGCCGAGAAGACGAGGTACGCGGCGGGGAGGCCGTCGTAGTTCGCCAGCAGCTCGGTCGTGAACGGCGCCAGCACGACGAAGAAGAGCATCGCCAGGTTGCGCCACTGGAGCCCCCCGTCGGCCCGCACCACGATCTGGAAGGTGCGGTGGTGGCTGAGCCAGTAGAAGCCGATCACCACGAAGCCGGCGAGGAAGCTGATGTAGCGGGGCCACTCGTGCGAGAGGAACTCGAGCAGCAGGGTGTCGGCCGGCTCCTTGGTCGGCACCACGAAGCTCACCACCACGAGGGTGATGGCCACGGCGAAGACGCAGTCGCTGAAGCCGCGCAGGCGGTCGAGGTCCTCGTTGGACCGCGGCAGCGCGTCAGCCACGCCGCTCAACGCTTGGTGCGAGCCGGCTTGGAGAGGAGGCGCAGGAGCTCACCGACGGTGTGGTGCGCCTCGAGCGGGTGGCGCAGGGGGACGTCGGGCCGCAGCTCGTAGCGGTTGCGCCGTCCGACCCGCTCCCGCTGCAGGTAGCCCTCCTGCTCGAGGTCGGCCACGATGCTCTGGGCCGCCCGCTCGGTGATCCCGACCCGCAGGGCGATGTCCCGGAGGCGGACGTCGGGGTCCTGGTGGATGCAGAGCAGGACGTGCGTGTGGTTGGTCAGGAACGTCCACCCGACCTGCCCGCTCACCTCGGCCATGACGGCCCTCCCGGCGCGGCGGCCGACCGGAGGACCCGGTTGGCGCAGGCCTCGAGGAGCGAAGCGCGGATCATGCAAGGAGTCTCGCACGTCGCCGGCGGCGCGCCCGGTGACCCGGTCAGCGGAGCACGGTCCACCAGACCGACGCCGCGGTGGCGGCGAGGAAGATCAGCACCATGGTGACGATGGCCGACCTCGGCAGCTTGCCGTCGGCGTCCTGGGGCAGCCGCCGCTTCACCGAGTCGAGCATCCGGGCGGCGAAGGGGACCTCGCTCGACAGGATCAGCAGGCCGGCGAAGATGACCAGCCACCCCGGGCCCGGCAGCACCAGCAGCAGACCACCGATGAGCACGACGAACGTGCCGGCCACCACGATGCCGATGCGCACCAGGATGTGGCGCTTGGCCTCCTCCACCGACGACTCGACCTCGCCCGACGCCAGCTCGGCCTCGATGGCGGCCCGCTCCAGGTCGCCGAGCCCGGTCAGGTCGTGCGGGGCCCGGGTCGCCCCGTGGGCGCCAGACGGGTCGAGGGGCGCCGGATCGGGCTGGTCGGGCCGGGGCTCGGACATGGGGGCCTCCGGTGGGAGCGTCGGGGACGTTCGGTCGGCCACGGTGGGCTCCTCCAGGGTGCCAGCGCCGGCGGGGGGATCGGTCGCCACCCGGCCGGGGCTCATCGACGGCGCCGACCGGACGGGGCACGGACGGGGACCGGCACCCGCCGCGCCCTCCGGCTGACGAGGTCGGCCAGGGCGAGGCCGGCGGCCCCGAGGGCGGCGCCCAGGCCGACGAGGACGGAGGCGGTGGGGTTCATCGGGGATCTCCTGACGGGTGGGTCGCACCGACCGGCGCAGCTGGGATGGGTGGGGACGCCACGCCGGCCGGTGCGATCGAGCCGGGGGAGGGTGCGCCCTCCCCCGAGCCGGCGCCGCTGGGAGCGGCGGCGCCAGGCGAGACATCGGCACCGGAGGGAGCGGCCGGTGCCGACGGGTCGACGCCGGCGGGATCCGACGTCGTCGACGCCCGGCGGAGCAGCCGGACGGCGAGCTTGCGGAGCTCCTCGGCCCACAGGACCGTGGAGGCGACGACCGCGCAGATCAGCCACTGGCCGACGGTCAGCGCGGTCGTGTCGAACACGCCCTGCAGGAAGGGCACCGAGACGGCCGCCACCTGCAGGCCGACGACCCCGGCGATGGCCAGCCAGAGCTTGCCGTTGCGGAAGGCGTCCTTGGACAGGGCGCTGACGTGCTCGGCCCGGGCGTTGAAGACGTTGACCATCTGGTAGAGGACGAAGGTGGTGAAGGCCATGGTCAGCGCGACCTCGCTGCCGTAGCGGCCGGTCGCCCACTGCAGGACGCCGAGGGTGCCCACCATCATCACCAGGCCGAAGAAGGCCAGCCGGGCGATGCGCGTGGCGCTCAGGATGGCGGCCCCCGGAGCCCGCGGCCGACGGCCCATGACCCCGCGGGCGGGAGGATCGACCCCCAGGGTCATGGCCGGCGGGCCGTCGGCGATGATGTTCACGAACAGGACCTGCACCGGCGTGAAGGGCACGGGGAGCCCCACCAGCCCGGCTCCGAGGATGGTGGCGATGGCGCCCAGGTTCGTCGAGAGCTGGAAGCGGACGAAGGTGACGATGTTGTCGTAGATGGTGCGGCCCCGTTCGACGGCGCCGACGATCGTGGCGAAGTTGTCGTCGGTCAGCACCATGTCGGCGGCTTCCTTGGTCACCTCCGTGCCGGTGATGCCCATCGCCACGCCGATGTCGGCGTTGCGCAGCGCGGCGGCGTCGTTCACCCCGTCGCCGGTCATGGCCACGACCTCGCCGTTGGCCTGCAGCGCCCGGACCACGCGCACCTTGTGCTCGGGCGAGACGCGGGCGCACACCCCGATGCCGGCGATCTCCCGGGCCAGCTCGTCGTCGTCCATGGCGTCGAGGTCGGCGCCGGTGACGGCCCGGCCCTCGATGCCGAGCGACGCGGCGATGGCGGCGGCCGTGACGGCGTGGTCGCCGGTGATCATCTTCACGGTGATGCCGGCGGTGCGGCACAGGGCGATGGCGTCGCGGGCCTCGGGCCGAGGCGGATCGACGATCCCGACCAGGGCCTCGAGGGTGAGCTCGCCGATCCAGCGATCGGGCTCGGCGACCGTGCCGTCGGCGTCGAGCACCTCGGCGGCCGGCAGCCGGCGGGTGGCCACGGCCAGGACGCGCAGGCCCTGCCGGGCCAGGTCGTCGTTGGCGGCGGCCCACCGGGCGCGGGCCGGGTCGTCGAGGGGCTGCGGCCGGCCCTCGCGGTCGGCCTCGCCGGCCGCCGCCGCGAGGAGGACGTCGGGCGCCCCCTTCACCGCCACGAGGACCTCGTCGCCGACCCGGTGGAAGGTGGCCATGACCTTGGTGGTCGAGTCGAACGGGACCTCGCCCACCCGGGGGTGCTCGGCCCGGTAGGCGTCGGGGTCGAAGCCGCCCTTGGCGGCGAGCACCAGGAAGGCGCCCTCGGTGGGGTCTCCCAGCAGACCCGGCTGGCCGTCGTCGCCCGGGCGCAGGGCGGCGTCGTTGCAGAGCAGGCCGGCCACCAGCGCGCCGTCCATCTCGGGCATCGGGACGCCGCCCTCGGTGTGCAGGTCGCCGATCGGCCGGTAGCCCTCGCCGTCGACGTGGACGACCACCCCGGCGCGCACGACCGTGCGGGCGGTCATCTGGTTGAGCGTGAGCGTGCCGGTCTTGTCCGAGCAGATGACCGAGGTGGAGCCCAGCGTCTCGACCGAGGCCAGCCGCTTCACGATGGCGTTGCGGATGGCCATCTGGCGCACGCCGAGGGCGAGGGTGACCGTGACGACCGCCGGCAGCCCCTCGGGGATGGCGGCCACCGCCAGGGCCACGGCGCCGAGCATGGCGTCGGCGAAGTCGCTGCCCTGGAGCAGCTGGATGACGAACACGGCCGAGACGGCGGCGACAGCCACCATGGCCAGCCGCTTGCCGAGCGTGTCGAGCTGCACCTGGAGCGGCGTGGGCCCGGGGTCGGCCTCGTGCATCATCTCGGCGACCCGCCCCATCTGGGTGGCCATGCCGATCTCGGTGACGACCAGCTCGACGCGGCCCCGGACCACGGTGGTGTTGAGGAAGGCCATCGAGTGCTGGTCGGCGAGCGCCGCCGCGCCGTCGGCCACCGGGTCGGCGGACTTGGCCACGGGCAGCGACTCGCCGGTGAAGGCGGCCTCGTCGACCTCGGCGTTGGCGGCGAGCAGGATGCGGCCATCCGCAGGGACCCGGTCGCCCGCCTCGAGCAGGACGACGTCACCGGGCACCAGCTCGTCGGCGGGCACCTGGGTGACCGCGTCGTCGCGGCGAACGCGCACGGTGGCGACGAGCATCTGCTGGAGCGCGTCGAGGGCGGACTCGGCCTTGGCCTCCTGGAGGTAGCCGAGCACGGCGTTGATCAGCAGGACGACGCCGATGATGATCGGGTCCTTGACGTCTCCGAAGGCCAGGGCCACGACGGCGGCGCCGGCCAGGATGAGCACGAGGGTCGAGCGGAACTGGTCGAGGAACCGCAGCCACCGGGGTCGCCGGGGCGGTTCGGCCAGGCGGTTGGGCCCGTGGCGCTCGGCGCGCTCGCGCACCTCGGCCGACGACAGGCCGGTCGACGGGTCGACCTCGAGCGCCGCCGCCACGTCGACCGCATCGGTGGCGGCCCAGGCGGATCCCGAGCTGCGAGTGGACTCAGGGGGTGCGGATGAGGGGGAAGGGGGCACGTCGGGCTCCGGTCGGGGTCACGGGTGTGACGACGGCGGGCGCGGGCCCGACGTCACCGGAGGTCTCCCCCACTCCCGTGGGAGCCAGGTGGCCCGGGGGCCGAAGCCGCCGTGCTGACGAACCACCTGCTTGCGGGGTACTCCCCTCTCGGGGGTCGAGGATACCAGGTGGGGCATGCCGGGGCAACGCCAGCGTTTCCGGAAATGCCCTTCGTCTGTCCAGGGCCGTCGCGGCCCCGCCCGAGTCCGGCGACCCGTCCCCACCTCCGGCTCGGCCGGGTCGGTCCCGACCTGCGGACCGGTGCCGATCCGTCGGTCCGGCAAGTTCTGGTTCAGACTTCTGCCAGAAGCATGCCGGTCCCGCGTTCCCCGCCGCGCCGTGGTCAGGTGCCGCTGGCTCGCGGCCGTCGCGGCGCGCGAACCTGCGGGGCATGGCCTTCTCCAAGCTCCGCAAGAAGCTGAACGCCACGGTCGAGCAGCTCGACCAGCAGCGGCTCCAGGAGCGCTACCAGGGCCTCGACGTGACCCCCATCGCCGAGGCCAACCCCCGCATCCCGGTCCGCATCGGCGGCGAGGTGCAGGGCCTGCAGGTCGTGCCCCGCGCCGGCTCCCCGTCGCTCGAGGTCACGGTGGTGGACGGCTCGGGCCGAGCCGTGGCGGTGTTCACCGGCACCAAGCGCATCGGCGGGCTCGACCCGGGCCGCAGCATCCTGCTCGAGGGCGTGGGCCGGCTCGAGCGCAACCGCCTGCTGCTGCTCAACCCGGGCTACACGCTCCTGTAGCGCGGCCTGGACCGCGGGCGCGAGGCGCCGCGGCCGGTGACCTCGTGCCCGGCGCCGCGGGCGGCGGCGCCGTCAGCCGATCAG
This sequence comes from Acidimicrobiales bacterium, assembly GCA_046331175.1. Taxonomy (GTDB): domain Bacteria; phylum Actinomycetota; class Acidimicrobiia; order Acidimicrobiales; family Acidimicrobilacustridaceae; genus JAWKIW01. The sequence continues at coordinate 254,884 of JAXLRI010000006.1, forward strand.
CAGGCGGCGGACCTCGTCCTCGGACTCGCCCGTCACGAGGACGAGCACCTCGTCACCGGCGCGCACGACGGTGTCGCCGCGGGGCACCACGACGTGGTCCTGGCGGACCAGGGCCACCACCGTGGAGTCGCGCGGGAAGCCCAGCTGCTGGACCTCCTGGCCGTCGGCCGGCGAGTCGTCGGCGAGGGTGACCTCGACGAGGCGGGCCCGGCCGCCCTCGAACGACAGCAGCCGCACGAGGCTGCCGACCGACACCGCCTCCTCGACCAGCGCGGTGAGGAGGTGGGGGGTGGACACCGACACGTCGACGCCCCAGCTCTCGTTGAAGAGCCACTCGTTGCTGGGGTTGTTGATGCGGGCCACCACGCGGGGCACGCCGAACTCCTGCTTGGCCAGCAGGGAGATGACGAGGTTGTCCTCGTCGTCACCGGTGACGGCCACCATGACGTCGGCCTTCTCGGGCTCGGCCCGCACCAGCTCGGAGACCTCGCAGCCATCGGCCTGCAGCCAGATGACGCCTTCGGGCTCGCCCTTGGTCTGCATGTCGGCGACCCGGGCCCCGTCGACCTCGACGATGAGGACCTCGTGGTCGCCCTTGCGCAGCTCGGACGCGATGTAGGTGCCGACGTTGCCGCCGCCGGCGATCACGACTCGCATCAGTGGCCTCCCTTGCCCGGGCCGCTCTGCAGCACCTTGTCGTAGTCGTCGATGCGGTCGCCGGCGACCGAGGCCCAGACCACGTCGCCCTCCTGGAGGACGACCGAGTCGGTGGGCACCGTGGCCTCGCCGAGCCGGGTCAGCCCCATCACCCGGGCGACGCCGGGCACCTCGATCTCGCCGAGCGGACGGCCGGCCCACGCCGACGGGATGGGCCGCTCGACGACGCACACGCGGGCGCTCGGGTCGATCCACTCGACGCCCGGGGCGTCGGGGAGGATGCGGCGCAGCACCCGCTCGGTGGCCCACTGCACGGTGGCCACGGTCGGGATGCCGAGGCGCTCGTAGATGGCGGCCCGGCGGGAGTCGTAGATGCGGGCGACCACCCGTTCGACCTGGAAGGCCTCACGTGCGACCCGCGCCACCACGATGTTGGAGTTGTCGCCGTTGGTGACGGCGGCGACGGCGGCGGCCTGCTCGATGCCGGCCTCCAGGAGCCGGCTGCGGTCGAAGCCGATGCCGACGATGCGCCGGCCCTGGAACCCGGTGGGCAGCCGGGCGAAGGCCTGGGGACGCTTGTCGATGACGGCCACCGAGTGGCCCTCGCTCTCGAGGGTCGAGGCCAGGCCGGAACCGACCCGACCACACCCGACGACGACGACGTGCACGGCACACTCCTCCCACGGCCCGGCGGGCCGGGCCGCCACTCTACGGTCGCACGCGGACCGGCCTCAATCGGAGGGACCGCCGCGGAGGCCCGATCCGCCGCTCCTCGCGGCAGACCGACAGGACTCTGACCGGAACCTGTCTCCACAGGGCCGAAATCGTCGCCGGGGGCCGTTCGGAACTCGTTCGGGGGTCAGGCGCACGCCTACGATCCCCGACGTCGGCGACTGCCGAGGCCCCCGGGAGCCAGTGGGCCACGCATCGGGAAGAGGGCTTGATGTACTCAGCGCTGAAGCGGCTGGTGGTGGGGCCACCGATCGCCTCGTCGGAGGAGCACCACACGAGGCTGGGCCGCCCGACGGCGCTCACCGTGTTCGCCTCCGACGCCATCTCCTCCACGGCCTACGCCACCGAGGAGATCCTCCTCGTGCTGGTGCCGGTGGCCGGCCTGGCCGCCCTCGACGACCTGGTGCCGATCTCGATCATCGTCGCCATCCTCCTGACGCTGGTGATCTTCAGCTACCGCCAGACGATCTACGCGTACCCCAACGGCGGCGGCTCCTACGTGGTGAGCCGGGAGAACCTCGGCGAGACGCCCGCGCTGGTCGCCGGTGCGTCGCTGCTCGTCGACTACATCCTCACCGTCGCCGTGTCGGTGTCAGCCGGCATCGCCGCCATCACCTCCGCGGTCGAGCCGCTCAGGCCCTACGTCATCCCGCTGTGCCTGGCAGCCATCCTCGTCATGGGCCTGGCCAACCTCCGCGGCACCAAGGAGTCGGGCAAGCTCTTCGCCCCACCCGTCTACACCTACATCGTCAGCCTGACGATCCTGGTGGGCTACGGGCTGTTCCGGGTGTTCGTCCAGGGCCTGCCGGCCATGGCCCCCAACGAGGAGGCCCTCACCGAGCTGGCCTCGAGCCACGGCGGCCAGCTCGATGCCGCCGGGCTCCCGCTGTTCGGCACCGTCGGCGTCTTCCTGCTCCTGCGGGCCTTCTCGTCGGGTGCCGTCGCCCTCACCGGCGTCGAGGCCATCTCCAACGGCGTGCCCGCCTTCAAGAAGCCCGAGTCCCACAACGCCGCCACGACGCTGGTGGCCATGGGCCTCATCCTCGGCACCGCCTTCATGGGCATCTCGATCCTGGCCCACAACATCCAGCCCACCGTGATCGAGCCGGGCACCGCCAACTACCAGACGCTGCTGTCGACCATGGCCGAGTACGTCTACGGCGGCAAGACGATCCTCTACTACATCCTGCAGTTCTCGACCTTCGCCATCCTGATCCTGGCGGCCAACACCGCCTTCGCCGACTTCCCCCGCGTCTCGTCGATCATCGCCGCCGACGGCTTCCTGCCCCGCCAGCTCTCCAACCGGGGCGACCGGCTGGTGTTCTCCAACGGCATCCTCGTGCTGGCCGCGGTCGCCGCCATCCTCGTGGTGGCCTTCCGGGGCGAGACCAACGCCCTGATCCCGCTGTACGCGGTGGGCGTGTTCACCGGGTTCACGCTCTCGCAGGCCGGCATGGTCAAGCACCACCGGGCGCTGCGCGAGAAGGGGTGGAAGCGGTCGCAGGTGATCAACGCGGTGGGCGCCGTCGCCACGGCCATCGTGCTGGTCGTCGTGGTCGTGTCGAAGTTCGCCATCGGCGCCTGGATCCCCGTGGTGCTGATCCCGTTCATCGTGATGCTGTTCAAGGGGATCCACCGCCACTACCGACGGGTCAGCGACGCCATCGCCGTGCCCGACGACTACCGCACCCGCCGCAAGACCCACACCGTCGTCCTGCTCGTCGGCAACGTGCACCGGGGCGTGCTCGAGGCGATCACCTACGCCCGCTCCCTGAGCCCGGATCGGCTGCTCGCCGTGTCGGTGGTCCACAGCGCCGAGGACCAGGAGCGCATCCAGAACCAGTGGGAGCAGCACGAGGTCCCGGTCGAGCTGCGCACGCTCTACTCGCCCTACCGCGAGCTGAGCGGTCCGGTGATGCGCCTCATCGACGAGCTCGACGAGGAGGTCGACGACGACGTCGTCACCGTGATCATCCCCGAGTTCGTGCTCAAGCACTGGTGGGAGCAGCTCCTGCACAACCAGAGCGCGCTGGTGCTGCGCACGCGGCTGCGCATGCGGCCGAACACCGTCGTGGTCGCCATGCCGATCCACATCTACCGCCAGGTCGAAGAGCACTACTGAGCCCGGGAGCGGGGCCGCTCCGGTCGGTCACGCGCTCGTCGACCGGTCGACGACCACCTCGATGATCAGGCGGGGACGGCCTCGGCCAGCACGGCCAGGGCGGTGGCCTCCAGGGCCGGCGCGCCCTGGGCGCGACCGGTCAGCGCAGCCGGACCAGCCAGGCGACGGGCGGCGTCGACGTCGCCCCGGGACACGAGCTGCTCGGCCCAGGCCACCCGGGTGACGGCCGCGTACAGCGTCGACCCTCGCTGCTGGTGCAGGTCGAGAGCGGTGCCGAACCAGTGGTCGGTGCCGGCCGAGTCGCCGAGCAGACCGGCCAACCGGCCGAGCTGGTGGGCGATGCACGGCCCCGCCACGACCAGCACCGGGTGGCGCCGGGCGTGGGCCTCGAGGCGGGTGGCGAGCACCACGGCTCCCCGCTGGTCGCGGAAGGTCGCGGCGAGCGACGCGAGGTGGGCGAGCGACGCCAGCGCCGCCGGGCCGTCGGCGACGACGAAGCCGGCGGCCGCCGCCCGGTCGTAGGCGCGCTTGGCCGGCTCGCGGCGGCCGGCGGCGGCGAGGGCCACGGCCGCGCCGAAGCCGTCGGCCGACGGTGACGCGCCGACCAGCGCCTCGAGCTCGTCGGCCACGACGTCGAGGCGGCCCTGCCAGCCGCGCACGGCGACGAGCAGGGGGCGGGTGAGCCGAGCCGCCTCGAGGGCGTCGGCACCATCGGCCCGCCGCCCGAGGTCGGCCGCCGCCGAGGCGAAGGCATCGGCCTGGTCGACGTCGCCGACGAGCAGCGCGAAGGCGCCCTCGCGCACGGCCGCCAGCCAGCTGCCCGACGAGCGACGGAGGCGGGCCGACTCCTCACGGAGGTCGGCCAGCGCCGCCCCGGCGCCGGCGACGTCGCCGTCCTCGAGGGCGACGTCGGCCCGCACCCCGGCGGCGGCCTGCCGCACGGCGGGGTCGACCGCGATCGATGCGGCGGCGGCCAGCCCGTCCGCCGCCTCACGGCGAGCCGTGGCGAAGTGCACCCCGGCCAGGGCAGCGACCTGGTGGGCGGCCAGCTCGGCTCGCAGGTCGGCCGGCGCCTCGGCCCCCAGGGCGACGGCCTCGGCGGCGAGGTCGGCGCGCGCCGGATCGCCGATCGCCACCAGCTCGAGCGCGAGCGACGCGACGACCAGGCCCCGCTGGTCGGTCCGGTCGGCCGGCAGCGCGCGCCGGGCGGCGGCGAGGAGGGCGACCTGGTCCGGGTCGGCGAGGGGCAGCGGGTGGTCGGGGCGGCGCCGCCCGGCCAGCGCGGCCCGGGCCATGGCCACACCGTCGCCCAGCGCCGCCGCGCCGGTGGCCGCCTCGCGGCGAGCCGACTCGGCCTCGGGGGCGCCGGCCCGCACGGCCTCCTCGGCGCGCGCCAGCAGCAGGTCGACCGTGCGGTGCTCGTCGGCGTCCCCGGCGGCCCGGTGCCAGCGCAGGGCGAGGCCGTACCAGGCGACCGCCTCGTCGTGGGCCAGGTGCCGGCGAGCCCGGTCGCCGGCGGCGGCGGCGTGCTCGGCGGCCCGCGCCGCCGCCGGAGCGCCACCACCGGCGCCGGCCCGACCGGCGTCCTGGTCGGGAGGCCCGGGTGTGGACGACCCGGGTCCCTGGTCTGCGGCCGCCAGGGACCACAGCGACGCCAGCTCGCTGAGGTATCGATCGCGGTCGGGGCCGATCCGGCGCTCCAGCGCGGTCGCCAGCGCGACGGCGAGCGCGGCGCGGTGGGCGGAGGACAGGGCGCGGTGCAGCTCGTCGCGGACGCTCGGGTGGGCGAAGGCGTACGGGCGGCGGGCATCGGGGTGCTCGGCGAGCAGGCCGAGCGCCAGGCCCGCGGCCACGGCACCGTCGACCACGTCGGCGAGCGGCGCCTCACCGCGGGCGACCCCGTCGACGTCGGCGGTGCCGCCGGCGAGGACATCGCCCGCCAGGGCGTCGGCGGCCGCGAGCAGGTCGGGGTCGAGGTCGTCGCCCGCCAGCGCCGCCAGCGCCAGCACCTGCCGCTCGGGCGGGCGCAGCCCGTCGACCGGGACGGCGGCGTCGAGGTCGAGCTGGTCGACCGGGGTGACGCAGATCCAGTGCCCACCGTCTCGTCGGACCTGCTCGGTGCGCACCAGGCGACGGGCCACCCGCCGAACGGCGAGCGGTCGACCGCCGGTGGCGCGGTGGATGCGCTCGGCGACGTCGGCCGCCGTGGCGTCCAGGCCCTCGCCGAGCAGCGACGACACGACGGCGGCGGTGCCGTCGGGGCCGAGGTCGGCGACCGGCGCGCGCACCACCGATCGGGGAGCTCCCGCCCCACCGTCGGCCAGCTCGGCGAGCAGCTCGTCGAGGGCCTGCCGGTCGACGCCCGGACCCGTCGCCGCCGTGGCCACGACGAGCAGGCGCGACGGCTCGGTCGCGGTGAGGACGCCGCCGAGCAGGTCGAGCGTGGAGCGCGAGGCGAGGTGCAGGTCGTCGATGAGGAGCAGCACGGGATCGACGGCCGAGGTCGCCGACAACCACCCGGTGACCGCGGCGGGCAGGTCGGTCGAGCGACTCGGATCGCCCTGCGCCTCGGCGCCGGGCAGCCGGCCCGCCAGCTCGGGGACGAGCCGCACGAGGTCGGCGGCGTCGGGACCGAGGTGCGATCGCAGGGCGCCGTCGGGCAGGTGAGCCAGCTGGTGGCGCAGGGCCTCGGCGAACGGGCGGAACGGCGGCCCCCCGTCGGCGTCGGCGTGTCCGTACAGGACGGTGGCGCCGCCGTCGTGGGCGAGCAGGGCGACCTCGGCCGCCAGGCGGGTGGTGCCCACCCCGGCGGGTCCCTCCAGGAGCACGAACGGCCCGGTCCCCGCCTGGGCCTGCTCCCACGCAGCGCGGAGGACGGCGACCTCGGCGTCGCGGCCGACGAGGGGGACGCCGCGCTCGAGCCGGTCGAGGTCGGGGAACGGCAGGCCCAGCGGCCGGTCGGCCGCCCGCCAGTCGACCTCGTAGGCCTCGAGCGGATCGGCGAGCCCCTTGAGCACCAGCTCGCCCACGGGCTCGAACGACACCCCCGCCCGCGAGCCGGCCAGCGCCCGGACCCACACCGCCGCCAGGATCTGCTCGTCGGCGGCCTTCCCGCACAGGCGGGCGGCCTCCACCACCGGGGTGCCGAAGACGTCGTCGCCCTCGACGCGGACCTCGCCGACGCTGATCCCCATCCGCAGGACGAGCGGCTCGCCGCCCTTGCGGTTTCGCCGCGCCACGGCGTGGTTGATGGTCACCGCCGCGGCCAGGGCCTCGCTCGGAGCCCGGAAGGTGGCCATCAGGCCGTCGCCCAGGCCCTTGACCACCACCCCGCGGTGCTCGTCGATGACCCGCCCGAGCAGCTCGTCGTGCTCGCGGCGCACCGCGTCGGCCCGATCGTCGCCCAGCCGGGTGCGCATGGCGGTCGAACCGACGAGGTCGGTGAACAGCACCGTCATGGTCGCCGCACCGACGGGCAGGCCCTCCACGACCGGGCATCCTACGGCCCGGCGGGGGCCACCCCCCGAGGAGCACCCCTAGGCTCGGCCACGATGCCCCGCCGCTCGACCCCCGCGTCCGTCGTCGTCGCCCTCGCCGTCCTGGTGTCGGCCGCCGCCTGCGCGGGATCGGCGAGCGAGCGGGACGCCGGGTCGGCCGGCACCGGCGCCACCGCGCCCGGCTCGGGCGCGGTCACCACGATGCGGCCATCGGGGACCGTCGCCGGCCGGCCACTCACCGCCTCCCACACCCAGCGCACGCTGGTCGATGCCTCGCGCCCGACCCCGGCCGGCACCCAGACCCCCGCACGGCCCGATCGCACGCTGGTCACCGAGGTCTACGTCCCCGACACCCCGGGGCCCCGGCCGCTCATCGTCTTCTCGCACGGGCTGTTCGGCCACCCCGACAAGTTCACCCACCTGCTCCAGGCCTGGGCCGCGGCGGGCTACGTGGTGGTGGCTCCCGCCTTCCCGCTCACCAACGACCGGGTGCCGGGGGCGACCGCCAACGCCCGTGACCTCTGGCAGCAGCCCGGTGACGTCTCGTACGTGCTCGACCGCGTGCTGGCGGCCAACGACGACCCCGGCGACCTGCTCCACGACCGCATCGACCCCGAGCGCATCGGCGCCGCCGGCCTGTCGCTCGGGGGAGCCACCACCCTCGCCCTGACCTTCAACCCCTGCTGCACCGACCGGCGCATCGACGCCGCCGAGGTGCTCTCGGGCAACCCCATCCCGATGCCGCAGGCCTACGACTTCGCCGGCGGGGGCGTCCCCGTGCTGATCATGCACGGCGACGCCGACGCCAGCCTCAGGCTCTCGACCGAACGGGAGGTCTTCGAGGCGATCTCCACGCCGAAGATGTTCGTCACGCTCCTCGGCGGAACCCACGCCCCGCCGTTCGAGGACCCGGTGACGCCCTACGACGACATGGTCGAGCGCACGACCACCGCCTTCTGGGACCTCACCATCGGCGGTGACCCCACCGCCCGCGAGCGCCTGACCGTCGCGGCGAGCGCACCGGGCCTCACCGTCGTCGACGACGACCTCGGCTGATCCCGCGCCGGGTCACCGGGTCGGACGGCGTCCGCTCAGGGCGTGGCTCCCGCCGCCCGGCCGTCGCTGCGCGGGCGAGCCCGGCGGACCAGCGGGCCCTGGGCCACGACGGCGGCCTGCGAGAGGTTGGCCGCCGAGTTGATCAGGCCGATGTGGGAGAAGGCCTGCGGGAAGTTGCCCAGCTGGCGGCCGTGCTCGACGTCCCACTCCTCGGACAGCAGGCCGACGTCGTTGGCCAGCGAGAGCAGGCGCTCGAACAGGGCTCGGGCCTCGTCGGCCCGCCCGATGAGCACCAGGCTGTCGACGAGCCAGAAGGTGGTGAGCAGGAAGGCGCCCTCCCCGGGCGGGAGGCCGTCGACGGTGGTCGTCACGGCCGCCGGGTCCTGGGCGGCGGCGTCGGCCCCGCGCTCGTCGGGCGCGGGGACCACGACGTCGGTGCGGTAGCGCAGGACGAAGCCGTCGGCGAGCAGCTCGCGCTGGACGGCCTCGACGGTGCCGACCACGCGCGCGTCGTCGGGGGGCAGGAAGCCCACCAGGCCGAGCATGAGCAGGCTGGCATCGAGGCGGTCGGACCCGTAGTACTGGGTGAACGACCCGACGTCGGCGTTCCAGCCCTGCCGGCACACGTCGTCGTGGATGGCGTCGCGCAGGGCGCGCCAGCGGTCGACCCGGTCCCGGTCGACGCCGAGCTGGTCGCAGATGGCCACCCAACGGTCGACGGCGACCCACGCCATCACCTTGGAGTGCACGAAGTGGCGCCGGGGCCCGCGGACCTCCCAGATCCCGTCGTCGGGCTCGGTCCACACCTTCTCGACGTGCTCGACGAGGAACCGCCCGAGGTCGATGGCGTCGTCGGACAGGGCACCGTCGGACTCGGCGGCCACGGCGAACATCTCCATGACCTCGCCGTAGACGTCGAGCTGGAACTGGCCGCTCGCGGCGTTGCCGGTGCGCACCGGACGGGACGACTCGTACCCGGGCAGCCAGTCGAGCTCGGCCTCGGTGAGGCGACGTTCGCCGGTGACGCCGTACATGATCTGCATGTCGTCGGGGTCTCCGGCGACGGCGCGGCGCAGCCACTCGCTCCAGGCGGCCGCCTCCGCGTCGTAGCCGGCGTCGAGCAGCGCGTGCAGCGAGAAGGTGGCGTCGCGCAGCCAGCAGAAGCGGTAGTCCCAGTTGCGGACCCCGCCGAGGTGCTCGGGCAGCGAGGTGGTGGGGGCGGCGACGATGCCGCCGGTGGGGGCGTAGGTGAGGGCCTTCAGGGTGATGAGCGAGCGCTTCACCTCGTCGGACCACTCGCCGTCGTACCGGCAGTGCGAGCACCACAGCTCCCACCAGTACTGGGTCGCCTGCAGGGCCTCCTCGGTGTCGAACCCCGGCGAGGCCGCCTCGTACGACGGGTGCCAGACCGCCAGCAGCTCATGGCGGTCGCCGGCGGCCACGTCGAGCTCGGCGACGGTGGTGAGGTCGTGGCCCTCGAGCGGGACCGAGGCCCGGACCGTCAGGCCGTCGGCGCCACCCACCGCGTCGATGCCCTCGAGCGCCGACTCGCCCGTGGGGCCGACCGCCCGGACCCACGGCACGATGGCGCCGTAGTCGAAGCGGGCGACGAGGTCCATGCGCAGGACCACGCGGCCGGACACCCCCTCGACGATGCGGACGATGGCCGGGTTGCCGTCGCGGATCGGCATGAAGTCGGTGAGGCGGACCACGCCTTCGGCGGTGGTGAAGGTGGTCTCGAGGATGAGCGTGTCGGGCCGGTAGCGACGCTCGACCGAGACGACCTCCGCCTTCGGCGCCAACCGCCAGCAGCCGTTGCGGGCGGTGCCGAGCAGGGCCGCGAAGGGGGGCGGCGAGTCGAACCTGGGGACGCACCACCAGTCGATCGAACCGTTGCGGCCCACCAGCGCCACGGTCTCGGTGTCGCCGATGACGGCGTAGTCCTCGATGGGCAGCGCCACGCCGACAGCATGCCAGGTGGTCGCGCCCCCGAAGCGGGACCGACGCCGACGCACCCGCGGACGGCGCCGCCGACGCGTAACGTCTCGCCCGATGCCACGCCACCCCAAGCCCCACCACGTCGAGCCGGTCGGCGAACGGCCGCGCTCGGACACCCTGGTCATGTTCGGCGCGTCCGGCGACCTCGCTCACAAGAAGCTGTTCCCAGCCGTCTACCGGCTCCAGCGCCGAGGCCTGCTCGACATCCCGGTCATCGGCGTCGCCCTCGACGACTGGACCGACCAGGACCTGGTGAACAAGGCCGAGGCCGCCATCCGCGAGGACGGCGAGGAGTGGGACCAGGCCGCGTTCGACGCCCTGGCCGCCAACCTCCGCTACGTGAGCGGCAACTACGCCGAGCCCGAGACCTTCGCCAAGGTCAAGGCGGCGATCGGCGACGCGCAGCACCCGATCTTCCACCTCGCCATCCCGCCCTCGATGTTCGCCACCGTCGCCGGCGGGCTCGCCTCGGTCGGCCTGAACGACGGCGCCCGGCTCATCATCGAGAAGCCGTTCGGCCGCGACCTGGCGTCGGCCCTCGAGCTCAACGACACGCTGCACGAGCACTTCCCCGAGTCGGCCATCTTCCGCATCGACCACTTCCTCGGCAAGGAGTCGCTGCGCAGCGTGCTCATCACCCGCTTCGCCAACGCGGTGCTCGAACCGCTGTGGAACCGGGCCTACGTCTCGTCGGTGAAGATCACCATGTCCGAGGCCTTCGGGGTCGAAGACCGGGGCGCCTTCTACGACTCGGTCGGCGCCCTGCGCGACGTCATGCAGAACCACCTGCTGCAGATGGTCGCCGTGTTCGCCATGGAGCAGCCGGTCAACGAGAGCGCCAAGGCCCTGCGCGACGAGAAGGGCAAGGTGCTGACCGCCGCCCGGCCCGTCGACCCCCGCCACTACGTCCGGGGGCAGTACGACGGCTACCTCGACGTGCCCGGCGTGAAGCCCGGTTCGGACACCGAGACCTACGGGGCCTTCCGCCTCGACATCGACTCGCCGCGCTGGGGCGGCGTGCCGTTCTTCCTGCGGGCCGGCAAGGCCATGGCCGAGACGGTCACCGAGATGACCATCGTCTTCCACCGGCCACCCCGTCCGCTGTGGCTCGACAAGCACAGCCCGCTGCCCCCGAACATGATCCGCATCGAGGCCAAGCCGAACTCGTTCGCCGCCATCACCTGGCTGCAGAAGCGACCCGGTGACGAGATGGTGGCCGAGCCCATCACCCTGGCCCCGGCCCCCGACCGGCGCGCCGACATCGGGCCCGAGCCCTACGAGCTGCTCATCGACGAGGCGATGATCGGCGACCCGACGCTGTTCGCGCGCGAGGACACCGTCGAGGAGTCGTGGCGGATCGTCGAGCCCATCCTCACCGAGCACGACCCGGTGGTGCCCTACACCAAGGGCACGTGGGGTCCTGCCGAGGCCAAGCGGCTGGTCGATCGGTTCCACGCCTGGCCGGAGGAGCCACCGGCATGACCGGGGGCGCCGACGGGGCGGCGTCCCAGCACGACGTGGTGGTCGTGCGCCACGGCGCGACCGAGTGGAGCCGCAACGGGCGCCACACGGGCACCACCGACCTGCCCCTGCTGCCCGACGGCGAGCAGGAGGCCCGGGCCACGGGCGAGCTGCTGGCCGGCCGCGAGTTCGCGCTGGTGCTCGTGTCGCCGCTGTCGCGGGCCCGCCGCACCTGCGAGCTGGCCGGCTACGGCGACGTCGCCGAGGTCGACGACGACCTGCTCGAGTGGGACTACGGCGACTACGAGGGCGTGACGACGCCGACCATCCGCGAGTCGGTGCCGGGCTGGACCATCTGGACCGGCCCGTGGCCCAACGGCGAGACGCCCGACGAGGTGGGCGCCCGCGCCGACCGCGTCATCGCCCGGTGCCTCGCCGCCCGAGGCGACTGCGCGGTGTTCGGCCACGGCCACATGCTGCGGGTGCTGACCGCCCGCTGGTGCGGCTTCTCCCCCGTCGAGGGCCGGCGCTTCCCGCTCGACACGGCCACCCTGTCGGTCCTCGGCTGGGAGCACCAGTACCGCGGCGTGCAGCGCTGGAACACCCGCGGCTGACGACCGGCGCAGCCGGCGACCGACCCGGCGCAGCCGGCGACCGACCCGGCGCAGCCGGCGACCGACCCGGCGCAGCCGGCGACCGACCCGGCGCAGCCGGCGGCCAGCCGAGCGCACCGGCGACCGAACGCAGCCGGCGAACGACCGGAAGAAGGCGGCGACCCACCGATCGCACCGGCCGGACGCACCGGCGAGCGCCCGGGGGAGCCTGCTCGCAGACCGCCGAATCCCGGCCGCCGTCACCAGCGCCGTCTAGCGTCGACGTCGAGGTCGGACCGGTGGGGGCGCCGGGGTGGGGCCGCACGACGGAGGGGGAGCCATGGCCACGACGGTGGACGGGGCCGCCGACGACGCACCGGCGAGCGATGCCGGCGGTGCGCCCGCGGTCGACGACCGGAGGCTGCTGTTCGGGCGGTGGGGCCTCTGGCTGACGCTGGTCGGCCTGGTCACCCTCCTGGCCGGCATCCTGTTCGGCTACGACCAGGGCATCATCTCGGGCGCCCTGCCCTTCATCACCTCCGCCTTCGGCCTCTCGTCGCTGCTGTCGGAGGTGGTCACCAGCTGGGTCACGCTCGGCGCGCTGGTGGGCGCGCTCGCCGCCGGCCTGCTCGCCGACCGGCTCGGCCGTCGGCACACGCTGATGCTGGCGGGCGCCGTGTTCATGGTGGGTGCCGGGGTGTCCGGCTTCGCCCCCGACACCGCGGTGCTCGTGGTCGGCCGGTTCATCATCGGGTTCGGGGTCGGCGTCGCCTCGGTGGCGGCACCGCTCTACGCCGCCGAGATGGCGCCGAAGGAGACGCGGGGCCGCTTCGTGTCGACCTACCAGCTGGCGATCACGGTCGGCATCCTCATCGCCTACGTCGTCGACGACGTGCTCTCGACCTCGGGGTCCTGGCGCATCATGCTGGCCGGCGCCGTGGTCCCGGGCTTCCTGCTCGTGCTCGCCATGGTGAAGATGCCCGAGTCGCCCCGATGGCTCATGAAGGTGCACCGCCGCGACGAGGCCACCGCCACGTTGCGCGAGGTCCGCGGCTCGGCCGGCGTCGAGGCCGCGCTCGACGCCGTCGAGGAGGAGCTGTCGGACGAGGGCGACCAGGCGACCTGGGGCGAGGTGTTCGGGAGGAACCTGCGCAAGCCGCTGATGGTCGGCGTCGGGCTCGCCGTCTTCCAGCAGATCACCGGGATCAACGCCATCATCTACTACGCCAACGAGATCTTCGCGAAGGCCGGCTTCACCACCCCCGAGCAGCAGGCGAAGGCCACGCTCTACGCCATCGGCGTGGTCAACGTGCTGGCCACCTTCATCGCCGTCGGCTTCGTCGACCGCGTCGGCCGCCGACCCCTGCTGCTCGCCGGCCTCGTCGGCATGACCCTCAGCCTGGCCGGTGTCGGCTTCGCGTTCCTGGCCTTCGACGAGACCGCCACCCAGACCGGGCCGAGCACCGTCGGCATCATCACCGTGGTCTGCCTCATCGTGTTCATCGCCAGCTTCGCCTTCAGCCTGGGGCCGGTCGTGTGGACGGTGATCAACGAGATCTACCCGAACCGGGTGCGCGGCCGGGCCGTGTCGGTGGCCACCGCCGTGAACTGGGGCGCCGCCTTCCTCGTCAGCCAGTTCTTCCTCACCCTGGTGGACGGCATCGGCACCGCCGCCACCTTCTGGCTGTTCTCGGGCTTCAGCGTGATCGCCTTCGTGTGGATCTGGCGCAAGGTGCCCGAGACGAAGGGCCGCTCGCTCGAGGAGATCCAGGAGATCTGGGAGCACCACGACCCGGTGGCCGCCACCGCCGACCAGACGCTGGAGACCGCCGGCAGCGCCGACTGATCGCGACCCTCGCGACCCTCGCGGCCTCGCGCTTGCGAGCCGGCGATCAGCGGAGCCAGCGGCCGAGGTCGCGCTCGACCTCGGCGCGGAAGCGGTCGACGGCCGCCAGCACGAAGCGGACGGGATCGATGTCGGGGTTGTGGACCAGCGGGCTGAGGTCCATGGCCACCACCACCTGGGTGGCACGGTCGAGCGCACGAGGCTCCTGCATGGTGGCGTTGGCGCGCCGGCGGCCGGCGGCGGCCAGGTCGTAGCGCTTGGCGCCTTCGATCTGGCTGGCGAACACCACGGCCAGCTCGTCGGCGAGGTCCTCGAAGCCCGACACGTCGAGCAGGACCTTCTCGCCGTCCGGCAGCCAGTCGAGGTCGCGCCAGCCCTCGCAGCCGACGAGGCGGTACGGCCGGTCGGCCGGGTCGAGCCGGCGGACGGCCTGCACCGCGGCGGCGGCCACCGCCAGGTGGGTCTGGTGCTTGTCGGCCAGGTTGTGGGTGAACACGTGCATCGGCCTGGTCGCCAGCAGCAGGTCGACCAGCTGGTCGACCAGCTCGTCGTGGCCGTCGCCCCGGACGTGCGCGCTGGCGTGGCCCAGACCCACCACCGCGCCGTAGCGACCGAGGTCGGCGGCCCGGCACTGCTCGGCCCACCGCTCGGCCACCAGCTCGTCGTCGGTCATCTCGACCGAGGGACCGACCCGCACCGATCCGGCGCCGTCGGTGCACACGACGCCGGTGAACCAGCGATCGGGGTCGTCGACGCAGTGCACCACGCCGGGGAGCAGGTCCAGCTCGAGGTCGTCGGGGTGGGCGGCGATGCCGAGGTCGGTGGTTCGCGCCAGGGCGGCATCGACGTCGATGCCGTCGGGCACGTGGACCACGGAGGTGGGGGCGAGCACGGGCCTATCCTGCCGCGCGTGCCCCGCCCGGCCCCGGACGGGTCGGGCCGCCGGTCCCGCCCCCCGGCGGGTGATCGAGAGGACGTCCCGTGGCCCGCATCCCGCTCCCGCCGATGGGCCCCGCCGCCGAAGCGGTCCGCCAGCGACTCGACGCCGCCCGGACCGGCGTCGACGGCCTCGTCCCCACGCTCCTCCCCCACCCCGAGCTCGCCGCCGCGCTCCTCGACCTGGACCGCCACCTCGACGAGGGCTCCGTGCTGCCGGCCGCCCACCGCGAGGTCGTGGCCCTGCAGGCCGCCGCCGGCCTGCGCTGCGGGCTGCTGTGGGCGGTCCACCGGCGCCGGGCCGAGACCGCCGGCATCCCCGCGTCGCTGGTGCTGGCCATCGAGACCGCCGAGGCGTGGACCGGCCCCGACGAGGAGGCGCCCGGTCCCGGCGGCCGGCCGGAGCCGGACGACCAGGGCGGGCCTGGGTCGCTCAGCGCGGCCACCGCCGCCACGCTGCGCGCCACCGTCGCGGTCGTGCTGGCCGACGGGACCCTCGACGACGACCTCCAGGCGCGCGCCCTCGGGGTGGTGGGCCTCGCCGGCCTCCTGGAGGTGGTGGTGCGGACCGGTCGGCACCGCACCCTGGCCGGGCTGGTGTTCGCCATCGACGAGCCGCTGCCCCCGGGGGCCGACGATCCCTGGGGCCGCCTCCGCCCCTGACGCGACGGCCGGGTGTCAGTCGGCGGCGGCGTCGTCGCCGTCGCCGGTGACCGGTCGGGTCACCGCCTGCACCACCTGCTTGGCGAGGTCGCGCTGGGCGGCCAGCACCCGCTCGGTGAGGTCGAAGACCCGGTCGATGAGGTCGTCGACGGCCGCCGTGTCGGCCGGGGTCACGTCGCTCACGCTGTCGGTGAAGGAGCGACCGGCGTCGAGGACCGATTCCTGGCTGCGCTTGACCAGCTCGAAGATCTGCTCCTGGAGCTTGGTGATGTCGGGGGTCTCTGGCATCGGTCCTCCATCGCGGTGGGAGCGACCAGCCTGCCATCGCCGACGCCCCGACGAAAGCGGTCCCGCACCACCGCACCGGGCCGACCACCGCGTCGGCGGCCGACCGGGGCGGCCCGACCGGCTCGGGACGGGTCTGCAAGACTTCGCCGGTGATCACGGTGGAGGGGCTGGTCAAGGTGCTGGGCGGCGTCCGCATCCTCGACGACGTGTCGTTCGTCGCCCCCCAGGGCCAGGTGACCGGCCTGCTCGGGCCCAACGGCGCCGGCAAGACCACCACCATGCGGGTGCTCGCCACCCTGCTGCACCCCGACGAGGGCCGGGTGTCGCTCGACGGCGTCGACGTCGCCGACGACCCCACCGGCGCCCGGCGCATCCTCGGGCTCGTCACCGAGGAGCCCGGCCTCCACGACCGCCTCACCATCCGCGAGCAGCTCACGTTCACGGCTCGGGCCTACGGGTTGGCGAGCGCCGCCGCCGACGCCCGGGTCGCCGAGGTCGCCGAGCTGGTCGGCCTCGCCGACCAGCTCGACCGGCGGGCCGGGACCCTGTCGAAGGGCAACCGCCAGAAGGTGGCCCTGTGCCGGGCCATCGTCCACGACCCGCCCGTCCTGCTGCTCGACGAGCCCACCTCGGGCCTCGACGTGGTGGGGTCGGCCGGGCTCGAGGACCTGTTGCGCCGCCAGGAGGTCACCGGCGGCAAGACGGTCCTGCTGTCCACCCACCGCCTCGACGAGGCCGAGCGCATGGCCGACCGCGTCGTGGGCATCGCCGCCGGTCGGGTCGTGGTCGACGACACCCCCGACGGCCTCGTGGCCAGCACCGGCGCCGCCTCGTTCCGGGAGGCCCTCGTTCGCATGCTCGGCGAGGCCACGCTGCAGGGCCAGGCGCGCGACCGCGCCCCGGTCGGACCGGCGTGACGCCGGACCCGACGACGACCTCGGCGCAACCCGAACCGGGACCGGGAGGTTCGACCGGAGCGACCGGACCGACGGATCCGACCGGAGCGACGGGGCCGACGGGTCCGGCGCGGCCGGTCGGCGCGGACGGGCCCGCCGCCGTCCGGGGATCGCGGGGAGCGACGCCTCACCGCGTCGGACGGGGCCCGGTCGCCGCCCTCGCCCGCCAGGAGGCCCTCGACGGGTTCCGCGGCCGGCGCGCCCTGCTGGTGCGGATGATCACGCCGCTGCTCCTGTTCGGCGTGGTGCTCGGCGCCGTGCTCGCCACCCGCGGGCCCGACCCCGTCCGCCGCGACCCCTACGTGGTGGCGGTCCAGGGCGACCGGGACGGGGCGAGGGCCATCCTGGGCGCCCTGGCCGGCGACCGCCTCCGCTTCGTGCCGACCGACGACGCCGCCCTCGCCGTCCTGCGCGGTGCCGACCTCGGCCTGGAGGTGCCCGACGGCCTCGATGCCACCGTGGCCGCCGGCGGTGACGCCCGCGTCGTCGTGCACCGGTCGGCCACGACCAGCGCCTCGCGGGCGGCGCTGGCCGTCGTGCGCGCCGGCCTCACCGACCAGCACCTCCAGCTCCTCCAGGCCCAGGCGGCCGCCGTGGACCCGCGCCAGGGCCAGGGCCTCTTCCCGGTCGAGCTGACCGACGTGCAGAACACCCAGCAGGGCACCCGAACGCTGGGCGCCGAGCTGGTGCCCGCCCTGCTGGTGCTGCAGGCCGCCATGCTCGTGAACGGCACCGCCACCCGGCTCCTCGGCCGTCGATCACGGGGCCTGCTGCCCGCCCAGCTCGTGCTCCCCATGCGCCGGGACCAGCTGGCCCGGGCCAAGGGCTGGGCCGAGCTGGCCGTGGGGCTGGTGGCCGGGTCTCCGATCCTGTTGGCCGTACTGGTGTTCACGGCGTGGACCACGGCCAACCGCGACGGCGCCCTCGCCGCCGCCGGCGACGTCATCGTGGTCGCGCTGTCGGCGGTCGTGCTGTGCCTGCCGATGATCGGCATGGGGCTGCTCATCGGCACCGCCGCCCGGACCCAGGAGCAGGTCACGCTGGGGACGGCCGCGGCGCTCGTCGTCTCGGCGATGGTCGCCGCCTTCGTCGCCCTGAGCGACGTCGCCCCTCCGGCCGGCGTCGCCGTGGTGCCCGTGGTGGGGCTCGTGGGCACCCTCCGGAACCTGCTCACCGGCACGGGCGGGCTGGGTCCCGTCGTCGTCGCCATGGGGACGACGCTGCTGCTGGCGTGGGGAGCGACCCGCCTCGGCGGTCGGCTGTTCGACGGCGAGCGGCTCGTGCTGCGGGGGGCCTGAGGTGGCGACGCCGGCCGACCCGCGCGCCGAGACGGCGCTCGTCGCCCGCTTCGTCGCCCGCGACTACCTGCGGCGCCCCGGGGCATGGGTCACCACCGTGCTCACCGGCGCCCTGTTCGCGCTCTTCGCCGTCGCCGGCGCGGCGGTGACCGACCGGGTCCAGGAGCGGGCCGAGGGCATCTCCTTCCGGGTCGCGGTCGAGGGCGACCGCGACGGTGCCGCCCGCTTCCTCGACCGTCTCGCCGATCCCCGCCTCGTGCTGACGCCGAGCGAGGATGCCGCCGGCGCCGTGACCTCGGCTCGGGCGTCGACCGGCATCGTGCTGCCCTCGGGCCTCGACGACCGCGTCGCCGCCGGCGAGCCGACCGAGCTGAAGATCTTCTACCGGGGCGGCAACGACAACTCCCAGACGGCGCGCAACACGCTGGCGCTCCGGCTCCAGGCCGTGGAGGAGGGCGTGCTCGGCGACGTGGTGCGCGCCGGCGACCGGCCGGTCCCGGGCAACGTCGCGCTCGACGAGCTGGAGGTGCGACGGGACGAGCGGCTCAACCGGATCCAGACGGCGCGCGCCCTGTCGGCCCTGGTCTGCCTGCTGTGCCTCGGCGTGGTGTCCGCGGTGGCGTCCCTGGCCGGCAGCGGGCGGGAGCAGCGCAGCGCCGAGCCCCTCCTCGTCCTCCCGCTGCGGCGATCCTCGTTGACGACGGGTCTCGCCCTCGGCGCCTTCCCCCTCGTCTCGCTCCAGCTGTTCGCGGCCGTCGCCATCGTGGTCGGCGCCAGCGCGCTGCCCCTGCAGGGCCTCTCCCAGCCGCCGGGCCAGGTCGTCGCCATGCTCGCGACGGGCGTGGTCGCCGCCGCCCTGCTCGGCCTGCTGGCCTCGGCCGCCGGCGGCCTGGCCGGGGTCATCGGCACGGGGACCGACGACGCCGTCTCACTGGGCGACTTCTTCGCGGTGCCGTTCGTGGCCGTCGGCGTCCTGGTGTTCCTCGTCCCGACGCTGCCGATGACGCCGATCACCAGCGCGGTGCCGATCCTCGGGCCGGCGCTGGCCCTGCGCGACGGCGTGGCCGGCGACCTGTCGCTGCTCGATGCCATCGTCGCCACCGCGACGACGGTGGCCTGGTTCTGCGCCCTCACCGCGCTCGCGACGCGTCGGGTGGACGACGAGCGGCGGGTGCTGCGGGCGCTCGGCTGACGCGACCGCGCCGGCCCGGACCTCAGCCGGGCGCACCTCCCGCGCCTGCGGCGGAGGTCGCCCGACGCCTCGCCTAGGCCGGCTCGCCGTGCACGTGCCCGTGCCGCCGCACGGGGATCTTGTCGAGGGCGTCGACCTGGGTGAGGTCGAGGTCGAGCACCACCCGGTCGTCCTCGATCCCGGTGGCCGCCCCCACCGGCACGACGACGTCGACGTGGCGGAGCCGTCCTTCGCGGAGCACCACGTGGGTGATGTGGCCGTCGTCGGGATCGACGAGGAACTCGTCGACGTGGCCGACCTTGGTGCCGTCGGAGGTGAAGACCTCCGAGCCGCGGCGGATGGTGACCTCGCCCTTGGGCACCCGCTCGTGCGACGTGAGCACCCAGCCGTCCATCGGCGTGGCGTAGGGCTCGAGGAACAGCGCGTCGGGGTCGAAGGCCACCTCGGCGTGGTCGAAGTCCTCGCCCGGGATGTTGTAGTTCGGGGCGTCGAACCGGTCACAGGCGTCGAGCCCGGCGTGGTCGAGGTCGACCTCGACCACCTCGGCGTCGGCCTGCACCACCGCCGACTCGGGGATGAGGAGCCGGGGACCGAGCCGGTCGTGGGTGAGCACGATGTGGGTGATGGCCCGGGTCGTGGGGTCGATGATCACGGCGTCCAGCTGGCCGAGGTCGCCGTCGCGACCCCGCACCGTCGCGCCCACGCGCAGCTCACCCATGCTCTCCCCCGGTCGCTCGGTCCACCGGCACGCCGCCGGACGATCGGCATCGTAGACGCCTCGACCGACGGCCCCCGCGACTCGTCGGGCGCGTGGCACGCACCTCCAGGCGGCAGACCGGGTCGGTTCAGGTGCCCCGCAGCAGCGACCGGCGGAACAGGGCCAGGCCCACGGCCAGCAGGACGGTGGCCCACACGGCCAGCACGAGCAGGTC
Source organism: Acidimicrobiales bacterium (assembly GCA_046331175.1). Classification (GTDB taxonomy): domain Bacteria; phylum Actinomycetota; class Acidimicrobiia; order Acidimicrobiales; family Acidimicrobilacustridaceae; genus JAWKIW01. Next base: position 275,111 of record JAXLRI010000006.1, read on the forward strand.
GACGGCGATGGCCCCGATCCCCTGCCCCTCGAAGATGAGCTTGGTCCAGGCCTCCATCGCCCAGGCGTGGGGCGTCACCGCGAAGCCGACCGCTCGCAGGCCGGGGGGCACCACGTCGAGGGGCCACATGCAGCCGCCGAGCATCCCCATGCCGATGGCCACCGGGATGCCGATGGCGCTCGCCTGCTCCTGGTTGCGCACGACCGAGCCGACGAGCAGGCCGGCGCCGGTCGCCACCAGCGCGAAGAGGATGCCGAGCAGGGCGACGGCCGGCGGCGGCCCCCACGCCACGTCGAACAGCACCGCGCCCACGGTCAGCAGCAGGACCGTCTGCACCAGGGCGATGGCGAAGCGCGAGACGCCGGCGCCCAGCACGACGGCCGAGGTGGACAGCGGCGCCGACAGCATCCGCCGGGCCACCCCGAGCCGGCGCATCTCCACCAGCGAGCCGCCGGCGGACAGCGAGACGATGAACACGAACAGCACGAGGTTCGACGGCGCGGTGTACGAGAACTGGTTGGAGCCGGCGGCGACCACCTTGCCGACCGTCCGCGTCTGGACCCCGACCCGCGGCAGCGACCGAGCCACGTCCTGGGCCGTCGTCACCCCGGCCGCCATGTCGCCGCCGCGCTCGCGCACGGCGAAGGCGGCGGCCGCCATCGGCCCACCCTGCTGCTCGGCGACGCTCTCGACGGCCGAGCGCACCGCTTGGGTGGAGGTCTGGCTCGGCTCGGCCAGGACCTGGACGGCGACGGACCGGCCGTCCATGAGCGCCGACTGGAAGCCGGCGGGCACGACCACCGCCGCCACGATGCGGTCGGTGCGCACGTCGGCCTCGGCGTCGGCCGTGGTGGTGTAGTCGGTGGCCGCCACCGTGCCGGCGTCCCGCAGCTGCTGCACGAACGCCTTCGACACGGCCGACCCGTCGAGGTCGACCACCCCGACCGGGACGCTGCGGGGGGCGGCCCCGAACGTCGAGCCGATGATCACCATGACCACCACCGGCATGACCAGGATGAAGAACAGCGCGACCTTGTCGCGCAGCAGGCGGCGGAAGGTCACCGCCGACACCGCCAGCACCGCCCGGACCGCCGACGGGTGGTCGACCTCGGGCGCCGAGCGCGGCGCCTCGGTGGGGGTCGCCGTGGTCACGACGCCACCTTCCGCCGCAGGGCGCCCATCCCGACGGTCCCGCACACCAGCCCGATGGCCACGAGCACCCCGACCGCCGGGAGCACGTCGACGAGACCGGCGCCGGCCGAGCCGATGCGGGTGAACGACCGGAGCGCCCACCCGTTGGGCGTGAGCAGCGAGAGCTTCTCGAACAGCGGCGGCAGCGTGCCCGGGGCGAGGAAGTTCCCCCCGAGGAGCGCCAGCACGAAGGCCACCATCGACACCATGCCGTCGGCCTGGGCGTCGGTGCGGGCCAGGCCGGTGATGAGCACCGAGATGCCCGACACCGCGAACACGGTGGCCAAGATGATGGCCACGACGGCCACCGGGTCGCCCCAGGAGACCCGGAACACCACCACGGTGACCAGCCACACGACGACGAGGCTCGCCAGCCCGAGGACGAGGACCCCGCCGGTCTTGCCCAGCAGGATGGACGAGTCCGAGATCGGCCCCGACCGGATGCGGGCCAGCGTGCCGTCGTCGCGCTCGCGGATCAGGCTGCGGGCTCCGGCCCCCAGCGTGAAGAACAGGAACAGGATGGCCATCGACGGGGCGAAGTAGGCGACGGGGCTGTAGCGGCCCTGCACCTCGCCGAGCTCGACGGTGATGGGCAGCTGCACCCCTTGGGCGTCCTGGACCAGGCGGGGCAGGGTGGCGGCGTCGGGCGGGGTGCCGGTGGCCAGCGCGGTGGCCACCGCCAGGCGGGCGGCGTTCACGCGAGCGGCGATGCCGTCGGCCACGGCGCGGGTGATGTCGCCCGACACCCGCTTGTTGGGGTCGAAGAGCACGTCGAGGTCCACGGGCTGCGAGCGGTCGACCGCGGCGCCGAAGCCGGCGGGCAGCACGATCACGCCGTCGACCTCGCCGGCGGCCAGCTGCGCCTCGGCGTCGCCGGCGGGGACCGCCACGAACGACACGGCCCCGCCCGCGTCGGCGCCGACGAGCCCCTCGGCGATGGCCCGCGACATGGGCGTTCCGTCGGCGTCGGCGATCCCGATGCGGGCCTTCACGTCGAAGCCCCCGCCGAAGGCGAGGCCGATGATGGCCGCGAACACGATCGGAGCGAGCAGCCCCTGCACGAGGAAGGAGCGGTCGCGCACCCTCCGCCGCAGGTCGTTGCGGGCGATGACGAGGGCGCCGGGCACCGCTAGTCCCGCAGGGCCTTGCCGGTGAGGTGCAGGAAGACGGCCTCGAGGTCGGGCTCGACGACCTCGATGGAGCCCACCTGCGCCCCGAGCCGCTCGGCGGCCTCGACCACGCCCACGAGCACGCGACCACCGTCGTCGGCCAGCAGCTCGACCACCCCGTCGCCGGGCGTGGCGCCCTGCACCAGGTCGAGCGCCCGGCAGGCCTCGGCGAGGGCGGCGAGGTCGCCGACCGCCTCGACCCGGATGCGAGTGTGCTCGTCGATCCGCTCGAGGAGCTCGCGACGGGTCCCCTCGGCCACGAGCCGACCCTCGTCGATGATGCCGACGCGGTCGCAGAGCCGCTCGGCCTCCTCCATGTAGTGGGTGGTGTAGAGCACCGACAGCCCGTGGCCGCCGAGGACCTCGATGGACTCGAGGATGGCGTTGCGGCTCTGGGGGTCGACGCCGACGGTGGGCTCGTCGAGCACCAGCAGCTTCGGCTCGTGCAGCAGGCCGGCGGCGATGTTGGCCCGGCGCTTCATGCCGCCCGAGTAGCTCTCGACCCGGTCGTCGGCGCGATCGGCCAGGCCCACCGTGTCGAGCACCTCGGCGATGCGGCGGGCGAGGCGGTCCTTGGCCATCCCCTGCAGGCGGCCGAAGAAGGCGAGGTTCTCGCGCGCCGACAGGTCGGGGTACAGGGCGATGTCCTGGGGCACGAGCCCGATCGCCGACTTGGCCTCCACCGCGCCGGCCGTCAGGGGGCGGCCCGCCACCCGCACGGCCCCGGCATCGGGCACGAGCAGCCCGCACAGCATCGAGATGGTCGTGGTCTTGCCGGCGCCGTTGGGCCCGAGCAGGCCGAAGGTCTCGCCCTCGGCGATCGAGAAGCCGACCCCGTCGACCACGGTCCGGTCGCCGAACCGCTTCACCAGCCCCTCGCACGCCAAGACCGGCTCACCGCTCACGCCGAGAACCTACTCGGCGTCCCGCGCCGGCCCGGCGGCCGAGCCCCCACCGATCCGCGCGCGGTCCCGCGCCCGGACGAGCGCGCCCCGTCGAACCTGGCGGCGCCGGCCGCGGCGAGCCGCCTACCCGTAGATCTCGTCGATCTCGATCTCGTAGCGGGCGAGGACGCCGCGGCGCTTGAGCTTGGAGGTGGGCGTGAGCACGTCGGAGTCGGGCAGCCACTCCTCGCCGATGATGTGGACCTTCTTGACCCGCTCTGCGTTGTTGAACTCGGCCATGACCTCGGCGAGGCCACGCTCGATCTCGGCCACGATCACCTCGTTGGTGGCCAGGTCGGCGAGCGACCCGAACTCGACGCCGTTGGCCGACGCCCAGGCGGGGGCGACCTCGGGATCGAGCACCACCAGCGCCGACACGAACGGCTTCTGGTCGCCCACCGCACAGGCCTGGCCGACCAGCGGGATCATCTTCAGCGCCGCCTCGAGGTTGGCGGGCGAGATGTTCTTGCCGCCGGCGGTGATGATCAGCTCCTTCTTGCGGTCGACGATCTTGAAGTAGCCGTCCTCGTCGACCACGCCGATGTCACCCGAGTGCAGCCACCCGTCGTCGTCGAGCGCCTCGGCCGTCTTCTCGGGCTCCTTCAGGTAGCCCTGGAAGACGTTGCCACCGCGACAGATGATCTCGCCGTCGTCGGCCAGCTTGACCTCGCAGCCGGGGATGGCGGGACCGACGGTGCCGGGCTTGACCCGGTTCGCGGTCCAGGTCATCGGCCCCGACGACTCGGACATGCCGTAGATCTCCGACAAGGGGATGCCGATGGCGCGGAACCACCGCAGGATGTCGGCGGGGATCGGCGCGGCGCCGGTGATGGCGGCCTCGCACTCGTCGAGGCCGACCAGCCCGCGCACGCCGGCGAACACCGACTGCAGGAAGTCCCAGGTGGCCACCTCCTCGTCGGTGGCCGTGCCCCAGTCGACCTTCTCGGCCAGCGGGGTGGCGGCGGCGACGCCGTCGTTGAACTGCTGGGCCTTCTCGGGATCGGCCGCCAGGGCGGCGTTCACACCGGCGTAGATCTTCTCCCAGACCCGCGGGACGCCGAACAGGAAGTTGGGGCGCACCTCGCGGAGGTACTCGGCGATGCGCGACGGGTCGGGGCAGGTGGTGACCGTGTAGCCGAGGAAGGCGCCCTGGTAGTGGCTGGTCATGCGCTCGGCGATGTGGGCCATCGGCAGGTACGAGACGGCCCGCTTCCCGGAGTAGTCGTCGAAGGGCAGCACCAGGCGCAGGCTCTCGACGGTCCAGGCGATGTTGCGGTGGGTGAGCATCACGCCCTTGGGCGGCCCGGTGGTGCCCGAGGTGTAGATCATGGTGGCGAGGTGGTCGGGCGAGCAGACCTGGGCGGCCTCGACGAGGTCGGCCGGCTCGTTGTCGAACAGCGACCCGGCCTGGAGCACGTCGTCGGGGGCGAGGCCGTCGGGGTCGTCGAGCACCACGATCGACGCGAGTGCGGGCAGCTCGTCGCGCACCTTCAGGAAGCGCTCGAGGAACCCGATGTCCTCGACCACCGCCACCACGGCCTCGGAGTGGTTGACCAGGTACTCGACCTGCTCGGGCGACGAGGAGTTGTAGATCGACACGGGGGTGGCGCCGACGAAGTAGGCGGCGACGTCGACGACGTGGAAGTCGGGGATGTTGCGCATCATCAGCACGATGCGCTGGCCGTCCTGCACGCCGAGGTTCCGCAGGCCGGTGACCACCCGGGCCACCCGGTCGGCGTAGTCGCGGAAGGTCCACTCGCCCCAGGAGTCGTCGTCGCGGCGCCAGCGCAGCGCCACCAGGTCGGCGTGGCGCTCGACCGTCTCGAGGAACCGGCTGGGGACCGTCTGGCCCTCGACCGTCTGCAGGATCTCGTCGTCAGTCACCGTGGCCATGGCCGATCCCCCCAGGGTCGTCGTCGGTTCGTCGACGGCGGTTCGTCGACGGCACCGGCCGGCGTGCCCGCCCGGCCGGTGCGGGGCCCGAGGGTACCGAGTGCTGCGGGCCCGCGCCGCGGCGAGGTTGCGTCGGATCCCCGCCCTGGGCAGACTCTTGACCGTGCGGTCTAGTTTTTCCGCTCGCACCCCGACCACCCCGGGCACCCGTCGCGGGCCCGAGGGACCTCTGTCCTCCAAAGGAGCCCATCCATGCCCACCGCAGTGATCGTCGACGCCGTGCGGACCGCCGGCGGCAAGCGCAACGGCAAGCTGTCGGGCTGGCACCCGGCCGACCTCGCCGGCGAGGTCCTCAAGGCGCTGGCCGAGCGCAACGACCTCGACCCCGCCCTCGTCGAGGACGTCATCATGGGCTGCGTCATGCAGGTCGGCGCCCAGTCGCTCAACGTCGGGCGCAACGCGGTGCTCGCCGCCGGGTGGCCCGAGTCGGTGCCCGCCACCACCATCGACCGCCAGTGCGGGTCGTCGCAGCAGTCGGCCCACTTCGGCGCCCAGGGCGTCATGGCCGGTGCCTACGACATCGTCGTGGCTGCCGGCGTCGAGGTCATGAGCCTCGTCCCGATGGGCGCCTCCGCCATGGTCAAGGACGTCGGCTTCCCGTTCGGCGACAACATGGGCCTGCGCTACGCCGACCGCGGCGGCCTCGTGCCCCAGGGCATCTCCGCCGAGATCATCGCCGACAAGTGGGGCCTCAGCCGCGACGACCTCGACGCCTTCGGTGCCCAGAGCCAGCAGCGTGCGCTCAAGGCCCAGGAGGAGGGCCGGTTCGACAACGAGATCGTCCCGGTCAAGGCCAAGCCCCGCGACAAGGAGACCGGCGCCCTCATCGAGACCGATGAGATCTTCACCGCCGACGAGGGCGTGCGCCCCGGCACCACCGCCGAGACGCTCGGCAACCTGAAGCCGGCCTTCAAGCCCGACGGCAAGGTGACCGCCGGCAACAGCTCGCAGATCACCGACGGCGCCTCGGCCGCCCTGATCATGAGCGAGGAGAAGGCCAAGGAGCTCGGCCTGACCCCGCGGGCCCGCTTCCACACCTTCGCCCTGGCCGGCGTCGACCCGATCGAGATGCTGACCGGCCCGATCCCCGCCACCCAGAAGGCGCTCGAGAAGTCGGGGCTGTCGATGGACGACATCGACCTGGTCGAGATCAACGAGGCGTTCGCCTCCGTGGTGCTGGCCTGGGAGAAGGAGCTGCACCCCGACATGGCGAAGGTGAACGTCAACGGCGGCGCCATCGCCCTCGGCCACCCGCTCGGGTGCTCGGGCACCAAGCTGCTGGCGACCCTGCTCAACGAGCTGGAGCGCACCGGCGGCCGCTACGGCCTCCAGACGATGTGCGAGGGCGGGGGCATGGCCAACGCCACCATCATCGAGCGCCTGGGCTGAACCCGTCGGAGGCGCCGGTCCGGGCGTTGGCCCTCCCGCCGCAGGCGGGAGCAGACGACCCGGCCAACGCCACCATCATCGAGCGCCTGGGCTGAAGCAGTCGGTGTCGTCGAGCGCCTGGGCTGAGCCAACCGCTCGAGCGCCTGGGCTGAACCACCGTTCGGTCCACGCTGGATACGGGCCTGGCGCTCGGAGTTCCTAGGCTGGAGGGGCACCCCACGGGGTGCCCCTCTCGCATTCCGCCGGAAGGTCCCGCATGGGCACGCTGATCCGCATCGTCATCGCCGCCGCCGTGGCGGTGCTCATCATCAAGGTGGGGCTGACGATCCTGCGCGGCCTGGCCCAGCCGATCCCCGAGCCGCCGCCCCCGGGCGAGCTGCGCAAGGTCAAGATCATGTACCGCTGCTCGCTGTGCGGGGCCGAGGTGCGCATGACGGTGGCCCCCGAGGAGGACCCCCAGCCGCCCCGGCATTGCCAGGAGGACATGGAGCTGGTCGCCCCCATCGAGTAGCGACGGGGTCGACCGCCCGGCGACCGCGCCACCCCGCCCGACGACGGACCGCTCGTCCACAGGGTGTGGACAGCGGTGGGGAGCGAAACCCGGCCGCAACACGGCGTTCGGCGGGTCGCAACCTGGCTGCCATCCAAGGGGGACGGCCCTGGGGACAACCTTGTGGGAAGCGCCACCGGGCGGTGGACGGGCCGGATCCGCGCCACGGCGTCGTGTGGACGGCCGTCGGCGGCCCAGCGCCCCTAGCGGTACTGGGTGGCGGTGATGATGCCGCCGAGGATGAGCCCGAGCCCGGCGAGGAGGTACCAGTTGCTGCTCTCGCCGCCGGGGACGAGGTTCACGTAGTTCAAGAAGATGATCAGCATGCCGAGGCCGAACAGCACGAACATCAGCACCGGCACCCAGGCCGGGCTGGGCAGCTGGTCGGCTCGCGGTGACGGCGGGGTGTAGCGCCCCGACGAGCTCGTCGACTCGGCCGGCTCGGCCTTGCGGGCCTTGGCCGGCTTGGCCTTCTCGCCCTTGGTCGCCTTGTCGGCCTTGGCACCGGCGGCCTTGTCGTCGCCCGCCTTGGCGGCGGCGCGGGCCTTGGCGCCGGCGGCGCCGCCCTTGGGCGTCACCCGCCCGCCACCCGTGCGCTTGGTCGGAGGAACCTTCTTGGCGTCGGCCACGGCCTGGGATCGTACCCGCGCCTCGCGCTCACGGCAGGCGCCCCCCGTGCCGATAGAGGAGGAGGCGCTGCGGGCCACGGCGGATCCGCAGGGTCGCACGCGCGCTGCGGGGGGCAGCGCCCGGCGAAACGGGGGGACGATGATGCGCACGCTCTCGAGGACCGCCGTGGCCGCGATGGCCACCGTGGGGCTCCTGTCGGTCGGGGTGGCCTGCTCGTCGACGAGCAGCAACCAGGCCACCCAGCAGAGCAGCACCACCACGACGGCACCGCCGCGCCCGGGCGGCAAGATCGTGGTGGGCACCGCCGGCGAGACCGACGGCTTCCTGCCGTCGCAGAGCCGCTGGACGTCGTCGGCGCTCATGAACGCCCGGATCGTGCTCGACCCGCTCGCCGCCTTCGACGAGGCGGGCAAGCCCCAGCCCTACCTGGCCGAGTCGTTCACCCACACGCCCGACTTCTTGCAGTGGGACATCAAGATCCGGCCGAACATCCAGTTCCACAACGGCGAGGCGTGCGACGCCGCCGCGGTCAAGCTCAACCTCGACGCCGTCTCCAAGAGCGCCCTCACCGGGGCTGCGCTGCGACCCGTCGACCGGGTCGAGGTCGTCGATCCGCTCACCGTCCGCGTGTACATGAAGACCCCGTGGGCCCACCTCCCGCTGGTGCTCGCCAACCAGACCGGGTTCATCATCGCTCCGACCCAGCTGAACACCGCCGACGCCAACAACCCCGTGGGCACCGGGCCGTGGAAGCTCAAGGAGTGGACCAAGGGCGCTCGGCTCGTGGCCACGCGATGGGACAAGTACTGGCAGAAGGACGCCCAGGGCCAGCAGCTGCCCTACCTCGAAGAGGTCGAGACCCGTCCCCTCCCCGACCCGAAGACGCGGAGCCAGGGCCTCGAGGCCGGCGACCTCAACCTGATCCACACCGACAGCCCCGAAGAGGTCATCAAGTTCTCCCAGCAGGGCGGTGGCGACGGCATCAAGGTCATCGTGGACACCTCGCAGGGCACCGAGGAGACCGTGATGTTCAACAACATCAAGGGCTCCTTCACCGACGAGAAGCTGCGCCTGGCCGCCGCCTACGCGCTCGACCGCCAGCAGCTCGTCGACCAGCTGTACCAGGGCAACTTCGACATCGCCAACGGCCCGTTCACCAAGGACTCGGTGTGGGGCGACAGCGACAAGATGCCGGGCTACGACCCGACCAAGGCCAAGCAGCTCGTGGAGGAGTACAAGGCCGCGCACGGCGGCCAGGCGCCCAAGGTCAAGCTGACGGTGATCGCCTCGACCGACTTCCTGCAGATCGCCCAGTGGATCCAGCAGCAGTGGCAGGCCGTCGGGATCGAGACCGAGATCGAGTCGATCGAGGAGGCCGCCGGCACCCTCAAGCTGGTGTCGGGCGACTTCGACTCGCTGCTGTTCAACTTCTGGGACCGCCCCGACCCCGACGCCCTCTACCACTACTGGTACGGCGCCAACGTGGCGACCAGCGGTGGCATCGGCCTGAACTTCGCCCGCTACAAGAGCGAGGTGGTCGACAAGGCGCTCGACGACGCCCGCGGCATCGAGGACCCCACCGCCCGCGCCGCCGAGTACAAGAAGATCTGGGACGACTTCGCCGAGCACGTGCCCTACATCTGGCTGTACCACACCAAGTGGGTGATCGCCTACCAGGACACCTTCCACGGCGTGGGCGACTTCACCATGCCGAACGGCAAGAAGGCCGAGACCGTGAGCTGGGGCAACCTGTTCCTCACCGGCACCTGGAAGGCCTGACCCGGCGCACCCGGACGTCCAACCGGCTGGGGCAGGCCGAACCGGCCGGGCTACCGTCGGGCTCCCTATGGGCCCGCGCGTGCTGGTGATCGACAACTACGACTCGTTCGTCTACAACCTCGTCCAGTACCTGGGCGAGCTCGGCGCCGAGCCGCTGGTGCACCGCTGCGACGCCCTCACCCTCGACGAGATCGTCGCCTTCGACCCCGACGCCGTGCTCATCTCCCCGGGCCCGGGGCGCCCCGAGGACGCCGGCCTCTCCAACGCCGTGATCGAGCGCTTCGCCGGCGAGCGGCCCGTGTTCGGCGTCTGCCTCGGCCACCAGTGCATCGGGCAGGTGTTCGGCGGCGACGTGGTGCGCGCCCCCGAGGTGATGCACGGCAAGACGTCCCTCATCCGCCACCACGACGTCGGCGTGTTCGCCGGCCTGCCCAACCCGCTCGAGGCCACCCGCTACCACTCGCTGGTGGTCGCCCGCGACTCGGTCCCCGACTGCCTCGAGATCACCGCCGAGACCGATGACGGGCTCGTCATGGGCCTGCGCCACCGCGAGCACGACGTCGAGGGGGTGCAGTTCCACCCCGAGTCGATCCTCACCATGAAGGGCCACGAGCTGCTGCAGGCCTTCCTCGACCGGGCCGCGGCCCGGGCCTGAGCACGCCGATCCCTGTCGCGCCGCCGGGCGCGGCGGTCAGGGCTTCTTGGTGGTGCTCGTCGACGAGGTGGACGACGTCGACGACGAGGTGGTGGTGGGCTTCGCGGTCGTGGTCGTGGTGGGTGCCGTCGTCGTGGTGGTGGGCGCCGTCGTCGTGGTGGTGGGCGGGCCGGTGGACACGAGCAGCGTGATGGTGCTGTTGGGAGCGACCTTGGTGCCGGCCACCGGTGCGGTGTCGACGACCTTGCCGACCGGGACGTCGGGCGACACCTGGTCGCGCTGGGAGACCTTGAAGCCGGCCTGGGTCAAGATGTTGGTGGCGGTGGTGATGGACTGGCCCCGCACGTCGGGGACCTCCACCTCCTCCTTGCCCGACGAGACGGTGATGTTGACCGTGGCGCCCTTGTCGACGAGGGTGCCGGCCGACGGGCTCTGGGTGATGACGGTGCCCTTGTCGACCGTCTCGCTCGGCTGCTGCTGCACGGCGACCACCAGGCCGGCCGACTCGATCAGCTGGCGGGCGTTGGCCTCGGTGAGGTTCTGCACCGAGGGCACCTGCACCTGGCCGAGGCCGCCCGACACGATCAGCTTCACCGTGGAGCCCTGGCCGGCCTGCGTGTTGCCCTTGGGATCCTGGTCGAGGACGATGCCCGGCCGCCTCGTGGTGTCGTTCTTGAGCTCGGTGGTGACCTTGAAGCCGGCGCTCTCGAGCCGGGCGGTGGCCTCGCCCACGGGCAGCTCGGTGACCGTGGGGACGTCGATGAGCTTGGCCGAGGTGCCCTTGGTGATGTTGGAGGCGATGTAGAACAGCGCCGCCGCCAGCGCGGCGAGCAGGAAGATCATGAGCGCCACGAACCAGCCCGTGCGACGCGAGCGTGGTGGCTGGGTGCCCGGACCCGGTGGTTCGAGGTCGACGGGGGCGACGGCACCGGTGGCGCCGATGGCCTGGGTGGCCATGGTGCCGCCGACCGCGGCGCCGGCCAGCGCCCCGGCGCCCACCAGCGCGGCGGTGGCGGCCCCACCGGCGAGCGCCTCGACCGGCTCGCCCTCGAGGAAGCGGCGCAGGTCGGCCCGGAGGTCCTCGGCCGACGGGTACCGGTCGGCCGGGCTCTTCTGCAGGCACCGCATGACGATGGCCTCGAGCGGGGCCGGCACGGCCAGTCCCGAGGCGCTGGGCGGCGCCGGCTGCTCCTGCACGTGCTTGTAGGCGATGGCGACGGGCGTGTCGCCGTTGAAGGGCGGCGCGGCGGCGACCATCTCGTAGAGGACGCAGCCGAGCGAGTAGAGATCGCTGCGCGGGTCGACCGTCTTGCCCTGGGCCTGCTCGGGCGAGAAGTAGGTGGCCGTGCCCATGACCGATCCGGTCTGGGTGAGGCTGCTGAGCCCGCCGGCGACCGCCTGGGCGATGCCGAAGTCGGCGACCTTCACCTGGCCCTGCGGGCCGATCATGACGTTGCCCGGCTTCACGTCGCGGTGCACGACGCCGTTGCGGTGGGCGAAGCCGAGGGCGGCGGCCACGTCGGCCGCGATCTCGGCGGCCCGCGTGGGGTGCAGCGGGCCCTCGGTGCGCAGGATCTCGGCGAGGCTGCGGCCCTCGATGTACTCCATGACGATGAAGTACGTGCCCGACTGCTGGCCCCAGTCGTAGATGGCCACGATGTTCGGGTGGCTGAGGTTGGCGGCGGCCTGGGCCTCGCGGCGGAACCGCTCGACGAAGGTCTCCTCCTTGGCGTACTCGGGGAAGAGCACCTTGACCGCCACGGGGCGGTCGAGCAGCAGGTCGCGGGCCAGGTACACGTCGGACATGCCGCCCCGCGCCAGCCGTCGGTGCAGCTCGTAGCGGTCGTTGAAGACGGTGGCCCCTTGTTGCGACATAGCCGTCCAAGCCTACCGACCGGCCCTCTGCGGTTGATGGCACCGGCTCCGGTGCGCCCGACCACCGCGGGGTCGGGGCCGACGGGCCGTCGCGCCGTGGCCGGGCTCAGCGGCTGGGCGGGACGCCCTGGACCTGCAGGACCTTGGCCATGACGTCGCGGGCGATGGGGGCGGCGATGGCGCCGCCGGTCGACTCGTTGCCGGTGTTGGGCACGTTGAGCACGACCACCGCCACCGCCACCGTCGGATCGCCCCCGGGCGGGCCGGCGAAGGAGATGAACCACGTGTGCAGCCGGCCGTCGCCGAGCTGGGCGGTGCCGGTCTTGCCGCCCACCTCATAGCCCGGGAGCCGGGCGTTGGTGCCGGTGCCGCCGGTGACCACGCCGATCATGTCGTTGCGCAGCTCGGCGGCGTGCTCGGGGGCGAGCGGGCGCTTCCACTCGCGGGGGTCGTAGCGCTGCACCACGTTGAGCTGCGCGTCGCGCACCTCCTTGAGGACGTGCGGCACCATGATCGACCCCTTGTTGGCCACCGCCGAGGCGACCAGCGCCATCTGCAGCGGCGTGGCCTGCACGTCGTTCTGCCCGATCGACGCCTGGGCCAGCTTGGGCGGGTTGTTCAGCACGTCGGTCGGGAAGAAGCTCTTGCCCGGGTCGGGGAGGTCGAGGGGCGGGGCGTCGTTGAAGCCGAACGACTCGGATCCCTTGATCATGTCGGGGCCGCCGATGGTCTCCTGGCCCATCTGGGCGAAGGCGGAGTTGCAGGAGATCTGCAGGATCTGGGGCAGCGTGCCGCCGCACACCTCACCGCCGAAGTTGGAGATCGGCTTGTTGGTCTGCGGCGGGAGGTACGACGAGGCCGCCGGGTACACCGGGTTGGTGTTGGTGACCTTGCCGCTCTGCAGGCCGGTGCCGCCGGTGACGACCTTGAAGGTGGAGCCCGGGAAGTAGCGCTCCTGGTACTGGTGCACCTGCAGCGGCTTGCCCGGCGCCAGGTTGTACAGCGCCCAGTTCGTCCGCATGGCGGCGTCGCTGTCGCTGCTCAGCAGGTTGGGGTCGAACGACGGGTCGCTCCAGAAGGCGAGGATCTCGCCGGTGCGGGGGTCGAGGGCGACCACGGAGCCCTCCCGGCCGCCGAGCTCGTCGCGGGCCACCTGCTGGACGTCCTTGCGCACCGACACCGTGATGTTGCCCACCGTCGACTGGTTCACGAGCAGGTCGCGCACGCCCCGGATCTGCAGGCCGATGGTCTGACCGGTGAGGACGTCGTCGTAGGACTTCTCGGCGCCCGACGAGCCGTAGAGGAACGAGAAGTAGCCGGTGACCTGACCGAAGAGCGCGCCCTCGGGGTACCGCCGGATGCGGTCGAACTCGCTCGACTCGGGCGTGGGCACCGACTCGGCCAGCAGCGCACCGTCGGCGCTGGAGATGGTGCCGCGCGGCCGGTTGTACTCCTGCTGGGTCTTGCGGGCGTTGAGCGGGTTGTCGTTGAGGGCGTCGGCCTCGATCACCTGGATCTGGTTGAGCTTCACGAACACGGCCAGGAAGCACATGACCACGAAGATCCCGAGCCAGCGGATGCGGCGGTTCACGACGACGCCGCCGTGGTGGCCTTCGGGGCCTTGGCCGCCTTCGGGGCCTTGGCCGCCTTCGGGGCCTTCGTGGCCTTGGTGCCCGGCCGGTTGGTCTCGTCGGAGATGCGGAGCAGCAGGGCCACCAACACGTAGTTGGCGACCAGCGACGAGCCGCCGTAGCTCACGAACGGCAGGGTGACGCCGGTGAGCGGGAGCAGGCGGGTGACGCCGGCGAGGATGATGAACGCCTGGAAGCCGATGAGGAACGTGAGGCCGGTGGCGAGCAGCTTCTCGAAGGTGTTCTCGCTGCGGACCGCGATGCGGAACCCGGCGCCGACGATGAGCAGGAACGCCAGCAGCACGACGGTGGCGCCGAGCAGGCCCAGCTCCTGGGCGATGAAGGCGAAGATGAAGTCGGTCTCCTTGGCGGGGAACGAGCGGATCTTCCCCGAGAGGCCGAGGCCGCTGCCGGCGACGCCGCCGGCGGCCATGGCGAAGGCGGCCTGCACGATCTGGAAGCCCTTGCCGTACGGGTCCTTGAAGGGGTCGATCCAGATGGCCACGCGGTCCTGCACGTGGCTGAACACCCGCCAGGCCGCGTAGGCGCCGCCGGCGAACAGCGCGATGCCGGCGGCGAGGTAGGCCCCCCGCTCGGTGGCCACCCACAGCATCACGATGAACAGGGCGAAGAACAGCAGGGAGGACCCCAGGTCCTTCTGGGAGATCATCACCAGCAGGGACACCCCCCAGGCCAGCAGCAGCGGGCCGAAGTACTTGGGCTCGGGCAGGAGGACGGGGCCGAACCGGCGGGTGGGGGTGGCCAGCAGCTCGCGCTTGTCGACGAGGTAGCCGGCGAAGAAGACGGCCAGCACGATCTTGGCGAACTCACCGGGCTGGAAGTTGACCGGGCCGAAGCGCACCCAGATCTGCGACCCGTTGATGTCCTGGCCGATGACCGGCACCAGCGGCAGGGCCAGCAGCACCACGCCGAGGAGCATGAAGGTGTAGCGGTAGCGCGCCAGGTCGCGGATGCGCTTGATCACCACCAGCGTGACCAGGAAGGCGAGGAAGCCGGCCGCGGTCCACAGCGCCTGGTAGCCCGCCAGGCTCTCGTTGAGCCGGGCGATCATCACGTAGCCGAGGCCGTTGAGCAGGCCGGCCAGCGGCAGCAGCATCGGGTCGGCGTCGGGGGCGAAGCGGCGGGTGACGAGGTTGCCCGACAGGAGCAGGGCGAGCAGGACCAACAGGAACGGTCCGATGTTGACCGGGATGGCGGCGTCCTGGCCGAGGCTGGCGAGCACGTAGGCCCCGGCGGTGATGATGACCACCAGGACGAGCAGTCCCAGCTCGGTGTTGCGGCGACCGGAGCGCACGGGGGCTCAGCCGGTGGTTCCGGGGCCGCCGAAGAGCCCCCCGAGGGAGGCGGTCGACGACGTGGTGCTGGACGCGCCCCCGGAGCCGGCGCCGCCGGGCGCCCGCGTGGTGCTGGAGGACGGCGTCGAGCCGGGCACGGTGCCGCCGTTGCTCTCGGCCGCCTCGGTGCGCAGGTTGGCGATGTAGCGGCGGGCGTCGTCGACGGTGGGCTCGTCCTGCCCGGCGGTGAGCTGGGCCCGCCGGGCGTCGGGCACCTGGTCGAGCGTGAGGTCGGTGCGCTCGACGACCACCGGCTTGATCCACAGCACGCCGCCGGGCCGGCCCTGGTACACGACGACGCTCTGGCCCTCGAGGCCGACGTAGTACGTGTTGTTGGCGAAGTACACGAAGGCGTAGCCCACGGCGAAGAACAGCCCGAGCAGCACCACCACGAACAGCGCCACCCGCCACGTGAAGCGGCTGCGCGGCGCCGGCGCCGCGTGCACGCCGGCGGCCTCGGTGACCACCCCGGCCGGGGCGCCGGGGCCCACCACCACCTGCTCGGGCGCGGCGCCGGGCACCGGGGCCTGGCGGGCGTCGGGCGCGGCGGGAGCCTCGGCGAGGGCCACGCCGCCGGCGACGTCGGGTGCCGCGCCGGCGTCGACCGACGCACCGGCCGGTGGGACCAGGGGAGGCGGCGCCGACGACCCGGCCGCGGCCACCGCCGCCTCGGCGACGACGGCGTCGACGCTGTCGGTGACGGCCTCGTTGCCGTGGATCTCCATGGTGATGCGACCCATGGCCTCGTCGGCGGCGGCCCGGCGACCCTTGTCGTCGACCACGTCGACGACCACGACCGAGATGTTGTCGCGACCTCCGCCCTCGTTGGCCAGGGCGACGAGCTGCTCGGCGGCGGCGGTGGGGTCCTCGACGGTGCGCAGGATGTCGGCGATCTGGGGCTCTTCGACCTCGTTGAACAGGCCGTCGGAGCACATCAGGTAGCGGTCGCCGGTGAACGGCAGCAGCTCCCAGCGGTCGACCATCACGTGGGAGTCGATGCCGAGGGCGCGGGTGAGGATGTTGCGGTGGGGGTGGTTGACGGCGTCGTCCTCGGACAGCTGGCCCTGGCGCACCAGCGTCTCGACGAGGCTGTGGTCCTCGCTGATCTGCTCGACCACCGTCCCGTTGTGCTTCAGCAGGTAGAAGCGCGAGTCGCCCACGTTCACGATGGCGATGCGGTCCTCGTCCTCCTCGTGGACCAGGGCCATGGCGCACAGCGTGGTGCCCATCCCCCGCAGGTCGGGATCGCCGTCGGCCCGCCGCACGACGGCGTCGTTGGCGGCCTCGACGGCGTGGACGAGGGCGTCCAGCCGGGCCTGGTCGAAGGCCGCCTGCACCGTCTCGACCGCGACCTGGGAGGCGACCTCGCCGCCGCGATGGCCACCCATGCCATCGGCCACGCCGAACAGCACCTTGTCGCCGTCGACGAGGATGCTGTCCTGCTGGCTCTGGCGGACCCGCCCGATGTCGGTGGCGGAACCGGCGCGCAGCTGGGTCATCGGACCGCCTCGCGGGGCGCGCCGACGCGGCCGGCGCTCATCGCAGCACCATCACGGTGTTGCCGACCTGGAGCTGGTCGCCGGGCTGCATGACCATCGGCCCCGACACCTTCTTGCGGTTGAGGTAGGTGCCGTTGGTGGAGCCGAGGTCTTCCACGAGGAACTGCCCGTCGCGGGCGAAGACCCGGGCGTGGATCTGGGAGACGTAGGTGTCGTCGATCGTGACCTGGCAGCCGGCGGCCCGGCCGACGCTGAGCTCGTCGCCGAGCGGGTACGAGCGGCCCCGCTGGTCGGGCGGCTCGAGCACGACGAGCTGGGGCGCCGGCGCGGCGGCCGGGGCGACGGCGGCCGCCGGTGCGCCCACGACGACCGCGGCGGGGACGGGTGCGGCCTTGGCCGCCTTGCGGGCCTGCCGGCGCGAGGGCGCCCGACCGGCGGGAGCGGGCGCGGGCGCCGGTACCCGGCCGGGCTTCGGCGGGTTGATCTCGGCCCACACCGCCCGCACGACCCGGAAGAAGAACAGGTAGAGCAGGGCGAGCAGGCAGAACTTGAGGACGGTGAGGAGCTGCTCGGACACGTGGCGTCGAGCCTACCGAAGCGGGTCCCGACGGCCGGGGCAGTCGGTGGTGGGGCGGTTGCGGACCCGCCGCGGACCCGCCGCGGCCGGGGGCGGGCGACCAGCCGTCGGCGCGGTGATCGGTTGGCTGGCCGGCGTCGTCGGGGCGGTCGACGCGCCAGTCGGTCGGCTGGTCGTCGGCTGGTCGGTCGGTCGGCTCGCCGGCCGGTGACCCCGGGCTCGTCCGCGGCTCGGCGAGGCCGGTCAGGAGGCCTGGAAGACCATGCGGGTGTTGCCGAAGGTGAGCTCGTCGCCGTCGACCAGCTCGCGCTCGGCCACCCGCATCCCGTTCACCCGGGAGCCGTTGGTCGACCCCAGGTCGATGAGCACGAAGCCGTCGCCCCGGGGCCGGATCTCGGCGTGGCGGCGGCTGACGTTGGAGTCGGTGATCGTGATGTCGCACTCGGGAAGGCGACCGAGCGACACCACCCAGTCGCCGAGGACGTAGCGGTCGTTGTTGGGGAGCAGCAGCGAGCCGGCCCCCACGCCGCCCTCGCCCTCGCGCATGCGGGCGGTGATGCGGAACTCGCCGGTGTGGACCTTGGGGTCGACCTCGAACTCGACCGAGACCGGGCCCATGAACGAGTAGCCCTCCTCGCGAGCGTGCTCGCGGGCGGCGTCGCACAGCTCGCGCGACAGCGTGTCGTCGATCTCGGCGAAGCTGTCGAAGTCGTCCTGGCTGAGGCGGACCGAGAAGGCGTTGGGCACCACGGTGCGCCCCCGGACGTCGAGGGACCGGCTGCCGTCCATCTCGCGGGTGAGCCGGCGACCGATCTCGATCGGGCGCAGCCCGCTCTTGAACACGCGGGCGAAGACGCCCTCGACCATGTTCTCGAGCCGCCGTTCGAAGCCCTTCAGTCCCACGGCCCGACACCCTACCCAGGGGCAGCCGCCCGCCCCCTGACCGGCGGAGCCGGCGGCGGTGCGCCGAGCCGTGGCCGGTCGGTCGTCGGCCCGACGGCCGCGCCGCGACCGGAGGCCATCAGGCCGCCGCCGGGCGGCGGTCATCGGGTTTCGGGCTTTTCGAGGTCCGGGGTCGATCGGCTAGCGTGACCGGACGCACTCGCGCGAGTGGCGGAATTGGCAGACGCGCAGGATTCAGGTTCCTGTGTCCGCAAGGACGTGAGGGTTCAAGTCCCTCCTCGCGCACAACAACAACAACCAACAGCACATGCAGCAGCGGCACCGCTGCCTGACACGGCCGGCCCCGAGGGTCGGCCGCTGTCGTCTCCGCCGTCGTCTCCGGCGTCGGGACGGCAGGACCGCAGGACGGCGGCCAGCGCCGACGGCGGGTCAGACGGCCGACTCGAGGGCGGCGAGCTCGTCGGCCTCGAGGCGGATCGCCGCGGCGGCCACGTTCTCGTCGAGGTGGGCCACCGACGACGTGCCCGGGATGGGCAGGACCACCGGTGAGCGGTGCAGCAGCCAGGCGAGCGCCAGCTGGGACGGGGTGGCACCGTGCTCGACGGCGAGGCGATCGAGCGGGCCGCCGGGGCGTGCGAGCTCGCCGGTGGCGACGGGGAACCAAGGGATGAACCCGATGCCCTCGTCGGCGCAGACGTCGAGCAGGTCCTCGCTGGCCCGGTCGGCGAGGTTGTAGCGGTTCTGCACCGACACGACGGGGGCGACCGACTGCGCCGCCCGCAGCTCGTCGACGGTCACGTTCGACAGGCCGAGATGGCGGATCTTGCCCTGGGCCTGCAGCTCGGCGAGGGCCCCGAAGGACTCGGTGATCGGGACCAGCGGATCGACCCGGTGCAGCTGGTACAGGTCGATGGTGTCGAGGCGCAGGCGGCGCAGCGACATCTCGACGCACTGGCGGAGGTATTCGGGACGGCCGACCGCCTCCCACACGCCGGGGCCGCTGCGCGTGAGCCCGCCCTTGGTCGCCACGACGAGGTCATCGGGGTACGGGTGGAGCGCCTCGGCGATGAGGTCCTCGCTGACGAACGGCCCGTACGAGTCGGCGGTGTCGATCAGGTCCACGCCGAGCTCGACGGCTCGCCGCAGGACGCGGATGGACGCGTCGTGGTCGGCGGGCGGCCCCCAGATGCCGGGCCCGGTGATGCGCATCGCCCCGAACCCGAGGCGGCGCACCGGCCGATCGCCCCCGATGGCGAAGGTGCCCGCGGCCGCTGCTGGTGGCTCGCTCACATCGGTCATCGTCGCTCCCCCTGGCGGTTCGCCGCCTGGCCAACCTACCGGCGCGCAGAGCCGATGCTGCCGGTGCTCCGCGCCGATGCTGCCGGCCGTCAGGGCACTCGACGTCCGGCCCATGCCGGGCGCTGCGACCCCTGGGCAAGGGCCAGTCCCGGAGGGCCGCATCGCAATGATCGGCCGCGCCGGGCGGCATGGTGGACACTCTCCGTCATTCTTCGGTGCTCTCCGGTGATCCTGTTGCGCTTGGAGACGAACAGGTGTACGATCGTAGCATGTCCACCAGGGAGAACCGTGAGATCGATGGCCAGGTCGAGGGCCATGGCGATGTCGGTTCGCCGACGCTCGGTTCGGTCCTGGCGTCGGTCGTCTCCGAGGTCCGCGAGCTGGTCGGTGGGTTCGATGCGTCGGTGATCTCGGCCGCGGATGCGGCGGTGCTGGTGGAGCGGTTCGCGGAGCTGGAGCGGCTGGCGGCGGGGGGTCGGCTGTTGGCGGCGGGGCGGATGGCGCGCACGTCGGTGTGGGCCGGGTCGGGTGACGCCGATGTGGCCGAGTGGATGGCGCGCACGACGGGTCAGTCGCGGGCCGATGCCCGCAAGGACCTGGCGGCGGCGCGGGTGCTCGACGAGCTCGATGGCACCCAGGACGCGCTCCGGCAGGGCCGGTTGACCAAGGAGCAGGTGCGTGAGATCGCCCCGGCGGCCAAGGCGGCGCCGGGCAGCGAGGGTGGTCTGCTGGCGGAGGCGGCCAGCGGGTCGGTGGAGGGCCTGGCCCGCAGGCCCGCGCCGCCAAGGCCGCCGCCCGCGGTGACGGCCGGGAGGCGGTGGAGCGGGTGCGGCGCCGTCGGTGTGTGACCCACGGTCGTGGCGAGGACGGCTCGGCGTGGGTGCGCGCCGCGGGGCCACCCGACGACATCGCCCGGATCCTGGCCGGGTTGGCGCCGTGGGCCGAACAGGCCCGGCGTGCGGCCCGCGGCCAGGGTGCGGTGCTGACGGACGAGCAGGCATCGTTCGACGGCCTGGTCGCGCTGGCCGCCCAACCCGTGCCTGCGCCGCCAACCGCAAGGGCGCCACCAACCGCAACGGCGATGGCAAGGACGGCCGTGGCTCCGACGGCAGCCGCAGTGTGGGCACGGCCGGCCCAGGCACGGGGGACGTGCTCGTCGGCTGGGCCGACGACACCGACCCGACGACGGGCGGCAATGCTGACGGCACCGCGCCTGGTGACGGGCTCACCGCCGGGCCCGGGTCGCCGCGGTGGGCCACCAAGGTGATCGTCAACATCGACCTCGCCGCCTTGCGCCGCGGGTTCACCATCGCAGGAGAGCGGTGCGAGATCACCGGCATCGGGCCCGTCCGGCCTCCCAACGAACCGCGCTCGAAGCCGACCACGCGACGTGTTGCATCGACGGCTGCCCCGACCCACCCTGGGTGATCGACCACCACCACCGCTTCGCCGACGACGGGCCGCGCACGCTGGCCAACCTCGGACCCCTCTGCGACGACCACGACCACCGCAAGACCCACGACCGCTGGATCCTGGTCCGCCACGGCCGATCCCGCCGCCTCGTCCCACCCGACCATCCCCTCGCCGTCGGTGCCACCCCCGGCGGCTGCATCGACCTGGACGATGACGGCGTCGACGCCGAACCGACCATCGACGCCACGGGCGGTGAGGCGAAGGACGACGCCAGCTCCGCAAGCGCCCGTTCCGACCAACGACCCGGCCAGCCCAACGACACCGGCAAGGCACCGCAGGCCCACCCGGGCGAGCCCGCCCAGCTCGACCTCCTCGCCGGCTGACGAGCGGTGTCGCGGCCCGCACCCGCCCAGTGCAGCGGGCCTCGGGCCGCCCGGTCACCGATGGCGCAGGACCAGGACCCGGCAGTCGACCGACGGTGGTGGCCGGAAGGCCCGCCGCGGGACGGGGCGACCGGGCTCAGCGTCGAAGGCTCGTCGCCACCGACCCGCACCGGGCGCGCCCGATCCGGTCCAGCGGTGCACTGCCGCGGACTGGAGCACGACGTGGGCGCTCACCAGCCGGCTACCGGGAGCGAGCAACCGCCGCAGCAGCGCGGTGGTCACGGCGAACGGCGGGTTGGCCACGACGTGGAACGGCCGGCGGGGCAACCGCAGGTCGGCGGCGTCGGCCCGCACCAGCACGATGTCGTCGCCGAACCGGCGGGCCAGCGCGTCGGCGCGCCCCGGATGTCGTTCGACGGCGATCACGCGGGCCCCGGCATCCAGCAACGGGCGCGTCAGCGCGCCGGTCCCGGCGCCGACGTCGACGACGAGGTCGCCAGACCGGATCGCGGCGTCAGCGACGAGCCGCTCGGCCCACGCCGGATCGAGCTCGTGCCACCCCCAGGGGCGCCGACCCCCGGGCACGGCGGAGCACCATGCAGCACGTCATCTCGACAGTCTCTCCGGACATCGGTCGCTCGAGCACGCGAGTTCGCGGCCGGCACTCGGACCCGACCACGGAGCGGCGGCCAGTGCGCAGTCGCGCCCGCCACGTCTCGCCCCCACACAGACAAGCAGCGCCCGCACCGCTCCCCGCACCACAGAAGGGCAGCACCGCACCGCTTCCCGTACGACAGGCAACCAGCGCCCCACCGCTCGCCACGCCCCTCCCCGGAGTCGGGTCGTGCGGCGCGCCGCGTCCCCTCGGTGGCGGGGGTCGGCCTCGCCGATCACCGCTCGGCCGGCACCTCCGGCCCGTAGGCTGCGGACATGGTGACCCGACGACCAGTGCGGCTGGCCGCACTGGCGCTGCTCGGGCTCGTGCTGGCGATCTCGGCCGGCACCGCCGAACGACGGAACGACGACGGGCGCGCCGCCATCTCGGCCGTGGCCGACGTCGCGCTGGCCCACGCTGCCGTGCCAGAGCCGGCACGGCCCCTGCTTCCGCTCGTCCCCGTCGGCCCGACCGCCGCGCTCGCCCTTGCGGCGCTGGCGTGGACGACCACGACCGGCCGAAGCGGACGTCGCACGACCGACGACCTCGATCGTCGGCGCTGGCGGTCCCGCCTGGTCGGCGCGCCGCCCGCCGCCGGCATCGCCTGACCCGACCCGACGGCCGGCATCATGCCCGCCGCTCGCTGCGGCGGCCACCACCACCGGCCACCACCACCGGCCGCCACCGCCTGACCCGCCGTCGGCGCACCCGACCCCGGCCGCCACCGCTTGACCCGGCGTCCGCGACGTGGGCCCGGCCACCGATCGCCGGCACCATGCCCGGCGCTCCGTCCGGCGGCCAGCGCCGTCCGCGGCCGGGGCGCCACGCCGACCCGCCACGCGCGTCGGTGCCGGTGCGCCGGCCGACCGGACCGATCCGGCGTCCGGCGACCACCAGCTCCCTCGAACCACCGCCGCTCCCCCAGAGAGCGACGTCGCAGCTCGACCCTCGGCGTCCCCGGCCCGCCGGCCGCGCCGACGGTCCGAGCTCCCGTGCCCGCGCCGCTCGGCGTCGGCCCACCCCGACCTCGGAGATCGAACCATGTCCTCGCTCACCCCCACCTTGGCGCGCGTCGTGCCGGGGCTCACCGTCTGGTCCGTGCTGATCGCCCTCGTCGGCATCGGCATGGCCGCCTTCTTCGTCGTGATCGCCGTCTCGCTGCGGGAGCGGCGAGCCGCCGCGCTCGACGCCGGCGCACGCGGCCGCGCCGCGGCCGACGACACCTCCCGAGCAGCCCACCGGGCCGAGCCCGTCCCCTCCGACGACGCCCGCCATCCACCCCACCAGACGCCGGCCCGGGGACCCCGCTGACCGACGACCGGCACCCGCGGCTCGAGCAGCCCACCGGACCCGTGCAGGGAGCCCGGCGCGATCGCGCCCTCGGCCCACCGCCCGTCACCCGGTGCCCAGATGACGTCGCATCCCGGGGCCGGGCACCTCGTCGGCCGTCGGACCACCCCGGCCGACCGGCATGGGTCCGGTCCGACTGGCGTCGGCGTCGGCGGGCTACGACGCGAACACGTCGGCCAGGCCGCTGACGAGCCACGTCGAGCCGGCCGGCACGTCGACCTCCAGCGGCCGCCGGATGCTCAGCGCCTCGAGCAGGTCGACGCCCGATCCCGTGAGCACGAGGTCGGGCTCGTCGGCCGCGCCGTCGACGACCGAGACGGATCGACCGACGGCGACGGTGAAGGTCGCGGTGGGATCGACCGTGTCGACCACCAACGTCCCCGAGCGATCGCTTCCCTCGGAGACGAGCAGGGCCGGCGCCAGCGCAGCCGCGTAGCGGAGGGAGGGCACCACCTCGTCGGCGTGCACCTCGGGCTCCAGGCCGAGCGGCAGCATCACGTCGCGCTCGTGCACCCACGAGTCCCACAGCGCGTGGTGCACCACGGCGGTGACCGAGACGTGGCCCGGCGGGGCCTCGGCCACGGCCGCCCACGTGTCCTCGTCGAGGCCCTCGAGCAGCGTCGCCAACGACTCGACCGACGCCGCCAGACGCTCGAGCGCCTGGGGGCCCCTGATGTCGCCGGCGCCCGCGACCAGGGCCACCGGCGTGGCCACCGGGTCGAAGGTGGCGAGGAAGCGCGAGGGCTCGCCCTTGCGACCCTGGTGGAGCGAGAACCCCCAGAAGTCGGTGGTGTCGGCCAGGTGCACGACCACGTCGCGCACCGACCAGGCCTCGCAGCGGCTGGGGGCGGCCCACTGCTCGTCGTCGAGCGTCCCCAGCACCTCCACGAACCGCCGGCGCTGGCGGATGGTGGGCTCGGCCACCGCCGCCGGCGGACCGTCCAGGACGATGAGCGGGTCGGCGTCGTAGCGCGGCGAGATCTGCACGGCGGCGAGCCTAGGAGGGCCACCCGCCCGGCGACGACGCCGTTCCGCCCGGCGACCCGACCGTCGTCCGCTCCGGACCGGGGGGTCAGCGACGACCCAGGCGCGGCGACCCCGCACCCACCACGCGACGGCCCACGGCCGAGTGGCGGCGGACGCTCAGGCGTCCTCGACGATCGTCAGCCCACCGTCGACGGGCAGGCCGAGGAAGCGCTGGACGTCGGCGACCTCGGCCTCGAGCGCCCGGCGCACAGTCGGGGTGAGCCGCTCGAACGCGGCCAGCTCGACGCGGTGGCGGTCCATCTTCCAGGTCCCGACCACCCGACCCTCCACCAGTGCCGTCGCCCGGAAGATGCCGTTGACCGTGACGACCCCGGCGTGGTCGCCGACGAAGGCCGAGCGGTCGGTCCAGCCGTGCAGGATGGGGTCAAAGCCACCGAGCAGGCGGGGCGCGGGGAGCTCGGCGGCACGACGGCGACCGCGAGCCGGGGTGGGCACCGCCCCCGAACCCGCACCCGCTCGGGCCGGGACACCGGGGACGAGCACGTCGTCGGCGAGCCGCACGCGGTCGTCGCCCCACGGCTCGGTCCGATCGGCCACCGCGGCCAACGCTCGTCGGCAGGCACCGAGGGGGAGGCCGCTCCACGCCGCCAGGTCCCGGGCGTCGGCCGGCTGGTGCCCACGGAGGTAGCCGGCCGCGAGGCGGCCCAGGGCCTCGTCCTCGTCGACCGCCTCAGCCGGCCCCAGCCACGAGACCGGGTCGACGAAGGCCTGCTGCCCGTCGACGACCGGGCCCCGCACCAGCAACCCCTCGACGGAGGCCGCGAAGAGCACGTGGACCAGCGCCTGGCCGGCGGTCGGCACCCCCGCGTCGTCGAGCACGTCGCGCAGCTGGTCCCGCGTCATCGGCCCACCGGAGCGAACGGCCTCGGACACGACACCCACGCCCCGCTCGGCCTGCTCCTCGGACACGCCCTCCTGGATCAGGCGGCGACGGACGGCCGTGGCGTGGCGGTGGCCGGTCAACCCGTGCAGCCACCACCAGTCGGCCGCCGGGACGAGGTGCAGCGTCCCCCGGTTGAGCCAGCCCACGACGACGCTGCGCTCGTCGGACAAGGCGGCGTCGACGTCGGCCGCGGTCAGCCCGACGCTGCGGGCCCGCACCGCCAGCCGGGCGGCGCGCAGGTCCTGGGCCTGCGTGGCCTGCAGGCGCTCGACCACGTCCTCGACGGTGGAGGCCGACCGGTCCGTCAGCCCCTGGGCCGCCAGCCGGGCCGCACGGAGGCCGTCGTCGGACGGGCCGCCATCGGAGCGATCGGCGGAGCGGCTCACCAGCCCGGCGCGCTCGGCACCGTGCCGTCGGCGATGGCGGCCACGAGGTCGGCGTGGTCGGCGTCGTTCTGGTCGGCGTAGGCGAAGGCGAACCGCTCGGCGGCGTCGACCACGTCGTCGTTCTTGCCCAGGTAGGCCGAGATGGCGACCGGGTCACCGGTCTTGGCGTGGGCCCGGGCCAGCACCTCGCCACAGGCCGAGGCGAACTCGACCAGCACCCGGCGGATGCGGTCGGCGTTGGGGATCACCTTCATGTCGCGGTACTGCCGGACGTAGAAGTCGATGCCCTCGACCCGCGTCCACCCGGCGAAGATGTCGGTGGCGGTCTGGATGTAGCGCTTGCCCTGCACCACGCGGGCGCCGCTGTTCTCGTAGGGGCTGGGGGCCAGGAGCTCCTCGTACACCGACGGACCGGCCTGTTTGACCTGGAGGAAGAGGGGGTCGCCGTGGGAGCCCTCGAGCAGGATCAGGTGGACGCGCATGCCGACGCTGCCCACGCCGACGACCTGGCGGGCCACGTCGACGAAGCGGAAGCGGTCGATGCAGTGGTGGCGGTCGTCGGGCAGCGAGTCGCGGTACTCGTCGAACACCTGGCGCACGATCTCGAGGCGGTGCTCGTCGTCGTGGTGGGTCAGTGCCGGCGGGTCCTCCACGATCCGCCGGCGACCGTGGTGCACCTTGGTGAGCTTCCGGAAGGCGCCCTTGCTCGTCGCCTTGCGGCCCTTGCGCTCGATGAAGCGCTCGGCGTCGCGGCGGGCGGGCTTGGCGAACGAGCCCAGCAGCTCGTCGTGGTGGATGGCGTCGTACCAGATGTCCATCTGGTCGGCGCCGGCGTAGTAGCGCATGCGGTCGCGGTACGCCTGCACCGCGCCGCGGACGCCGGCGCTGGCCACCGCCGGGTCCTCGCCGTTCTCGCGGGAAAGCACCACGATGCTGGTGACGAGCCGGAGGAGGTCCCACTCGAACGGGCCGGCGAGGGTCTCGTCGAAGTCGCGGAGGTCGAACGACAGGTTGCGCTCGGGGGTGGCCCACAGGCCGTAGTTGAGGATGTGGGCGTCGCCGCAGAGCTGGACCTCCAGGCCGGTGTGCGGCGCGCTCGCCAGATCGGCCGCCATCACCGCCGCCGCCCCCCGCAGGTAGGTCCACGGCGACGCCGACATCCGCCCGTACCGGATCGGCAGCAGCTCGGGGACCCGGATCGGCTCCTGGGCCCGCAGGCGATCGAGCGCCGACGGTCCGCCGTCAGGCCGCGCCCACGAGCCGAGCTCGGTGCGGGGCACCGCCGCCCGCGCCGCCCGCCCCCGTTCGCGTCGCACGTCCACCGGATCCGGATCGCGCAGGACCATGTCGTCACCTCTCCCGAGTCACACCGCACGCCGCCGGCGCTCGCCCGATCATCGCCCATCCGTTGGCCGCCGGGGGGATCGGGGTGATCGCGGGGATCCGACCACGAGGTCCGCCCCGACCGGCGGAGCCGTCACACGGCCTTGGTAGGTTGGCTGCCATGTCCCGGTCCGAGTGCGGTCGGCAGGTCGGCCGATGATCTGGGTCGCGCCGCGATGATCAAGGTCTCGCTGCGCGGGCTCTTCTCCCACAAGCTCCGGCTGCTGCTCACCATCGCCGCGGTCGCCGTGTCGGTCGCCTTCATGGCCGGCACGCAGATCCTCACCGCCACGGTGAGCGCCAGCTTCGACAAGGTCTTCGACGACGTCTACAAGAACATCGACGTCGTCGTGCGGTCGACCAACCAGGTCGACACGGGCTTCGGCGCCTTCCGCGACTCGATCTCCGAGGACGTGGTGCCCACGGTCGCCGGCGTGCCCGGGGTGACCGCGGCCGAGGGACAGGTCCAGGGCCAGATCGCCATCCTCGACAAGAACGGCGACCGCATCGGCAACCCCCAGGGCGGGCCACCCACCTTCGGCCTCAACTGGCTGACCAAGCCCGAGCTCAACGGCTGGAAGCTCTTCGAGGGACGCGCACCCCAGACCGGTGACGAGGTGGTCCTCGACAAGAAGACGGCCGACACCTCGGGGTACAAGGTCGGCGACACGATCAAGATCCAGACCAACCAGAAGGTGAACGAGCTCACCATCACCGGGTTGGCCGGCTTCGGCACCACCCAGAACTACGCCGGGTCGTCGGCTGCGCTCTTCACCACGCCGCGCGCCCAGGAGCTGGTCGTCGAACCCGGCAAGTTCACCTGGATCAACGTCGCCGGCCAGGAGGGCGTGTCCCAGGAGCGCCTCGCCGCCGACATCCAGCAGGCGCTGCCGGCCAAGACCCAAGCCATCACCGGCAAGGCGTTCACCGCCGAGAGCCAGGACGTGTTCCGCCGGATCTTCGACTTCCTCGGCATCGCCCTGCTGATCTTCGGCATCGTCGCCCTCGTGGTGGGGGCCTTCATCATCTACAACACCTTCTCGATCATCGTCGCCCAGCGGACGCGCGAGCTGGCCCTGCTGCGGGCCATGGGCGCGTCGCGGCGCCAGATCCTCGGATCGGTCACCCTCGAGGCGCTGCTGGTCGGCCTGTTCGCGTCCCTGGTGGGCGTCGTGCTGGGCATCGGCCTGGCCACCCTGCTCACCGCCGCCCTGAGCTCGACCGGCGGCGGGCTCGGCGAGGAGGGGCTCACCTACAAACCGTCGGCCTTCATCATCTCCATCGTGGTCGGCACCCTGGTCACGCTCGTGTCCGGGTTCTTCCCGGCGTGGCGGGCCTCGCGGGTCCCTCCCGTGGCGGCCATGCGCGACGTGGCCGTCGACACCGGCGGCCGCACGAGGGTCCGGGCCGTGGTCGGTGGGCTCTTCCTAGTCCTCGGGCTGCTGGTCCTCTACCTCGGGCTGTTCTCCGCCGACAACCTGCAGCTGGTCGGCCTCGGCATCGCCATGGTGTTCCTCGGCGTGATCATCGTCGGTCCGCTGTTCGCCAAGCCCATGAGCCGCATCATCGGCGCCCCCGTGCGCTTCGCCTTCACCGGCCGGCTGGCCGGCGAGAACGCCATGCGGAACCCCCGGCGCACGGCGGCCACCGCCTCGGCGCTGATGATCGGCGTCGGCCTCATCGTCACCTTCGCCATCCTCATCCAGTCGATCAAGACCACGGTGAACAACGCCCTCGACAGCGCCTTCACCGCCGACCTCATCGTCGACTCGCAGGCCAACCCCGGCCAGCCGGCGCTGCCGCTCGACTCGCTGAAGGCCATCGAGGCCGTGCCCGGCGTGGCGTCGGCCGGCGGCATCGAGGGCGGGTTCGGCACCATCGACGGCTCGCCCAGCCAGGTGCTCGGCACCGACCTCGCCACGCTGCCCCAGTTCCTCAAGATCAGTGCCGTCAGCGGCGACCTGGCGAAGCTCGGACCCGACGAGATCGCGGTGCCGAAGAAGCGGGCCGACGACAAGGGGTGGAAGGTCGGCACGAAGCTGCCGTCGAACTTCCTCGCCAGCGGCCAGGGGCCGGTGACGATCGGCGCCATCTACGAGGTCGAGGGCGTGAGCACCGGCATCGGCACCCTCATGTCCACCGAGGGCTTCGACAAGCGGATGACGGCGCCGTTCAAGACCTACAACCAGATCTACGTGAAGGTCGCGCCGGGGACGAACCCCGCCGACGTGCAGGCCGCCCTGAAGCCGGTGGTCAAGGCCATCTCGCCGTCGGCCGCCGTGCAGAACGCCTCGGAGTTCGCCAGCAGCCAGACCGGCTTCCTCGACATCCTCCTGCTCGTGGTCAGCGTGCTGCTCGTGCTGGCGATCATCATCGCCATCCTCGGCATCATCAACACCTTGCTGCTGTCGGTCTACGAGCGCACCCGCGAGCTCGGCCTGCTGCGCGCGGTGGGCATGAAGCGGGGCCAGACCCGGGCCATGGTGATGTGGGAGTCGGTGATCTTCGCCCTGCAGGGCACCGCCATCGGCGTGGTCATCGGCTTCGTGTTCGGCTCCGCCCTGGTCAAGGCCATCGCCGCCCAGCTCGAGGGCGTGAGCTTCACCGTGCCGTGGGGCCTGCTCGTCGGCATGGTGATCGCCGCCATCGTCGGCGGCATCGGCGCCGGTCTGCTGCCCGCCTTCTCGGCGTCGCGGCTCAAGGTCCTCGACGCCATCTCGACCGAGTAGCCGCCGGGCCTCCCGCCGGGGGCGCACCGATCGGCCGTCGGCGTCCACGGGCGGATCGGGCCGGCCGCCGGCCCCGGCTCGGTCGACCGGGTCAGCCGCCGAGCCCCGGCTCGGTCGACCGGGTGCCCGCCAGGTCGCGGCGACGCTCCGGCCGATCGGCGGCCGGGTCGTCAGCCGGATCAGCCCGTGAAGACGGGCGTGATCGAGCCGGCGGACGTGGTGCCCGGGGCGGCCGCCACCGGGGCCGCGGTCGTGGTCGTTGTGCTCGTGGCGGCGGTGACGTCGGCGCAGGCCGCCTGGGCACCGAGCGTCTTCACGGTGAGGTCGGGGGCCGGCGTCGGCGGCCCGTTCGGGTCCTCGACCGCCAGCGCGATCACCATGACCATGGGGTTGTGGGGCAGCTCGGGCACCTCGCAGATGCCGACCACCCGGCCCAGCGCGGTGTTGGCCTCGACCGTGGTGTCGACCTGGCCGTGGACCCAGCGGTACGGGCTGGCGTTGCCGACGATGGTGGACGAGTTGCCCTGGAGCACCGTGCCCCGGACCGGCAGGCCCAGCACCGGCGTGCGCATGCGGGTGCCGATGATCACCGCCCAGAACCCGGCGTCGGGGCCGGCGAAGGTGTTGCCCTCGACGGTGGTGCGGTCGTCCTCGACGTGCACCCCGTAGGTGACGTCGCTGAAGGTGTTGCCCCGCACCACGTTGTCGGTGGCCTCGTCGAGCACGTAGCGCTCGAGCGGGCCCTCGGAGTAGGCCGGCGAGCTGCACTCCATCGGGTAGGTGTTCTCGCCCATGCGGGCCCCGACCCAGACGCCGTGCAAGCCGTTGCTGATGGTGTTGCCCTCGATCAGGTTGCCGTTGGCGCCGTAGCGGCGCTCCATCCAGCTGCCGGCGTGGGTGATGTAGTACTCGCCGCAGTTCTTGTAGAGGAAGATCCCGCCCGCGCTGTTTCCCGTGATCCGGTTGCCGGTGATGTGGTTGAACCGGGACGAGTCGACCGAGATGCCCTCGCGACCCGGACCCCAGTAGCGCACGGTGAGCCCGTTGAAGACGGTCTTCGTGCCCTGGGCGCCGTTCTCCTTGAACCCGTTGCCGACGATGTCGTTGTCGCGGACGACGTTGTCCTTCGAACCGGTCTCCAGGTAGACGCCGCTGGAACCGGCGCCGTGGATGTTCGTCCGCTGGATGGTGACGCCGGTGACGTAGCCGTCGACGTAGATGCCGACGCCGCGCGACCCGGTCATCTCGCTGTCCTCCACGACGATGTCGGAGAAGGCGTTGTCGTACTCGACGCCGGCGGCGAGGTCCTTGAAGCCGGTGCGGGTGACCCGGAGGCTGTTGCCGAAGCCGGAGATGTGGCAGTTGCGGACCCGCACGCCGTGCAGGGCGACCGTCACCGGCGCCCGCACCGTGACGCCCTGGCCGAACGGTCCGTCGGTCGGGCCGGCGATGGTGGCGCCCTGGCAGTCGAGGGTGACGTCGGAGGCGGTGACGTCGAAGCCGGCGGTGTAGGTGCACGTCGGGTCGAGGTGGCTGTCGACGGTGACGTTGCCGCGCACGCCGGCCTGGCCACAGGGCACCAGGACCGAACCGGGGGCGGGCGGCGGCAGCGGTGCCGCGCCGGCCGCGGTCGAGCCGGTGACCGCCGGACCGAGCGGGACGAGGATCGCCACCAGCAGGGCGAGCGCGAGGCCGGTCCTCGTCGTCACGTTGCGCTCGCGCCGTGGCACCACTCGTCGTCCCCCGGACCCCGCCCTGCCGTCGCCGTCTTGTCGAACCGCTTCGCCGCCACGGACCCCGCTCGGGCCCGGGTCACGCAGCGTAGCGATCGTGCCCGCGCTCCGGGACGCGGCGGCCGCGCACCGAGGAGATCGGCTGCCGGGCCGGCGCGCGAGGCGGTGGCGCCGACCGGCGACGATCGCGATCAGCGCAGGGGGGCGACGGCCTCGGCGATGGCGTCCATGGCGTCGAGCCGCCGGGCGCCCGAGCCGAGGGCGGCGTCGGGGACGATCACCTCGTCGACGCCCACCTCGCGCCACGCCGAGACCAGCTCGGCGAAGCCGGCGACCGGCCCGGCGTGGGCAGCCCGGGGTGCCACGGCGTCGAGGAACCGGCGCGCCGCCTCGTCGTCGTCGGTGAGCAGGACGAGCGCCTGGGTGGAGCGGGCGATGGTGGCCGGGTCGCGGTCGAGGCGCTCGCAGGCGGCGTCGAGGACGACCGACCGGCCGGCCCAGACCTCCGGCAGGCCCCACATGTTCCACTCGTCGGCCCACCGCGCCGTGAGGCCGAGCATGCGGTCGCCCTTGCCGCCGACCAGGATCGGCAGCGGGTCCTGCACCGGCTTGGGCTCGCACAGCGCGTCGGTCAGCCGGTAGCAGCGACCGTCGAAGGTGGTGCGGGGCTCGGTGAGCAGCGACCGGACCACGGCCAGGTGCTCGCCGAACCGGTCGACCCGCTCGCGCACCGGCGGCAGCTCGATGCCGTACTGGTCGTGCTCGTTCTGCTGCCAGCCGGCGCCCAGGCCGAGCACCAGGCGCCCGCCGCTCAGGTGGTCGACCGTGGCCGCCCAGCTGGCCACCACCGCGGGGTGGCGGTAGGTGGCGCCGAGCACGAGCGGCCCGATGCGGACCCGCTCGGTCGCCGTCGCCAGCGCTCCGAGCACCGCGGTGGCCTCGAGCATCGGCGTGTCCTCGGCCCCGAAGCCGCCGCCGTCGCCCATGAAGTGGTCGGCCACCCACACGCCGTCCCACCCGGTGGCATCGGCGTGGCGGGCCACCTCGACCACGTCGCCCGCCGGCTGGGAGAGCCGAGGCCAGATCGACAGCCGCATCCCCCCACCCTACGAGCCCCGCCCCCTGCCACCCCCGCCCCGCCCCGACGCGCCGCCCTCTCCCGACGAACGTTGGAGGATGCGCGTCACCCCTTGGCGCGGATCCTCCAACGTTCGCTGGGGTAGGTGGAGCGGGGCGGGGTGGAGCGGGGCGGGGTGGAGCGGGGCGGGGTGGCGCGGGGCGGGGTGGCGCGGGGCGGGGCTGGGGTGAGCTGGCGGGGATCGCGGTCAGGCGAGGAGCTGGCTGATGCTGTAGAGGACGAGGCCGGCGAGGGCGCCGACGACGGTGCCGTTGATGCGGATGAACTGCAGGTCGGGGCCGAGCAGCAGCTCGAGGCGGTCGGCGGTCTCGGCGGCGTCCCAGCGGGCGATGGTGGTCGTGACCAGGTCGCCGATCTGGCCGTGGAAGCGGGCGACGAGCTGGCCGACACCCGACTCCAGGCTCGACTCGAGCTTGGCCGCCAGCACGGGGTCGTCGCGCACCCGCTCCCCCGCGGCGATCACCAGGCCGGCGATGCGCCGTCGCAGATCGGAGTCAGGGTCCTCGGCTTGGGTGCGCAGGTGCTCCTTCAGATCGGTCCACAGGCCGGTGACCCAGCCGCGCACCTCGGGCTGGTCGAGCAGGTCCTTCTTGAGCTGCTCACCCCGGGCCTGCAGCTCGGGGTCGGTCTGCAGGTCGTCGGCCAGCTTCACCAGCCGCTCCTCGAACCGCTGGCGCAGGTGGTGGCCGCGGTCGGCGAGCATCTCGGCGATCAGGGCCCGGGCGCCGTCGATGAGCCGCTCGAAGATGCGGTCCTCGGCCGCGCCCGGCAGCCACCACGGCGACTGGTCGCCGAGCCGGCGGCGCAGGTCGACGCGGTTCTCGTCGAGGTAGCGGTCGAGCTCGCGCAGGGCGACGTCGAGCGCCTCCTGGTGCCGCCCGTCGCGGATCACGAAGGCCAGGCCGCGACCGAGCAGCGGTGCGAGCGGCGTGGCGTCGACGCGGTCGCGCACCACGCCCTCGAGGACGCGGTGGACGTCCTCGTCGCGCACGAGGTCGGCCACCCGCACGGCGCCATCGAGCAGCTCGGAGGCCACCCGGTCGGCGTTGGCCGGCTGCTGCAACCAGGCCGTCACCCGGGGCACCACGTCGGCCGAGCGGAGACGGGCGGTGATGGCCTCGGGGGTGAGGAACGTCTCCTGGATGAAGTCGCCGAGCGTGGCCGCGAACTGGTCCTTGCGCTCCACCACGATGGCCGTGTGCGGGATGGGCACGCCGAGGGGGTGCCGGAACAGCGCCACCACGGCGAACCAGTCGGCCAGCCCGCCGATCATGGCGGCCTCGGCCATGGCGTGGACGTAGCCGACCCAGGTCACCCCGTGGCCCCACACCGACGTGGCGATGAACACCGCCGTCACCACGGCCAGCAGCGCCGAGGCCCGGCGCTTCATGGTGACGAGCCGGGCTCGCCGCTCCTCCTGGCCGCGCACGGCGGGCGCGGCGACGATCGTCGAGGTCATGGCG
The DNA here is from genome assembly GCA_046331175.1 of Acidimicrobiales bacterium. Classification (GTDB taxonomy): domain Bacteria; phylum Actinomycetota; class Acidimicrobiia; order Acidimicrobiales; family Acidimicrobilacustridaceae; genus JAWKIW01. Next base: position 309,073 of record JAXLRI010000006.1, read on the forward strand.
CAGGGTCTACCCGGCCCGGCCCCGGCCCCGCACCGCGACGACCGTCGCGGTCAGAAGCCCCAGCCGAGACGGGGAGGCCCGAGCCGCCCACGGCACCGGGTCGCCCGCGTCGGCGGGCCCGCGGGTCGGCTCGGCCTCGGCGTCGTCGACCAGGGGCCCCGAGGTCAGGCCGAGCCGAGGGTGACCTGGGCCGACTTGGTCTGGCCCTTGCTGTTCTCCCAGGTCACCGTGACGCGGTCACCGGCCTGCTTGCCGCTCAGCGCCTCGGTGAGGTCGCTCGGTGCCTCGATGGCCGTCCCGTCGACCTCGACGATCACGTCGCCGCTGCGCAGCCCGGCCTTGGCGGCACCGCTGCCCGTCACCACGCCCACGACGGAGGCACCGCCGCCGCTGGCGGCCTGGACCTGCACGCCGAGCACGGCCCGCCCCGAGCCCTGCCGGTTCGACCCGTTCGCACCGTTCCCGTTGCTGCTGCCGTTCGAGCCGTTGCCGTTGCGGCTCTGGCCGCTGCTGCCGCCCTGGCTGCCCGTGGTGCGCAGCTGCTCGACGATGCTGATGGCCCGGTTGATCGGGATGGCGTAGCCCTCGTTGGCGCTGGTGCGGTAGCGGCCGCGGCCGGTTCCGGCCCCGGCGGCCGCCGCGGTGTTGATGCCGATGACCTTGGCGTCCGACGACACCAGCGGACCGCCCGAGTCGCCCGGCACGACGTTCGCATCGACCTGGATCATGTCGGTGAGCGTCTGCACGTCGCCGCCCATCTGGTCCGACGCCTGGATCTGGCGGTGGAGGCCCACCACGCTGCCGGTGGCGACCGTCGGATCGCCGCCCTTGCCCCCGGCGTTGCCGATGGCGGCGATCTCGTCGCCGACCTGGACCTGGTCGGAGTCGCCGAGGGGGATCGGCGTGAGGCCCGAGGCGCCCTGCAGCTTGATGAGGGCCACGTCGTGGGTGGGATCGGTGGCGACGATGTCGGCCTGGTAGGTGTCGCCGGTGGTCACGAGGGTGACCTCGATGGCCTCGGCGCCGTCGACGACGTGGTTGTTGGTGAGGATCTCGCCGTCCTCGGTGAGGACCATGCCGGTCCCGGCGCCGACGCCGCCGGCGAGCAGGCTCTGGATGTCGACCACGCCGACGTTGATGGTGGACGCGACCTCGGTCCAGCTGCGCGGGGTGCCACCCGATCCGCCCGAGCCGTTGCCGTTCGAGCCCGAGCCGCTGGAGCCGCTCCCGGTGCCGGGGTCTACCGGGCTGGTGGGAGCGACGGTCGACGGCGGCTCGGCCGGGGTGGGCAGGAGGCGACCGCCGGCCGAGTCGGTGCGGGCCGCGGGGCTCTGGCCGACGGTGGCCACCACCGCTCCGGCGCCGACGAAGGCGAGGAGGAAGGCGACGAGCACCGCGGCGACGGTCCACCCCGCGCCGCGACGACGGGAGCCCGCCGGCGGCACCGGCGCGACGCCACCCCCGAGGGGCGGCCGCGGACCCTGTGGCGGCGCTCCGTACGGTGGTTGGCCGGGGAGCGGCGCCCGGGGGTCCCAGGTCGGACGGGGCGCACCGTAGGGCGCGTACGGCGAGCCGGGCGCGTAGGGGGAGCCGGGCGGCGGCCCAGCGGCGTACGGCGAACCCGGTGCGTAGGGCGAGGCGGCAGGCGGCCCGGCGGCGTACGGCGAACCCGGTGCGTAGGGCGAGGCGGCAGGCGGCCCGGCGGCGTACGGCGAACCCGGTGCGTAGGGCGAGGCGGCGGGCGGGCCGGGCGCGTACGCCGGGCCCGGTGCGACGGCCGATCGGGCGGTCGGCACCCCGTACGGCGGGGCGGCGACGGAGGTGGCCGGGCCGGCGGCGGTCGACGGCGTCGCCCACGGGGCCGCGACGCCCGACGACGGCGGGTTCCAGGCCGGCGGCGGCGGGGTGACGGCGGGCTGGCCGAACGGGGGCGTCGGCACCTCGGCCACCGGGACCTCCGACACCGTCGTGTCGTCGAGGTCGGGCCGGCGGGCGGGGGGCGCCCCGGGCGGCGAGAGGGTGCCGGGAGGTGGGGTCCGCTCGGCGTCCTGGTCGTAGATCATCGGCATGCGCTGGCCCTTCGACACGTGCTGGCGGACGAGAACCGCCGAAACCGTCCCCCGGACCTGCCCACCCTGGCAGAGCCCACCTAAGAGCCACCGAAAGTCCGGCCGACCCCGGCCCGGCCGGCCGGACCTGGACGACCCGGCCCGCCCGGACGATCGGGACCCCGTCGCCACCGAGGCCCCTCGACCCCGGCCCCGACGGAACCCTGCCCGCGGCCGGGAGCGGCCGTCTACGGTCGGGCCGGCCCGCCCGCCGGCCCGCCCACCGTCCTGCCCGCCATCCCTGCCCGCCATCCCCGGCCGCCATCCCTGCCCGCCATCCCCGCCCGCCATCCCCGTCCGGGCCGCCGGGCGCCGACCTCCGGAGCCCCGACCGTGCCCGAAGGACCACCGCTGCCCGGCTCCACGCCGGCGACCGCCGCCTCGCCCGGCCCCGCCTCGCCCCAACCCGCCTCACCCGAGCCCACCTCACCCGGCCCCACCTCGTCCGGCCCCGCCTCGTCCGAGCCCGCCTCGTCCCAGCCCGGATCGCTGGCGGGACGGGTCGCGCTGGTGACCGGGGTGTCGCGCGACGCCGGCATCGGTGCCGCCGTGGTGCGGGCGCTGCACGCCGGCGGGGCGACGGTGGTCGCCAGCGGCTGGCCCCCGCACGACGACGCCATGCCCTGGTCGGGTGGGAACCCGGCCGACCTGCCCGTCGGGGTGGAGCGCCACGACCTGGCCGACCCGGCCGGACCGGCCGCCCTGGTGGACGCGGTCGTGGCGCGCCACGGTGCGCTCGACGTCATCGTGGCCGCCCACGCCCGCAGCTCCGACCACGACCTCGCCGGCACCACCGCCGCCGAGCTCGACGCCACGTGGGCGGTCAACGTGCGGAGCATCGTCCTGCTGGCCCAGCGGCTGGCGGCCGTGCACGATCCCACCCGGCCCGGCGGCCGGCTCGTGTGGTTCACCAGCGGCCAGCACCTCGGCCCCCTGCCCGACGAGCTGCCCTACGAGGTCTCGAAGGCGGCCCTGCACGGGATGACCGCCACGATCGCCGCCGCCGTGGCCCCAGCGGGCATCGCCGCGATGTGCGTCAACCCGGGTCCGGTCGACACCGGGTGGGCGCCGCCCCACCTCCACGCCGAGGTCGCCGCCCGGTTCCCCTCGGGCCGCTGGACCTCGCCAGCCGACACCGCGGCGGTCATCGCCTTCCTCGTGTCCGATGCCGGCGCGGCGCTGGCCGGGCAGGTGGTCGACGCCGAGTTCGGCTTCCGCCGCTGAGCAGCGGCGCGCCCGTCGACCCACCGACCGCTCGATCCGTCGACCTCTCGACCCGCGGGCCGCTCGATCCGTCGCCCCGCCGATCCATCGAGCGATCGATCCGCCCGACCCGCCGATCCGCCCGACCCGCCGACCGCCCAACCCGCCGACCCGTCGATCCGGCCGACCCGCCGATCCGCCCGACCCGCCGACCCGCCGATCCGATCGCGTCTCCCGAGCCCCGGTCGGGGCGCGGTCGTGAGAGGATCGGGGTTCGGGGGGCTCCCGACGGACGGGGCGACCGGGGCCACGACGGCGGATCGGGAGGGGACATGGGGACACGACGGGCGCGCCTGGCTGGCGCGGTGCTCACGACGGCGGCCCTGGCGGCGGCCTGCAGCTCGGGCAGCGGGGACTCCAACG